>NZ_LXTT01000003.1 GCF_001683915.1 Allomuricauda sp. CP2A | reverse complement strand
TTATAATGATCTATATTGATATTTAGCGCCATATTATATAATGTCTATCGTTTTAGTAGGAATTTCAAAAATAGAATTAATTTCTGGAACAAAAAGTAAAATGAATCTTAAAATTACTTTTAGCCTATCGTTTTAGTAGATTACAACAAATCATCCAAATCTGTTATAAAATCTTCACTGAAACCAATACATATTTTAGGATATCAAATCGGCCAAGGTATTGTTCCGATACACTTCCAAAGCACTGTCCCTAACTTGTAGCATTAATTTGTGGACGGAGCATTCAATTTCGTCCGGGCAGTCATCACATTTCTCGTAGAAGTTTAAGCTAACGCAAGGGACCATGGCAATAGGGCCTTCCAAAACCCGCATCACGGCGGTCATGGGAATCTCTTTGGGTTCTTTTATCAAGTAGTAGCCTCCCCCTTTTCCTTTTTTTGAACCGAGGAATCCGTTCCGTCTGAGGGTCAGTAAAATACTTTCCAAAAATTTCTGGGAAATATTCTCGTGCTTGGCAATCTCTGCTATTTGAACAGGTTCTTTTGTTCCCACGGAAGCGAGATAGGTAAGTGCTTTTAGGCCATATTTTGTCTTCTTGGACAGCATCCCACGAATATAGCGAAAATTAACAATCCGCCTCCCGAAAAATCATAGCTCTTCACCGACTAGTCCAACGCCTGCTCAATATCAGCTATGATGTCCTGAATATGCTCCAACCCTACCGAAACCCGTACCATTCCATCTGAAATGCCTACGGATTCGCGATCTTCCTTGCTCAGTTTACTGTGCGTGGTGGATGCAGGATGTGTAACAATGCTCCTGGCATCTCCCAAATTGGCCGAAAGGGACAACAGTTCTATGTTATCAAAGAATTTTCTTCCCGCATCAAGACCGCCTTTCACCTCAAAAGCAACTACGCAACCTCCGGCCTTCATCTGCTTTTTGGCCAATTCGTACTGCGGATGCGATTTTAGAAAGGGATACTTGACCCATTCAATCTTATCATGACCTTCCAAATAGGTGGCCAATTCCAAAGCATTGGCGCAATGTCTATCTACCCGAAGGGCCAAGGTCTCCAAACTTTTGGACAATACCCATGCATTGAAAGGGGAAAGTGAGGGTCCTGTAATACGTGAAAAACGATACACTTTATCCACCAATTCATTGCTTCCTACAGTAATTCCAGCCAGAACCCTGCCTTGGCCATCCATCAATTTTGTCCCGGAATGGATGACCAAATCGGCTCCAAATTTTATGGGCTGCTGTAGATAGGGCGATGCAAAACAATTATCGATGATAAAAATTAAACCATGTTTTTTGGCGATGTTACCCAAACGTTCCAAATCCAACACATCAACCCCAGGGTTTGTGGGCGATTCCACAAAAATGATTTTGGTCTTGGATGTGATCAGCCCTTCTACAGCGTCCAAATCATTGGCACCAAAATAACTCGTGCTGATGTTCCATTTTGGAAAAAACTGGGTGAACAGTGTGTGTGTAGATCCAAAAACACTTTTGCAGGACACAATATGGTCCCCACTTTCCAACAAGGCCGCAAAAGTTGAAAACACGGCTGCCATTCCCGAAGCAAAGGCAAAACCGTTCTCGGCCCCTTCCATTTTGCACACTTTATCAATAAACTCCGAAGAGTTGGGGTTGGAGTACCGGGAATAAATGTTTCGGTCCTTTTCTTCTGCAAAAGAAGCACGCATGTCCTCGGCATCCTCAAACACAAAACTGGAGGTCAGGTACATGGGGCTGGAATGCTCCAAAAATTGGGTGCGTTCCATTTGTGTCCGTATGGCTTCTGTTTCGAATTGTCTTTTTCCCATTATATTATATTCTATTTGTGGCTTCGACTCCGCTCAGCCACCCGACATTTGACAAGGTATCTGAGCATGGCCGAAGCTATATCTTTTCTGCTATTCTTAAAATATCACCAAACACCCCTCTGGCCGTTACAGCGGCTCCCGCTCCGGCACCTTGGATCACCAAGGGGTTTTCTCCGTAGGATTCCGTATAAATCTCAATAATGGAATCGGACCCTTTTACTTGCCCCAGTGCACTTTGCTTGGGAACAGAAATCAATTTTACCTCCAAAATACCCTTGTCCTGTTGCAAATCGCCATACAAATCTCCTACGTATCGAAGGACATGCCCTGCTTCTTGATCATTTTTGATTTTGGCATAGACCTCATCCATCTCTTCGATTCGGGAGTTGAAATCCTCAAATGAAAGTGTCCGTAATCCCTCAGGAATTAAATTTTCCACCGCAATATCCGAAAACTCATTTTGAAGGTCCAGTTCCCTGGCCAAGATCAACAATTTTCTACCCACATCATTTCCAGAGAGATCTTCTCTTGGGTCGGGCTCGGTAAATCCTTTTTCCATCGCTTCTTTTATGATGGATGAAAAGGAGGTGTCCACCTCAGAAAAGGTGTTGAAAATATAACTCAATGAGCCTGAAAACACCCCTTTGATTCGGGTTATGTTCTCACCGGACAAGTGCAACAGTTTAATGGTGTCAATTAGCGGAAGTCCTGCCCCTACATTCGTCTCGTATAGGTATTGCTTTTGGTTTTTATCCAAGCACTTCCTGATGGATTTGTATTTCTCAAAGCTGAGGGTATTGGCAATCTTGTTGGATGAGACCAAGTCAAAACCATGCTTGATCAACGGCTCATAATTTTCAACAAATGGACTGCTCGCCGTATTGTCAACCGCAATCAGATTTTCCAAATGATGGGTTTTGGCGAAAGCGATGATATCCTCAATTTCATAGGGTTTCCCCTCCTTTTCCAATCTTTTTGCCCAGTTGGAACCAATTCCCTTGGCATCCAAAAGTACTTTTTTGGAATTGGCCACAGCAAAAACCTTTAGATCGATGCCCTTTCGTTCTTCAATACTTTTATTGGAATCCAATAGCTGTTTGATCAAAGTACCCCCCACATTCCCATGTCCAAATAGGGCCAGGTTGATTTTCTTGGCAATTCCAAAAATCTGTCCGTGAATTACATTGATGGCCTTGTGCAAATCGGTTTTTTTGACCACCATGCTCACATTTTTACCCGTTACGGTATTGTTGAAGAGCAAAGGAATCACCTGATTCTTCGCCAAGGCATTGAACGGCTTGTGGAAACTGCTCAAATCCATGCCCACAATGGAAATCACCGAAACATCCTTGATAACGGTTATCTGGTTGATATCCTGTGAGGAATAATCGGTTTCAAACTCTTGATCCAACACTTTTTTGGCCTTTTGCGCTTTGGTGGCATCCACAACCAGACCAATACCACGCTCGGAAGACCCTTGAGAAATGATCCCCACACTGATGCCATTTTGGCCCAAGGCCCTAAAGATTCGGGCATCAATGCCCACTTTGCCCAAAAGCCCCCGCCCTTCTAGATTGATCAAGGCCATGTGATCCAACACCGACAGGGATTTTATGCCTCCGTTATTCGTTTTGGGTCCAATCAATGTACCTTGGTTATCATCATTAAAGGTGTTGCAAATCCTTAAGGGAATGTTCTTTTCAATCAATGGGATAATGGTCTTGGCGTGCAGGATGTTGGCCCCAAAATTGGCCAACTCGTTGGCTTCATCATAGGAAATGACATCAATCAACCTCGCATCTGGAACCAAATCTGGGTTTGCCGTGAAAATCCCATCCACATGGGTGTAATTGATCAATTCCGAAGCGTCCAAAAAGTTGGCCAAAAGTGCCGCGGAATAATTGGTCCCATTTCTCCCCAAGGTGGTGGTGACTCCAGTTTTAGTGGATGCAATGAACCCGGTGACCACAGGAATGGTATCCGCATCCAAATCGTGGAAACAGCGAATCACATTTTCCTTTGAAATGCTTTGGTCCACCTCGGCATTGTTATGGACATCATCGGTTTTGATCAAGCTTCTTGAATCAATCAGCTGCGCTTTTAATCCCAATTGGTTCAAAAGAGCAGTGACGGTCTTGCCAGAAATCAACTCCCCAAAGGACAACAATTCATCCTTGGTGCGAAGGCTATAATCGCCGGTAAGCGACACTCCATTTAGAATCTTTTCAATGGCTCTGAGTTCCTCTTCAATGTCAACGCCATCAAAATTATTCTTTTGATAGGTGGCAAAAGATTTCAAATTATCATCAAAATCCAATCCTCCGGCAGCCTTTTCCAGCATGTTTTCCAGCTGATCCGTGGCCTTTCCCCTAGCAGAGACCACAACGGCAAAATGCTCATGTTCTTCTGCCCGTTTGCCAATGATCTTCAACACGCGTTCAATCCCCTCTCCATTGGCCAAAGATTTTCCGCCAAACTTCAAAATCTTGATGCGCTCATGCTTGCCATTCTTTTGAAAAACGGTTTCCAACAGTTTTTCCAACTGCTCAAATTCCATCAAAAAGGCATCATGCCCATGCAAAGATTGCACTTCACCGTAGGTGACATTGGTATTGGCCTGGGCCAAACGCTTAAAGGTTTCCTTGTTTTCCTCAGCGGTAAAGAACAAATCCGAATTGACCCCAACTATATGAATCTTGGTATCGCTATCTTGAAGTGCCTTGAAGGCTTCATCCCCATTTCGGGTAATGTCGATGGTCCTCAAAAGTTGATTCATCAATTTATAGGCCGACAATTGAAAACGCTCCTGCAATTTCTTTCCGTGGTGCATCAACCAACTTTCCACATTAAAGACCTGAAGCTCCTCATTGGTGCTTCGTTTAAAGCGCTCCTTGAAGGATTCCGGGGTGCGATAGCACAACATCGCATGCATACGGGCATCGTGAACGGGTTGTTTGGAATTGATCAAAAACTGCTCTTGAATCTGACAGTTGGCAATCAACCAATCGGTGGACTTCCAATCGGAAGCCACTGGAATCAGATGTTCTGTAATAGCTGTGTTCAATGCGGCCATTTCCCAGGCAATTCCACCACCCAAAGAACCGCCAATGATGGCAAATAGACGGTCAATTTGTAATTGTTCCAGTCCCAAAAGAAAGATACGGGCAATATCACCAGCCACAAAATCCTTGTAGTTCTCAATGACAAAGCCATCATAACCGTTCCCGGGAATGTTAAAGGCCAAAATGGTGTAGGTATCGGTATTGATGCACTTGCCCTCGCCTACCAAATCGGACCACCAGCCTTCTTCGCCCGCCACATTGGAATTTCCTGTAAGGGCATGGTTCACCAATACAATTGGGGCGGAATGAAGAGGTTGACCAAAAAGCTGATAGGACAGTTTTAGGTCTAGGGTAGTGCCATTTTGGGTGGTAAATTGTTCTATGTTCAGATGCTGTAGCATTCTAAGTACTAATTACAAATATTCTTTTATGAAACATCTCGAAAGCTCCTTCGACTGCGCTCAGGATGACATCTCGATGTGACATCTTTGTTTCATTTAAATGGCGGCAAAGGCCTGCTCCAAATCGGCCTTTAGATCGGATAGATCCTCCAAGCCAACACAAAGTCGAATGAGGTCTTTAGTCACCCCGGTGGACTCTTGGTCGGCATCACTCAACTGTTGATGGGTTGTGCTTGCCGGGTGGATGATCAATGATTTTGTATCTCCAATATTGGCCAGAAGGGAAAACAGTTTGGTTTCATCCACTATTTTCTTGGCATCATCAAAGCCTCCTTTAACACCAAAGGTAACCACTCCACTTTGCCCTTTGGGCAAGTACTCGTCGGCCAAAGCTTTGTATTTGCTGGATTCCAATCCTGGATAGTTCACCCAAGTGACCTCATCCCTATCTTCCAACCATTTGGCCAAGTCCAACGCACTTTCACTGTGTCTTTTCATACGAATGTCCAACGTTTCCAATCCTTGAATGATTTGGAACGCATTGAAAGGGCTCAAACATGCGCCGTGATCCCGCAATCCTTCAATCCTAACTTTGGCTATAAAGGCTGCTGGACCTAAGGCCTCATGATAGACCAATCCATGGTATCCGGGAGAAGGCGAAGTGAATTCGGGAAATTTCCCATTGGCCCAATCAAAGGTACCGGCATCAATGATGGCTCCGCCTAAAGCTGTTCCATTTCCGTTGATGTATTTGGTCAATGAGTGAATGACAATATTGGCCCCGTATTCAATCGGATTGAGCAAAGCCGGGGATGCAACAGTATTATCCACAATAAAGGGGACTTTGGCCGCTTTGGCTTCTTTGGAAATGGCCTTTAGGTCCAATACATCCAGTTTGGGATTGCCCAAAGACTCCACAAAGATAGCTTTGGTATTCTCTTGAACGGCCTTCCCAAAATTAGCTGGATCCGAAGGATCTACAAAGGTTGTGGTAATGCCCAAACGAGGGAGGGTTACACTGAACAAATTGTAGGTTCCTCCATATAGACTGTTTGAGGATACAATATGATCTCCCGCTTTCAACAAGACCAATAATGCGGTGTTGATGGCTCCAGTTCCGGAAGAAGTTACCACGGATGCAATCCCGCCTTCCAGTGCCGCCAGACGTTGTTCCAAAATATCATTGGTGGGGTTGTTGATCCGGGTGTAAATGTTTCCAAACTCGGCCAAGGAAAAAAGGTTGGCGGCATGGTCTGAATTGTTGAACACATAGGCGGTACTCTGATAAATGGGCACTGCCCGTGTTCCGCCGTTAACAGTTACATCGTGACCTGCATGTAGGGCATTGGTAGAAAATTTTTGATCGCTCATGACTTTTGTTTGTTTAATTAATACATCGATAAAATAAAAAAGCCAAACCCTGCAGGCATTGCCCTTAGGAATAATCAAAAAGTTATAAGAAAGTGAAATCGAAAAATGTCGATTGTCGTTATCTATTCCCGCATGGGATAGAATGTAGCACCTTCATGACACTAGGGGTCAAGGGTTGCTAAGGCTTCACAGGGTCTATTCCCTCCGCCTTTCTTGATAACTATTCAATACGTGTTTGAACTTCGTGGGACAAATATACTGATGGAAAAACCGAAATTCCTAATCTTTTTGGAAAAATTCACAGCAAAACCATTATTCCACCTACTTTAAAACCGAGAATTCAATATTGGAATCCGTGAACACCGTATGGGTCTGGGTTTTAAAATCCGATTCATCTGCCTTAAAGATGTTCTCCACATAAGTTTGTGGATTCAAATCAATCAACGGGAACCATGTGCTCTGGACCTGAACCTGTAATTTGTGGCCTTTTTTGAAGGTGTGGAAGACATCCTGTAGTTTGATGTTCACATCGGTTTTCTTGTTTGGTGTGAAAGGCTCTGGATGGGAAAAACTGTTCCTGAACCTGCCCCGAAGCACTTCGCTGCGGACCATTAAATGGTAATTGCTCATTCTAAGGTGGTCCTGCATTTCTTCGTTGGTCTCAACATCGGCGGGATGCACATCGATGATTTTTACGATCCAATCAGCGGCTGTGCCTGTGGTGGCCACTTTTAATTTTGCCATGATATCACCTGCCAAGGTCAAATCTTCATCCAATACATCGGTTTCAAAAACCAAAACATCGGAACGTCGAGCCGCAAAACGTTGGTCATCCGTCATATATTTTCTGGGGGTGAAAACGGTTTTTACATCTTCGGAATACGGCACCGGTTTTTTAATGTCACTGATAAACTGGATTCCTGTGGTTCCTTGTTGCTCTGCAGTGAGCTCTTGATTTTCGGAAAGGTACATGGTCTGTTTTACCATGTTCTCTGGTGGCCATGTATCGTATTGTTTCCATTCTTTTTTTCCTGTATCGAATACATAAGCTTCAGGCAAACCAGAATCCATATCACCGTCACCCTTTAAAAAATGATTGAAAAACTTGGTCTCGATATTGTCCTGGAAAAATTCAGCAATGGAATCACCAAAATAATAGTTGCCTACCAAGCTTCGGCCATCCCGTCTGGACCAACGGCCATGGTCCCAAGGCCCAAATACCATGGTATTGTAATTTCCCTCATTGTATTT
Organism: Allomuricauda sp. CP2A; assembly: GCF_001683915.1. Lineage (GTDB taxonomy): Bacteria > Bacteroidota > Bacteroidia > Flavobacteriales > Flavobacteriaceae > Flagellimonas. The sequence continues at coordinate 22,282 of NZ_LXTT01000003.1, read as the reverse complement.
TTCAATGTTCTTGTAGGTTTCCAAGGGCCCGTACAAATCCTCGGCATCAAACCATCCGCCCACAATCATGGTGGCCACACTGCTCTTTACATCTTTCAAATGCTGAATGAGCCCACGACTCTGCCATAGCTCGTCATAATTGGGGTGTTCCTTTAACTCGTTCCAGAAAAAGTCGTCAGTGACTCCTTCGGGCCGCATGGTGGGTGTATCAGCAGTTTCGTATTCAAAGAAATAATCCAAGTTTTTGAGCGGTCCAGCATCCAGAAAAAATTGATATTGATCTTCTGTCGGAAGTTCTGGCAGCACATACCAAGCCGTATCAATGGCTTGATCGCCATTGGGGCGTGGGGTTCCAAAAAGGGAGGTTGCCCTAAAATAACTCAACAAATAAGCTCCGTTATGGTGAAAATCGTCAAAAAAGAAATCCCCGATAGAGGCCTGGGGCGACGCCGCTTTTAGTGCCGGATGCGCATCCACCGTGGCATAGGTGGCGTAAAACCCAGGGTACGAAATACCCCAAATCCCAACTTTGCCATTGTTGTTCTCCACATTGTTCACCAACCATTCAATGGTGTCGTAGGTGTCCGAGCTTTCATCCACTTGGTCGTTGGAGGTCTTGTTGGGAATATAGGCCCGCATGTTCTCGTAATGCCCCTCGCTCAACCATCTCCCTCGAACATCTTGGTAGACAATGATGTTCCCTTCCTTCATCAAATTCACATTGGGACCGATTTGTGTCCTAAAATTGCCCTCCCCATAAGGTTGCGAACTATACGGGGTTCGCTGCATAATGATGGGGTATTCTTTTGAAGTGTCTTTTGGCGAATAAATAGTGGTGTGCAATTTTACACCATCCCGCATCTCAATATCCACTTCTTGTTTGGTGTAATGGTCGGCTACATAGGTGTCAACCGCTTGTGCTTCGGTCTTGGTTGTTTTTTTACAACTTACCACCACAAACAAGAGACAAAGACTTAGGAACAGAATCCGAACTGAAGTTTTCATGCTTTCGTATTTTGATTCTCTAAAACTACTAAAGTTCGCGGGAGTATGCCAGCAAAAAAACTGTCCAAAAAGTATTGAAATACGTCATTCTGAACCTGCCTGGCCGGTAGGCAGGTTCATTTTCAGAATCCCATAATGCTGATAAACAAATCACTATGAGAACCTGAAACGAGTTCAGGTTGACGAAAACCTGCCTTTTGGACGGCCTTCTACCTTTATTTTAAATGATGGATTTGGATTATAAACCAAAGGCTTCCTTCACTTGATCTACCATGTCCAGTTTTTCCCAAGTGAACAATTCCACTTCTTTCTGAATTCTTCCGTTATAGGGCGATTCAAAGACCTTGGTGACCGTTTGGGGTTCTTTTCCCAAATGACCATAGGCCGCGGTTTCCAAATAAATGGGGTTGCGCAATTTTAATCGGTCTTCAATGGCAAAGGGTCGCATATCAAAAAGTTCTGAGGCTTTTTTGGCAATTTCACCATCGGACATACCAACATTGGATGTACCGTAGGTATCAACAAAAATTGAAGTGGGTTCCACCACCCCAATGGCATAGCTGACCTGTACCAATATTTCATCGGCCACACCAGCGGCCACCAAATTTTTGGCAATATGGCGTGCGGCATAAGCTGCACTTCTATCCACTTTGCTGGGGTCTTTTCCACTGAAAGCACCGCCTCCATGGGCCCCTTTTCCGCCATAGGTGTCCACTATGATTTTACGTCCGGTGAGGCCCGTATCGCCATGAGGCCCACCAATCACAAATTTTCCAGTGGGATTGATATGGTATTTGATTTTATCATTGAACAACAACTGAATGCTCTCGGGCAACAATTGCTTCACTTCCGGAATCAGGATATTGATTACATCCTCCTTTATTTTGAGCAACATCTCTTCATCGGCTCCAAACTCATCGTGTTGGGTGGAAATGACGATGGTATCGATTCGCTGAGGGACGTTATCATCGGAATATTCAATGGTGACCTGCGCTTTTGCATCGGGTCGCAAATAGGTGATTTTGTCGTTCTGCCGTCTTAAATCAGCCAACACCTGAAGGATCTTATGCGAAATATCCAAGGCCAAAGGCATGTAATTATCGGTCTCCTTGGTGGCGTACCCGAACATCATCCCCTGATCACCAGCTCCCTGCTCCTCCTTGCTCCCACGGTCCACACCTTGGTTTATATCTTGCGATTGTTCATGGATCAATGAAATTACACCACAGGAATCGCCACTAAATTTGTACTCCCCTTTGGTGTAGCCAATTTTATTGATCACTTCCCGGGCAATGCTCTGCAAATCCACATAGGTATGGCTTTTCACCTCCCCGGCCAATACCACTTGCCCCGTGGTCACCAAAGTCTCGCAGGCCACTTTGCTATCTGGGTCGAAGGCCAAAAAATTATCCAAAAGCGCATCACTGATTTGATCCGCAATCTTATCTGGGTGTCCTTCACTAACGGACTCTGATGTAAATAAATATGCCATTATTCTTGATTCTTGGGGTAGCTTTGACAAATGCCCTGTAAAGAAGTTCCTTTCCCCGTTGAAGAGATGCCAAATCGGGTTTGGCTTGAACTGCTTTAGCATTTTTAATCCTGAAATTATTCAGGATAAGAGGTTGCAATCAGTCAAATCTATCCTCATTCTGATGGGCAAAAGTACATATTTGGAACTTATTTTAAAACTTTGTTTTATACCGATTTCAAGCATGCCGTACAAATAGTTTTTTTTCTTTGACTGGATATACTTTGTATATTGCGGCACACGTTGGCCTAATCAATAAATACCAACCTTAAAAACACTAACACCCTATGCATATTGCGGTAGCAGGAAACATTGGCGCCGGAAAGACCACCCTGACCAATCTATTGGCAAAACATTACAAGTGGGAAGCCCATTTTGAGGATGTGGTGGACAATCCGTATTTGGATGATTTCTACACGCAGATGGCACGTTGGAGTTTTAACTTGCAGATTTACTTTTTGAACAGTCGCTATCGCCAAATCCTAAAGATCAGGGAATCCGGGAAAAATGTCATCCAAGATCGGACCATTTATGAGGATGCCCACATTTTTGCGCCCAACCTGCACGCCATGGGCTTGATGACCAACCGCGATTATGAAAATTACAAAGGGCTGTTTGAACTGATGGAAAGTTTGGTGCAACCACCCGATCTTTTGATCTATCTGCGCAGTTCCATTCCCAATTTGGTGAACCAAATCCACAAACGGGGGAGGGATTATGAAAATTCCATCTCCATTGACTACTTAAGCCGATTGAACGAACGCTACGAAGCATGGGCCAACACCTATGAAAAAGGTAAATTGCTCATCTTTGATGTGGACGACATCAATTTTGTGGATGAACCTGAAGACTTGGGTACCGTGATCAACCGTATTGATGCGGAGATTCATGGACTTTTTGAGTAAAATCCAAACCAAAACTTTCACCCTTTACCCTTTTCCCTTTTTTATTCTGTGGATATCGGTATATTTAATTGCTGTATGAAATTTCCAGTGGCAATAAATTCATGAAAGCTTTAGTGTACGAAAACTTCCAAGGCGCATTAAATGTTAAATCCGTGCCCGATCCCACACCCAAGAGCCATGGCGTGGTGGCAAAAGTGGAGGCTACTGGACTTTGCCTGAGCGATTGGCATGGCTGGATGGGGCATGATCCCGACATTAAACTCCCACATGTCCCAGGGCATGAGTTGGCAGGCACTGTAGCTTCCATCGGAAAAAATGTTGTGAATTTTAAGATTGGAGACCGCGTTACCGTCCCTTTTGTTTGCGGTTGTGGTACTTGTGGTGAGTGTATATCGGGCAACCACCAAGTATGCGACCATCAATCGCAGCCTGGTTTTACCCACTGGGGCTCCTTTGCTGAATATGTGGCTCTGGATTATGCGGACACCAATTTGATCAAAATCCCTGATGGGATTACCAATGAAACAGCTGCTATTTTAGGATGTCGTTTTATTACGGCTTTTCGGGCCGTTGTGGACCAAGGCAAGGTAAAGGGCGGTCAATACGTGGCGGTACATGGTTGCGGTGGTGTTGGTCTATCGGCCATTATGATTGCCAATGCGCTCGGGGCCCATGTTATTGCGGTTGACATTAATGACGACACCTTATCCCTTGCCAAAGAACTGGGGGCTGTGGAAGCCATCAATGCCCAAAAAAGTTCCGATGTGATCGCCGAGGTGAAATCATTGACCCATGGCGGTGCTCATGTATCCCTTGATGCCTTGGGAAACCCCGTGACGTGTTTCAACTCCATTGCCAATCTAAAAAAACGGGGGAAGCACATTCAGGCGGGATTAATGACCGGGGAACACAAACACCCCAAGGTTCCCATGGATATGGTGGTTGCCAATGAATTGGAAGTCATCGGAAGCCACGGTATGCAAGCCTTCAAATACCCTGAAATGCTGGAAATGATACAAATGGGGAAACTCAAACCAGAAAAACTGATAGAACGGACCATCACCTTGGAAGATGCCATAACTGCGCTTCCCAATATGCACAAATTTGAAAGCAAAGGTGTACTGGTCATCAATTCATTTTAAAAATCAACAAACCATCATTATGAGAACAAAACACTTCAACAAACTAAGCTTACTCGCACTCGCATTCCTTATACACATCAGCCTTCCTGCGCAGCAATTGGAAAAAGTTCCTTCGGAAGAGGTAGGCATGTCCTCGGAGCGCCTAAATGTGCTTACGGAAACGTTTCAGGATTATGTTGATGACGGAAAGCTGTCAGGTGCCGTCGCATTGGTCGCCCGAAAAGGGAAGGTGGCTTATTTTGAATCGTTTGGAAAAAGCGATATGGAAAACAATGTGCCCATGACAAAAAATTCCATTTTCCGAATTGCCTCGCAGACCAAGGCCATTGTGAGTGTTGGGGTGATGATCCTTCAAGAAAGAGGAAAGTTGTTGATTACGGACCCCGTTGGAAAATATATGCCCGCGTTTATGGAAACCAAAGTCGCCGTAGCCAAGGACGATGGCTCGTATGATGTTGTTGCAGCCGACAGGCCCATCACCATTCGTGATTTGCTCACCCACACCTCCGGTGTAGCCTACGGCGGGGGCATTGCCAAAGATTTGTGGGAAGAAGCCAAAATACAGGGCTGGTATTTCGCGGATAGGGACGAGCCCATTCAGGCCACCGTAAACCGAATGGCGGAACTTCCGTTTGAATCGCAACCCAGAGCAAAATTTGTATACGGATACAACACGGATATCCTTGGCGCCTTGATCGAGGTGGTTTCGGGCGAATCGTTGGATGTCTTTCTTAAAAAGAACATCCTTGACCCCATTGGCATGACCGATACCCATTTCTATCTTCCCCTAAACAAAAGGGAACGCTTGGCCACGGTGTATTCCGCTACCGAAAACGGGTTGGAGCGTGCGCCAAATCCCGGGGGAATGGTGGGCCAAGGTGCTTATGTGGATGGCCCCCGAAAAAGTTTTTCAGGAGGTGCCGGTTTTTTGAGCACGGCCATGGATTATGCCAAGTTCCTTCAAATGATGCTCAACAAGGGTGAATTTAATGGAAAACGCATCATTTCGCTTAAAACTGTGGAATTGATGACCACCAACCATCTTCCTTTTCCACTCAATGAAGGACAGGGGTTTGGATTGGGCTTTTCCACCGTGGAAGATTTGGGGCTAAGGGGTACCTTGGGTTCCGAGGGTGAATTTGCCTGGGGCGGCGCCTATCATTCCACCTATTGGGCCGACCCCAAAGAGGAGCTTCTTGTGGTTTATTTCACCCAATTGATTCCGGCTGGAGGTATTGATGACCATGGAAAATTACGGGCTTTGGTGTATCAGTCCTTGATTGACTAAGGTCTTAGTTTAACCAAAGATCTATGGCTTTAATTTTTTCACTTAACAGAAAACAGGAAATAGAAAATCAAATTTCAATTGATGAATATTTCATTCTACAAGATGATGAATTTATCTCAATTGAAATTGGAAACGGATTCGATTGGTACAGACATTCTCAGAATTGTTCAGATTGTGGAAATTTCCTCAAAAGTATAGGAAGTAATTCCTTTAATTGGTTCTTAAAATCAGATAACAAAATATTTATGCTTGACCTAAATGAATTTGATTCAGAGGATAATCATTTCACTAATTCGTTGAGTTTAATAAATTCTAAAGATTTTTTCGGAACTAAAGCGAAGTTTAGGAAACTTGAAGCGTCAGAACAATATCTAAATAAACTTAGGATACAATTGGAGAACAATGAAGAATATGAAAGATGTGCTAGTTTAAGAGATGCTATAAAGTTTCTTAAAAGAAAATAGCATTCCCTCACCCAAACCGCCCGTTCACTCATTCTTGGTTTTTTTAGGTTGATTTTCAAGGTAGTTTTCAAGTAGTAACTCCGCCCGCGTGGCCAAAATTTGAAAATTATGGGACTCAAGAAAAATCCAAATCTGGAATTGAAACGGAGCAACACCCTCTATTTTTTTGTGGGGATGACGGTAATACTGCTCTTGGCCTATATGGCCTTGGAATGGAAGACCTACTATCCGGTGTCAGAATGGGAAATCGGACAGGTAGACCCAAAAGTGTTATTTGAGGAAACACCACCCGTCACTATTCAAAAGCTGCCACCTCCTCCCAAAATTCAAGCACCACCAGTTATTGAAATTGCAGAAGATGATGAGGACATTATAGAAACCATTATTGAATCCACCGAGCCCAATCAGAATACGGAAATCCCATCCGTAGACGATATTGACGTGGCTGAAGATGATATTCCTGATACCGTGATTTTTTCCGCCATTGAAAATGCTCCGGTTTTTCCGGGTTGTGAAGTCATCTCCGATGAGGATGAAAAGAAAGCCTGTTTTCAAGAGATGATGCAAAAACATATCCGTAAGTATTTTGATTACCCAGAAGTAGCCCAAGAAATGGGATTGCAAGGTAGGGTCAATGTGGTTTTTACCATCCAAAAAGATGGTAGCATCGGTGATGTAAAAATGCGTGGTCCCCATGAAATTTTAGAAACCGAAGCAGCACGGATCATCTCCAAACTACCCAAAATGATTCCAGGAAAACAGCGTGGCACTCCAGTGAAAGTACCTTTTTCCATTCCCATTACCTTTAAATTGCAATAATTGTCACATTGAGCGCCCGCCTGCCGGCAATGCAGGGACGGACAGGCGGGCGATTAAACTGACAATGGCATTGGCCAATACCAGTGTTATCAATTATTTGGCAATTTTCATTAGTTTAGAGGGCACTACTTTCTAAACTGAGCCATTTTGAAAAAATTTCCATTTTTCCTATTGCTTTTACCCTTAGGGATATTTTTTTTAGCCTGTGAACCCTCAGAAAAACAAACCAAAAAAGACTATACCACCTGGTCATCCTATCTGGGCGGTCCAGACCGAAATCATTATTCCACCCTGTCCCAAATCAATAAGGAAAATGTAAAAAACCTAAAAGTTGCCTGGTCCTACTCGGCACAGGACAGCGGTCAAATGCAAATGAACCCCATTGTGGTGGACACCATTATGTATGGGGTAACTGCCGCACTTCGGGCCGTGGCCATCCATGCCGGAACGGGAAAAGAGCTGTGGCGTTTTGGCGATTCATTGCGATTAAATTTATCTACCAGCAGGGGTGTTGTGTATTGGTCCAAAGGCAATGACAAGCGAATTTTATACACTGCCGGACCCAACCTTTATGCAATCAATGCATTAACAGGTAAGTCTATCCCCTCTTTTGGTGATAGCGGCAAAATTGACCTTCATGCCGGGATGCCCGATTGGGCCAAGAACAAATTTTTGATTTCCAATACCCCAGGTACCATATATAAAGACCTTATCATCATGCCCATTCGTTTGGGAGAAGACGTGGGCTCGGCTCCCGGGAATGTCATGGCCTTTAATGTGATCACTGGTGATGTGGAATGGGTGTTTCATACGATTCCACATCCTGATGAAATGGGTTATGATACATGGAAAAATAAGAATGCTTATAAAAGTGATATCGTTGGAGCTGCCAACAATTGGTCGGGAATGGCCCTTGATGAAGAAACAGGGATAATCTATCTCCCAACGGGTTCCGCATCACCTGATTTTTATGGTGGGGAACGGAAGGGCTCCAACCTGTTTGCCAACACCTTGCTGGCCTTAAATGCTGAAACTGGGGAACGTATTTGGCATTTTCAGCTGGTTCATCATGATATTTGGGACCGAGATCTCCCCGCCCCTCCCAACCTCATCACTGTGGAAAGAAATGGGAAGAAGATCAAGGCCGTGGCCCAAGTCACCAAACAAGGCTATGTCTATGTGTTTGATCGTGCCACAGGTGAACCGCTTTTTGATATTGAAGAAGTACCAGTTCCAACCTCCACTTTGGAAGGAGAGGAAGCATGGCCTACCCAGCCCATTCCCGTTAAGCCCAAGCCTTTTGCCAGACTGGCCAAGGATTTAACAGAAGCCGATGTGAGTCCGTATGCCGAAAACAAAGAAGAGCTTCAAGAAATTATACGGAACATGGATAAACGGGAATTTGCACCTCCCAGTTTAGAACCCAATGTGCTTTTTCCGGGGCTTGATGGTGCCGCCGAATGGGGAGGAACCGGGGCAGACCCCGAAGATGGTATCATTTACGTCAACTCCAATGAGATACCTTGGTACCTGCAATTGGTGGCAAACGAAACGCTTGCCGAAGATGCTTCCTTGGGGGAGCAAGTTTATAGTCGATACTGTGTGGTTTGCCATCAGAAAGACCGAAAAGGAATGGCCTCCAGTGGTTATCCGACCCTTATCAATATAAAGGACACCAAGACCAAGACCGAAGTGTCTGAATTGATTGCCAACGGAAAAGGGATGATGACGGGGTTTCCCCAGATTCCCGAGGATGAAAAGGAGGCTTTGCTCCAATTTCTTTTTGATGAAGAAAGTGGGGCCATCGCTGAAGGAACTTTGGAAGGATATCCACTTCCCTACAAGTTTAAAGGGTATGCCCGTTTTCAGGACAGTAAGGGTTTTCCCGCCATTAGTCCACCTTGGGGCACCATGCACGCCATAGATTTGAACACAGGCGACTTTTTATGGTCCATTACTTTGGGGGATATGCCAGAAGTGAGAGCGGAAGATGATCCCATCACAGGATCTCAAAATTATGGTGGCCCCGTGATCACGGAAAATGGACTGCTGTTCATTGCCGGGACCGTGGACGGACATTTAAGGGCTTTTGACAAAACGACGGGGGAATTACTTTGGAAATATAAATTGCCCGCCCCTGCCTTTGCCACACCTACTATGTATGAAGTTGATGGAAAACAGTATATCGCGATAGCCTGTGGTGGTGAAAAATTGGGCACAAAACCGGGCAATCAGATTGTGGCTTTTGCTTTGGAGTAAATAATACAATAAAAAGAGGGTGCCTGAAAAGCTAGTTATCTGTCAGTTCGAGCGCAGTCGAGAACCTAAAAAATATTTTGATAAACAATGGGTTTCGACTGCGCTCAACCTGACAAATTCAAACTTTTGTTGCTTTTCAGGCACCCTCTATTCAGCTTCTTTTAAAAGCATGTGCTAATTCTTTGCCTTAGCACTTTTATATGCTTCGACCATTTCTTCCAATGCTTCTTTGGAATCCGCCTTAAACTCCTTTACCTCATCCATAACTTCTCCATCATCCTCATAGCTTGAAGTAACCATGGCTTTGTAAGCTCCATCAGCTGTATTGCTGATTTCCACCACAAACTTCTTTTCGATGGTCTTGGTTTCTTTCATACCCTCCTCAGAAATAGTGATAACTGTACCATCTCCTTTAACCATGCTCAATTCATCTCCCGGTGACATGCTCACCAAACTTGGTGCGATTACCAAAGCTACAACGGACATCAATTTCAGCAAAATGTTCAAGGAAGGCCCTGATGTATCTTTAAAAGGATCACCAACCGTATCACCAACTACAGCGGCTTTATGGGCATCCGTACCCTTTCGGCCATCGGCTTCAATCATTTTCTTTGCATTGTCCCAAGCGCCTCCGGCATTGGACTGGAAAATAGCCATCAAAACCCCACAAGTGGTCACGCCGGCCAACAATCCGCCTAGCATTTCAGCTTTTCCAATAAAGCCAACGGCTACTGGCACCGCAATGGCCAACAAACCTGGCAAAACCATTTCCTTAATTGAGGCTTTCGTAGAAATTTCTACACATTTTTGATAATCGGCATGTCCATCAGCGGCATCAAAAATAGCTCTGTCCTCGGTAGTTGCCTTGGACATGTCCGAGTCATACTTTCGCATTACGGACAAAGCAGCCTTCAACTGTGGAATATCATTAAATTGTCTACGAACTTCTTCTATCATGGCCATCGCAGCTCGCCCAACGGCATTCATTGATAAGGCTGAGAAGACAAAAGGCAGCATCCCACCTATCAAAAGACCAGCCATTACTTTCGGTTTTGAAACATCAATGGACGAAACATGTGCAACCTGCATAAATGCAGCAAATAGAGCCAAAGCGGTCAAGGCGGCCGAAGCAATGGCAAAACCTTTACCAATGGCAGCGGTGGTATTTCCAACGGCATCCAATTTATCGGTACGTTCACGGACTTCTTGTGGCAATTCTGCCATTTCTGCAATTCCGCCAGCATTATCTGAAATGGGTCCATATGCATCAACGGCCAATTGGATACCTGTATTTGCCAACATCCCAACTGCAGCAATCGCAATTCCATAAAGACCTGCAAAATGGTGCGAAACCAAAATGGCAATCGCAATCAACAAAATTGGAACCATGGTTGACATCATACCTACCCCAAGACCCGCAATAATATTTGTTGCAGCACCAGTTTCAGATTGGCGCACAATCGAGCTTACTGGTTTAGTTCCGGTACCTGTATAATATTCGGTTATTTTACCAACACCCAAACCGGCGACAAGACCTGCTATGGTAGCCCAGAAAATTCCCATTGCCCCGTATGGCAGGCCATCAACAGCTTCAGGAATCATGGTATTGATTATAAAATAAGAAGCTATCACCATTAAAATGGCAGAACCAAACTCACCAATGTTCAATGCTGTTTGAGGATTTCCCCCATCTTTTACTTTCACAAAGAAAGATCCAATGATGGACATTACGATACCAACAGCGGCCAATACCAATGGAAGATAAACGGCGCCCAATCCTTCAAAATCCGGGGTTATGATAAACGCTCCCAAAACCATGGTACCAATGATGGAACCTACATACGATTCGAACAAATCCGCTCCCATTCCGGCCACATCCCCTACGTTATCTCCTACGTTATCCGCAATGGTGGCAGGGTTCAATGGATGATCTTCGGGTATTCCCGCTTCTACTTTTCCAACCAAATCCGCCCCTACATCGGCAGCTTTGGTATAAATACCGCCACCAACACGGGCAAATAAGGCTATCGAGGAAGCTCCCATGGAAAATCCTGTAAGTACATTTAAGACCATCGACAAATTATCTGCTCCTGGCCACATTTCCTGATACAACCAAAATAAGCTACTCAAACCAAGAACACCAAGACCCACTACACCAAGACCCATTACGGCTCCTCCAGCAAAGGCTACTTCCAAGGCTTTGCCCAAAGAGGTTCTAGCGGCATTTGTAGTCCTTACATTAGCTTTTGTGGCTACCTTCATTCCAATGAAACCGGCCAAAGCGGAGCAAATGGCCCCAACTATAAATGAGACAGCCACCATACCGTTTGAACCTACTTCATTGCTTCCTTTAAAGAACAATAAAATGGCCACGGCAATTACAAATATGCTCAGTATTTTATATTCTGCCTTTAGAAATGACATTGCTCCATCTGCAATGTTCTTGGCAATTTTTGCCATCTTGGCATCTCCGACTTCCTGTTTTGTAATCCATACGTTTTTAATGAATACGTACAACAAGCCCAAAATACCAAATGCGGGCAAAAATTTTACGATTAAATCCATAGTTTGTAGTTATTTAATATTTTTTTAATGGCAGCTAATGTAGTAAAATACGGAGTAATAAAAAAAATGCTCTTTTGATTGTTAAATGCGCACTAATCTGTGTTCCATGTTATCTATATGGTATAAGTGCGTTTCTTTTTGTGCTCACTTTCTTCATAGCGCTTCACACATTCATGGTAAATGGCGATGGCCTCATTGACATCACCCCAACCACCGGTGTCCACTTTCTTTTTTTCCAAGTCTTTGTACACCTGAAAAAAGTGCTCTATCTCCTTGAGCCTATGGGGGTTCAGTTCGCTAATATCATCCCTTTTGCTCCAAATGGGGTCTGAAACAGGCACACAAATCAATTTTTCGTCCGGTCCTTTTTCATCGGTCATATGGAAGACACCTACGGGTTTCACCTCGGCAACCACCATAGGGTAGGTTGGCTCGGTGCAAAGGACCAAAACATCCAGGGGGTCCCCATCCAAGGCGAGCGTTTCTGGAATAAAACCATAATCACCGGGATACATCATGGAAGAAAAGAGGGTTCTATCAAACCTGATCTTATGTAGTGTAAAATCGTATTCGTACTTGTTTCGGCTACCTTTTGGAATTTCAATCAATACATCGAAAGTAAGAGGTTCTTTATTGGACATTTTTGAAGTTTTGTTTTTGCAAAAATAGCCCGTATTACTGGAAAAGGATAAAGAAATTGGATTAATTCGTATAGATTCCCGTTTTCACGGGAATGACAATTTCATCTGAATCCTGATACTTTGCATCAGGAAGATTTTTTCGGTTAAAAATTAAATCCGAAGGTTCCCGTAATCCCAAATGGTCGGGCATCTGGGTTGTCCAAGTAGTTGCCCCTAAAGTTAAAATCGATCCTAAAAATCTTGAAGATATTGCCTATTCCAAAGGAATACTCCCAATAAATTTGATCCTCGGGTGCCATTAATGGGATGTTGGTGGGTGCGCTGAGGGCAATATTTTCATCGGAGAGTTGGCCCCATGCCCCTCGCAGTCCCACAATTTCCCTTAGGTTGAGTTTGCGGAGCAATGGAATCCTTGAAAACAGCCTTCCATTAAAATTATGCTCCAAATGTACCGTGGCATACGTATCGGTCACGAACTCATAAAAATCCAGATTAGGAAAGGCATTGTAAAGTGAAAACAGGGTTTGGTTTCCGGGAATCACACTCAACAGGGATAAAGGCACCTCACCAAAGGTCTTGCCCAATTCCACACTGCTCGTCAGTCTTCCATACCCTCCCAACTGCCATGGTTGTCGGTATGAAAATTGAATGCGCTCATAGTCAAAATCGCTTTCCAAAAAACCACTGATACCTTTGGTATAATTAAGCACTAGGGTACTGTGGTCATCATTGATGCTGACACGTTCCACCCCATACCCAATGGTCCGTTTTCCGGGTGTGTAGATCAGGGCTGTACTGAGGTCAAACTGCTTCACTTCTGAGGAAATCCCGGTCGGGGAACTGGGATCCACATAATCCAGGCTGAATGCATCTGGCAGGGCCGAGCTTAAGGTGCGGAAAGAACTGCCCACACTTATCCTAAAGTTTTTTGCAGGCTCCATTTCCACATTAAGGGTGGATAAGTTGATATTGGTGAGCCTGTTGTTAGACCCCACAGTGACCAAGGAGGACGAAGCTATGCTCCTGCCCAACACGTCGTTGGTACTGGTAAGGCTGAGTCCCAATTGCTCAATGTCCCTTCTGTTTCCGCCCGAAACAATGAGCCTTGTCTTTCTATCCAATAAAAATTTGCCAGAAAAACCGTGTTTGAACTTTTGATCATCAAAACCATAGGCCATGTAGCCTTCCAATCGCCATGGATCATTTTGACCGAAATAGGTCCGCGCCCCTCCCCTTAGCCGAATGCCTTCGGCATCATTGTAGCCAAAAGTGCTGTAAATGTCACCAATGTCAATGTTCCACTTGTCAATTTCAATATAACCCGAACCCAAAATACTCACAATGTCATAGTAGGTCCGGAACTTGGGAACGGTCTTTAGGGTATCCAACAGCTCAAAAATCCCCGATTCATCATCATTAAGGATTTCCAAGCGGGCATTTTTCCAAAATGTGCTGTCCCTTGCAAACACCCGGGGGTCATAAGGGTCGGATTCCGCTTTGTAAAACTCTTCGGGATGGTTGGTGTTGAACTTATAATTATCAAATACAGTGGTGCGTTTTCCGTACACGCCACGTGATTTTTCCTTTTTGGAAAAGGCAAAATCGCTCAGCATATAGTCCCGTTTCAACAAAAAGACCGAATCGTTGACCACCTCAAAATCCTGCTCAATATAAATCTCCTTAACCCAGTTGATGTTGGCACTTTTGGTGACCTGCATGTTGATTTTCTTGATGGCAAAGGTGGTGTCATTCACCCAAAAATCGCCCTTAAAGGTGAGCTCATTCTTTCGTCTGGGGTAATAGATGATATTGTAGCACCATTTATTGTCGATATAGGTACTGTCTGAAAGGACATAGTTATAGGTGTCAATTCCTGTTTTGGAAAGCGGACTGGTAAAGCTTTTATCAAAAAACCGAAGGTAATTGTCGTAAATGTTATAATCCGTATACAGGTCTTCCACAAATGCAGTTATGGATTGATTTCCTTCAAACCCGGAACTTTTGTTCCCCAACACATCTTCTTTTTCCCTGTTTATGACATTATCTCCAAATACTCTTGAAAAAGTTTCGTTCAAGAAAAAAGGCAGGTAGGTTTTTCCGGTAACACGGGACGTGTCCAAATCCTCGAACATAAATTCGAGTCCCTTGAACAGTTTACTTTGGATCAGGGCGCTGTCTATGGTATTAAGGTCGAATTCTATTTTCTCGTATTTGTCGTACTCATATTGCTTGAACATACGAACCCCGTTCTCGCGCTTTTTTTCCCATATTTTCCGAAGAATGTCTATGGCCGGATTGTCTTTTTTGGATTGTTTTCCAGTGTATACCACCACTTCCTTCAATTGTTCGGTGGATTCGTTCAGTACAATTTCCAAACCATAGTTTACCTTTTGCGGCAAGGACAACTCTTTGGTCTCATAACCAATAAACGAAACGGTGATGATGTCATAGGTGTCATCGGATTCCAGATAAAATCGGCCATTATCATTGGTGATGGTACCTTCGGAAGAATTTTTAAAAATGATGTTGGCAAAGGCAATGGGGTCGCCCGATTCATCCAAAACGATGCCCCCGACCTTGGTTTGGGCAGAAGCAGCCAAAAAAGACAGGAAAAAGAATACGGTAAGGAATCTCTTCATGTTTTGATATATGGGACACTTGAAAAACCATACGGTCTTTCAATTTTACTTCGGTTAAATTTTGACTAAAAGTAATTTTTTATCAAAAACTGTTTCCTTAAAAAAGCCCCATCAACGAAAGTCGATGAGGCCCAAATACCTTACAAATATAACCAAGTTTATTTATATAAAACTTTTTTAACAGCTTTGATCACATCTTCGTGATTGGGCAACCATTCTGCCAAAAGTACAGGTGAATACGGCGCCGGAGTGTCCGCTGTGTTGAGTTTTACGATGGGGGCATCCAAATAATCGAATGCTTTATCCTGAACTTGATAGATAATTTCGGTGGCCACATTGCCAAAAGGCCATGCTTCTTCCAAAATTACCATTCTATTGGTTTTCTTTACGGACTTGAGGATGGCTTCATGATCCATGGGTCGCACGGTTCGCAAATCGATGATTTCGCAGCTGATGCCTTCTTTCTCCAATTCATCGGCAGCTTTGTAGGCCTCCTTGATGATTTTTCCGAAGGAAACAATGGTAACATCGGTTCCTTCACGCTTTATATCGGCCACACCCAACGGAATGGTGTATTCCCCTTCGGGCACTTCCCCTTTATCACCGTACATCTGCTCAGACTCCATGAAAATAACAGGGTCATCGTCACGAATGGCCGATTTCAACAAACCTTTTGCATCGGCAGGATTGGAGGGCACCACCACCTTTAACCCAGGGCAGTTGGCGAACCAACTTTCAAAAGCCTGGGAGTGTGTTGCCGCCAACTGTCCGGCAGAAGCCGTTGGCCCCCTAAAGACAATGGGGCATGGAAACTGCCCAGCGGACATTTGCCTGATTTTTGCCGCATTGTTTATGATCTGATCTATCCCTACCAAAGAGAAGTTGAAGGTCATAAATTCTATGATGGGGCGGTTGCCGTTCATGGTAGAACCTACACCAATACCAGCAAATCCCAATTCAGATATGGGAGTGTCAATCACCCGCTCGGGTCCAAACTCGTCCAACATTCCCTTGGAAGCTTTGTAGGCTCCATTGTACTCGGCCACTTCCTCTCCCATCAAATAAATGGTATCGTCCCTTCGCATTTCTTCAGACATCGCCTCCGCTATGGCTTCCCTAAACTGTAGTGTTTTCATTAAATGGTGATAAATAGATTCGTTAGTGTGCTTAAAAACGCAAGCAAAAATAGCAAAAACTACACGAACAATCCTGTGCCTTCATCCAAAAAAAAGAACAAAATTTATTATGCATGCATAATAAATTTAGAATTTAATAGCTATCTTTGAAACCATAAACCTTAAGTATATATGAAGATTTTAGTTTGCATAAGCAACGTACCGGATACTACTTCCAAAATCAATTTTACGGAAGGCGACACCAAGTTTGATACCACCGGGGTGCAATTTGTGATCAATCCAAACGATGAATTTGGGCTGACACGTGCCATGTGGTTCAAGGAAAAACAGGGTGCAGAGGTACACGTGGCCACCGTAGGGGGTGCCCAGACCGAGCCCACAATCCGAAAGGCATTGGCCATTGGTGCCGATGAGGCCATTCGGGTGAATGCCGAACCCACCGACGGTTTCTTTGTGGCCAAACAATTGGCCGAAGTGGTAAGGAACGGCGGGTACGACCTCATTATAGCCGGAAGGGAATCCATTGATTATAACGGAGGCATGGTCCCTGGCATATTGGCCACGCTATTAGACATGAACTTTGTAAATACCTGTATCAGTCTAGAGATTGATGGTTCAAACGCCACGGCCATTCGTGAGATTGATGGTGGAAAAGAAAAAATAAGCACCTCTTTGCCCTTAGTGGTGGGAGGCCAAAAAGGATTGGTGGAAGAAAGCGACCTCCGCATTCCCAATATGCGCGGTATTATGATGGCCCGTAAAAAAGCCCTCAACGTAGTTGAACCCGTGGATGCACCTCAGCCCACCCAAGACCAAAAGTTTGATAAACCGGCCGCAAAAGGCCCTGTTAAATTGGTGGATGCCGACAATGTTGGGGAATTGGTTGACTTGTTGCACAACGAAGCCAAAGTGATTTAAATCAAAACTCAAATGCAAAGCACCAAATACCAAGCTTTTGGAATTTGGGATTTGAAAAATTGAAATTTCAAGAAATTATGTCAGTAGTAGTCTATACCGAATCAGAAAAAGGAAAATTAAAAAAGAGCGCTTTTGAAGTCGCTTCCTATGCCCATAAAGTAGCCCAAGACCTTGGAACAAGCGTTACCGCTGTTACTTTCAATACCGATGACAATGCATCACTGGGCGAATATGGGGTTTCCAAAGTATTGAAGATATCCAACGACCAATTGGCCACCTTTAATGCCAAAGCATACGCCAGTGCATTGGCACAGGCAGCCGAAGCGGAAGGTGCCAAGGTCATCATTGTAAGTTCCAGTGCCGACAGCAAATTCTTGGCACCCATTCTTACCGCAAAATTGAATGCAGGCTATGTGCCCAATGTGGTGGCCGCTCCAGATAGCACTTCACCCTTTGTGGTGAAACGCACCGCTTTCAGTAATAAAGGGTTCGCCCATACCGAAATCACTTCGGATGTAAAAATCATTGGCGTTTCCAACAATGCCTTCGGTGTTGTGGAAAACAGCGTTTCTGCAACAGTCGAAGATTTTAGTCCATCTTTGGCCGATGATGCTTTTTCCACCAAATCCGTTGAAGTGGACAAGGTGGCCGGAAAGGTTTCCATTGCCGATGCCGATATCGTGGTTTCCGGAGGACGTGGACTCAAGGGTCCGGAAAATTGGGGCATGGTGGAAGAGTTGGCCGAAGTATTGGGAGCAGCAACCGCTTGTTCCAAGCCCGTATCCGATATGGGATGGCGTCCACATGGCGAACACGTGGGCCAAACCGGTAAACCCGTAGCCAGCAATCTGTACATCGCCATCGGTATCTCTGGTGCCATACAGCACTTGGCCGGGGTGAGTGCATCAAAAACCAAAGTGGTCATCAACAACGACCCTGAAGCTCCCTTCTTTAAGGCCGCTGATTACGGAATTGTTGGGGACGCCTTTGAAGTCGTACCCAAACTCATCGAAAAATTAAAGGAATTTAAAGCCCAAAACGCTTAAATTTTGTTAATTTGCCCTTAACAGGGGCTGTTCAGATAACTGGCAAAGTCACTTATTTGAACAGCCCTTTTTGGTATAGAAGGAGATTATGAGCTTAGTACGGTTAAAAATAAAGGGAATATCATACAGTCAAACCCAGAATGGTGCATACGCCCTTATTTTGAATGAGGTTGAAGGGGACAGAAAGCTTCCCATAGTCATAGGGGCATTTGAGGCACAGTCCATCGCCATTGCATTGGAAAAGGAGATAAAACCACCCCGACCCCTCACCCACGATCTGTTCAAGAACTTTGCAGACCGATTTCAAATTGTGATCAAGCAGGTCATTATCCATAAATTGGTGGATGGCGTTTTCTATTCCAGCATCATTTGTGAACGGGACAAGGAGGAAGAAATCATAGATGCCAGAACCAGCGATGCCATTGCTTTGGCCCTTCGTTTTGATGCGCCCATATTTACGTACAGGACCATTTTGGACAAGGCAGGAATCTTTCTCAAATTCTCTTCCAAAGAAGATGAAAATGAGGATGATGACAACAGTATAGTGGTCGATGAAATCCTTCAGGAAGGCGAAGCGGTTGAGATTGAATCCGGACCGGGTTCCCACGGCTATCGCGAAATGTCCCTGGAAGAACTACATAAAGAATTGGATAAGGCAGTGGCCAGCGAGGACTACGAAAAAGCTGCCAAATTACGGGACGAAATTTCCAAGCGCAAATAAATCAACTACATGGGGAAAAAGACCTTGAGTTTCCTGGCACTAGTATTCGTTTGTACGGTTGTCCTCGGCCAAAATACACTCCCCACTGATTCCCTTAACACCGCCATTGGCACCACCATCATCGATGATATTTCGGTGCAGGATGCTCCAGAGATGATTCCCAACCAAGGATTTTCCGTCAACACCCTGTGGAGAGGGGCCTTGGGCATGGCCGTTTTGATCTTGATTTCCTTTTTGTTCAGTTCCAACCGAAGGGCCATCAATTGGAAAACGGTCGGCATTGGGCTTACGTTGCAATTGTTAATTGCCATTGGGGTGCTCAAAGTATCTTTTGTGCAATATGCCTTTGAAAAAGTCGGCGAAGTCTTTGTGAGCATCCTCGATTTTACCCGGGCAGGGAGCCAGTTCCTGTTTGAAGGTCTGGTGGTGGACATGGACACTTTCGGGTATATTTTTGCCTTTCAGGTATTGCCTACCATAATTTTCTTTTCCGCACTGACTTCGGTCCTGTTCTATTTGGGCATCATTCAAAAAGTGGTGAAGGCCATGGCTTGGTTGCTATCCAAATCACTCGGAATATCCGGAGCGGAAAGTTTATCAGTTGCCGGAAACATTTTCTTGGGCCAGACCGAAGCCCCATTGCTCATCAAAGCATATTTGGAAAAAATGAACAAGTCCGAAATCCTTCTGGTGATGATCGGTGGCATGGCCACTGTGGCCGGAGCCGTTTTGGCAGCCTATATCGGTTTTTTGGGCGGCGATGACCCTGTTTTACGATTGGTCTTTGCAAAGCACCTTTTGGCCGCATCGGTAATGGCAGCACCCGGGGCCATTGTCATTTCAAAAATATTATATCCACAGACCGAAGCCGTCAATACGGATGTAAAGGTCTCCTCCGAAAAAATCGGGGCCAATATCTTGGACGCTATTGCCAATGGCACCACCGAAGGTTTAAAACTGGCCCTCAACGTAGGAGCCATGCTCTTGGTCTTTGTGGCCTTTATCGCCATGATCAATGGTATTTTGGGTTGGGTGGGCGATCTAACCACTTTCAATTCATGGATTGCTGCCAACTCTCCATACGAAAGCTTCTCGCTCGAGGCCATATTGGGGACCATTTTTGCGCCTCTTATGTGGCTCATCGGGGTGGCCAATGAAGATGTCATGCTCATGGGACAGTTACTCGGAATCAAACTTGCTGCCAGCGAATTTGTGGGTTACATTCAATTGGCCGAACTAAAGGCGGTCACCAGTGACCTTCATTTTGCCTACAACAAATCCGTGATTATGGCTACCTATATGCTGTGTGGCTTTGCCAACTTCGCTTCCATCGGCATACAGATTGGAGGTATTGGCTCTTTGGCCCCCGGTCAGCGTAAAGTATTGTCCCAATTTGGAATGAAAGCTGTTTTGGGCGGCTCTTTGGCCTCATTGCTGTCTGCTACCATTGCGGGGATGATTTTGGGATAGATAGGTGAAGGGTGAAAGGCGAAGGGTCAAAGGCGAAGGGAAAAAGGTCTTTAGAAGAATCAGAAAAATTAAAACACAGAATTCAACCTCGAAATTTTTAAACATAGATAGTTATGAGAAATTTTAGAGGGTTGAACGTCTGGAAAGACGGACGAATTTTAGTGAAAGAAGTTTACACACTCACCAAGTTCTTACCAGATTCCGAACGATTTGGATTGACACCCCAGGTGCAGAGAAGTGCCATTTCCATTCCTGCGAACATTGCAGAAGGCTGCGGCAAATATTCTGAGAAGGATTTTGTCCGATTTCTTCAAATGAGCTTGGGTTCTGCCTACGAATTGGAAACCCACCTAATTCTTTGTGAAGATTTAGAATTTCTTTCTCCTGAAGTAGCAGATTGCCTTGTTGAAAAGATTCAAATACTACAAAAGAAAATCGTATCGTTGATTAAATATATTAAATCAAACTATTGACCTTTTACCTAAAATCCTTTAGCCTTTTATAGTATCCCAGTTAATAAAGTTTTTATAAGTCTTTTGGATTTTAGTTTCAAAAACCTACCCATTACAGTAATTTAGACGGATTGATTTTGTGTCACATCGAGCTGTCACCCTGAGCGCCCGCCTGCCGAACGGGTAGGCAGTCGAAGGGGAATCGAGATGCTTTGGATTTCTCGATACGATTTCAGCAAGCTGAAACCACTCGAAATGACGACAATATAGCATTAAAAGCATGAAACAGTACCACGACCTCCTAAAACATGTATTGGAACACGGGAATGCCAAAGGCGACCGTACCGGAACAGGCACCTTGAGCGTTTTTGGCTATCAGATGCGATTTGACCTATCCGAGGGATTCCCCATGGTGACTACCAAAAAGTTGCACCTCAAATCCATTGTCCATGAGTTGCTGTGGTTCTTGAAAGGGGACACCAATGTGCAGTACTTACAAGAAAACGGCGTCCGAATATGGAACGAGTGGGCGGATGAAAACGGCGACCTCGGCCCCGTATATGGCCACCAATGGCGCAATTGGAACAGTGAGGAAATTGATCAGATCAAGGAAGTGGTGGAAACCTTAAAGACCAATCCAAATAGCCGCAGAATGCTGGTATCTGCTTGGAACCCCAGTGTGTTGCCGGATACTTCGGTGTCCTTTGCGGAAAATGTGGCCAATGGAAAGGCCGCACTCCCCCCCTGCCATGCCTTTTTTCAGTTTTATGTAGCCGATGGCAAACTTTCTTGCCAGCTCTACCAACGCAGTGCTGACATATTTTTAGGTGTGCCGTTCAACATTGCCTCTTACGCTTTGTTCACCATGATGATGGCCCAAGTATGTGGCTATTTGCCCGGTGATTTTATCCACACCTTTGGTGATGCCCATATCTACAACAACCATTTGGAGCAAGTGCACCTGCAATTGAGTAGGGAGCCACGCCCCTTGCCCACCATGAAACTGAACCCAGAGGTAAAAGATATTTTCAACTTTACTTTTGATGATTTTGAGCTGTTGAACTACGATCCGCACCCACATATTAAAGGGGTTGTGGCGGTGTAAATAATCCCATGAAATTCCGTTTTTATCCAAAGTTTTGATTTTTATTAACGGGTTAGCTTAGATTAAATCATGAATAAACGAACTGCACTTGGGTATAAAATTCACAAAGCATATAATACAATTCTTCAAAAAGAAAATTCGATTCTTCATTATAACTTCTATGCTTATTCACTATT
>NZ_LXTT01000020.1 GCF_001683915.1 Allomuricauda sp. CP2A | reverse complement strand
CTAAAACTCGTGCTGATCAAATTAGCCAAATACAACCCGCTATTGCCCCTCTCTTGCATTGCATTGCTGATTTTGGGCTGTGCACCTAGATTTTCAAATACTGAACTGCCCATTGATGAGCCAAAGGAATTCTCACAAACTGGCACAAATACCATTGAGGACAAATGGTGGCATGCATTTCAGGATGAAAAATTGAACAAGTTGATTGACAGTGCCCTGCAATCCAATCTTGATTTGGCCGCCACATGGCAACAATTCATGGCCGCCAAAGCTGTTGTAAGGGGACAAGCGGCCAATAAATGGCCCGAAATAAACGCCTCGGCCCAAACGGCCATCAATTTACCGGAACCGGATTTTGTAGGGGGTGAAAACACCCAGCTTGGGTTCTTGGCCAACTATGAACTGGATCTCTGGGGCCGAATTGGAACTGCGGTCCGGGCAGAAAAATTTAGGGCCGAGGCCAGTCTCTTTGATTATCGGGCAGCAGCCATTTCGCTCTCTGCCGAAATTACATCCACTTGGTACCAATTGATAGCTGCCAAAAAACAGTTGCAAATCACCGAAAACCAGATTGCCACCAACGAGGCCATCATTAAACTCATACGATCACGGTTTACAGGCGGACAGATCAGGGCTGTGGATATTCTCAGGCAAGCCCAATTACTGGAAAGCACCAAAGAACAACAGATCATCTTTTCCACCAATGTACAAGTTTTGGAAAATCAGTTGGCGGTACTTTTGGGAAAACAACCTCAGGATGATTTAACCTTTGACACCATAGATTTACCCAAAGTGTCCGGGCTACCTGAAACAGGCCTCCCCTTGGAACTGGTTAGGCGCAGACCGGATCTACAGCAGTCTTTTGCTCTTTTACTGGCCGCTGATCAAGATTGGGCCTCCGCAGTACGGAGTAAATATCCCAGAATCTCAATAAGTGCCCGAGGTCAACTGCGTTCCAACAGCTTTGAAAACCTTTTTGACAATTGGGCCTATTCCCTGGCCGGAAATATTTTGGCTCCGCTCTTTTACGGAGGTCAATTAAATGCCGAAGTGGACAGAACTCTAGCCATTAAAAAACAGCGACTCTACCAATACGGACAAACTACCTTAACCGCCTTTCAAGAAGTGGAAAATGCCCTTGTGCAAGACATTATGCAAAAACAAAGGTTGGAGAACATTCAGCGGCAATTGGAACTTGCGGAAAAAAGCAACAAACAATTACGGGTGGAGTTCTTGAACGGCTTCAGCCCATATTTGGATGTATTGCTGGGTCTTGATCAGGAACAACAACTACGAAGGGACTTAGTATCGGCCCAACTTCAGCACATCCAGATTCGTATTGGATTGTACCGAGCTTTGGCCGGAGGTTTTGAAACAGGCAGAGATCTTGAGAATCAAAACAGCAACGTAAAACAACTGTATGAGTAGCAAAAAAATACTATTGATTTGTTTGGCCATCCTGGCAGGTGGCATTCTGATCACAACACTTATTTTCTCCACCGAACCTGAAGCAGAACGGGAGGGTGCCTCAATTGAAACAGCTATTCTTGTTGATGTAATCCCGGTGGAACAGGGCACTTTTGAGCCTACCATTGTGGCCACAGGCACCGTGCAGCCCGTTGAAGATGTAATCCTGAGTCCGTTGGTGCCCGGTCAGATCATACGAAGGGATCCTGCCTTCACCCCAGGTGGTTTTGTTAAGAAGGATGAAATTTTATTGCAGATAGACCCTTCCGATTATAGAAACACCCTTGAACTCAGAAAAAGTGAATTGTTACAGTCGGAAACTACCTTGGCCACCGAAATGGGAAGACAACAAATTGCAGAGCAAGATCTCCAACTTATAGTCAACGATTCACTTTTTGGAAACAACCCCCTATCCGAAGAAGAACGGCAATTGGTCCTCAGAAAACCGCAACTCAATGCCGTAAAGGCCAATATCAATGCAGCAAGGGCTTCAGTTGAACAAGCCCAGCTCAATTTGGAACGAACTACCATTCGCGCCCCTTTTGATGCCCACATTCTCAGTCAAAATGTGACCAAGGGCTCCCAAGTTTCGCAAGGAGACAATTTAGGCCGTATTGTGGGCACAGAACATTATTGGGTAACCGCTGCGGTTCCCGTTTCCAAAATACAATGGCTGGATTTTCCCAATGGCAATTCCGAAAAAGGTTCCCTTGTGCGTATTGAAAACCCAACCGCTTGGACATCCAACAGCTATAGAGAAGGGTATCTGGACAAACAAATTGGCGCCCTTGAAGGACAAACCCGATTGGCTAGGGTCTTGGTAAGGGTTCCCGACCCATTAGCTACCACAAAAGCTATGGAAGGACAACCCAAACTCATGATAGGATCCTTTGTGGATGTTCATATTAAGGCCAACCCCTTAGAAAATGTAGTGCGCTTGAGCAGAGACTATATTCGGACTAATAATACGGTGTGGGTCATGAAGGAAAATAAATTGGAAATTCGAGATGTTGACATTGAATTGACCGATGACAAACACGCCTACATCAGTAATGGCCTGAACAAGGGTGAAATGGTCGTGACCACCAACCTTAGTACCGTAACCAACGGTATTGATCTTAGAACCAGAACAGAGGAACCCAACACGCAAACACAGGAATAGGATGCAGGAGGAGAAAGACACTGAAAAATCGCCGAGAAAAGAAGGAGCCATAGCCTATATGGCCCGAAATTCCATTGCCACCAATTTACTGATGCTGGTATTGATAGGTGGTGGTCTGTTTACCATGTACACCATTCAAAAAGAAGTATTCCCTGAATTCCAATTGGATTTTGTGGAAGTTTCGGTGGCCTACCCGGGCGCATCACCCGCAGAAGTGGAACAAGGGGTTTTACAGCCTGTTGAAGAAGCCGTCCGTGGGGTACAGGGCATTAAGGAAATTGTCTCACAGGCCAATGAGGGGTCGGGAGAGGTCAGCATTGAGTTGGTTGCTGGCACCGAACGCATGAAGGCCTTTCAGGATATTGATCAAGCCATAAACCGTATACGTACCTTCCCCGATGACATTGAACGCCCCGAGGTAAGTCTTCGTTCCCGGCAACGGGACGTACTCCAAATTGGAATCTATGGCGATGCTGATATCTGGACCTTGCGAAATATTGCGGAACGTTTACGGACCATTTTGCTCAGTAATCCCGAAATCACACAAGTGGAACTGAACAATGTGCCCGATTTTGAGACGCGGGTGGAAATCCCCAGAAACAACCTTCAAAAATATAACCTTACACTGGGCCAGGTGGCCGATATTATTCAACAAAGTAGCAATGATGTGCCAGCAGGTGCCGTTCAGACGCAAAGTGGCGAAATTTTATTGCGCATGCAGGAGCGTAAACAATGGGCCGAAGAATTTGGAAATATCACCATTGTGTCATCACCCTCAGGTGCAAAAGTAAGTTTAAAGGATATCGCCACCATCACCGACGGTTTTGAAGAGACCGGATTTCATGGTCAATTCAACCAAGCCAATTATGTGGAACTTCAAATTTTCCGAATTGGTGACCAATCCCCCTTGGAGATTGCCGAGGTGGTGGAAAACATTTTAAAAGATTACCAATTGCCTCCGGGGATCAACTTCCGCACCGATAGCAACCGTGCAGCAGATTACCAAGAACGATTGTCCCTTCTTACAGAAAATGGAATCCTCGCCATTGTCATTGTATTGATCATACTGACCTTGTTCTTGGAATACAGACTGGCCTTTTGGGTGATGATAGGTATGACCATTTCCTTTATCGGGGGTATGATCGTTCTACCCCTGATCGGAGTGAGCATAAACATGATCTCCATGTTTGGTTTTTTGGTGGTGCTGGGAATTGTGGTGGATGATGCCATTGTTGTGGGTGAAAATGTATACGAATACCGCCAAAAAGGCCTGAGCCCCATGAAAGCGGCAATTGCAGGCACCAAAGATGTTTCTTTGCCCGTAACTTTTAGCATTGTTACCACCATTATTGCCTTTGTGCCCCTGCTCTTCATGCCCGGTGAAACCGGAAAATTCTGGCAGCCCCTGCCCGCTGTGGTCATTGTAATTTTGGCTGTTTCGCTACTTGAAGCTTTATTCATACTCCCTTCACACTTGGGCCATTTAAAAGAGAAGAAAAACAAAAGTAAATGGGTATTGAAACTTGAAGGATGGCAAAAGCGCTTTGCCCAGAGGTTTGACAATTTTGTGGAAAAACGATATCGTCCAATGCTGGATATGTGTCTAAAACATCGATACATTACTCTGAGTATTGCTGTTGCCCTTTTATTGATTGTGGGCGGATACGGCTACAGTGGTCACATGGGCATGATTATGATGCCCGAAGTTGCGGCAGATGAAATTGAAGCCGGGGTTCGTTTGCCAGTGGGTACCACTCCGGACCAAGCCGCCAAGGTGGCGCATGACATTTCTGAAGCCACACAACGCATGTTCGAGGAACACAATCTCTATGAAGTGGCCGAAGGCATAAAGACCAATGTTCGGGGCCAGAATTTTATCGATGTTGAAATTGTGATGCTCCCCCCAGACCAAAGAGATGTTACTGCTGCTGAGGTCATAGCCCTTTGGCGTGACAATATTGGGGATATTGAGGGCGTGGACCAAATCACTTTTGAGGCCGAACGGGGTCCCGGGGGCGCCCGGCAGGCCATCAGCATTGATCTTAGCCATTCCAATATTGATGTACTGGAAAAAGCCAGTACGGCTTTTGTAAATAGGATGCAGGCCTTTTCCAACACCCGAGATGTCACCGATAATTACAACAAGGGAAAAACACAGTACAATTTTAAGTTGTTGCCCCAAGGCAGAAATCTTGGACTCACTTCAGATGACATCGGAAGGCAGGTCAGGGATGCTTTCTTCGGCGCTTTGGCCATGCGACAGTTACGTGGAATGGACGAGATAGAGGTACGGGTAAAACTGCCCTTACATGAGCGTAAGGACATCAATAATCTGGAAAACTTTTTAATTCGTACCCCTGATGGCGTGGAAGTTCCCTTAATGGATGTTGTGGAAATTGAAGAAGAGGAAGCCTTCACCAATATCAATCGCCGCGATGGCAGAAGAGTGGTTAATGTGGGCATGGACGTGGAACCGGCCAATTCCGTAAACAGGGTCATAGCCAGGGTCCAAGAAGAAACACTGCCCCAGTTAAGGGCCGATTTCCCGGGAATTACATGGAGTTTTGAAGGTAGCCAAGCCGATATGCGGGAAAGTACAAGTGTGCTTCGGGCTGGATTTGTAATTGCCATGCTCTTGATCTATGTATTGCTCGCCGTTGCATTTAGCAGTTATGTACAGCCTTTAATTGTTATGTTTGCCATTCCCTTCGGGATTGTTGGTGCCGTTATTGGCCATATCTTGTTGGGGTATGATCTATCCCTGGTAAGTTTAATGGGGGTAATTGCCCTGTCCGGAGTTGTGGTCAACGACTCCTTGATCATGATAGACTACGCCAACAAACGCAGAAAAGAAGGTAATCCCATTTATAAATCCATCCATGAAGCCGGGCTACGTAGATTTCGACCCATTATCTTGACCACTATGACCACTTTTGGAGGACTCGCCCCAATTATCCTGGAAACTTCCAGCCAAGCTTTCTATCTAATTCCCATGGCCATTTCCTTGGGGTTTGGGATTGTATTTGCCACCACCATCATTTTGGTGATTGTGCCCTGTCTGTATTTGATTTTGGAAGATTTGAGACTTTTATTGGCCAAAGGACGAACCGTTAAGGAAGTCAATGTAACGGACAGTCCCATTCCAACGGATAAATAACTTAGGGAGCACCGGTTTTATCAAGGGGTGAGGGTTAATACACTATCAATCCCATTGAGTGCCCACCTATTTCCATACATAGGAAATAATAGAAACCTGAGTTCGATTATTGCTTTGAAATTAAATATATTGAAAATCAGTAATGTACACAGTCAAAGACTACGTCACTTCGAGCGCAGTCGAGAAGTCTTTTAAATTTTCAACTGTTAAATAGGTCTCGACTGCGCTCGACCTGACACTTTGGAGTTAAAACTCTGATTTACTTTTCATTAACAATCGAACTCAGGTTAGAACATTATTGTTTTTCATCAATGCAATTTCAAGCATCCTGAACAGCTCTGCACACATTGTCTAATGTATCTGGATATAAAAAAGGCTGTAAGAATCTCTTACAGCCTTTTCTTCCAATCAAAGATTTGTCTTTACTTTCCGTTGAACCAAACCATCACATAGATTACAATGGCCACAATTAAAATGGATATGACTATATCTTTCCAGTTGTAGCTGTTCTTGTTTTCTTGTTTTTCTTCCTCAGAAATGGTGGCATACGTCAAGTTCTTCAGTTTTTCCTCAGATGGTGCGGCCGTGGCATAGCTCACCACCAAGATCAAAATGATACAGAATAGGAAAAACCATGCTGCGAAAGATAAAAAGTTCATATCTCCCAAAGTGAACCAGAAACTGCTCGGGTCAAGTGAATCCTTGACAAGTTCGAGAACAATACGAAGGGCACCCACCACAAATCCAACAATCAAGGTCACATAAGCCCCTTGGGCATTGATTCGTTTGTGGAAAATTCCCAACAAAAATACTGCGGTGATGGGAGGTGCTATATAGGATTGTACACTCTGAAGGTATTCATAGAGCACTCCAGAAATATTGGCCATGATAGGAATCCAGATAATACCGATGATCACCACGATCACCGTAGCAATCTGACCTGTTCTCACCAGTTTTTTCTCGGGAGTATTGGGCCGTAGCTTTTTGTAAATATCCACCGTGAACAATGTTGAACACGAATTGAACACAGAGGCCAACGAACTCATCAAGGCTGCCAAGAGACCTGCGGCCACCAATCCCCTTAATCCTGAAGGCAGTAAATTACTCATCAAAACAGGGAATGCCTCATCAGGTGAATCCCATTGCAACTCCCCTCTCATTTTTAAGGTCAATGCAATGACTCCTGGAATCAAGAACAAGAAAACTGGCATCAATTTCAACAATGCGCCAAAAATGGTTCCCCGTCTTCCTTCCTTGATATTCTTTGCGGTCAATGCTCGCTGAACGATGTACTGGTCCGTACACCAATACCAAATTCCAACAATTGTACTGGTTATCAATAGCGATGGCCAAGGAAAATCAGGATCAGAAGCGGAACGCCACATATTCAGATATTCCGGGGTCACGGTCTCCTTCATACTTTCCCAACCTCCTACATGTTCTAATCCAATAACTGTTAGGGCTGCCGCCCCAATGATCAATATTATGGCTTGTAACGTTTCGGTATAGACCACTGCACGCATTCCTCCAAGGACCGTATACACCCCAGTCAATACTACTGTGGCAATGGCGCCGGTCCAAAAATCGATGCCCAATAAAGCGGAGACCACAACACCACCGGCATAAATGGTTACCGAAATCTTGGTCAATACATAAGCTACAATGGAGAATACGGAAAGTATCCAGCGCGAGCGGGCATCAAAACGTTTTTCCAAGAATTCCGGCATGGTAAACACTCCTGCCCTTGCGTAGAACGGTAGGAAGACCCAACCCAGAATCAATACAACCCAAGCTTGGATTTCATAGATCAACATGGGCAATCGGTCACCAGCGCCTGCTCCAGCGAGCCCCACTACGTGTTCCGACCCTATGTTGGAGGCAAAAATGGATGCTCCGACCACAAACCATCCCACATTTCTGCCAGCAAGGAAGTAGTCCTCGGTATTTTCTTTCTTTTTTCGGATAACCCAAACTGCTATCCCCAAGAGCACCACAAAATAAATGGATATGGTAATCCAATCAATCGTATCCAATCTCTGCATTATGGTAGCTTATTTGGTTGAGAATTTAAAACTGGTGCGCGAACTATAGGTTTCACCTGGATTTAACCTTGTGCTTGGGAATGCTTCCTGATTGGGTGAGTCAGGATAGTGCTGTGTTTCCAAACAAAGCCCAGAACGCTTTCCATAGGTTCCCCCAGTTTTGGAGACCAAAGCTCCATTCAAGAAATTTCCGGTATAGAATTGTATTGCAGGTTCATCGGTATAGACTTCCAATAATCGTCCCGTTTCTGGATGATAGGCTGATGCTGCCAAACCAAAATCCCCGTTTGTTTCATCCAACACCCAGCAGTGATCGTAACCCCCACCTCTTTTGATTTGTTCATTATCGGCATTGATTTCCTTCCCAACTGCTTTGGGTTCGGTGAAATCAAAAGGTGTTCCCTCAACGGGGCGAAGTTCCCCTGTTGGAATCAATCCCGCATCCACAGGCAAATAGGCCGGTGCATTCAACGTGACTTCATGATCCAGAATATCTTGGGAAAAATCCCCAGAAAGATTGAAATAGCTGTGCTGGGTAAGGTTTACCACCGTTGGTTTATCCGTCACTGCTTCATAGTGAATATCCAATTGGTCGTCACCTGTTAAGGTATAGGTCACTTTTACATCAAGCTTTCCGGGATAGCCTTCTTCACCATCGGCACTGGTATAGGTAAGCACCAAAGAAGCTCCATCATCAGTGTTTTCCGCCTCTGCATTCCACACCACTTTATCAAATCCTTTGTTTCCCCCGTGCAAATGGTTTGGTCCATTGTTTTTGGCCAAGGTATAGGTTTCGCCATCCAAAGAGAACTGGCCTTTGGCGATACGGTTGCCATACCGACCAACCAATGCTCCAAAATACGGTACATCTCCAAAATAAGATTCCAGATCATTGAATCCCAGAACCACATCTTGATAATTTCCATTTTTATCAGGAGCGGTCCAACGCGTAATGATACCACCGTAGGTGATGACGTCTACCTCCATGCCATTTTCGTTGCTGAGGGTATACTTATCCACTTGTTCTCCATTGGGCATTTCGCCAAAAGTGCTTTTCCCAACATGGCTTTTCCCTGATTCCGTCTTCACCATTTGATTCTCCGATTGGTTCTCTTTTTTATTTTCCTTACACCCCAAATGTAAGAGTGCTGCAAGAAAAACAAAATATAGAAAAGAAGCTTGTATTGTTCTCATGATTTTAGTTTGTTCGATTAATTACTGATTTTTATATCTACATATTATGTTGAAACAAATGGTAATAGGCTTCATTGGCATGTATCTGGTCTTTGAAACTTCTAATTCGCGTATCAGCATCAATTACCAAAAGTTCAATGCCGAAAATATCGGCAAAATCTTCCATGTATTCGGTGGTCAACGCTTGTGTATAGACCGTATGGTGTGCTCCTCCAGCCAATATCCAAGCTGTTGCAGCCACATCTAAATTGGGTTTGGCATCCCAAAGAACCCTGGCAACCGGCAATTTAGGTAAATCCGCCATAGGTTCCACGGCTTCAACTTCATTCACGATCAAACGGAATCTATTTCCCATATCCACCAAAGAAGCATTGAGTGCTTCGCCAGCGGGTGAATTGAACACCAACCGCACAGGGTCTTCCTTGCCACCGATACCCAATGGATGCACTTCACAGGATACTTTTCCTTTGGCAATGGATGGGCAAATCTCCAACATATGGGATCCCAAGACATAATCCTTTTCCGGGGTGAAGTGATAGGTATAATCTTCCATAAAAGAAGTGCCTCCTTCCAATCCGGTGGCCATAACTTTCATGGCACGGACCATGGCTGCCGTCTTCCAATCGCCTTCGCCACCAAAACCATAACCGTCTGCCATTAACCGCTGAACGGCTAATCCAGGTAGCTGACGTAAAGTTCCCAAGTTCTCAAAGGTATCGGTAAAGGCTTTAAAACCTCCGTTATCCAAAAAGGTGCGAAGCCCCAATTCAATCTTGGCGGCCTCGACTAGGGATTCCCGTTGGGCGCCTCCTTTTTTAAGGGCGTCGGTCAAATTATAGCTTGATTCGTATTCTTCAAGCAGTTGGTCAATTGACTTTTGATCTAACGTATCGATGATTTTAGTGATGTCAGACGAGTCGTATGCATTCACAGCGACCCCAAACCGCATTTGGGCAGCTACTTTGTCTCCTTCGGTAACGGCCACCTCGCGCATGTTGTCCCCAATCCGGGCCACTTTCATATTTTGCAGTTCATGGGAGCCCAAAGCTACCCTTGACCAAACGGCCAGTTTTTGCTGAACGCGTGCATCTTTCCAATGCCCAACCACAACCTTGCGCTTTTTGCGCATACGGGTCATCATAAAACCAAACTCACGATCCCCGTGGGCGGATTGGTTCAGGTTCATAAAGTCCATATCAATGCTGTCCCATGGGATTTCGGCATTGAACTGGGTATGAAGATGGCACAATGGCTTGCTCAACACGGTAAGTCCGGCTATCCACATTTTAGATGGCGAGAAGGTATGCATCCACGCCACAACACCAATACATTTGACATCATTGCTTGCCTCCCTGCATACAGCGGTAATTTCATCTGGAGTGGTCACCACTGGTTTAAATACCAAAGAAATGGGCAAATTGCCCGATGCATTCAATCCATCCACAATATTTTTTGAGTTTGCGGCCACTTGCTTTAGTGTTTCAGGGCCGTACAAATGTTGGCTTCCTGTTACAAACCAAATCTCCTTTTCAGCTATTTTCATTTATTTTAATTATTGATTCGTCATTGACCGTAATAGGCATTTTTGCCATGCTTACGCTCATAATGTTTTTTTATTAAAGAGTCTTTTAATCTAGGGGCGTCGGGGTTGATTTGAAGGGTTAGGTAGGCCATCTGCGCCACGGTCTCCAATACTTTAGTATTGTACACGGCCTTGGCCGCGTTTTTGCCCCAGGCAAAAGGACCGTGGTTCCCTATGAGCACCATTTCCACTTCATTGTAATCCAAGTTTCGGGATGAAAAACAATCCAAAATCTGTATTCCGGTGTTGTGCTCATAATTGCCTTCAATCAAATCATCGGCCATTGGTGGGGCACAAGGAATATCTTGTGTCAGGTGGTCTGCATGTGTGGTCCCAAAAATGGGAATATCACGTTGGGCCTGGGCCCAAGAGACAGAGTACATGGCATGGGTATGGGCCACTCCTCCAATGTTTTCCCAATTTTTATAGAGATAGCTATGGGTCTTGGTATCCGAAGAAGGGCGTAAATCACCCTCAACCACGGTATTGTCATAGTCCAAAATCACCATGTCCGATGGTTTCAGTTTCTCGTAGGGCACCCCACTGGGCTTAATGGCAAAAACACCATTCTGTCTATCCACTGCACTTACATTGCCAAAAGTGTATATGACCAGCCCCAGGGCATTGAGCTCCATATTGGCCTCATAACATTCTTCCTTAAGCGATTTATATGTTGACATTTTAACTCTTTTTGTTTGTTTGTTCTTCCACAAATTGACCAAGCTCTTTATAAGATTCCATCAATTTGGCATAGGTCTCCACTTGAGAAGCCTGCGGAAAATATTCAGCTTCAAAACTACTGCCCATCACCTTGCTTGCCTCAATAACGGATTCATAAACCCCAGCTGCGGTGGCTGCGTAAATGGCCGCACCCAAGGCAGGTGCCTGATCCGATTCGGCAACTTTTATGGGCATGTTCAAGACATTGGCCAACGTTTGCATGATGAAAGGCGATTTCCGTGCCACACCACCAATACCGATAACCGACTCTATCTTAACGCCTTCTTCCTCAAATCGGTCTACAATCATTTTGGAACCAAAACAGATGGAATTTACCAAAGCTTTGAAAATATGGGGTGCTTTTGTCCCCAATGAGATTCCGGTTATGGCACTCTTCAGTTCTTGATTGGCATCTGGAGTTCTTCTTCCGTTGACCCAATCCAAAGCCATGGGCACCACTTCCGAAAGTGGGATTGCCTCGGCCTGTTCGGCCAAAGTCCGTATAAATTTGGCTTCAACTTCTTCGCTCAACTGTTGTTTTTGTTCTTCGGATAGGATTGATGACTTCATCACCAAATTATCCACAGGCCAGGCCAATACATTCTTGAACCAGGCCAACACATCCCCAAAAGCGGATTGACCTGCTTCCAATCCCATCAAACCAGGGATTACGGAGCCGTCAACTTGACCACAAATGCCTTTTACGGTCTTATCGCCAACGGCATCGTGGGTGGATACCATGATATCGCAGGTGGAAGTGCCCATCACCCGAACCAGCACATGGTGGTCCACTTTGGCCCCTACCGCTCCGGCATGGGCATCAAATGTTCCCACTGCCAGCACCGTATTGGTGGTAAGTCCCAATTTGGTTGCCCATTCTTCATTCAAATGGCCTGCAATTTCGTTGGAGGTATAGGTCTCGTCATAAAGCTTATCCCGAAGGGATGCCAAATAGGGATCCAACTTGGAGAGAAACTCTTGGGATGGCAATCCTCCCCAGCTTTCATGCCACATGGCCTTATGACCAGCGGCACATCTGCTTCGTTTGAATGTTTCTAAATCTTTCTGGTCGGCCAATAGATACGTGATGTAATCACAATGCTCCATCCACGTATGCGTAGCCTCAACAACCTTTTTATCTTCCCGGGCAACATGAAGTATCTTGGCCCAAAACCATTCGGAGGAATAGATGCCGCCTTCGTATTTTGTATAGTCTTCACCGCCCCAGCTTCTCGCCAATTCATTGATTTCGTTGGCTTCTTTTACAGCGGTGTGGTCTTTCCACAACACCATCATGGCATTGGGGTTTTCTTCAAATCCTTCCACCAAGGCCAAGGGGGTTCCTTCTTTTGTAAGTGGCATGGGCGACGAACCGGTGGTGTCAATACAAATTCCCACAATGGTTTCGGGGTTCACTCCACTTTGGGTAACCACAGCTTTTATGGTATGCTCCAAACCTTCAATATGATCTAAGGGATGCTGCCTAAACTGATTAATTTCAGGTTTGCAGTATTTCTGTTCTTTCCAGCGGGGGTACCAAAAGACCTCCGAGGACAACTCCGCTCCATTTTCCGTATCAATCAAAACCGCTCTAACCGAGTCGGAACCATAATCCAATCCTATTACGTACTTTTTCATTCTATGCGTTGATAAACTAGGTATACCTTATACCTAAAACACCAATTTATCTTTTTGGGTTTTCTAATTTATTTGTGGGTAACATTCCCGTTTAGTTCTTTTCAATGGGCAACCACACTTTCATTTTCCCTACCCCCCTATTGGACCAAGCATAATAGGGTATGGCGGTTAGATTATCGTTGGAAATAGTGCTTACACCTCCCAATAAGTCAGGCTGCATTTCAACTTGAAATTGGTCGTTTGACGCCAATTTAATGTTGTCAAAATCTCCTTTATTGTCAACCTCTTCCACGGCATACACAATGGGGCCGTATTCCAAGGACATTTTGTCCTTATTCTCTTCAACCAATGGGTTTGCAATGACTTTTCGCACTTCCATGGGAAATTCCAAGTTGACCACATCTCCTGCTTTCCACTCCCGGGATAGGGTATAGTAACCGTTCTCAGCAACCGCATCAATGGCTTCTCCATTGATGGTTATGGTGCTGTTTTGGTCCACCGGGTTGGCATAGTGATACAAATCACTGGGCAAAACCTGATTTCTGATCCATCCGGGAACCCTGAACTTCATGGTAAACTCACCAGTTTCTTCTGGATCTAAGGTAAGTTTTACTTTTCCATTCCACGGATATGTGGTTTCCTGCGATACTTGAACGGCTTGATCTTTAAGATCAACCGTGGCATCGTTGGCAGCATACAGATTCACAAATATGGTATCATCGGTTTTGGAATAGATCAAACCGGGCATGGCGGGAATAAAACGGATCACATTGGTGGGGCAGCAAGAGCAATCAAACCAATCTTTTCGGGTACATGCGCCTTGGTTGAACTTGTAAACCCCATCGGATTCCAAGGCATTGGGGTAGAAAAATTTCTCTCCGTCCAAGGAAAGTCCAGAAATCAATCCATTGTACAAGGTCCGCTCAATAACATCAAAATATTTCACGTCCCCAGTAAGATTGTGCAGTCTGTGGTTCCAGTAGACATCCCCAATGGAAGCACAGGTTTCATTATAAGCGGTTAAGTTGGGCAGTTCATAATTTTCACCAAAAGACTCTCCTTCATGTTTTGCACCAATACCTCCGGTAATGTACATTTTCTTGGTGACCATATTATCCCAAAGGGCATTCACTGCCTTCAAATACGCAGTATCCTTTTCAATAGCGGCAATGTCCGTCATACCAGCGTACATATATACCGCTCTAACGGCATGGCCCACCACCTCATCTTGTTGGATAACCGGCAAATGATCTTGTGAATATGCTCCAAAAAGTTCATGGTTTTCTGGGTCTCCCCTATGATCCAAAAAGTATTTGGCAAGATCAAAATATTCTTTCTTTCCAGTGACCTCATATAATTTAATGAGTCCCGTCTCAATAATTTGATGCCCGGGTACCGCAGCTATCTTTCCCTCTCCATCACCAAATGTCTCCACCATAAGATCTGCATTTTTAAGGGCGATGTCCAAGAAATTTCGTTTTCCGGTGGCTTTATAGTGTACGGCAGCGGCTTCAAACAAATGACCTGCATTGTAGAGTTCATGGCTCGCGGCCAAAGATTCCCAACGTTTTCCTTCATTCACCTCAACCCAAGATGCAGGTGGTTTGGCCGGATTTATGGTTCTCCATGTTGTCAAATAACCATCTGCTTCCTGTCCCACTTTTATGATGGACACCAAGGAATCCAATAAGGTCTCCAATTGGGGGTTTGGCGCACTGATCAAGGAGTTGGATGCCCCTTCAATAATCTTGTAGACATCGGTGTCATCAAAAGGCATGACCCCTTTGACAGGTCCTTCCATTTCACCCCCGGCAATCAGGAAATTGTCAAACCGCCCCTCTTCTTCGCATTTCTCAAGGGCAAATTCAATGGTTTTTTCCTGAACCCTTTCTATAATGGGCAACCAGAAATCATCCTTTAATTTTACATTTCTGATGTTTACCGCTTCAATGGGATATCCTTCTTTTACATCCAACGCTGCATCATCCGGCTGTTTCTGGGTATTGCTCTTACACGACACCACTAGGGCCACTAGGCCCATTGTCATTAGTAATCCTTTCTTCATTAATTCTTTATTTTCCTTCAAACACGATAAGTGAGTGCGCAGGTACTTCAATGGAAAGCACTCCTTTTCTGAGTTTAAAATCTTTGAATTCACTTGGCACTACCTTCTCTGGATCGCTGAATGAATTGTGATCCTGAAGTTTTTCCGAGGTAAGTATTTCAGCCTGTAGGTTCTTGACATCCAAATCGGAGACATTTACCTCAACCGTCATTGCTTCTTTGGGATCAATATTGACCAAGGAGATATGAACGGCACCCCCTTTATCTTTTGAAGCCGATACGGATATGGCCGGAAGCCCCCTAAACTGGGCATTGTTATCAATTTTTGAAGGAAGCAATAGGGCATCTTGGTGCACCTTGTACATATTCATAACATGGTAGGTGGGCGTCTTGATCATTTTTTCCTCATCGGTGAGGATAACGGCCTGAAGCACATTTACCATTTGGGCCAAATTGGCCATTTTCACCCGTTTTGCATGGTTGTTGAAAGTGTTCAATACGGTACCTGCAATCATCACATCGCGAATGGTGTTCTGTTGGTAGAGCACCCCGTTTTTTACTTCAGGTTCTGCATCGTACCAACCGCCCCATTCATCCACAAACAGGTCAACATTGCCCTCCGGGTCATATTTGTCCATAATGGCGATATGCTTGGTGACATATTCTTCCATATTCAAGGCCTGCTCCATGCTCTTAAAATAGATTTCCTCATCAAAGTTGACCGAGGGCCCTTTGGCATCCCAATTAAATACGGCATAGTCATGCAATGCAACCGCTTCCATCAATTCATGTGGCACATTTTTCATTAAGGTTTCCGTCCAGTGATAATCATCTTCGGAAGCTCCCGAGGCAATGCGGTAAATTTCTGTCTCACCTGACCACCCTGGTAGAAAAGTGGCATACTGGCGATAAATATCTGCATAGTATTCGGCGGTCATATTGCCCCCGCAGCCCCAAGTTTCATTGCCCACGCCCCAATATTTAACTTTCCAGGGGTTTTCGCGCCCATTTTCACGTCTCCAATCTGCCATTGGGCTCACGCCGTCATGGTTGGTGTACTGTACCCAATCTATAAGTTCTTGCACGGTTCCACTGCCTACATTGGCCGATAAGTAAGGCTCTGCATCCAATACTTCACATAGGTTCAAGAAATTATGGGTGCCAAAACTATTGTCCTCTGTGGTACCTCCCCACCAACGGTTCACGATGGTTGGCCGATCTTCTTGGGGCCCAACCCCATCTTTCCAATGATAGGTATCTGCAAAACAGCCTCCGGGCCAACGCAGATTGGGAATGTTCAGTTCTTTTAAGGCCGCGATGATGTCGTTTCGAACACCTTCGGTATTGGGAATGACCTTATTTTCTTCGCCTACATAAAGACCGTCATAAATACATCGACCCAAATGTTCGGCAAAATGGCCATAAATATGTCTGCTGATCTGAATTGAATCAGCATTCTTATTGATTTGAACAGTTACCGCTTGTTGCGCCGAAAGCACAGAAGGCAATACAATGGCCAAAGAGACCACTGCATATTTTAAAACATGCATATTAATTTTCATACTCGGAAGGGTTTAAAAAAAGGCCATGGCAAGACCATGGCCTTACTAAAATTACTAAGCTTAAAACTAACTCAAATAGGATTCGCCACGCGAATTATCGATTCAACGATTTTAAAGTGTATCATCCACACTAGTAAAGAACGTAAAGAATTTTGGATTTTGCAAGAATTAGCGTTAAAAAAGTGTTATGAATCTGCTTAGATTATTTTTTGTGTTTACCTTACAAACATTTGTTTAACAGAATTAGATTTAGGATTTTAGTCCTCATGAAAATAACCAACAACCTAGAAGAAGCCGAAGATTTAAAAATGCAACTCAATTACTACGATAAAGAAGACCAGGTCCTTTTGGCCGTTGACTGCATCATTTTTGGCTTTGATAAGGAAAACCTGAAGATACTGCTCATAAAACGGAATTTTGAACCAGAAAAAGGAAAGTGGTCGCTCATTGGCGGTTTCCTTAAAAAGACCGAAAATTTAGATCAGGCTGCCGTCCGGGTGCTCCATACGCTTACCGGGCTCAGTGACATTTATATGGAGCAGCTGTATACCCACAGTAAAATAGACCGGGATCCGGGTCAGCGAACGATTTCCGTTTCTTATTATGCGCTCATTGATGTTGAATCACACAAATTTGACGGTATTCAAATCGATTCGGCCCGTTGGTTTGAACTAAACGAAGCTCCCGATTTGATTTTTGACCATAACGAAATGGTCCAAAGAGCTATAGCCAGACTCCGGAGAAGGGCAATGACCAAGCCCATTGGTTTTGAATTACTTCCCGAAAAATTCACCATGCGTCAGCTCCAAAATCTCTATGAATCCATTTTGGACAAGAAGTTGGACAAAAGGAACTTCATCAACAAGATCAATTCATTGGATGTTCTCATCAAACTGGATGAAAAGGACATGAGCGTTTCTCGCAAAGGGGCATACCTCTACGTTTTTGACAAGGAAAAATACAAGAAGAAAGTAGAGGAAGACGGATTCATCTTTAAGATTTAATCCGTATTCCTATTTTTAGATTTTTCCTGTCCAACGGGATTTTGTAAGCTCCCCGAATCTTTTCATAGGGCAAACTGATATTTTCAGCATCCACCCGTAAAAAAGCATTTGGGGTAAAGTCATCTTTCCCGGCCAGCGTAATTTCAACTTCCCCGGTTTTGGTGTTGTAGCCCACCTTATCAAAAGTTCCGGCATCCAAAGTCAACCATACTTTTTGGGGAGCGATGTACACCCTGGATTTTGCCGCCGTGGTAATGTCCACCTCAACAATATCTCCTCTCTGGGTCAGGTTACCACCAAACGCCAACCACCCCAAATCCTCATCTTGGGTAATGTAAGTTGCCGAATTCACCGCATAGCCATAAAACCCGGAACCATAATCCCCAGTAATCCCATCTATTTTTAAGGTTGATGGAAAGGAATGAAAGGCTGCTGGGCCAAAACCATCTTGGGTAATGTTGGAAATCCCGCCCAAAAGACCGCCATACCCTACTTTTAAAAGATATAGATCATCGGGGTTCTTTCTGAAGTGTTTTAATACGGGAATGGCATTCAAGGAGGAGCCATAATGATGGATTTGACGTTCCACGCGAGACGTTTCCCCTGCTTTGCCCCCGTACAAGAAATCCCAATACCTTCGGGCATTACCATTGTAGGCCCAATGGGGCATGGTAGGCATGTAGGCCAAAATAGCATTCAAAGTGACCCATGCCTTACGGTCATATCCAAAATAATCGGACCACATATACACTTCTTCCTGCCCTGTTGAATCCCATGGCATTTCACTACCAAACGGATAGTCCAATGCCTTCCAATGGTCTGCCCGCTCCTTCATTCGCGCTTCCAAATCTGTGGCCATATCGGCTAAATCCTCATTTTTAAGGTCTTCCAGAATCAGTAGGAAAACAGAACCTTCCATTTGCCCGAATTGTGCATAATACGGCGCTTTTTCCACCATGGCCACGCTGGTATGGTAGGCATTCTCCAAATACCACTGCCATGACCTGTTGTCCACCAAGCCTTCATGGTAGCGGGCCAAACGGTAGAGTACCCAATAGGCCGCGGCCACATGGGGATAATTGTACGACCTACCCGGGTCATTGGCATGCTTGCGATCCCAAGCCGCCCAAGTGCCATAATTGATCTTATCGCTATAGGTTCCTTTGGGCAATGAATCCGGCTCGTAGTAATAAAGGCTTTTCTTCACTCCATATTTTAGAGGCCCATCATCATATTGAATCCCTCCCCAAAGGGTGTTGTCCACAAACTTTTGAAGTTTTACGATTTCCTCCCGATTGGGCTGCACCAATTGTTTCATAACAGCGGCCAACCAACTACCGGCCCCACCTTCATCACTTAAACCACTGATCCACACCCTGCTGTCTTGGGTCACTTGTTCTTTCTTGTCATAATCGTAGGTTATGGCCGACGGATTTCTTCCAAAAGGGTCGTTGGGATCATCAAACCATTGTTCGTTGGTCAAAAAACTACCAAAATCAGCAATTACTTCTTCTTCAGACTTGATAACCTTGTAATTGATGGTCTGTTGCAATCCATCAGCATAGGTAACGGTGACACGGGCCCTACCCCATTTTTTTCCTGAGACCCTATATTTTTTCAATCCTGATGCCGTAGCACCCTCTTCTTTGATCTCCAGAGCACCTTTGGGTTCTACGATGATGGAGCCTACCGCACTTTTATAGTTGAGGAACAACTGGGCATTCACATCTTGGGGCACCACATAGCCCGGAACCCCGGTTGCCACCGGACGCTCCTCTTTCACCAAGGTCCCCTGAATATCTTTTATCCCTTCAGACAGGACGAACTTTACTGCAAAATTTTTGGTTTCGTTGGGTTGAAGCATCAAAGAGGTGGGTGTATTCCACTGCTCCACACCCTTCCATTCGTTATCGGCATAGGCCTTGCTGTGTACCATCCACTCATGGAATCCTTCAAAGACAATACTTCTGGGCGTAGGGTCATCCAAGAGAGGTCTATAGGCCTCAAAAGACATGTTTTCCTTGGGCAACACCAATAGTGCAGGTCCTCTACCGCTGAGGCGTTTCACCTCCAAATAGCCGGCATCCTTTCCAATATAGGGATCAAAAAAGACATTTTGCGCATGGGTCTCCGTCAATGACTTTCCTTCCAAAATGTTGTTAAAGATCATGGGGATTCCCAATGCACCAATTTCCACAGGCGTGTTTTGGGTGTTTGTGATTTCAAAACGCATGACCAGTTGATCATTATCCAATTCGTAGTATCGTTTTATGGACACGGGAATGTCCTTGGGCAAGGTATTGGCCAAATCAGCAGCGGCCAAAACACTACCGCTGACTTCCAACGGTGTCACCTCTGCCCGAGTGGTCGCCGTGGAAAAATCCACCCAGTTGCCATTGGCATCCTTTATTCTGAGGTTGATG
The DNA here is from genome assembly GCF_001683915.1 of Allomuricauda sp. CP2A. Lineage (GTDB taxonomy): Bacteria > Bacteroidota > Bacteroidia > Flavobacteriales > Flavobacteriaceae > Flagellimonas. The sequence continues at coordinate 109,094 of NZ_LXTT01000020.1, read as the reverse complement.
TCCCCTAGATGATACAGACTATCCTTGTCCCGAAGTTCCAATCGATCCCCGGGAGTAAAATCAAAATGTAACGCTTTGGAAGGACGAAGTGCCGCTACCGTCTGGGACGCCTTGACCAATTTCAATTGAAAATCTGGGGTGTTGAATTTTTGATAGACCTCTGCAATGCCCAAAGTGGGTTCCCTATGCTCAATCCTGCCCCAATATCCTTGGGCCTCCATTCTAAAAATGGTGCTGAAAAACAATACCAATCCTATCCATACTAGTCTATTCGTCATCTGTAGTTGCTTATTAGTTTAGTTTAAGTGTGTAGCTATTGGCACTTTCCTTGGGAACCACTAGGTTCTCACCGTCCCATGCAATGTCTTCTACCTGTATTGAAATCCTGTTCATGTTGGGAACACTGGAATAATTTCCTTGATTGCTTGAATGTTATTTTTATATTCCCGTACATCATAATCCAAACTTGTGCTTATTCCAAGGTAACATCCAAATACACGGAATGACGCCCATAGGTTTCATAAAAGGGCTTAAACACCACTCCGTCTATGGTGAATTCCAAGTTTTTTGGGTCGCCCTGAATGGTTTTACCGATATCTTCCGCATCAAATGTCACCTTACGCCAATCATCCCGTGGCTCTGGTTCTTGGGCAACCAACAAAACAGGTCCATAGAAAAGGCTGGCAATATTCTGCTGATCCATTACAGGATCTAAATGAAATTCAAATGGCATTTGTATATCCACCGTATCGCCATCCTTCCATTTACGGGACAAGGTAAGATAGGTGCCTGGTGTTGCGTTTATCTTTTGGGTCTTCCCATTGATCATCACAAAAAATCCTTTGGTGGCCCAATGGGGCACACGAATGTTCAAGTCAAATTTTCCTTTGCCCTTGATGGTCAATTGGGTGTTGTCTTCCTTTGGAAAAGAAGTTTTTTGCTCAACAATGATGTTTTTCTCAGTCCATTTCAATGTGGAAGGAATAAAAAGGTTTACATACAGCGCCTTGTTGTCCTGACTTTTGAAATAGATTGAATTCTGAAGTTTGGTACTACTTTCCAATGCCGTACCGTTACAACAGGTAAACCCAGTCATGTTGGCGTTTCCAAAACGCTTCACGGAACCGGGCCGTAATGGCACGTGATAGGTGTTGGCCGGGCTATCCTCAGCCACGGAGGCAAGGATATGGTTGTAAAGTCCGCGCTCATAGTAATCCATCAATTCTGTTCGCTGATCAAAGAGGAACAGATTTCTGGACAATTTCAACATATTGTATGTGGCACAGGTCTCATTTTGCCCTCCTGCGGAAAATCCATTTTCGTAAAGTGTTGCTGGTTGACTGATGAAACACTCTGCATTTGTGGGATTACGGGCTCCCGCTACTCCACCAATGCTGTACATATAATCATTTTTGGCCTTGTACCAGAAATTATCGGCCACGTGGTAATATTCAGGTTCGTTGGAATCGCGATAGATTTCCAAAGCTCCCATAATTTGGGGGATATGTTGGTTGGCATGTAGGCCACGGAAGGTGTCCACATTTTTGGCCAATCCATGGGAATGGTCGGCATCGCCAAAAAACATTTTAATATTGTCGAACAATTGGGCCACTTCAAGATATTGACGATTGTCTGTCATTCTGTACAAACGTGCCATGGCCTCGTTCATACCTCCAAATTCACCGGCAATGTAGGTGTTCCACATGCTGATCAGGGTATCGGTTGGCACTTGGCTTAAACGAGCATGCACCCAAGTCCCCATATCTTTGGCAATTTCCAAGGCTTTTTCGTTGCCACTGACATCATAAATATCCATCAAACCGGCCAAAATTTTGTGCAAGGTGTAGTACGGTGCCCACACTTGGGTGGGTTGCCCTCCGTAGGAGGCCCCGTTTTCCAGCATGATGAACTGATCCGGAGGATAGGCGCTGATAAACCCTTCTCCCCAGTTCCAATAATCCGTGCGGATTCCCGCTTCGCTCAAATCAGAGTCATAACCCGTTTTACCAGGACCAGGAGGCACAGCAGTTGGGTCGGACACATAGGGGCCACCGGCTTCTTTTGGCCTACCTGCCATCTGTGACAGCCCATACAGCACATTCACCATATAGTCCATCTTATCCGCAAAATTGGATTGTAGGGATTTGTTGTAATCGGTGCTGGCATACGCCTGTGCAATGGCCGTTAGGTAGTGACCCGTGGCATGACCGCGCAGCTTGGTTTCTTGACTATCCCAACTACGTAATGGCGTTGCGCCTTCGGGCTGTTCCTGCCCAAATGCGTTACGGAACATATACAAGAAGGAGTCGGGATTGGTCTCGGCCAATGTATTGATGAACTTATCCCGGTTTTCAATAAATTTTGTTTGGTGTCCATGGCCGTCGGAATTCAATGTTACCTGATTTAGTTCAAAACCTTCCAAGGTTCGGCTAGGCGTTGCAGCCGCTGAAGCCGCTTTTACTGTCACTGTTGCTTTGGGTTTTAAGTCTGTTCCAGAAATACTACCAGTAATGGTATATTTACCTGGCTGAAGCACTTGGGAATTATCGATTGGTGCTGGCCACAGTACCCGTACTTCTTTAGGTCCTTTTACTCCATTGCCATAAGTTCCTTGTACAAATCGAGGCAATCTTGGCAAAAAGCCCACTACGGTTTCCACCTCTACACCCGAGACGCCCGTAAGATATTCATTGTAAAGTTGGGCTGTTTCGGGGGCAAATTGTGGAAGATTCAATTCTTCCTTTCTTCTTTCTCCATCATCTCCATTACCCTTAAATGAACCTCGAAGAATACGAACCACTTGTCCTTCACTCAATGGAATTCTATAGATTCTGAAATCATGCAATTTGGCGGTGAGGTAGGGAGCATTGGCCTCTAATGATTTTCCAATATAAAGCTTGTTGTTGTCTCCAGCTTCAAAATCAAAGACCTGCTCCAAAATCAGTTCTACATCCTTAGCTTCCCCTGCCAACTTGCCATTTACATAGGTGCTCACAGTTTTGGAAGGGATATTGACAACTACGGCAAAATGATTCCATCTACCGGTTTCTATGGCAGTCGAACTTGTATTGTAGGAGTCTCCATTTCCTGAAGATAGTCCCACCTGAACGCCTTTTTTATCCGGGGTTCCGGTTGGGGCAACAGAAAAATGGGATGTAGCGTTTTTTCCAAAATCAAAAAGTCGTGCCCCCGGTTGTTGGGAATCTATATGCACCCAACTTGTTATACTAATGGATTCCTCGTTGGTGACCGCTTCACCAGGAATCGTAATAAAGGCATTACCATCTTTTGCAAGTGAAATTACTCTTTCAAAAAATTCATCATCAACAAATTTGGCCTCCGCACCTTCAATGGTAGCATGTAAATTGTTTCGCGACCAATCCTTGGTATCGCCATCAAAAACATATCTGGCAATCAATCCTGTTTCACCAATACCGTCCAAGATTTGATCACCTTCCTGTGCCCTTACAGCAGTTGTGCCCAAAGCACAAAATGCCAACACTACACCAACGAACAACTTATATACTCCCATAATTACACTCTTATTTTTACAACTGATACTTTTCACTTTTTTTCTTTTCTAATTATAAATTTCTTCCCAAGAAGGTGGATCAACTCCCATTAAATGCTTCACAAAAAAGTCTTTGCGCTTGCGTTCACCAAAATCGCCACCGGATGAATGGCCCATACCGGGTATTGTCACCAATTCAAAATTCTTATTGGCCTTGATAAGCGCATTGGCAAATTGCATGGTGGTAGATGGATCTACATTGTCATCCACTTCACCTAAAATGAGCATTAAATCGCCGCCCATTTGGGCCGCATTCTCAATATTGGAAGATGCCGCATAGTGGGGGCCAATGGGATATCCCATAAATTGCTCGTTCCACCAAATTTTGTCCATTCGGTTATCATGGCATCCACAGGAAGAAACCGCCACATCATAAAAATCGGAATTGAACACCAAGGCTGCCGCCGAATTCTGGCCTCCGGCCGATGTGCCAAAGATACCCACTTTGTCAGCATTCATGTAGGGGTATTTCTTTGCAGCGGCCTTGATCCATAATTTTCTATCAGGGAAACCGGCATCCTTCAAATTTTGCCAGCATACATCATGGAAGGCCTTAGATCTATTGGAGGTTCCCATCCCATCAATCTGAACCACAATAAAGCCCAACTCCGCCAAGGAGGACATGGACCAATAATAGGAACGAAAATCTTTAGGAACAAAAGAACTGTGGGGTCCGGCGTAGATATATTCAATGACCGGATACGTTTTGTTTGGATCAAAAGAGGTAGGCCGAATAATGACTCCCCAAATATCGGTAACGCCATCACGCCCTTTTGCCGTAAAGACTTCAGGGGCAACCCAGCCTTCTTTTAATAATTCAGAGTGATCCGCTTGCTGCAGATCCATTATTTTTTTGCTGTTCTTGGCAGATTTCAAGACAGTGACCGGAGGGGTATCCACTTTGGAATATTGATCCACGTAATAGGTGTAATCGTCTGAAAAGGTGACACTGTGGTTGCCATCTTCCTTGGTGAAACGGGTGAAGTTCTTCCCATCAAAATCCACCTTGGCATAATGAAGGAAATAAGGATCTTGATTTTTGTCCATTCCACTGGCCGTAAAATAGACCTCCCTGTTTTCCTCGTCCACATGAATGACCTCACGCACCACCCATTCGCCTTTGGTCAGTTGTTTCTTCACCTGCCCGTTACCATCATACAAGTAAATATGGTTCCAACCGTCCCGCTCCGAGGTCCAAATGATCTCTTTGCCGTCGTTTACATCGTATCTGTATTTTTTACTGCTGTAATCAATAAAAGTTTCGCTGGTCTCATTCACCAACACCTTCACTTTTCCCGTTGAAGCATCCACTTCAATGACCTTGTAGGCCTGGTGCCCTCGCTGATTGTATTCAAATGTAAATGCGCGGCTGTCCTCTCTCCAATCAATACGGTTCAGGCCAAATTGGTGGTTAAACTCATCCGTAGGCACTTGGATGTGTTTTTTTGAATCCACCAAGAACAATTGTGGGCTCTTAAAGGGCAGCTCATCGCCAGGTTTTAGGTAATCCCGGGATTGCAGCTTGGGTTGGAATTGATCTTCGGGGCTGGATTCCACAAAATAGATTTTGCGGTCATCCCCTGGACGCACTTTGTACGCCATGATCTTTTTACCATCTGGCGACCATTTTATATAGGTTGAATAGAAAAAACCGGGAGCACCGTCATAGCTCAATCGGGTTTCCTCTTCAGTGGCATTGTCCTTGATATAAAGATTGTCGTTCTTGATAAAGGCCGTCATGGTAGAATCTGGAGAAACTACAGGAGGATTGGTCTTTTCATCAAATCTACTGCCCCAATACCTCCTGTTGGAATCTCTTTTGCCGCCTTCCGGGTCAATTACTTCCAAGGTATTGGCTTTTAGGTTGAACAAAACCTTGGCATCGCCATGGATAAAAGTGAGCTCGGATAGATCATCATTAAACGCCAATTTACTGATATCGATGTCTGTTGGGTCCACATCTGAATCGAATTCCTCGGAAAGCAGGGAAGCCAATGCATTGTGGTCAAAACATTGCTTTTGGGTCTTCTCCTCTGGATTGACCAACAAATACTTTTTTCCTTCGGAAGAATTGTTCACGTACCACAATAAATCCGTGTCCAACCAATGAAAAGAAGATGGGGAATTGAACACTTTGTCTCTAAAGAGCGAATCCAATATAATCGCCTTTTTATATTCCCTTAAAGTCCCTTGGGCAAGTGTAGTTCCACAAGTTATAAGTATAAAAAATACACTTATTTTTTTCACAAAAGATTCCATACTTAAAAATATGCCTAAAACTATTGATAATCTCTTATGGCCATTCAGTCATTATTAACTGATACTGATACTATATTGCCCTTAACACATTATTTACAGAAAAAAAGTGTGTGTAAATTAGAAATTGACCCAAAAATTGGATCAAAAACCAATCAATTTACAATTTTGAAAATGTTGTGCGAAAGCCTATCTGAACCTTTCCGGGGAAAGAGGTTTTAAGTCTACGGATGGGACTGTTTTGGTTATCCCTTCCGCAACCAATTTACCTGTAATGGGGCCCAAACTCCATCCCATCATGGCATGGCCTGCTGCAATGGTCAGGTTCCCATATTTGGAAGTCTTTCCAATATAGGGCAATCCATCAGGAGATACGGGCCTTAAGCCAGAAGTTGCCTTGTCTTTTTCTTCTTTATTGATCTCAAAATCGGCATAATACCTTTTTACGGCAGTGGCCAATGCTTCGACACGCTCCTTGCGAACAATGGCATTGTTCCCGGAAAATTCCATGGTTCCGGCAAACCTCGTAAATCCTTCCATTGGGGTCACGGCCACCTTGGCATCCACCAAAATGGCGGGCATGGTTATTCCGGTATCCCTACGGACGTCCATACTGTATCCCTTCCCCCCCTGTACTGGAACATACAGATTGAGGGATCTGACCAATTTTGAGGTCCATGTGCCACTGGCCAAAACAAATTCGTCGGCTCCAAAGACCGCATCCTTTGTTTTTACAGCTGTAATCTTATTGTCCTTGACCAAAAATTCCTCAGCGGTTTGGTTGAACTCAAAAACGACTCCTTGGGATGATAACCAGGTTTTCATCTGTTCCATAAAATGGTTGGGGGTCATGTGCGCATCACATTTGTAATGCACTGCACCGATCACATCATCCGAAAAAACGGGTTGCATTTTATGGACTTCTTCTTTGGAAAGAACTGAAGCGTCCAATCCTTCCTTTACCGCCATTTCCGCAACTTCAAGCTCCTCTTCTTCACTTTTTTCAGTGCGATAGGCCATCAAAAGCCCCTTTCGTTCATATTGAAATTGAAAATTGGCATTGGAATGCATTTCTTCGTACAAATCCCGGCTCTTCAGGTTGAGTTCCTTTATGATCGGAATGGCTTTTTGCACTTGTGATTTCTTTGCTGACTTTTTAAAGAGCAATGTCCATTTAAAAAAATCGATATCCCATCTGGGCTTTATGTAGAATGGACTGGAACTGTCCAGCATCCATTTTAACCCTTGCGTGATAATCCCCGGAGCTGCCAATGGGATAAAATGGCTTGGGGTTATGTATCCTGCATTTATGAACGAGGCGCCCGAGGACACATCTGTTTTGTCCAAAATGGTAACCTGATAGCCTTCCTGCACCAAATAATAGGCACTGAAAAGCCCTGAAACACCTCCCCCAACTACTACTACTCTCTTCATCTAAAACTCCTGAAAATGGATTTTACAACACTTGAAACCCGTGGGCATAGGGGTCGTCATCGTCTATAATGATATTGTTGTAGCCCGTAACCTGTGCCCAACCCTGTATGCTGGGAACAATAGCCTTTTTGCCGGCCAAGGTAGTTTCCTCCACTACCCTTCCAATGAATTTGCTTCCGATAAAGCTTTCATGGATAAAATCCTCTCCCATTTTCAGCTTGCCTTTTGCGCTCAACTGGGCCATACGGGCCGAAGTACCCGTACCACATGGAGAACGGTCTATGGCCTTGTCGCCATAAAACACTGCATTCCTTCCAGATGAGGTTGGGTCAATGGGGTCGCCTGTCCATTGCATATGGCTTACATCCCTAATGGTGGGATCCTCGGGGTGAATGAACATATCGGGATACTTTTTATTGATCCGTTCCCGAACCACTTTGGAATATTGGATAATCTGGGCTGCCGTAAAATTATGGACACCGCCAAAATTCTTTTGGGGATCCACAATGGCGTAATAATTTCCACCGTAGGCCACATCAAACGTTAGCTCACCAAGTTCTGGACATTCCACCGTTAAGTTTTCAGCGGCGAGGTACGACTTAACATTGACCAAGCGGACCCAATCCACCTTCTTGCCAGATTGCTGATACTCTATTTCCACTAACCCTGCTGGGGCTTCCATTCTAATTTTCCCCGGTGTCTTGGGTACGATCAGCCCTTCTTCTATGGCTACGGTAATTGTGCCGATGGTCCCATGCCCGCACATGGGCAGACAACCAGAGGTCTCAATGAACAGAATGGAAAAATCGTTTTCGGGCTGGTGGGGTGGAAACAAAATGCTTCCACTCATCATATCATGCCCCCTAGGCTCAAACATCAAGCCCGTGCGGATCCAATCAAATTCCTTGAGAAAGTGTTGTCTCTTTTCGCTCATGTTCTTGCCCAAAAGGTTGGGGCCTCCTCCTGCCACTACACGAACGGGGTTACCGCAAGTGTGGGCATCAACACAAAAAAAAGTCTTTCTTGCCACGCGTTGGTTGTTAAAACAGTATTATGACTTAATGCGCAAAGTAAGTTAAAAATGCACTATCCTTTTAAAGAATTGGGCAATAGTTGATTGGGGGTTTATGGTCTTGAACCCTACCCCCAATTCCCCTAAGTTTGTTTCCAATATAGTTTTACCCAGTAATCAATTAGGCCACGCTGCTGAGATCTTTATATTCGGGAAGTGCGGGCCTGCTGGCCATTGCCTTGTTTATCACCTCCAATACACGCTCTCTTTCAGCACCTTGCAAAGGCAATCTTGGAGCCCGTACATTTTCTGTGCCTATTCCGGTGGCCACCTCTGCCAACTTTATGTTCTGAACCAATTGGGGACTGATGTCCAATTCCAACAATGGCATGAACCATTTGTAAATTTCAAGGGCCTCATTTATTTTTCCTGCTTTTACCAATTCGTAGATAGCAACAGTTTCTGCCGGGAAAGCACAGACCAAACCGGCCACCCATCCATCGGCTCCAATGACCAAACTTTCCAGACCAAGGGTATCCACCCCGGTAAATACTTTTATACGGTCTCCAAATCTACTTTTGATTCGGAGTACATTGGTAATGTCCCTTGTGGACTCCTTTACGGCTTGGATATTCTCGCATTCCAACAAATCTTCCAACATATCCAAGGTCACTTCAATCTTATAATCTATTGGATTGTTGTAGATCATGATGGGCAAAGATGTGCTTTTGGCTATGCTCTTAAAATAGGTCACAGTCTCAAAATCCGTTGCCTTGTACCTCATGGGAGGCAGGATCATCAAGCCTTGCGCCCCTACCTTCTCGGCATGTTGTGCCACTGCAATGGCATCTTTTGTACTTTGCTCCGCAATATTGATGATAACTGGTATTTTCCCGTCCACCAAGGAGAGAGAGGTCTTGATCAGTGTTTCTTTTTCCTCATGCTCCAGTGTACTGGCCTCACCCAACGTTCCTCCTAAAATGATCCCATGGACCCCAGCATCAATTTGTGCTTTAATATTCTTTTCAAACATCGCAAGGTCCAATTGATCCTCGCTGGTAAACTTTGTGGTCACAGCTGGCATTACGCCTTCCCAATTTATCATAATACTAAAATATTTTGATACAAAAATAAATTACATGGCCCCAACAGTTTGTTTGATTATTAGCCGCTTGTAATACTATGTTGACCCATAATTTGATTTCGTTTAACTTTATTAGTAATATTTGCTTAAAAACTTTGAGAGTTCTCCCTTTTAAAATTCCCAAACCCAAGGATGAGGCCCTCGTTTACCAGGTAGACAGGGAAAAAATTTTCTATGGCCAGCTTCACCAACACTCGGAAATACAGATAAGTTATATTGAGAAAGGCTCTGGTTCATTGATCGTGGGTGACTCCATAAATGAGTATAATGAGGGCGACATTCTGGTTATTGGAGGGTATGTTCCACACGTTTTCCGGAGTGATGTGAACGCATCTGAGGAATCTGTTATGTATACCCTTTTCTTTGACTATAATTCCTTTGGAAAGGATTTTTTTCGTTTGACGGACCTTACCCTGACCCATGATTTTTTTAAACTGTCGGAATATGGGATGAAAGTGCTCACGAACAAGGACAAGGTCATAGCACTTTTCAACGGTCTGCCACAGCAAAACAAGGTTGAACAGATTGCTTCACTCTTGATGGTGATAAGCCAAATAGCACAATCCGAGACCCAACCACTTTCCTCTTTTGTGTATCGAAAAATTTATTCTGATGATGAGGGGAAGCGCATGAGCGACGTTTTAAAATTTGCCATGGAACATTACCATGAACAGATCACCTTGGAGCAAATTTCTGAAAAGGCCAGCATGAGCAAGAATGCCTTTTGCAGGTACTTTAAAAAACGTACCAACAAGACCTTTTTTCAATTTTTAATTGAAATACGAATTGAAAATGCCTGCAAGCTCATTGTCCACAAACCCGAACTTTCCATTTCGTTGATATCTGAACAATGTGGTTTTACCAACATTCCCAACTTTAATAGAAAGTTTAAGGAATTAAAGGGCTGTACCCCCTCCAAATATCGCTCTCAATTTTAAACTAGGTGCCATTACCATACCACCAACAATATGATTTGGCCCACAAAGGGTTTTAGAAATTGCCCAAAAAAGAAAAAGCGGATGGCAAACCATCCGCTTCTTCACTAACAACAAACTCAAACAATTATTAAAAAACACTTGAGTACAAATCCGAAATCTTAGTAGCCAGGGTTCTGGTTTAGATTGGTGTTCGTATTCAATTCTTCCAAACCTATAGGGAACAATGTTGTATAATCTCCCTTAGGTGTATGGTTGTACCAATTTTTGGTCTGGTAAACGCCAAACCTGATAAGGTCGGTTCTTCTTCTGGCCTCTGCAGCAAACTCCCAACCCAATTCATCCAAGAAGCGTCCGTAAGGCACTACAGATTGATCGCCGGGTTCATCAATGGTTCCGTCTTCGGCCAAAGTTCCGTATTCCACAGTGGTATCACCTTCCAACTCAGCACCGGTAACGGCAGCATCAGCAGGATCGTCAAAAGAACGCATACGCACTTGGGTCACAATAGTGGCAGCTTCATCGCTCCTATCGGTTCTGAGCAGGGCTTCGGCCTTCATCATAAGAACATCGGTATAGCGCAAAAATGGGAAATCCACACTAAGACCACCGGTGGCACCTGGTTCAATTTCATATTTACCACATTTGAATCCTTGGGTGAAATCACATCCATATATACTTGGCATTTCTTTTACCAAAGTAAATACAACACTTCCGTCGGTATAGCTCAATTGATCGCCCATCAACCATGTATCAGCCAAACGATTATCGGTTGGCTCATAACTATCAATAAATTGAGGGTTACAGCTAGATCCTCCCCAAGGTTGTGCCTGCATGCCAAACACCAATCTGTGTTCGGGATTCATCATTTTCATATGGGCATTCCACTGACCGGCAAAAATTTGATCGTAAGGGATGGCAAAAACCATTTCAGAGTTACCTTGGTTTTCAGTAGCAAAAATATCGGAATAGTTGGACGAAAGTTCAAAAGCCCCACTATCGATGATTTCATCACAAGCAGCGATAACGTTGTCCCATTGTGCGGTACCTGTATACACTTCAGCGTTTAAATACACGCGCGCCAAAACATGGTAGGCTGCCCATTTGGTCATACGCCCATAGGTTGACTGGTCTACAGTTTCAGTTAGGTTTGGAATTACCTCGTTCAATTCGGAAACGATAAAATCGTATACTTCGGAACGGCTGCTCTGAACTGGAAGTTCATCGCTATAGCTTGCAATGATCGGCACATTTCCATGTGTATCCACCAACATAGAGTAGTACAATGCCCTCAAGGCCCTCATTTCTGCAATGATTGATGTGGCTTGTGCTTCACTTACCGGAAGTTCTCCAGATTCAATTTGAAGAATAACCCTGTTGGCACTGTTAATACCGTTGAAGCAAGTGATCCAAGTATTTCTGGGCTGCCATTGGGTCTCGGTCCATTCGTGGAAGTGCATTCTCTTATAGGTTCCCCCATCATCCCAACCGTTAGGTCTTGTTGGTGTCACAAACATATCAGCTGGTTCTTCCTGAACATCAAAGTATCCCTGCCATCCCATTACATATCGCATGGGTGTATAGGCCGAGGCCATTACAGCAATAATATCTGACTCCGCTGGGACGAAGGATGATTCGGTCACTTCGGAAAAAACTTCCTCCTCAAGGTCGGTACAGCTTATTGGCAATAGTAGCACACTGACCGACAGTATCAAAAATCTTAGTCTAAGTGTAGTCACTTTGTTTCGTATATTTTTCATAGTTCTTTATTTTAAAATGTAAAGTTGATGCCCAACGTAAAGGTTCTGATTGTAGGATATTTATCCCTGTTATCATTACCTGGCGACAACGGATTATCCCTGTTGTTAATTTCTGGGTCGATTCCCTTGTATTTTGAAAAGGTTGCCAAGTTTAGACCGGAGGCATAAATCCGGAAAGTCTGGGCAAACTTAATGGCATCCTTAGGAAGGGTGTATCCCAAAGTAACGTTGTCAATTTTAAGGAAATCACCATCCTCAATATAGTGGCTTACATAACGTTGCACATCTTGTAGCACGGCTTTACCGTACACCAAATCGTAGGCAGAATCCAAGGTGTTATAACCAATGGTTGGGTTCTCATAGAACATACGGGAAAAGTTTAGGATTTGATAATCCAATGCACCCCTTAAATTGAACATAAGGTCCCAGTTCTTGTATTTTACGGTGTTGTTCCAGCTGTAATATGCCTTTGGAAGACCATTACCGAGTACCTGACGGTCATCGTTGGTAGCTTCGGTGGCAGGGACTCTGGAACCATCAGGTCTTTCAATGATCCAAATACCATCATCAGTGATATCAACACTCTTCAATCCAAAGAAATTACCAATGGGTTGTCCTTCCTGTACCCTGTGCGTGGAAATCTGAATAGGCTCTCCGGTATATCCTTCATCAAAGAAATCATTGGTCAACTGAAATTCATCGTTTGACAAAGACACAATCTCGTTGGTATTGGTGGAATAGGTCAAATTCGCGGTCCACTGGAAGTTATCCGTTTGAAATGGAGTCACATTCAACAAGAATTCCAGACCGGTGTTCTTGATCTCTGCAACGTTTGCCGCAATACTACCATAAAAATAAGGAGGTGTAGGTACACTATAGTCAAACAAGGCATCTTTCGTGGTTCTGTTATAGTAATCCACAGATCCATTGATACGTCCGCCCAATACTCCAAAATCCAAACCTACGTTAAATTCTTCTTTCTTTTCCCAGCGCAAATTGGAGTTGGCATTACGAGATGGCACCAACTGTCTCACCCATTGGCCGTTGTTGAAAAAATAATCCCCATAAGAAAGACCGCTCAAGGATTGGTATCTTTCTCCAGCATTGGTACCGGTAACCCCAAAACCAGTCCGTAGTTTTAAGTTGGACAACCAGTCCCAATTTTCAGCAAAAGACTCTTGATCAACACGCCATCCCAAAGAAATTCCAGGGAAATTACCCCATTTGTAATCTTCACCGAAACGGGTGGAACCTTCACGACGCAAACTGGCCATTAAAAGGTAACGATTATCATAGTTGTAGGTGACCCTTGAGAAGAATGCAATCAGTTTATCCGCATTCTTGAAGCTTCCCATACCGGCTTCACCTAGCTGCAAACCTTGTCCACTACCAATGTTGTTATAGGTAAATCCATCGGTTGGAAACCTACGGTTGTTGGCCCAGAACCCTTCGTTCATATTATCCTCGTAGTTGTAGCCAGCAAGTGCGGTTACCCTGTGGTCACCAAAGTTATTGTCATAATCTACTGTAAACTGACCATAATTCCCAACGTAGTTATCCGTACCTCTTGAGGCAAATCCGTCCTGTCCACTTTCAGTGGTGGAAACGTGGTTTTTTGTTTGATAGAACCCCCTGATATTGGTTTCCCCTTTTCGGGTGTACAATCCTTTTACGGTAAGATGATCACCAAAATCATAGCTCATGGAAAAATCTATCCTGCTGGTTCTGTATCGATTCTCCCCAATGGTTTCCTGAATCATTGAAACTGGGTTGTCATAAAAATAAACTGCCCTTTCAAAATAGCTGCCATCTTCATTATAGATTGGTTCAGTTGGGTTATGGATAATCGCCTGACGGTAAATGGTTGGGTTAAAGCTCTGGCCATCACCCAATGCATTATACACTTGCTCGCTTAAAATTACACCAACATTGGTTTTCAATTTATTATCGAACATGGCATGGTTTACATTGATCCTGCCTGTATATTTCTCATTGTTGGATTTTAGGAAGATACCCTCAATGTCCCTATAGTTGACAGAAGCTGTCATATTTGAGGTGGAGTTCCCTCCCCTAAAAATAATATTGTGCACTTGACTGAAAGCGTCCCTTGTGATTTCATCCACCCAATCCGTATCAGCTCCAAAATCTTGAAGGTTGGCCCCGGTAAAAGTGTAGCCCTCATTAAATTTCTGTCGAAGTTCAGAGGCATTCAAAAAATTCATCCTATCTGCAATGGTGGCCAAGGAAGCGTACCCATTGTACTCAATGGTAGACTTCATATCATTGGTCCCTTTTTTGGTAGTTATGATGATCACACCATTGGTGCCTCGGGTACCATAAATAGCGGTAGCAGAACCATCCTTCAATACGTCGACAGACTCAATGTCCTCAGGAGCCACTGTATTCAAACTACCTGGAACACCGTCCACCAAGACCAAGGGCGCAGAGTCTGCCGACAAAGATGACATACCCCTTAAACTGATTTGGGTTCCTTCAGTTGGGTCTCCGGAAGGAGCGGAAACGGAAAGACCTGCCACTTTACCTTGAATAAGTTGTGCGGCATCCTTAACATTACCCTGAACAAAATCTTCAGCTTTTACGGTTGCCACCGAGCTTGTTACATCGGCACGCTTTTGGGTACCATAACCTATCACCACAACTTCAGAGAGTTGTTCCAAATCCTCCTCCAACACCACACTCATGTTTGATGTTGCAGGAACTTCCTGGGTTGCAAAACCTAAATACGAGAAAACCAATATTGCATTGGAATCTGAGGTAGTGATTTCAAAATTACCATCGAAATCCGTAACGGTACCGTTGGTCGTACTTTTTTCAACAACAGACGCCCCTGCAATGGGGATCCCGCTTTTATCGGTAATTGTACCTGTAACTTGCTGTTGTGAAAATGCTGTTTGCGCAAATACTAGACAAACAACGGAGAAGAAGAATTGCTTCTTGAACCCATTGATTTCCAAAAATGCCTTAGATAAAAAATTAGCCAATTTCATAATACATTTTAGTTAGTTTTGTTCGTTTTTTTTCTCATAAAACTTATCATTTTGGTCTTTAAGATTTATTAAAGATTAATAAGTGTTATATTAACAGTTGTAAAAGTAAAATTATGTAGATCAACACTTCAGGGATTATTATCCTGTTTTGATATTATATTATCCAATACGTTGTTTTTTGACATTTATAGCCAATGAAATCGGATCTATTGATACAAAAAAGTGTGTTTTTATATTTATGGAAGATGGCGCTTATTGCTTCTTGAAACCTTTCTCAATGGGTTTAAATGATGTCACCTGATGCCGGTTTGGAAATCTTTTTGCCCGCCATTGGAAAAGAAAAAGGACCGCTTGTTAAGCGGCCCTTTAAAATGCAAGGCAAAGTCTGAAAAATTAGGATTATCCCTATCCTTATAGTATTACGAAATGTTATTGCCTTACATATACTATGATGATGCTATTTTACCAGATTGAATTAATTTCATCACGGCGCATTTTGGCACCTTTTGGGACATCAAACGCCTTATGGAACTCCTCGAAATTGGACAATACTCCATTGGCCCTATAATATCCTGGGGAATGGGTATCTGTCTTCACTTGGTTCTCCAAAGTCTTATCCCGAAACTTGATACGCCACATTTTGGCATAGGCCAGAAAAAAACGTTGTTCATCTGTCAACCCATCAACGGTTTTCCTTCCTTTTTCTTCCTGATTGATCTTCATGGCCTCAAAAGCAATGGCCATACCCCCCAAATCACCAATATTCTCACCCAGCGTAAGTTTTCCATTTAAATGGATGGAATCCAGTACCACATACGCATCATACTGCTCTTCTATTTTTTGGGCCCTGGCTTCAAACTTTTCTCGATCTTCTGGCGTCCACCACGATTTTAAATTGCCATCCGCATCATACAAACTTCCATTGTCATCAAAACCATGGGTGATCTCATGCCCAATAATAACACCGGCCGAACCGTAATTGGTGGCATCGTCCGCTTCATAATCAAAAAAGGGAGGGTTTAAAATTCCCGCAGGGAAAACTATTTCATTGCGTGTTGGAGAATAATATGCATTCACCGTTGGCGGGGTCATACCCCAATAATTGGGATCTATGGGTTCGCCAACCCTGTTCAGGTCACGTAAATAATCAAACTCGGTTACCCTGATCACATTTCCAAAATAATCCTCTGCCGATATATCCACTGCAGTATAATCCAACCATTCATCAGGGTATCCTATCTTCACACCCATTTCATTCAACTTATGATGGGCCTGCTCCTTGGTTTTTTCTGACATCCATGTATAGCCATTGATCCTTTTATGGAATGCCTGCTTTAGATTGTCGATCAATCCGATCATTTTGTCCTTGTTCCGTTTCGGAAAATATTTCTCAACATACAATTTGCCCAAGGGCTGACCCAAATTGGAATTGACTGCGTTTTGGGCAGTTCGCCATCTGGGCAATTGTTCTTCGGTCCCCTGTAAGGTTGTTCCATAAAATTCAAAGCTGCGGTCCCTGACTGCTTTGTTGAGAAGGGATGCTGTGCCCACAATGACCTTCCATTGCATATAGGTTTTCCAATCCTCTATAGAGAAATCCACGAGCATCCTATCAAACATCGATACATACTCTGGCTGATTAACGACGACGTATTCCACTTCCTTCTCCAGTCCCAAATCCGTAAAGTATTTGGCCCAATCAATGGCAAAAGTGAGTTGATTTAGTTCCTGGACGGTCTTTTTGTTGTAATTCCTTTCAGAATCCCGAAGCTGAACCGGAGTCCTGTGGATGCGGGCCATTAGGGTTTCCATTTCAAAAACTTTTTCAGCTGCTTTACGTTCTTTATCTACTTGCAGACCCACCATTTTAAATAGGTCCGTGATCAGATCTTGGTATTTATCCCTAAAATCTTGGTATTGGGGATTGTCCTCCAAGTAATACGCCCGGTTGCCCAAGCTCAATCCAGATTGATTCAGGTGCAGGGCATACACCGTACTGTTCTTGGCGTCGACACTTTCATAAACACTGATGGGAGCTGGGATTCCCTTGGCATATAGCTTGGCCGTTAAGGATAGATAATCCTCAACAGATTCAACCTGGTCCACCTCATCCAAAATAGGCTTTAAGGGTTCCAATCCCTTAGCTTCCAACGTAACGGTATCCAGGCAACTGATATAAAAATCCGTCACCATTTGTTCTGTGGAGTTTTTTGGATAGGATTTTCCTTGGGCTGTAAGCTCCTCAAATATTCCCTTGATACGATCTTGGTTTTCAAAGAATACTTCATGGAAGCTTCCCCAAGAACCATATGCCGCAGGAATTTCCACGCTATCCATCCATTGCTGGTTTACATAGGTGTAAAAATCATCCTGAAGCAACTGTTTGTCCTGCGCATTTACCATGACCATGCTGGCCAAGGCCAGGGTCAACATAATCTTGTTTTTCATATCTGTTGTTTTAGTTATCCTTTGTGTTCTTTGTATTCCAGAATCAATCCCAAACAAATTTCCAGGAACCATCCTGCTGACGTTTCCAAACCGTATGGAACACCCCTTTGGCCTCTGCCGGATTGCCTTCTTGATCTTCATAATTAAAGGTGTAATAGCCATAGGTATACCCCAAATCCCCAGACTTGGCCACATCCACAAACTCAGGTGACCATGCCAGCCCTTTCGAGTTCTGATTCTTCATGTACTCCGCGATTCCGGTTTTCTTTTCAATAAGCTGGTTGCCCCGCATCAATACGGCATTATCTGCCGCAAAGGCCAAAAACGCCTTGTTCATGCCTTCTTCCTTGGCCATTTGGGCAAAAGCAGCCTCGGCATCTGTAATTTCCTGTTTCCAAGCCGCCATCATTTCATCGGAAGGTTCCTTTTCTTTTTTGGTGCAGGACGTGAACAGCACCACTGCCATCAACACACCAATAATTGTAATGTTTTTCATATTTGATTGGTTTTAAAATTGTCTTGCTGATTTTTCGATATCCATTGTCACTATTTTCAAATCTCTCTTTAAAGCACCAATCGATAGGTCAGCTTCATCAAAAAAATATTCTCTGGCTTTTGTCCAAAAATTCCCGATTCCAAACCACGGGTCAAACTTGATGCGGGATCCATAAAATTTGATATGCCCTGCGACCAAACCAAAAACAATTCGGAACCTGGAATGTATTCCCATCGTAATACCAGATTGGAACGGAACTCCACCAAGGAAAAATCCGGATTGTCAAAACCATAGTCCACATTTCCATCCAAATTCTCATCCACCTGATAAATCCCGGAATCCTGTTGCATGGTAATTTGATTTTCATTGAGCAACCGATACCGATCAAATAGGTTGTCCGCCGTAGGATTGGTGATATAATTGAATTTGGTATATCGGCCCCTGGCAATAAAGGGTTGTCCATAATATTGAATGGTGAGGTTGGGGTTGATGGTATAATTGATCCGAAAAGCAGCACTCAAACTCTTGTTGTCTATTTCTGATGTAATATATCTCGGCACCCCGTTGAAATCAGTTTCGGTGACATATTGCGTCTTGTTGGGGTATCTGGCAAACTGTGGACTCAATGACACCGTCAACGCATTGGAAGGTTGATAGGTAATGCCACCTGTAAACTCCATGATGGTAAAATGGCTCTGTTTTCCTTCGGAATATAATACATCCGCACTAAAGCGCAATTTTTTTCGGAGATCGGTATTGGCAATGAACCAAACAAAATTCTCTCTGGATAATCTAAATCGAGGTCCACCCTGCAGCCATGCATTCCGATAATTGGCCGGGATATGTCCCCCGCCAATATCAAAACTCCAATTGTTCAAAAATGTGGCATCGGCTCCAAACTGGTATTGGGTCCGGTTGCGGTTCCCATCAAAGTCAAAGCTGTTAAAATAAGAAAAACTGGCCCCAATCCTTCTGAAGTTTCCCATCTGTCGTGTAGATTGATATGCCACCGTATTGTATTGTCTAAATTCATCGGTCTGCCGTAAAAATCCAATATCATTGATTTCCAATTCCGGGGATTTCCAAAAGGCACCGATGGTATAGCGCAAATTGCCTCCGCCCACCTTGCCATATTCCAATTTTCCGCCGGTACCGACCAGAGAGGTTCTGGTGGAATCCACGCTAACATGACCGGCATCGGTCCGTTGGAATAAATGGGTCAATGAATTCTGGGTAGCTGCAATGGCCTCGGGACTTCCTTTTACTTGACTAAAAACGGAATACCCTGTGAGGTAATAATTTCGATTGCTCCACTGGTGTTTAAAGTCCAGCCCTCCCGAATAGGCATCGGTATGCAAAAAATTCAAGGATTCCGGAATATCAAATCGGTTTGTGGCCGTTACCACCCCTCCCAGATAGGAATTGTTATTGTTGAAATCCTTTTGCAACCGTCCCACAACATAATTGGTGAGCGGTTCCACCAATTCCTTGCTCCGGTTTCCGTTATCATCAATCTGGGCAAATTCTTTGGCGGTAAGACTTTCCATAACCCCAATGGACCATCCGTTTTTGGTTTTACCAGAAAATTTGGCCGCACCCAAAATTGTGGTCTTGCTGGGCTGGTCCACATAGGCATTTTCTGGAGTATTCGGGTATCCCTGCGGATTTCTTCCGATTCGCCTCGAGTAAAACAGATTGTCCGAAGCATGGGAAAATTGGAAATCAAAAATATTCTTGTTCTCCACAAAGAAGGGACGCTGCTCCCGAAAAAATATCTGGAAACCGTCCAACGCAATAGCCGATGGGTCTGCCTCTACCTGGCCAAAGTCCGGATTCACGGTGAGGTCCAAAGTAAGGTCATTCGTAATCCCAATTTTGGCATCAACCCCGCCATTCAGTCTAACATCGCTGCCATCCATAAACGGATTGCCTTCCTCCGCTTCATAGGTTTTTAATTGGGTCACTGTAAAGGGCTGTATTTCCAATTGGTTTTGCGGGATAAGGTTTTTTAGGCCGTGAAGCTCCCCAAATTCGCTGACCCAACCGGGCGCATCTTGGGGAATCCGCTGCCAAACGGAACGTTCCTCACTTCTAAAAAACCTTCGGTGAACCTGTAGCCCCCAAACCTGTTCCGCATCGCCATTGAACCGTAGCTGACTTAGGGGAATCTTTATCTCGGCTGTCCATCCTTCATCATCTATTTGGGTCTTTGTCATCCAGATAGGGTTCCAACTGGCATCCCAACTGCTTCCATTATTGGAAATGAGTTCATCGCCCCGAACCCCTGCCACGGTTGCGGTAAAAGAAAATGCGGTACGAAGGTCATGATAACTGTCTATGTTCACCTCCACCCAATCCCCATCAAACGTATCGCGCCTGCCCATGCGTTTTACGATACTATTGGGTGCTGCATCAAAAGCACGTATCGCAAAATACAGGTACTTGGCATCATAGATTACCTTGAATTTAGTCTGAAAACTTGGAGGTGTGTTCTCTTCAGGGCTGTATTCGATGAAATCTCCGCCCCATTCCACCATTTCCCACACGGGTTCATCAATGTTCCCATCTATCACCGGAGATTGTTCATGAACAATTGATGTGGTCATGTATTTCTTTTTTTCAATGATCTGTGCTTCCAAATCATATATTGGTGCCAGGGACACAATGACCGGCAACAAAAAAATCTTTCTCATCCAAGTGTGGTTGAACATCAACACCACTTAGGTTTCCCAAAACCCACCTTTTTGGATAACAGGAAACCTATTGGCAGCTTGGGCTACCTTTATGGTGATTGATTGCGTTTTTTGATTGATAGAAAACCTTACGTTTTCAGGCTAAATTTAGGTGATGCCCATGGCAGGTTGCCAAGAATGAATTGAATGACCCTTATTTTGATGTGAATGCCCAAGTATCTGATTTGAAACCCTTTCATCCTGAAATATGGGGTTCAACCTACATTTATAAAAAAACAATTGTTTAGTATTTTCGCTTAAATTGCAACGATGGCTCACAGCGTAATTATTGTAGACGACGAATTACTGGCACGGAAACGCATTTCCGAACTATTGGGGTCAAGACCGGAGTTTAAAATTGAAGCGGAATGTGCCAATGGCGAAGAGGCCATTGTGCAAATCAACCAACTCGCTCCAGATGTCCTCTTTTTGGATGTTGAACTCAAAGACCTTACGGGTTTTGATGTGCTCCAACAACTCACACTCCAAAAAATGCCCCTGATCGTATTCATTACGGCCTACGACAATTATGCCATACAAGCCTTTAACAATTATGCGCTGGATTTCCTCCTCAAACCTTTTAAGAACAATCGTTTTTTTGAAACCCTGAATCGTATAGAGGAACGGATAAAACTGAATTCCAATGGAACCGACATTAGAAAGTTTTTGATGGAGGTTCAGGGAAGGATCCCCAATCCGTTGGCATCCCGCTTGCCCATTCGCGAAAACAACAGAACCGTTTTTGTGAACAAGGACCGTATCAAATACATCTGTGCCTCCAGCTATTATTCAGATATTTACAGCTTGGAAAAGAAGTATACGGTTCGCGAATCGCTAAAAAACCTAATGCCCCAATTGAATGCCCACAAGTTTGTGAGGATCCATAGATCTACCATTATCAATATAGACTATATGCTGGAATTGGTGCATTCAGATTACAATGAAATGGATGTGCGCATGCAGGATCAGGAGCTGTTCCGAATCAGTAAATCGTATAAAAAGGAGTTTCTCCAAAAATTGGGGTTGGGCTAATGTGGAATACCTTGAAAAAATATAGTGAGAAACGTTTGATCATCTATTTGGTGATCTTCTATACCTTCATTGCCCTGGTTGAATTTTTACGCGGTTTCTACTTTTTGTACAGTGGCCCGCAAAGGGTCACGGACGACCTCATGGGGCTTGCATTGGTCAGTTTGATCGATTGGGCCTTTGTTTTGCTGTTTATGTGCTCCGTTTCGCTGCTCACTAAATATTTGCTGTTGAAACGGGTGGCTTGGATCAAGATCATTCCCTTGCATATTGTGCTGAGCATCATTATAAGTTATCTGGTGGGCTTTATCTCTCCCTTGCTTTTGGATTATTCCATAATCAATGCCGATTTTGCCTTTCTTGATAAAGTGACCCACACCTTTTTCTTCAATGTTACCACCAACATTTTACTGTACAGCTCCATGACGCTGATCATCTATGCCTATTTCTATCTTCAGCAAATAAAAGATCAGGAAATCCGAAACAAGGTATTGGAAAACAGTTTGATCAAGTTCAAATTAAAAACACTGGAAAGTCAGCTCAATCCCCATTTTCTGTTCAACACGCTCAACAGCATCTCCAGTCTTATCCCCAACAACCCGGATGCGGCACAGGACATGGTGGCCGATATCAGTTTTCTGTTACGGAAGTTCCTGAGCATAGACGACAAAAATTTTATTACCCTTAGTGAGGAGCTGGAAATTTTGGATTACTACACCAATATTCTAAAACAGCGGTTTCAGGAAGATTTGGTCATTACCAAACAAGTGGAGGAATCCTTGCTGCACAAACAGATTCCACGATTGTTGATCCAGCCCATTATTGAAAACTCCATCAAGCATGGATTTTCCCAGAAAAACAAGAAGCTTCGTATCCATTTATCCATCACAAAAAATGAGGGCTCCATAGAACTTTCCGTGGAGAACAACGGCAAAAAATTGCCCAAATACCCCATTTATTCCAACAGCGGCATTGGCATCATCAACATTAAAGAACGTTTACAGGCACTGTATCACGGAAATTCCGATTTCCATTTTGAGAACATGCCCAACGGGGTGCGGACCGTCATTACCATTCCCTATAACTAAACTACAAAACATCCGTTGCAGCATACTAGGGGTTCACATCAAATCCATGGACAACCAAATCAATTCTGGTCAAGATGAGGTATAAAATCTGATTTTAGCATTGTTTTCAAAACGATGGTTTTGTTTGATGATTTATGCTTAAGCCAACTTTTTAGTTGGCTTTAGTTCTTATTTATACCAACTTATGATCAAAAAAATTCTAGGGCTACTCTTCATTCTAATGGTAAGCCAAGTACATGCACAAAATGCGTTTAAAGGTAAAATTGTGGACTCCAATGGTTCGGCAATCGCCTTTGCCAATGTGGTGGTCATGAGTCAAACCGACTCCACCCTAATCAAAGGTGCCATCACTGATGCGGATGGCTTGTTCAACATCGACATAAAACAACCGGACGATTCCTTTTTGTCCATTTCGTATGTGGGGTACAAAACCAAGGTGCTTTCTGATTTAAGCGTAACAAATCTGGGTGACATCAGTTTGGAAGACCAAGCGCAAGAATTGCAAGAGGTCGCCGTGGTGGCCCAAAAACCCTTCATCCAAAAAGAGCAGGATAAACTCGTCCTCAATATTGAAAACAGTATCGTGAACACCGGCAATTCCACCATGGAAATTTTGGAGAAAGCACCGGGTGTGATCGTAGATCAAGATGATGTCATATCGCTCAGTGGCCGAACCGGGGTTCGCATTTATATTGATGGAAAAGATACCCGGCTACAAGGGGAGCAATTGGCCAACCTTTTACGGAGTCTGCCCTCTTCCAATATTGAAAAAGTGGAAATCATTACCAACCCTTCGGTGCGGTACGAAGCACAGGGCAATGCCGGAATTATCAACATCGTTACCAAAAAAGGAAAACTTTACGGTACCAATGGCAGTCTGACGTTGAGTCCCGGGTACGGGCGCTATTTTCGTTGGAACAGCTCCGTGGATTTTAACCACCGGACCGAAAAGTTCAATCTATATGGCCAGTATTCCTACACGGACCGAAATCAATACCAGGAAATTGTCATTGACCGAACTTTTTTGGATGGAGACCAACCCATGGGCTATTACGATCTTCAAAATGATTTTGAACTCCCCCTCAAAACACACACCGGAAGGTTGGGTTTGGATTACACCGCAAGCGAAAAAACCACCCTTGGCGTGCTCTTCACCGGCCTGAATAATGGCAATAAAAACATATCCACCAGCAATATATTGGGCTACAATACAGGCCGGGAGCTCATTTCGGAAGAAAACACAGATACCAATATCAACTCAGAATGGAACCAGCTCACGGCCAACCTTAATGCAAGACATTCGTTTACCGGGAAAAGTATCCTAACCTTCAATTTTGACCATGCCCGTTACAGCAATTGGTCCGATCAGCGGTTTATTTCAAATTTTGAGTTTTTTGATAGCAATACCACGGCCCAAGATATCCTTTTGGGGGATATAGATGGCTTTTTGAACCTCACCGGACTTACTTTGGATTATGAACTCACCCTGGAAAATGGGGACAAGTTTGAAGCGGGCTGGAAAAACACCTGGGTAAAATCGGATAATGACCTTGCGTATGTCAACGAAAACAACGGTGTCACCACCCCCAACACCAATTTGAGCAATCATTTCATCTACGATGAAGACATTTATGCGGCTTATGTGAGTTATAACCTTAACCGTGAAAAATGGAATGCACAGTTTGGAATACGGGCCGAAAACACCTTTGTGACCGGAAATCAGGTTACCACCAATACCGTCAATGAGTTGGATTATTTGAACCTTTTTCCAACAGCCTCATACAATTATACTTTTAATGAAAACCATACTTTGGGGCTGTCAGCAGGACGACGAATAGATCGGCCCGGTTATGCACAGTTGAACCCTTTCCGAACCTTTGTGAACACCAATACGTACCGGGAAGGAAATCCTTATCTACAACCACAGTTTACTTGGGTGAGCGAGGTAAATTACACCTTTAAGCAGCGCTATTACTTTGCCTTTAATGTTGGGTATACGGAAAATGTCCTTACCATGGCCATTGTTCGTGATGGTGATGAAGAGGTGGTCATTGTGAGGCCCATCAACATTGCCAATTTAAAGAGCTATTCCTTTGTGGCCAGTCTGCCCATTAAGTTTGCCAATTGGTGGCAAAGCAACTGGAACCTCAATGCATCCCTAAACGATTTTGATGGAGAGATCAATGGGTTTGATTTTGACCGAAACAACCCAATAGTGAGCTTGAACACCAACCACAGTTTTGGACTCGGAAAGGGATACCGCTTACAGGCCGGGGCCTTTTATCTTTTCCCCCATTATGCTACCATCACCAAGGCACGGACCATTTCTTCCTTTTCCTTGGGACTCCAAAAAAACCTGTTCAACGATGCCATGACCCTGCGATTTAATGTCAACGACATTTTCTGGAACCAATATCCGACGGGAAGGACTGTATTTGGCAATCTGGATGATACCTTCACCAGCTACCGCGATACACGGTACGCCACCCTTTCGGTCTCATGGCGATTTGGCAAGCAATCCGTTCAACCTGTTCGCCGAAGACAATCCGAAATCCAAGAAGAGATGAACAGGGCCCGACAAGAAAACAATAACCAAAGCTAACCGCTCCAGCACTATGATGTGCTTCGAAAAAGTTCTAACTTTAATGCCCTGAACTTTTTGGAAGTTGTACACCATTATCGACATAGAAACCACTGGAAATGGCATTAAGGGGAATAAAATCACCGAAATTGCCATTTTCAAATATGATGGAGACCAAATTGTGGATGAATTTACCTCTTTGGTGAATCCACAGTGTCCCATTCCCTACTTTATTACAGGGCTTACGGGAATTGACGACGACATGGTGAAGGACGCACCTACATTCCAAGAGATTTCAAGATCAATTCAAGAAATTACCAACGGTTGTGTCTTTGTGGCACACGCCGTGAATTTTGATTATGGGGTGATAAAAGAGGAATTCCGCCAAATTGGTGTGGATTTCACCCGAAAAAAACTCTGT
Source organism: Allomuricauda sp. CP2A (assembly GCF_001683915.1). GTDB lineage: Bacteria > Bacteroidota > Bacteroidia > Flavobacteriales > Flavobacteriaceae > Flagellimonas. Next base: position 83,179 of record NZ_LXTT01000020.1, on the reverse strand, counting down.
ACCGTCCGCCTATCCCGAAAACTGATTCCCGGGCTGCATTCCTACAGTTTGGGCAAACTATGCTCAGCGGTTCAAATTCCATTAAAAGATAGGCACCGTGCCCGTGGTGATGCCCATGCCACGACCCTCTTGTTCCAGAGGTTGCTGAGTACGCCCAATGCTGAACCCATTTTTCAAAAGTTTTTGAACGCCCGAAGCCAAGAGGCCACCCTACCGCCCCACCTGCCCAAATCGGTTTTTGATAAAATTCCACCGAAACCCGGCATTTATTATTTTAAAAACCAGCAAGGGGAAATCATTTATGTGGGGAAGGCCATCAATTTAAAAAAAAGGGTGTTGGGCCATTTTTATGACAAGAGTGTCAAAGAAACCCAAATGTGCAGCGAAACCGCCGATATTGATTTTAAACTTTCGGGCAGCGAATTGGTGGCACTGCTGATGGAATCCGCAGAAATCAAACGACTGTTCCCACTGTACAACCGGGCCCAAAAACGAACCTTAAAACAATATGCCATCTTTGAATATGAGGACCGAAACGGCATCAGGCATTTGGCGTACAATACCCTAAAGGGTATCCCCAATCCCATAAAAGTATTTTACAATCAAACGGATTGTAGGGCCTATTTGGAAGAAATGTGCAAAAATTTTGCGCTATGTCCCAAATATTGCCACTTGCAACAGACCAATGCAGCCTGTTCGCATCACCGGATTACATCCTGTGAGGGCATTTGCACTTCAGATGAACCTATTGAAACCTATAACCAAAAGGTGAAAACCGCCATCGCAGAGATGAAAGCATTGGAATCTGAGGTGCGGATTATTCGGGAAAAAGGCAGACACCCAGACGAGCAGGCCGTAATTCTTATTTCGGAAGGGGTTTACAAAGGATATGGGTTCATCGACCAAGAAATGGACGTATCCACTTTGGAAGATATTGAGTCCTTCATCATTCCTCAAAAAAACACGCTGGAAGCCCAACGTATAGTGGAAGCCCTTTTGCCTAAATTGGAGTCTTTTGTGCTATAGTCCTTTTATCTTTCGGTACATTTTTACCACAAAGGCTATCCAAAAGACAATAATCAGGGCAACTACAACAAGATAAGGAAGTATGATTTCCATAATTGGATTGGTTTTGGTTATGTAGCCCCGACACCGGAATCCCAGCTTTAGGATTCCTATTATTTCCTTTGAAAAGTGCATTGAAAAACAGAACCTGCTGAGCAGCAATGCTTTTCCATTCCTAATTTAGTAAGAAAAAGTTTACGCAATGTTAAAAAATCATGAATTTTGGAACATTTTCGATGATCAGACCGTTAATTTCACCTTGAAGATGGCATTCTCATCCTTTAAATGTTGAAAACCAAGGTATAAATCCCGTTGGTTCACCGCATAAGGGTAAAACGAAATAGGCTCGATACAGACCATGTTCCTGACCTCGGTCCAGCACATAAAATGGCCAAAGCCTTCCGTCTCTATGGTAATATCCTTTTCATCTTGCAATGTGATGGAGGTACAGTTTTCCACAAGCAAGGCCCTGTTGCCCACTTCCAGAACCTCATCCAAAGAAATTTTCTGCTGATCGGCAATTATTGTGGGGTTGGTTGAGTGAAGTTTAAAGGCAGGATGGTATCCCAACATAAAAGGCATATCCCTTTCCCCCGAAATGGTAAAGGTAATTTCCAAGGTTTGGTCCTTCAATGAAAATGACTTCTCGAAACCGAAACTGTAGGGCCACATCAGCCATTGTTTGGGAGATTTTTCGGGAAATTTTGAGTTTTTTATTGGGGTTCCCGCTTGATATTGCTTTGCAAAGACTGCGGAATCATCGGTTTGGGAACGTAGTTCATAGTCCAATTCCCGAAGCAATCCGTGTTGATCTTGAACCGCATTGCCCCGCGGCACCTGAACATTAAAGCCCGCCTCGTTCACCGGTCCAATAATGGGAAACATTTCGGTATCCGAACTCCGCCAACCCGGGCTCCCTTTTTGATGGACAAACTCATGCCCGTTCACCACAAAACTTGCCAACTCGCCCGCATCAATGCCTACGGTAGCTTGTTCATTTTTAAGTTCAATCATGATTTGGTGTTTATCAATCGATAGATCAGAATAGCGGTGCGTTTGGTCAAGGCTTCAATAGTGTTTAGATTGACGGTTTCTTCTGGGGTATGGGCATTGGAGCCCATGGTTCCCAACCCGTCCAAGCAATCCACATATTGCGCCACGAAGGAAACATCGGCAGCACCTCTCTTGCCTGGGTCGTAGGCCAGTACTTCACCTTGTTCTAAATCCAAACTCACTTGGTTCAAAGTTTCCAGCAATTGCATATTGCCTTCGGTGGGCTGCATGGCTGGATAGCTATCCGTAAAACTGATGGAAGCTGAAGTTTTGGGCAGGTTTTGGGTCACAATTTCACGCATTTTCTCCCGGGCCCTTTCTTTTTGCTCTTCGGAAATAAATCGAAGTCCACCCCGGGCCATCGCTTTTTGTGCAACTACATTGGTTTTTCCAAAAACATCCCCTTTACTGGTTGAGGCATCAAAATTGACGAAGGTACCGCCCAAAAGTGTTCCGGGGTTGAAGGTCAAGAGGTCTTCACCTTTTGCATCGGTATAAAACTGGTGTAGGATTCTAGAAATTTCAAAAATGGCCCCTGCACCTGTATTCTCGCTAAAAATTCCGGAAGAATGGGCTCGTTTGCCCTCTACCTCCAATTCCCAACCAGAAGCGCCCCTTCGGGCCACCGTTGCATAATTGAATCCCGTTGAAGTCTCAAAACCCAAGGCGATATCGCTTCGTTTTGCAGCGTCAATCAAATCCTTCCTACTAATTGATAAAGGTTTTCCAGTACTTTCCTCATCACCTGTAAATGCCACAATAATCTGGGCATCCTTCAACAATCCATTCTCTTGTAATGCTTTTAGGGCATACAAGACAATGACATCACCACCCTTCATATCGTTGCCCCCGGGAGCATGGGCGATGCTATCATTGACCATTTCAAAGGTCTGAAAGGGACTATCCTCCTCAAAAACCGTATCTAAATGCCCAATGAGCAACAGTTTTTTGCCTTTAGTTCCTGAAGTTTCCGCAAATAGATGGCCTGCCCGGTCCATTTCGTTGGGCATCTCTATCCATTTTGTCTCAAAACCAATATTGTCAAACGCATCTTTGAAGACCATCCCAACTTCCTTGACCCCTTCTGCATTTAAAGTGCCGCTGTTGATGTTCACCACCTCTTTCAAAAAATCGATGGCTTCCGCATTGTTTTTTTCAATGGAAGCAACAATCTTTTTTTCGGTTCTGGAAAGTTTCTGTGCGGTTATTGAAACTGTAAACAAAAGAGACAGGGCTGTAAAAAGGTATTTTATTGGCATAGTTGTCATTTAATACGTGGATTAAAATTTTAAGTGTCAGTTCGAGTGAAATTCTGGAGGAATTTTGTATCGAGAACTCTATGATATTATTTTAAACCTATTCTCGATAAAATTTTTCCTCATTTCATTCTGAAAAACCACTCGAATTGACGGTTTCAAACATTCAGTGCTTTTTCGGAATCAATTTATCAATTTTTATGCGATAAACCCTTTCTCACGCATCCAATCATCATTGAATATTTTGCCGACATACCGACTCCCGTGATCATGGAAGAGCACCACAACCACATCGTCTTTGGTGAAATGTTCCCTCAGTTGCAGCAGCCCTTTAATGGCCGCCCCTGCTGAATTTCCCAAAAACATGCCTTCTTCCCGGGCCAAACGGCGGGTGTAGATGGCGGCATCCTTATCGGTCACTTTGGTAAATCCATCAATGATACCAAAATCCACATTCTTGGGTAAGATGTCCTCTCCTATCCCTTCGGTGATATAGGGATAGATTTCATTTTCATCAAAAATACCGGTTTCGTGATATTTTTTGAAAACAGAACCATACGTATCAACTCCCCAAACCTTGATATTGGGATTTTGCTCTTTTAGGTACTTGCCCACGCCCGAAATGGTTCCACCGGTACCCACGCCCACCACAAAATGGGTTATCTTTCCATCAGTCTGTTTCCAAATTTCGGGACCGGTACTCAAATAATGGGCTTTGGTGTTTCCTGGATTGTCATATTGGTTCACGTACCAGGAATTGGGAATCTCGGTTGACAAGCGTTTAGCCGTAGAATAATAACTTCTGGGGTCATCGGGGGCCACATCGGTAGGGCACACATGCACCTCACTTCCCATGGCTTTGAGAATGTCTATTTTTTCCTTGGATTGTTTATCACTAATTACACAGATCATTTTATAGCCTTTCACCACGGCAGCCAAGGCCAAACCCATTCCTGTGTTTCCAGAAGTTCCCTCAATGATGGTTCCGCCTGGTTTTAAGATTCCGGCTGCCTCTGCATCTTCAACCATTTGGAGGGCCATACGGTCCTTTACGGAATTTCCCGGGTTGAACGTTTCGTATTTGGCCAAGACCAAACAGGGCAAATCCGCTGTTAATTTGTTCAATTTTACCAAGGGGGTGTTCCCGATGGTTTCGAGTATGTTTTTTGCATATTCCATTGCTATAAAGATAACTTTTATGGATGTTAAATTGCGTCCATCATGGGTTAAACTCTTTGCTTAGTTATTCCAAGTTTTACATCCTTACTCGAACTTGATGGCTTTTACAGGGGTTATCTTGGTGATGATGTACGAGGGAATCAGAAGCATTAACAAACACAGTAACATCACTCCTAAATTTAGGGCAACTACGGTAGGAACATCCAAATACACGGGGATGTAATCAATATAGTATTCCTCTGGATTGGGAAACTTGAACACTCGATATGTGTCCTGAACAAAAAGAAGCCCCAACCCCAAAGCATTGCCCCACAGTAACCCGATGGCGATCAAATAAGCGGCATTGTACAAAAATACCTTTCGAATGCTCCAATTGGCCGAGCCCAATGCTTTTAAAATACCTATCATTTGGGTCCGTTCCAAAATCAATACCAAAAGGGCCGTGATCATGTTGATGCCCCCCACAATGATCATGATCCCAATGATGAGGGCAATGTTGAAATCGAACAGCCCGATCCATTCAAAGATGCGATAGTATTTGGTCTTGATGTTCTGCGTATCCAAACTGGAAACGGTTTTTCCATAGATTTCATCACTTTTTTCCTCCAATTGATCAAAATCGTCCAAAAAAACCTCAAAACTGCCCACTTGGTCTTCTTCCCATTGGTTCATCCGTTGAATGTGGCGGATATCCACAAAAACATAAGTGGCATCAAACTCCTCAAAACCGCTATCGTAAATACCCACAATATCAAACCTTCGGGTGTTTGGAGGCCTATTGGCATCCCCGTCCTTCAGGAAAAAGGAAAAAAAGGTGTCTCCCACCCCCAATTGCAGTCGATTGGCCATCATACGGGAAACCAAAACTTCCTCATTGAGTTTTCCGGAATAATCAGGTAATCTACCATCAACAATATATTCCCCAAAAGCGGTCCAGTCGTAGTCGTTGCCCACGCCTTTGGCCAAAATACCTTCAAAAGTGTCCTCGGTACGGATAATACCACCTTTGGTGGCCACCGCTTGAACGTGCTTCACCCCATCCACATTGGCAAACTCAGGGTAAAAATCTTGGTGCAGGGCTATGGGCAAGATGGAAACGTCGGAAGTGTTGTTGTCGTAATTGGAAATTTGGATGTCCCCATTGAATGCGGACACTTTTTCGCGAATTTTGCGCTTAAGGCCAACCCCTGTGGCTATGGCAATGAGCATCATCACCACACCAATAGCGATTGCGGCGATGGCAATTTTTATTATAGGGGCGGAAATACTAATTTTATGCTCCTTCCCTGTAATCAGGCGTTTGGCAATAAACAATTCTAAATTCAACGAATGCCCATTTTATCTATATTCAAAAGTACAGTTTTATTGTTGGTTTTGGTGATTTCTTCATGCAAGGGTCAACAAAAAGAAGCCAAATCTTTATTGATGGAAACCTCTCAGGACACGATTCTAGAAATCAAGGTGGCCGCCAATAGAACCGAAAAGTATCTACCCATGCTACAAGAAAAAAGGGTGGGAATTGTGGCGAACCCAACCAGTGTAATTTTCACTGAAAATGGATATACCCATTTGGTGGATTCCTTGGTTTCCTTGAATGTTGATGTAAAAAAAGTTTTTGCCCCGGAGCATGGGTTCCGTGGCCAAGCAGATGCCGGAGAGCATGTTAAAGATGGGGTGGACACTAAAACGGGACTGCCCATTATCTCACTTTATGGAAAAAACCGGAAACCTTCCCAAGAGGCATTGGATGGACTGGATGTGGTCATTTTTGACATCCAAGATGTTGGGGTTCGTTTTTACACTTATATCGCTACCTTACAATTGGTCATGGAAGCCTGTGCCGAGCACAATATCCCCATTATTGTTTTGGACCGACCCAACCCCAACGGTCATTATGTGGATGGCCCTACCATGATGAGGGAGCATGCGAGTTTTTTGGGGATGACTCCCATCCCGCTTGTTTATGGGATGACCATAGGGGAATATGCACAAATGCTCAACGGCGAAGGATGGTTGGAAAATGGCATCCAAGCCGATTTGACCGTGGTTGAGTTGGAAAACTATACCCACGATTCCGAATATCACCTTCCTATTCGACCCTCTCCCAATCTGCCCAATGCTATTTCCATTGCGCTTTATCCTAGTTTGGGACTTTTTGAGGGCACCAACGTAAATGCGGGCCGGGGAACGGAATACCAGTTTCAGCGATATGGGGCCTCATTCATGGATAGCACCAAATACGATTTCAGTTATGTTCCTGAGCCCAATTTTGGGTCTAAGCATCCCAAAGAGGAGGGAAAAACCTGTTTTGGGAAAGACCTTTCACAAAGTGAAAGAATGCATGAGGTTTCGCTAAAATGGGTCATGGATGCTTACCAAAATACTGTGGATAAATCCAAATTCTTCCTTACCAGTGGGTTTACCAGGCATGCGGGGACACCTCTTTTGCAGCAGCAGATTGAAGCAGGCCTATCTGAAGAAGCCATAAAAGCAACGTGGCAGGAGGACCTGGAGACCTTTAAAAAAATCAGGGGAAAGTATTTGATTTACGATTAACCTTCAGTGGTAGGCCGTCTGTATTTATGAAAAGGCTGTTTTAAAAGACCTTTAATGCTGCTGTTCTCCTTTTCATCGGGAAATGTGTCCACGCCGTACACAATTTTGTCCACATCCAAGGTCATGTACGTGCCAAAAAGTCGGTCCCAAATGGAAAAGATATTACCGTAGTTGGAATCCGTGTAGGGCAATTTATAGTGATGGTGCACTTTGTGCATATCCGGGCTTACGATGAACCAGCTTATGGCCGTGTCCACTTTCTTGGGCAGTCGGATGTTGGCATGGTTGAATTGGGACAGTACCACGGACAAACTTTGGTACAACATAATGATTCCAATGGGAGCCCCCACAAGAAACACCCCAATCAAAGTAAAGGTATAGCGAATCAGACTTTCCAAGGGATGGTGCCTGTTGGCCGTAGTGGTGTCCACATTATGATCGGAGTGATGCACCAAATGTACCATCCACAATGGTTTTACCTTATGCTCTACCCAGTGCGCCGTGTAAGCGCCAATAAGGTCCAACAATAGGACACCAAGCAAAACATAAAGCCATAAAGGCATTTCGGGCAGCCAATTGATGATCCCAAATTGGTTTTCCATGGCCCAATCGGAAGTTTTCAACAACAAAAAGGCCAACGGAAAATTAATAATGATAGTGGTCAGGGTAAAGAAAAAGTTGGGCACGGAATGCCTCCATTTCTTATAGGGAACACTAAAAAGTGGCATTACCCCCTCCAGAATCCAAAAAAAGGTGATTCCTCCGACCAAAATAAGACTTCGGTGCCAGGAGGGAATGGTTTCAAAGTAGGTAATGAGCTGTTCCATGTTCATTCAAGTCCATAGTTCATGATGACCTAAAATAAACAAAATATTCAAAAAAGGTAAGGTCAATGTTTGCTTTACATGCATCAAAAGACTTTAAAAGCCATCAAAAAGTTAAGAGGCGTTGTCGTAGTGGTAATGGGGTCAGTGGAAATCCGTGGACTAAAACCATATCGTACTTCGGCCATTGCAAATTTATACCGGAGACCAAGGCCCACTGAAAAAGATATACGGTAATTTGCAATGTCGCCGCCCAAAGGCTCTCTTTCTGTTCTGGTCTCTGTATCCCTAAAAACATTAACGGAATACTCTGAACTTGTATTGGAAACTTGAATACCATGATTGATACCAATATTTCCAAAAATGTTTGCCTTGGAGGGTTCTGCTCCAAAATTATATCGCAGGGCATTGGTTATCTCCAAATAATCCAAATCAACATTAAATTGATAATCAATATATTGTTCAGGTGAAATTTGATTCCTTGTGAACCCACCAAACTTGTAATTTTGCAGTAGCACTTCGTTATAGAACAGTAATTTTCTGGATTTGCGCAAAAGATTAACGTCAAAACCTACACCAAAAGTAAAACTGCCATCAGATTCGGGATCAACCTGATAACCTGAAAACACCCCATCCGCGGAGATAGAATATGATGTGATGGTATAGCCTCCCAAAATATAAAAGGAAATATCCGCGGGATCATTTTCCTGAACATACTCACTTCCCCCAGAAACACATTGGTTATACTCCATCACAGCCCGTCTTAAGCTTATTGTGTTGAATTGGATATTATCTGTCTTTTGTTGGGTCTCACAGTCCGAGAACAAAATATTCAATTGACCAACATACTGATTTACAGTTGATTTATTCAATCTTTTAAGCTTGACCAACTCAACAATGGTATTCCCCTTGGTTGCAAAGTAGTGTAATCTTGAATCATGATAGGTATACAATCCTACCGTTCCTTCGACCAAAACCTTTAAAAAAACCTGCTTTAAGACCCATTCCAACTCTGAGAAATCAGTTAAATTCTGGGCATCTTGGGTATTGATGTTCAAGTCCACCACTCTTGAAATGTATTTGTCCCCATCCAATTCAAAACCAGAAACCTGGGAAGGGTCATAAATCTCTATTTTTCCATTGGAAAGCACCTTAATTTGGTCAGGGGTTTTTGACAAAGTACTGTATTCCACAATTTCCCCCTCTGTTACTGTGCCATCGTTCAGTGTCACTTTTATGTTCTGGGCTTGAACGGAAAAGGACAGTAAAAGAGCACAAATAAAAAATATAGGATTAATCTTCATGATTTGAGACGATTTTCTTAAAAAAATTACAAACATAAGGTTTTTACCCAATAATGATCATTCGTCAATCACTTAAAAATGCGTTTTTTCATCTCCTCAACAATGTTGAAAGCCGCTGGGCAAATAGCTACATTTTTTAAGGTGAGGCTACTGATTTGCTGAAACTTTTTCCGGTCTGTATGGGGAAATTCGCGGCAAGCCTTGGGCCGTACTTCGTAAATGGAGCAATAATTATCAGTGCCCAAAAATGTACAGGGCACTTGTTGCAGCACATAATCGTTATCCTCATCGACCTTGAGATATCGGTCTATGAATTCTGAGGGTTTCATCTTAAAATGCTTGGCAATTCGCTCAATATCCGCATTGGTGAACAAGGGGCCGGTGGTTTTGCAGCAATTGGCACAGCTGAGGCAATCGGTTCGCTCAAACTCGGCAAGGTGCAGTTCCTGCATGGTGTAGTCCAAATCCTTGGGCGGACGCTTTTTGAGCTTGGCAAAGAACTTTTTGTTCTCCGCATGTTTCTCCCTCGCCTTTTGTGGCAATTGTTCCAATTCCGACTCCATATGGAACAAACATAAAAAAGAGATTCCAATTAAACCTAAGTCTGCGATTAAAGTCACACCTTTGTGTTTGATTATTGCTAAAAACATGGCGGATATTCTTGGCAAGGCCCTGGTGGACTATCATCATGGGAACTATTCGGAAGACATCAAAACCTATTCTTCTTTGGATGAAGAGGATGTCATCCCACTTCCCTATTTGTTCCGGGATTTCGATGAAATGCCCAAACTAGAGCAAAAAGCGTTGGAGCTGGCGCATGGAAAAGTGCTGGATATTGGCTGTGGAGCAGGAAACCATACACTTTATCTTCAAGCCAAGGGACATGAGGTGATAGGTTTGGACAACTCCAACGGTGCAATTTCCGTATGTAGGGAAAGAGGCATAAAATCAACAGTAAACACTTCTATTTTAAGCTATGGTAAAGGAAGATTTGATACCTTGCTTTTATTGATGAATGGCATTGGCCTGGCGGGGTCTTTGACCAATTTGGGTGCTTTTTTGCGACATTTGGCCTCATTATTGTTACCCAATGGGCAGATTCTGTTGGATTCCAGCGATATCATCTATATGTTTGATCAGGATGAGGATGGCGGTTATTGGATTCCCGATAATGGAAGGTATTATGGCGAAGTTACCTTTACCATGGAGTATAAAGGTGAGAAAAGCGAGCCTTTTGATTGGCTTTATGTCGATTTCAATACCTTACAAAATGCTTGTTTGGACAATGAACTTGATTGCGAACTTGTCTTCTCCGGCGAACATTTTGATTATTTGGCCAAAGTGACAAAAAGATAATACTAGTTTCAAAAATGGAACGTTTTATTTCATAGCAACTATTATGAAAAACAAAGCTCTTTATTGCCTATTTGCCCTAGTCCTTTTTTTGGGCTGTTCTAAAGATTCCACTAGCGACTCGGATACCAACGTCAAAATAGATAAGTCTGCCAATCTTTTGGGTACAGGGAAATCGGCCCAAGACTTCCTTGCCAATACAAAATTTGACCAATTGGTGATAGAAATTGCCTATGTATCAGGTTTTCAACCCACAGCAGAGGCCATTGCAACCTTTGAAGAGTTCATAAGGGCCAGAACCTTTAAGGAAGAAATTATGTTTACCTACAAACAACTTCCTTCACCCAATGAAGAAACCCTTACCCTTAATGAAATTGTGGATTTGGAAAAAGAAAACCGAACTGCCTATAATGATGGCACCACACTCGCCATGTACATTTATTTTGCTGATGCCCCCACTGAAAATGATGATGAAAGTGAAAACTTGGTCACCTTGGGAGCCGTCTACCAAAATACGTCCATGGTCATCTACGAGGCCACCATCCGTGATTTGGTTGGGGATAGCTCGTTTGTAACTGTCGCCGATGTGGAAGCCGCCACCCTAAACCACGAATTTGGACATCTATTGGGTCTTGTAGACTTAGGCACTCCGGCCATAAATGACCATGAGGACCCAGATGCGGAAAGCCACTGCACAACCGAAGGTTGTCTTATGCGGGCCGAACTACAATTTGGTCGCTCCATGTTGAAACTAATGCAAAATAATGCTTCAAAAGGATTGGGCACTATTCCCAATTTGGATGCAGAGTGCCTTTTGGACCTTCAGGACAACGGTGGTCGATGATCCTAAAAAGTTAGGGAATATTTAAGTATTTATGCGTTTGCAATGAAACTTTCCACTTGGGATGCTTCATCACGTAGTCCACAATCAAGGGAACCATCTTATCCCGAACGCTCCATTCCGGTTGCAGATAAAGAATGCAATCCTTGTTGACTTTGGCCGCTTGTTCCTCTGCGAAAATAAAGTCATGCTTATTAAAGACAATTACCTTAAGTTCATGGGCTTTCTGGTAAATATCTTCCTCGGGAAGCTTATTTTTCTTTGGGGAAAGACAAATCCAATCCCAAGTTCCCGTTAACGGATATGCCCCCGAGGTTTCAATATGGATTTGCAGGTTTTTGGCCTTCAAACCTGTGGTCAAAGGGCCCATATCCCAGGTCAAGGGTTCTCCGCCTGTAATCACAATGGTATCTGAATATTTCGCTGCATTTTCAACGATACTGTCTATGGCTGTGGGGGGATGTGTCTCCGCATTCCAGCTTTCCTTTACATCGCACCAATGGCACCCCACATCACAACCGCCCACTCGAATAAAATAAGCCGCGGTTCCTTTGTGATACCCTTCTCCCTGAATGGTGTAGAACTCCTCCATTAAAGGAAGCATCAAGCCCTTGTCCACCAAATCCATCACATTATCTTTTACCATGGTGCAAAGATACGTTGCATCGGTGGAATATTAGAATCACCACTACTTTACCTCACAGCTATCACATCAATCTCAATTTTGGCATTCCTTGCCAATCCACTGGCCGCAAAAGTCGTTCGGGCAGGTTTTTGGGTGAAATATTGGGTGTAAACCGAATTAAAACTCGCAAAATCATCCATGGCACTCAAAATCACGGTGCACTTTACCACATTGGACAAATCCATATTGTGTTGGGCCAAAACGTCTTCAATATTTTTAATGGCCTGCTTGGTTTCGGCCTCTATACCCCCTTCAACCACAATACGGGTGGAATGGTCCATCCCTATTTGCCCCGCAAGAAAAAACAAATTCCCGGCCTGTACCACATCACTGAATGGAGTGTCCTGTTTTTTGACTTCGTGGGATTTGTGGAAAATGATTTCGGTTTCTTCTTGGGCATGTGCGGACACCATCGTTCCCAATGTTAAAATCAATAATAAAACGTATTGAAAAGGTTTCATGACAGGGTTTTTAGATTTGCTTAAAATTACCCTATTTTTATCGGAAATTGAATGTGATGGGCAACAAAGAAAAATTCTTTGAACATATAGAGCAGGGCTATGCCACAAAAGGGGATTACATCATTATGGGCGCCGGAATGTTGGATGGCGAGACCGTTACCAATGCCTATGTAAAAGTTCCTTTAAAGACCCTTAACCGTCACGGCCTGATCGCTGGAGCCACAGGAACCGGAAAGACCAAGACCCTTCAGGTATTGGCCGAAAACCTTTCGGATAAAGGCATTCCAGTATTGCTGATGGACCTTAAAGGTGACCTTAGCGGTATTGCCCAACCCAGTCCGGGCCATCCCAAGATTGATGAGCGACACGAAAAAATAGGTCTCCCTTTTGAAGCCAAAGGGTTCCCCGTGGAGATTTTGTCCCTTTCTGAACAAGATGGGGTTCGCCTACGGGCCACCGTCTCCGAATTTGGACCGGTTTTGCTATCGCGAATCCTCGACCTTTCCGTTACCCAAGAAGGCATTGTAGCCGTGGTGTTCAAGTACTGTGATGACAACAAACTTCCGCTTCTTGATCTAAAGGATTTCAAAAAAGTACTGCAATATGCCACCGGTGAGGGCAAGGAGGAATTCCAAAAAGCATACGGGCGAATTTCCACCAGTTCAACAGGCACTATTTTGCGAAAAATCATTGAATTGGAGCAACAAGGTGCCGAGCTTTTCTTTGGGGAAAAGTCTTTTGATGTGGAGGATTTGGTTCGGATTGATGAAAATGGAAGAGGCTATGTGAACATCATCCGATTGACAGACATTCAAGACCGACCCAAACTTTTCTCGACCTTTATGCTGAGCCTGTTGGCTGAAATTTATTCAACTTTTCCAGAGCAAGGTGATAGCGAACGACCCGAATTGGTGCTTTTTATAGATGAGGCCCATTTAATTTTTGATAATGCTTCCAAAGCATTGCTGGATCAGATTGAAAGTATTGTCAAACTGATTCGCTCCAAAGGCATCGGTGTGTATTTTGTCACCCAAAATCCTACGGATGTTCCAGATGATGTCCTGGCCCAATTGGGATTGAAAGTGCAACATGCCCTACGGGCATTTACCGCCAAGGACCGAAAGGCCATAAAACTCACGGCGCAAAACTACCCCATCACCGAATTCTATGATACCGCTGAAATCCTTACCTCATTGGGAACCGGGGAGGCCTTGATTTCCGCATTGGACGAAAAGGGACGGCCCACACCGTTGGCCGCAACGCTGATGCGCGCTCCCATGAGCCGAATGGATATTCTCTCCGAAACCGAACTCAAGGAAACCCTTGGAAAATCCAAATTAATCAAAAAATACAATGAGGAAATTGATAGGGAAAGTGCCTATGAAATCTTGAATGAAAAAATTGAAAAAGCGGAAAAAGAGGCCGAAAAAGAAAAAGAGCAATCCAGTTCCCGAAGATCAACATCCACAAGAAGAAGCACCCGAATGAATCCCGTGGTAAAGGTACTGACCAGTGCAACCTTTATCCGTGGCGTTCTTGGTGTATTAAAAAAAGTGATTCGATAAAAATCCTATGAAAAGCAAAACCACCGTTTTTATTTTAACATGCCTATTGGCATTTGTCCAATCCTGTGAAAAAGACACTCCTTTTTTAATTACCGAGGACAGTGTGGGACCACTATTAAAATCATCTCCCATTTCGGAATTGGAAACCCTTTTTGCCAATGATTCCATTGTTAGAGACACCACAAATCTTAATATTGGGGCAACCTCCAAAAAGATAGAAGTCTTTGAAAAAGGAGGAAAACACCTGTTGACCCTTACTTCTGGCACCGATAGCATTCCTACTGTTGAAAATGTGAGGGTTTTGGACAAACGCTACACCACGGACAAGGGCATTGGACTCCAGAGTACCTTCGGGGACATTCAAAAACAGTACACCATCAAAAAAATAGTGACCACCTTGAACAGTATTGTGATCTTTCCGAAGGAAAGCAACCTCTATTTTACAATCGACAAGGAAGAACTGCCTTCAAACCTGCGTTTTTCTTCATCGAACATTGAAGCGGTTCAAATACCCGATGAAGCCAAAATAAAATACTTGATGTTGGGCTGGGAATAGATGTTAATTAATTGCTAAACAGCAGTATAAGCCCTTTTCAATTGGTTAATTTATGACCCAAAGCCATTCCAATGAAAAATCTGCTGTTTATTTTTACCCTATTTCCCTTGGTACTATGTGCACAATACAATTTTGAACCATCCAGTGAACACCCTTATGGCTTGCCCAATCCCAATGCACCCGAGGAAATCATAGATTTTGCCCCATTGATTGGGGAGTGCCATTGTAAATCAGAAGTCAGAAAAGCTGACCAATCTTGGGCGGAGCCTGTGAATATGGTTTGGCGGTTCAAGTACATCATGAACGGTATGGCCATACAGGATGAAACACTAAAGGAGGATGGCACCTATTCTGGAAGTATCCGTCAATTTATTCCCGATAGCACCCGATGGTATGTACATTATTACAGTTTTCCGAGAGCTTCAACAACGCTGCCCTCTTGGGAAGGCAACAGGACCGAAGATGGAAAAATTGTACTATACAAAGAACAAAAGGCACCCGATGGCACGGATGGATTCTACAGAATTACTTTTTATGATATTGAGGATTCTGGTTTCAAATGGGTTGGCGAATGGGTGGACAAAACCAATTCTGTAATTTTTCCTACCTGGAAAATAGATTGCTCAAATGGCAAAGAGAAAAACACCAATGCATCTGAAAAAGACAAAATTATTGCGGCCACAAAAGCATTTTCAAAAGCCTACATGGCCAATGATTTTGAAACTATAGCCAATAGCTACACCGCAGATGCCAAAATTTTTCCGAACAATGCGGATATTATCGCTGGAAGAGAAGCCATAAAACAGCGATGGATGTTGGGAGCAGGCACCAAAATCCTACATCATGAAATAATCCCCTTGGAAATTACTTTTCTTGGAGACTACGCACACGATTATGGATATTTTGAGGGAAAATCAGAGAACAAAGACGGTTCAATTGCCAATTGGAGGGGAAAGTATGTAGTCGTTTGGAAAAAAGAGGACGATAATTGGAAAATGTATCTGGATATTTGGAATCGCATTCGGGATTAGAGCAATCCGTATTTTTCCCGATTGGCCAATACCTTTGGACTGTTTTCTTGCATCCATTCGGTCAACTCCAATAACTTTTCCACATAGGATTGTCCAAATTCGGTAAGGCTGTACTCTACCCGAATGGGCACTTCTGCGTAAGCGTTTCGGGAAATATAACCATCCGCTTCCAATACCTTCAACCGTTGGCTCAACACCTTGTTGGAAATGCCATACACATACTTTTTCAGTTTGTTGAAACGGAGTACCGGGAAATACCCCAACCAAAGAATGATCAATGTGCTCCATTGGTCCGAGGCCACGGACATCACGTCCCGCACCGGACAAAGCTCAGGTGGGTTCCTGAAATCAATGTGGCCAAACATTTTTTCCAATTTTTTGGCGGTTCTAACTTCCTGATTTTCAGTAACGGTTTCCATACGCTTACTTGGTTTTGGTAAAGTGACTTCTTTTTTCTTCTAAAATGAATATGTACTTTTAGTAACAATTAAAGAGTAAGTTACAAAAAGTAACCAAATGAAAAAACTCCTGACCAAAATAATACCCTTGGCCTACGGCCAATATTTTAATTTCTACACCCTTTTTGCACCAAAAAAAGCAGCCCAAAAAGCATTTGACTTGTTTTGTACGGTACGAAAAGGGAAGGTTCAACCGCAACAAATAGATTATTTGAACGAAGCCAAACATTCCGTTGAATTGATTGAGGGACTTCGGATTCAAACCTACCATTGGAAAGGTAAAAAAGATACCGTATTGTTGGTACATGGTTGGGAAAGCAATACGTTTCGGTGGCGGAACCTCATCAAAAAACTCAGGGAGGCCAATTTCAACATCATTGCGTTTGATGCTCCTGCCCATGGCCATTCCACAGGGAAATATTTACATGTCCCCCTCTACGAAAAGACAGTGCGATTTATGGTGGAAAAATTCAACCCTAAACTCGTGGTGGGCCATTCGGTTGGGGGGATGACCTTGATGTACAACGAATATAAAAATTCAAATCCTGGGGTTGAAAAAATGGTCATTATCGGAGCTCCTTCGGAGTTTCACGAAATCATGGAACATTATCAGGATTTGTTGCGATTCAGTGATCGGGTGATGAAAATTCTGGATGATTATGTCCACAACAGGTTTGGATTCCGAATCCGGGATTTTTCCACCTCACGATTTGCTGAATCCAACACCAAAAAAGGGCTTCTTTTCCATGATCGGTTTGATGCCATTACCCCCTACCATGCTTCAGTTCAGGTCAACAAAAAGTGGAACGGGAGCCAATTGGTCACTACCGAGGGATTGGGGCATTCCATGCACCAGGAAGATGTGAACAATCAGATCATCTCTTTTTTGGAGGCTTAAAAAAGATGTTCTAATTTTCAGGAAAAATCCATCATGCAGAACATTTCCCCCTTTCACCTTGCCATCCCGGTCCATAATTTGGATAAATGCCGCGTTTTTTACAGAGAAGTCCTGGAATGTGAGGAAGGGCGCAGCAGTGATCATTGGGTTGATTTCAATTTCTTTGGCCATCAATTGGTCATTCATTACAAACCCAAGTCAGAGGAGGCATTGCACACCAATCCCGTTGACGGAAAAAACGTCCCGGTGCCCCACTATGGTGTGGTTTTGCCATGGGATACGTTTCAATCCTTTTCCAAAAAATTGGAGGAAAAAGGGATTGATTTTGTGATTGAACCCTATGTTCGATTTAAAGGGGAAGTGGGCGAACAGGCTACCATGTTCTTTTTAGACCCCGCTGGAAACGCACTTGAGTTCAAGGCATTTAAGGATATGGGGCAATTGTTCGCGAAATAAATCAGTCTATAGTAAGTCCCTTTTTTCGTACCCAAAGATGGGCAACGATTATATTGGGCACCCAACAGAGCCAAGCCACAATTTTGTAGGCCACCAAAAATTGACCTGTGATCAGAATCAAAATGGGCATCCAAATACGGAGGGTCACCGCAGCAAAACAAGCCGCATAACTATAGATCATCATGCCCTGATGAAGGGAGAGGTCCTTTTTGCGTATGGCCATGTAGGCCTTTAGTGTCGTATACAACCAAATGATTCCCAAACAGATAAACCCCAAGGCTGGAATAATTCCTCCTGTGGCAAAAAAGCCAAGGTACACACCACAGGCACCTCCAATTAAAGCGGTAACAACATAAACTTTGCCCAGATTTCGGTGCAAGTTTAAATTTCGGGAGCGAAGTTTTTTACTGAATTGGGACCATCCGGTCAACAAAGCCAATCCTCCAAAGGTGATGTGCCCGTAAAAGGCCACATTCCAAACTTTGCTGGACAATACTTCGTCACTTTTACTGGCCAACAGACCAAATTCACTCGAAGTGGTTAAATACATCAAAGGGTACAGTCCAATGCCAATGGCCAAAAAAGCGAACACGACCCAAGCTACTTTATTTCTTACCCTAGAAGCCATACTACATGATTTTCAGATAAGTAAGTTATCGAATATTTGGGGTAAAAAACAAGAATTGAAAATCTAAATCGTTATATACTAAGTTGAACAGGCAATAGTGCCCCCCAAATCGTACTATTATGAAAATTATTCTACTATTAATCACGGTATTGTTTTCATCCATGGCCGTAACCAGCTGCACCAATGATGAAGGTGATAATGACCTTGATTACCTCGCTCCCAACGATGAAGAAGAATTTGTTCTAAAGGAAACCCAAATCGAGGACAATAGCAACTAAGCTTTTTTTACTTGGTGCCTTTCCCGGGCCAATAACGTGTTTTTCAACAACATGGCTATGGTCATGGGCCCCACACCTCCAGGTACCGGAGTGATGTAGGATGCTTTTTTGCTTACATTTTCAAAATCCACATCCCCGGTGATGTAATAGCCTTTTTCACGCGACTCATCAGCTACTCGGGTAATGCCCACATCAATGATGACCGCGCCCTCTTTTACCATATCCGCCTTTAAAAAATTGGGAACTCCCAATGCAGAGACCACAATATCGGCTTGGCGGGTCAGTGATGCAATGTCCTTGGTCCGGCTATGGGTAAGGGTCACGGTGGAATTGGCCGCTTTGCCCTTTTGGCTCATTAAAATGCTGATGGGTCTCCCCACAATATGGCTTCTTCCAATGACAACGGTGTGCTTTCCTTCGGTTGCCACATTATATCGGCGCAACAATTCCATAATGCCAAAGGGCGTTGCAGAAATAAAGGATTCCATCTCCAAAGCCATTTTTCCGAAATTGGTAGGGTGAAACCCATCCACATCCTTATTAGGATCTACCGCCATGAGTACCTTTTCCTCATCAATGTGTTTGGGAAGGGGCAATTGCACGATATAGCCGTCAATATCTGGATTGGCATTGAGGTCGGCCACGTGTTTTAGCAATTCTTCCTCAGTGGTTTCTTCTGGAAGATGAATCAATGTGGACTCAAATCCTATTTTTTTACAGGAACGTACCTTGCTGCCCACATAGGTAAGGCTGGCACCGTCGTTTCCCACCAAAACAGCGGCCAAATGGGGGACTTTTTCGCCCTTTTCCTTCATTTGGACCACCTCAACGGTGATTTCTTCTTTGATTTGGTTCGATATTTTTTTCCCGTCTAAAATGTTCATGGTTAATGGTTCAAGGTTTTTTGTATTTCATACCTTTTTTGTCTGAAGAAATTAAATATGAAATAAATACACTGATTTTTTTACTTATAGTGACTAGCTGGCCAAGAATATCTTCATATTGACTTTTTTCAATATACTCTCGATCCAAGCAACGATAAAGTTGAGATCTTAATTCCCCGCAAGAGGCCTTGGAAATACTTAAAAATTGAATAAACTCCCTATTTCCATTCCTTTCGAAACCTTCGGCAATATTATCCATAATAGAACCGGAACTTCGATTCATCTGATCCCGAAGAGCAAAATCCTTTGCTAAATTAGATGTTGTGATTAAATTAAAGATCTCTTTATTGACATTCCTGGCCAAAGTCCATATTTCCAAATCTTCAAACTTTTCTATTTTCGCCATAAACCAAAAACTTTGAACCTTGAACTAAAGGATTATCTCATATTCTGCATCATCTGCATCATCTTTTTGCCACCACCGCCTTGCATCATCTTCATCATCTTGCTCATTTGGTCGAATTGCTTCAAGAGCTGGTTCACTTCTTGGATGGAAGTTCCGCTACCGGCGGCGATTCGTTTTTTACGGCTCGCGTTCAATTTGGAGGGGGTAGATCGCTCATCGGGGGTCATGGAATGAATGATGGCCTCAATGTGTTTAAAGGCATCATCATCAATATCCAAGCCTTTCATCGCTTTTCCAGCACCGGGAATCATGCCCATGAGGTCTTTCATGTTCCCCATTTTCTTGATTTGTTGAATTTGGCTCAAGAAGTCATCAAAACCAAACTTGTTCTTGGCGATCTTCTTTTGAATTTTTCGGGCCTGCTCTTCATCAAATTGCTCTTGGGCACGTTCCACCAAGGAAACCACATCACCCATACCCAAAATACGGTCCGCCATCCTAGAGGGATGGAACACATCAATGGCCTCCATTTTTTCACCGGTACCGATGAATTTAATGGGCTTGTCCACCACAGATTTAATGGAAATGGCCGCACCACCTCGGGTATCACCGTCCAATTTGGTGAGTATGACCCCATCAAAATTAAGGACATCGTTGAAGGACTTTGCGGTGTTTACAGCATCTTGTCCTGTCATGGCATCGACCACGAAAAGGGTTTCCTGAGGTTGAATTGCCTTGTGAATATTGGCAATTTCGGTCATCATCTGCTCATCCACGGCCAACCGACCTGCGGTATCGATGATCACCACATTGCTTCCCAAGCTTTTTGCATGTTTGATCCCTGCCTTGGCTATGGCGACAGGGTCGTTGTTCTCCCTGTCCGAGTAAACCTCTACACCTATTTGCTCTCCAACGATATGCAATTGGTCAATGGCCGCGGGACGGTATACATCGCAAGCCACCAAAAGGGGCTTTTTGCTCTTTTTATTTTTAAGGAAATTGGCCAATTTTCCAGAGAAGGTGGTTTTACCAGAACCTTGAAGACCGGACATCAAAATCACCGAGGGGTTTCCGGAAAGGTCTATGCCTTCTGTTTCGCCCCCCATGAGTTCCGTCAACTCATCCTTTACAATCTTGACCATAAGCTGGCCCGGCTGCAAGGTGGTCAATACGTTCTGCCCCAGTGCCTTTTCCTTTACTGTATTGGTAAATTCCTTGGCTATCTTAAAGTTGACATCGGCATCCAGTAACGCTCTCCGGACTTCTTTGAGGGTTTCCGCAACATTGATCTCCGTAATCTGTCCATGCCCTTTGAGGGAGTGGAGTGCCTTATCCAGTTTTTCGCTTAAATTATCGAACATAGGTGCTCTTTATTTTAAAAGGAGGACAAAGTTAAGAATAATAACAAAGAAAAGGACGGCTTTGGGGAGAGCCGTCCTTCTCAAATCAAAAAGATTGGGGAAAATTTGTTATGGTTTCTCGAATACGAGGTTATCCGTACCTCCATTTCCTCCGCTGACGTCGATGAGTTCTATCCGAATGGTTGAGTATTTTACAATATCCCAATCATCACTCAAATCCTCAAAATCAGCAGGTGCTGTAAATGATATATTAAAATCTACATCGCTACTGTCATCGTCACTGTCATCATCACTATCATCATTACTGTCCGAATCAGTTATTGACCATGTTCCGTTGACCTCATTTGTTCCGTTGGTAGCAGAAAGTGTGCCATTTGAATTGAAGGTAAACGTGTACCCATTAAAATGGGAGGTCTCCTCTTTGTCCGTATCAAAAAAATACGAAATAACCCATGAACCTTCTTCCGTAATGGATTTAAGTTCAGCTAATTGAGCAGAGGACAGGTTGTTCACCTTTCCATTGTCCCCATCATCTTCAGTACAGCTTGTAGCGATTAACATCATAGCAATCGCTGTAAAATTTAAGATTGACTTTTTCATAACATATAGTGTTCTCGTTTGTTGAAGTTTTAAGGTTTCTCGAAGACCAAGGTTTCAAGGGTGCCATCTCCACTCTCATCCTTCAATTCGATTCTAGTGGCGGTGATCGACATTATCTTCCAATCTTCGGTCAACTCACCTAAACTACCGGCACTATCAAAGTTGAGGTAGAATTTTAGACCTTCTTCGGAATCCCTGAGGATTCTCCACAAACCTTCAGCAGTTACGTTACCCAATTCGGAAACTTCTACTTGGTGCATGGTGGAGAAACTGAAATCCAATCCAGTGAATTCTGAGGTCATGTCCATTTCACCTTCCGAGTAAAGGGCCACATTCCAGGGGCCATCCATCATTATATTCCTGATTTCGGTAACATCACCATCATCGGCACTGTCATCACAGACTCGTAGGAGTATCAATTCATAACCGATTTCTTCAATATCAAACTTCAGTCTTGTGTCTGTTAGTTCCCTGACGGGCCACTCAAAACTAACACCGGGTTCGTCGCCTATGTTGATCATCAGGGACAATACCATTTGACTGTTGAGTCCAATTTCCCAGGTGCCTTCTGAAGTGTTGACACCATTACTCAAGAGTACCGCACCTTCTGCCATGAATGTGAACTCATAGCCCAAAAGTCTGTCGATTTCCTCACCTTGATTCTTGACTTTTTTGATGATCCACTCACACTCGGCAAGTATCTCCCTTAAAATAGTGGGGTCGGGTTCTTCACCAGGGGTGACATCGCAACGTTGTTTTAGGATGATCTTGTTGCCGTTGTCATTATAAAACTTGATTTTGTTATCATCCAATTCATAGGCCAACCATTCAATATTAAAATCGACCAACACATCAAAATCCAAGTTTACAAGAACACCAGCGTCTGTGGCGCTTGTGCTCCACGTACCGTTCAGTGTATTGCCAATACGGTCATTAACGGTTACGCTACCATCTTCATTGAACACCATAAGGTACTCCAAGTACTGATCGGTCTGGTTTACATTTTCGCGATACATTTCACGAACTTCCCATGGGCACTCTACCAAATAGGCATCTAAGCGTTCTTTGGTGAAATCGTCATCATTGTGATCGTTATCATCATCTTCATCACATTCATCTTTTGCATAGCCAAGGGCCATATCCAATGAAGCGTTGTTCTCTATTATGATTTCTGTACCATCGTATTTTTTGAGCGTTATCGGAAATTCAATGCTGACGATGTCATTTTCATCCAGCTCGCCGAAAAACCTTCGCATTTGTTCATCACTCTCAATGTTTACTTGGCCAGATTGTTGAAAATTGACATCAAAAGTAAAAAGGGTAATAGGGTAGACAAAATCGATACATTCAATATCATCGTCATCATCACCTTCAAAACACGCCTCGACCTTAGTGATCAATTGTTCTTTATTTTCAATTACGATTTCTGAAAAATCGGAAAGGGTAATGGTAATCGGAAAGAAAATCTCCAAGATATCATCATCGCCATCCACTTCATCAAAAATGTCCTCGATGGCCTGCAAATCTTCTTCGGAATCCAAGGTAATCTCAATACCATTGACTTCAACCGTATAGGGAAACTGAACGGCAAAGCAGCTGGCTCCGTCAACTATGTTGTCATACGAGCCATCATGGGAACTGGTTTCTTTGATCAATTTGGCTACGGAAGAATTGGCTTGGATAGTTTCTTGATCATCGGTACCTCCCACTTCTTCGAACTCATCTTGGCAAGAGGTAAAATTAAGGGCCGTAAGAATAAGCCCTGCATACAATAAGTTGTTGATCAACTTTTTCATAACATTTGAATTTTGGGGTTACAATTCAATCCTAAAACAACTCCGTTCAAAAAAACCCTACCAAATCTTAATTTTTTTTCAAATATCTTTGGTGAGGAAACAAATCCCTTCCCATGAGCAACGTATGTGAAGATCACATCTTCAGTTCCATATTCAAGGCCCATTCCAAAACGGTTTTTAACTACATTTATTACAAGTTTGGCAATGAGGAGAAGGCCAATGATGCCGTACAGGAAGCCTTTGTAAAGCTTTGGGAAAACTGTGCCAAGGTGAGTCCGGAAAAGGCCAAGTCGTTTGTGTACACCGTTGCCAACAATTTGTACCTTAATGTGATCAAGGCCGAAAAAGTACGTTTAAAATATGCCAATAGTGTTGACGATCACTCATCCAATCTGTCACCGGAGTTTTTGATGGAGGAGCAGGAATACAAGGAAAAACTGGACAATGCTTTAAATGCACTGCCGGAAAACCAAAGGATTACCTTTTTGCTCAATAGAATTGATGGAAAGAAATATGCTGAAATTGCAGAAATGGAAGGGGTAAGCGTGAAGGCCATTGAAAAACGGATGCATTTGGCCCTTAAAAGTTTGCGTGAACAGATTGATGGAATCTAGTGAAGAAGATGAGAGATGAGAGACAAGAGATGAAAGACGGAAGGCGAAAGGTGAAAGGTGAAAGGTGAAAGGTGAAGGTTAAATGTTGAAGAGTTGATGGGATAGTTGAAAAAGCCCTAATTTTCATCATTGTTAATTGCTCATTGAACATTGATAATTAATAAAGTAGGGTTTTTTATTTTGTAATTGTTATAAGGAAGTAAAGCATAGAA
The DNA here is from genome assembly GCF_001683915.1 of Allomuricauda sp. CP2A. Lineage (GTDB taxonomy): Bacteria > Bacteroidota > Bacteroidia > Flavobacteriales > Flavobacteriaceae > Flagellimonas. Next base: position 58,859 of record NZ_LXTT01000020.1, on the reverse strand, counting down.
ACCATGCAGGAAAATTACTTGGCAAAATGGCTCAGCGGAGAGCTTTCTAAGGAAGAGCTTGCGGAATTTAAAAAGTCCGATGCGTATGCTTCTTTTGAAAAGCTCAAGGAGGTTTCCAGCACTTTGGAGGCCCCCGAGTTCAATGTGGACCAAAGTTTGGCGCGCCTAAAAGAAGAGCGCTTGGGCCAAGCTCCAAAGGTCATTACATTGAATCCGTTCAAAAAATTCCTTCGGGTTGCCGCCGTTATTGCCGTATTGCTCGCCGGTTCCTATTTTTATCTGAATACTTTAAACGAGTCCGTTTCAACCGATTTTGCCGAACGCTCCGAAGTCACCCTTCCCGATGATTCCGAAATCTTCCTCAATGCCGGTTCCCAAGTCTCCTTCAGTAAAAAGAACTGGAACAAAAACCGAAATGTAACCCTTAAGGGAGAAGCCTTCTTCAAAGTTGCCAAAGGAAAAAAATTCACTGTGGAAACCGAACACGGCTCAGTGGCCGTATTGGGCACCCAATTCAATGTGGAAAATAGAAAGAATTTCTTCGAGGTCACCTGCTATGAAGGACTGGTCAGTGTTACCCATAACAACACAGAAACCAAATTGCCTGCCGGCACTTCGTTCATGGTGATCAATGGAAAAGTTATCGACACTTCCAAACCCAATGGTGATCAACCCACTTGGATGAACAACGAAAGTAGTTTTGAACGTATTCCCCTTCAATACGTCTTTAATGAGCTGGAAAGACAGTTCAACATCACTGTAAAAACCGAAAATGTAAACACCAATTTACTTTTTACTGGTACTTTTAGCAACACAGACCTCAATATGGCGTTAAAAAGTATAAGTACCCCGTCTCGCACAAACTTTAAAGTTGAGGGTGATAACGTACTTTTCTATGCTGGGAATACGCCGCAATAGCCAAATTGGCCTCTTTTTGGTTTTTTTGCTGTTCTTCTTCTGTTCAAATTATGCCCAAGAAAAACAGCAAGACCGTATGGATCTTATTCCATATATAAAAACCTTGGAAGAGCGCTTTGATGTCAAATTTTCATATCTCAATGAAGATTTGGAAGATATTTCCGTTGCCGTTCCCAAAAATCTGGTGGCACTGGATGACATCCTCGCTTATATTGAGTCCCAATTTCAAATAGAAACCGAAAAACTCAACGACCGCTATTATACCTTGACAAAACTTCCTTTGGTGACCCTCTGCGGAAGTGTGCTCGACAATTTTGCGGAAAACACCATTCCCGGGGCAACCATAGAGGTCTTGGGAGCCAACAATGCCCGAACTACTGATGTCAATGGTAGTTTCACCTTTTCAAATGTACCTAGAGATGCCTCTCTTAAAATTCGGTACTTGGGTTACCTCACCAAATACATCAGTGTTGAAAATCTGTTGCAACAAGGAGGATGCCCCAAAATACTTATGGCCCAGCATTATGAGCAATTGGATGAAGTCATCGTATACAAATTCTTGACCACGGGACTCATCAAGGAAACTGATGCCAGCATTACCATGAACACAGCGGAGTTTGGTATTCTTCCCGGACTCATTGAGCCCGATATCCTACAGACCGTTCAAGCGTTGCCGGGCATTAAAAGTATTGATGAGACCGTATCCGACATCAATGTAAGAGGAGGCACCAACGACCAGAACCTCATTCTTTGGAACGGCATTAAAATGTATCAATCCGGGCACTTTTTTGGGTTGATTTCTGCCTTCAACCCCTATTTAACGGATAAAATTTCGGTGATTAAAAACGGAACCCCGGCCAACTTTGGTGATGGGGTAAGCAGTGTCATCCAAATGGAGACCAGCAATCATATCGCTGATGGTTTTGAAGGCGGTGCCGGATTCAATTTTATCAGTGGGGATGTTTTTGGACAGTTTCCTTTGAATGACAAACTAGGTTTCCAATTCTCAGCAAGGCGCTCCACTACCGATTTCTTGAACACGCCCACCTATAATAAGTTTTTTGACCGGGCCTTTCAGGACAGTGAAGTGACCGATGAGGACAATGTGGCCGTGGAAGATGAGATTGCCCGGAATGAGGACTTCTTTTTCTATGACTTCTCGGGAAAACTGTTATATGACATCAACGATGCACACAAATTCAGGGTGAGTGCCATTAGCCTGAACAATAATCTTCGGTACGTTGAAAATAACATGACGGACAACGAAACCACTACCAGCTTGTTGAAACAGACCAACCTTTCCGTTGGGGGTCAGCTACAAAGCCAGTGGACCAATCGATTTTCCAGCCATTTAAACGTCTACTACTCCAAATACAATTTGGATGGCCAAAGTGTGTTCAACCAAGTACGGCAATTGAACCAAAAAAATAGTGTGGATGAAAGGGCTGTAAAGCTCAATACCGAATATGAACTTACGGACCATTTGCAATGGACCAACGGGTTTCAATATATTGAAACGGGAATAACAAACACCACCAATGTTACCCAGCCACCCTTTGCCAGTGATATAAAAGGGGTAATCCGAATCCATGCTCCGTATTCCGAAATTGGGTATGCATCCTTTCAAAATAAGTTTATCGGCAAATTTGGAGCACGGCTGAATTTTATAGAAAATCTGGACACTTTCAATACATTTTTGGTGGAACCCCGAATCAACCTTAATTTTCGACTGGCCAATTATCTACGTGCCGAGGTTTTGGGGGAGTTTAAGAGCCAGACCACCAATCAGGTCATTGATTTGGAGCAAAACTTTCTGGGTATTGAAAAACGTAGATGGATTCTATCCGATGACGACACTCTACCTGTAACCCAAAGCAAACAAGGTTCGGTGGGCATCAATTATGAGCGAAACAATTTTTATGTGGGCCTTGAGGGCTTCTACAAAAATGTGGACGGTATCAGCACCAGCACCCAGGGGTTCCAAAACCAAGACCAGTTTAGTGGGGAAATTGGAAGCTATGATGTAAAAGGCATCGAATTTCTCATCAACAAAAGAGGAGACCACTACAGCACATGGTTGAGCTATGCCTACAACAAGAACGATTATACCTTCGATTCGATTGTGCCGCACAGCTTTCCCAACAATCTGGATATCCGCCACACCATCACTTTTGCGGGCACCTATACCTACAGGAACCTAAAATTGAGTGTTGGGATCAACTACCGCACAGGAAAACCCTATACCCAACCCTTGGAAGGCGACGAAGCCTTGGACACCACTTTTTTTCCGGCGCGAATCAATTATGAATCGCCAAACAGCAGTCGCCTTCCCGAATATTTTAGGGCAGACGCCTCGGCCATTTACAGTTTTAATTTAACTCGGGGCATCAAAGCCAATGCAGGAATATCTGTACTGAACATGACCAACCGCAAAAACAGCCTTAACCGATACTATCGGGTCAACAATGAAAACCAGATTGAAACGGTAGAAAGTGTTTCGCTGGGCATTACGCCCAATGTTAGTTTTAGGGTGAGTTTTTAAATCGGTCCAAATGTCATTCCTGCGAAGGCAGGAATCCAAAAAACACTCAAAAAATATGGATTCAACATCATGTGCGGAATGTCAATTGAGTCATAGCGTCATGCCGAACTGGTTTCGGCATCTCATTCTCACAAAATAAGACCCTGAAATGAACCTGCCTACCGGCCAGGCAGGTTCAGGATGACGATTACATTTTAAAATGGGTGATTCAATTAAAATAAAAACTGTCAATTCCAATGAAATGAGGTAGTGTGACATATCAAAGCTCGCACTATTTTCATATACAAATCACTCCAAAGAATGGATTCCTACTTACGCTGGAATGACAACTCTTGTCAAAGCTCGGAGGGTTTGAAGGGTTACATCCGTTCTGGAACAGCAATCCCCAATAATCTAAAGGCAGATTGAATCACCTCACCCACTTTTTGGGACAACTGCACCCGAAACTGCTTTTTCTGCTCATCTGGTTCCCCTAAAATGGACACTTGCTGGTAGAACGAATTGAATTCCTTCACCAAATCATAGGTATAGTTGGCAATAAGGGCAGGACTGAAATTCTCCGCCGCCAATTGAACGGTCTCCGGAAACAATTGAATGCCCTTCAACAGTTCCTTCTCCTTTTCATGGAGGTCGAATGTCATGTCGAGCGCAGTCGAGACATCAAAATCCGCTTTTCGGAGAATGGACTGAATCCGAGCATAGGTATATTGGATAAACGGCCCGGTGTTCCCTTGAAAATCCACAGATTCTTCGGGGTTGAACAAAATTCGTTTCTTGGGATCCACTTTCAGGATATAATATTTCAAGGCTCCCAAACCAATGGTACGGTATAAGCTTTGTTTTTCTTCCTCAGTATAGCCTTCCAATTTGCCCAATTCCGAAGAAATGGTCTCTGCGGTCTCCTCCATGTTTTGGATAAGGTCATCTGCATCTACCACGGTACCTTCCCTACTCTTCATTTTCCCGCTGGGCAGGTCCACCATCCCATAACTCAAATGGTACAATTGTTCCGCCCACGAATAGCCCAATTTTTTCAGGATAAGGAACAACACCTTAAAATGGTAGTCCTGTTCGTTTCCTACGGTGTACACCATCCCATTGATATCCGGAAAATCCGTTACCCTCTGAATGGCCGTTCCAATATCTTGGGTCATGTACACTGCCGTACCATCGGAACGGAGCACGATTTTCTCATCCAGTCCCTCATCCGTAAGGTCTATCCAAACGCTGCCATCCTCTTTTTTAAAGAAAACCCCTTTTTCAAGACCATCTTTTACCACATCACGGCCCAACAAATAGGTGTCGCTTTCATAATAGAGTTTGTCAAAATCAACCCCTAGATTTTTATACGTGGTATCAAAGCCGGCATATACCCAGCTGTTCATCTTTTTCCAAAGGGCCACCACCTCAGCATCACCAGCCTCCCATTTACGGAGCATTTCTTGGGCTTCCAAAAGTATGGGGGCCTCTTTTTCCGCTTTTTCCTTTTCCATGCCACCCTCGACCAACTCGGCAATCTGTTCTTTGTACGCTTTGTCAAAGGCCACATAGTATTTCCCCACCAAATGGTCGCCTTTTAATCCAGAAGATTCTGGGGTCTCGCCCTCACCAAACTTTTGCCAGGCCAACATACTCTTACAGATATGGATGCCCCGGTCGTTGATGATCTGGGTCTTGTACACTTTTTTGCCCGAAGCCTTTAAAATCTCAGCTACGGAATAGCCCAAAAGGTTGTTTCGGATGTGCCCCAAATGCAAGGGTTTGTTGGTATTGGGCGACGAATATTCAACCATGATCGCATCCTTGGAGGCATTTTTCACATACCCATAATCCGCTTCATCCTTGATGCTGTTGAAAAAGTTGAGATAGTAGCTATCCTCGATAACAATGTTCAAAAAACCTTGAACCACGTTACATTTGGCCACTTCAGACACATGTTCCTGCAAATAATCCCCAATTTGGGTACCGATCTGCACAGGATTGCCCTTTACAAAACGAAGCATGGGAAAGACCACCACAGTAACATCTCCCTCAAAATCCTTTCGGGTGGGTTGAAATTCCACCGTGGGCAATTCCACTTGGTACAATTCTTTTACGGCATCTTTGACCTTTTGGCCCAAATCGTTTTGCAAACTCATCTCAAAAAGCGTTTCAGCCCGCAAAACTACGTATTTTTTACACGTTTGACATAAGAATCATAGTGCCAAGCATGATGAGTACACCCAATTTTGAGTATTTTTAAGCATGCTTCTAAACGTTTCCTATTCCGATATGGACATCGCCCGAAAAATTGACGAGGCCGTGGGCAAGCCTTTTCCCTTAAGGGAACGCTTTGCCATGGGCGGTATTGGCTCCCCAAAACTGTACATTACCCAAACCAGCATGGAAATTCAAAATTTGTTGATCTTGGACAACAACCTGAACACCTGCAACATCGAAATCCGTCCCAAGGGCATCATTGTGCGGTTCCGTTCGCTATTGGAAACCTACGGACTCATCATCCCCTACTACAAATTAAAGCTCTACAAGGGCGAAAGCACCATCCATTCCATTTATAGGGACCACCATTTCATCAAGGTGAAATCGGACACCAAGGCTATACAACGATTCTTTAAAAAATTATTGGATCACAAAGCAGACAATACACCAACATCCATTGAAGATTTATGAACTGGTTCAAAAAACATCCCAGAGTCGAAGTAAAACCTTCCCAAGCGGACCAACTGCTTTACCGCGCTGGATGGATGGTGGTGGCCGTGAATGTCTTTTTGGTCTGGGGGGTCTATTTTGATTTGCCCGATACCATTCCCACCCATTTCAATTTTCAGGGCCAAGTGGATGGGTACGGGCACAAATCCGCACTTTGGGCCATTCCCATGCTCAGTGCCGGCCTCTATTTGGCCTTGGGACTCATTGCCACCAAACTAAAACCGTGGCTCATGAACTACCCTGTTAAAGTGACCGAGGAAAATGCCCCAAAATTATATCCCTTGGCCTTTCGGATGCTGGCCGTTATGAATTTCTGTTTTGTGATGGCCTTTTTGATCACCACCGGAATCATCCTCCTTAAAATAAAGGGGTGGGTAGATGCGCTGGATGTGCAGCTCCTTATTGGACTGTGGGTACTTAATGGTTTGATTCCCCTGTATTTTGTGTACAAGATGATCGTGGTGGTTCGGGAGTAACAATGGGCGAAAGGAAAAAGGTAAAGATCAAAAAATCGTCATTTCGAATGGCACGCGGTAGCGTGCTGTATCGAGAAATCGAAGATTCAACGTAGCCAATCGATTTTTTGCATACCGCCAAAGTAGGTCTCGATACATTCCAAACTTCGTTTGCAACACTCGACCTGACAACATCGGGCACCTTCGAGTAATTTGTGCCATTCCTACCTGCGGCTGGCAGGCGTGTCAAGTGCTTCTTCGTTTCCTGCCCGTCCGGCAGGCGGGCACTTAGAATGACAAATAGGGTGTTCGTGGAAATTAGTGCAATTTCTGTCAAGCCCCGAAAGAGATACTGACCGGTACCCAGAATGACAAGTGGAGATTTCCTTTTATCTTCGGGAAAACAAAAAACGATTTACAACTTTTTAAAACATAACCCACTTTTGGCGGTCTCCACGGGGCTGCTGTTGCTGTTCTCCATTGCGGTGTTCCTTTTTACGGAGTGGAGCTACCAATCCATTGAGGTGCTATCACTCTGGGTGCGGTCACACTTTGGGTATTTTTATCTGTATCTGGGCCTTGGCTGTGTGCTACTGCTCTTGGGCATTGCCATATCGCCCTGGGGCAAGCTCAAATTGGGCAAGCCCAACGAAAAACCGGAACATTCACTCTGGGCGTGGGCCAGTATGCTCTACAGCACGGGCATGGGGGCCGGTATTTTGCTTCGGGCCGTACAGGAACCCGTTTTTATGCAGCAAAACCCGCCCATTGCCACCAATAGTGCCCCGGAAATTTTGGCACTGGAGTTTACCTTTTACCAATGGGGCTTTACCGCTTGGGCCTTTTACGGATTGTTTGCCCTGATCATTGGCCATGCGCTCTTTACCAAAAACCAAAAAGTGCTGGTGAGCAGTTCCATTCCACAAAAGTTCAAGGGCACCAAACGCGCCAATGCATTGGATATTCTGGCCATCATCACCACCGTTTTTGGGTTGATCGCCGCCGTGGGGTTGGGCACCGCACAGATTACCGGAGGGCTCAACCATGTTTTTCAATCTGAGTTTGGGGTGGCTGCCACCTTGCTTCTAGCGATTCTGATCTCCGCCATTGCGTTTGTCTCCGTGTGGTTGGGGGTGGACAAGGGCATCAAACGGATTTCCAAGTTCAATATTTTGGTGACCTTGCTGCTGTTGGCCTTTGTGTTCGTCAACAGCAATATGGGGGATATCCTGCTTTCCTTCGGAAAGGCCTCTTTGCACTACCTCAAGGATTTTGTTCCGATGAGCATCGCAGTGGGACGCTACAACCCCGGGCTGGAGTTCCTCACGGATTGGACCTTTTACTATTGGGCCTTTTGGCTGGCCTGGGCACCCTTTACCGGTATCTTCATCGCCCGAATTTCTCGGGGTCGAACGCTGCGGCAAATGTTGTTGGGTGTATTGATCTTGCCTTCGTTGGGAACCTTCTTTTGGTTTTCGGTCTTTGGCACTTCGGCCTTTGGTATTATTGAAGGCTGGGGCAGCTACCAAAATGAATTTGGCAGTGTATTCTCGTCCATTTTTGTCTTTTTTGGGGAATATCCGTTTTCGGGCTTGCTCAACAGCATAACCATTTTGCTTTTAGTGAGTTTTTTGGTCACTTCGGTGGACTCTGCCGTATTTGTGCTGAGCATGTTTACGGACAAAGGGAATCCCAATCCGCAACGGAAACATCGATTGATCTGGTCCGTCATTGTTCTGTTGTCCACTTTGGCACTTATCCTCCTTGGCAATGCCAAACCGGATATTGATGTGCTCACCGCCGTTCAAAAACTACTCATCATCACCTCCCTGCCCTTTGCCTTTTTTATGGTATTTATGGCAGTGGTGTTTCTTAGTAGTTTTAAAAGAAGGGGGTAAGGCGCTCTTGTGGGGATACTTTTTGATCTATCGTGAACAATAAGACACAGGACATAGGGCGTAAGATGTTAGTCTATTGGAATTTGTGAACATTCGTGATATTTGTATTAAACCAAAAAAATCGACAAGGAGTGGTTTTTTGGTGGTTGAGCCCTTCGACTATGCTCAGGATAAACTAAAGTCGAAACCAAAGAAATTTTGCCTGCCTGCCGGAGGCAGGTATCGAGAAATCGAAGATTCAGCGTAGCCAATCGATTTTTGCATACCGCCAAAGCAGGTCTCGATACATTCCAAACTCCGTTTGCAACACTCCACCTGACAACAAAAGGCATTCGAGAGAATTCGTGTAATCAGTGTCAGACCAATAACACCCCTAAAGTCCCCCTGCCTACGGTAGGCAAGCCTCAAGGGGACAATTCCAAAAATTCTGTTACAAAATCCAACCCAATTCGTCTTACCTTGTGTGCAACCTTTTGCAGTTTGCACAGTCTTTATACAAACACATCAAAAAACGAACAGATGACCTTGCCCAACACCAAGATCTTCCCCTTTCTATTTTTGCTCATGGCCCTTCCCATGGCTGCCCAGACCATCAGCTCCAAACTGGTGGACGCCAAGACCCAAAAAGGCATTCCCTATGCCACCATCCAATATGGCGAGCACAAGGGTGTAATCACCAACGATGAAGGTCGTTTCAGCTTTATGTTGGAAGGAGGAATAGCCCCCGATTCCATTTACATCTCCTCCATGGGGTACGAGAAAAAGGGCTTCGCCCTAACCCAATTGCAAGACAGTTTGGTACTCCTCCAACCCAAGGCCATTGCACTCAGTGGGGTGTATGTCTTCAACGAGGAACTGGAGGTGGACGAGATCATCGAGAAAATGGTGGAGCGGCTTCCGCAGAACATCAACAAGGAACCCATAAAACAACGCTTCTTTTTGCGGCAGTCCGAGTTTGCCACCATCAACAAGGTGGACTTCGGTTTTAAGAAATCCTCCATTGCCGAGCTCAACAAAGAACTCATGGACAGCCTTGCGCAATCCATCCCCAAAAACGGCCACCACTATACCGAAAGTCTGGGCGACCTCTACAAGAACAATGGCAAGTACAAACTGGACATCATCAAGGCCGCCGATCTGTACGACAAGAACCAAGTGGGCTCTTTTGAGGAACTCGGTGAGCGCATGCAGACCATTTTTACCGAAAACATTAAGCCCGATTCTTACCTGAAGATCAAATCGGGCATCTTTAGCCAAAAGGTGCAGGTGGATTCCATCCTCAGCGATATGGAAGAAGAACAGGCCGAACAGGCGGAAGAGGTGAAAAAAAACCTCGATAAAAAGAAAAACACCGGGCTGGTGGACAGTCAGCGCCATGCTTTTACCGAACTGCTCACCGAACTGTACTACAACGAGGACAGCAAACTGGACCTCATTTCCAAGACCCGAAGGTACGACTTTAGCCTAGTGGGCTATGCCGAAATTGCCGATGCCGGGGTGTACGTCATCGATTTTGAGCCCAAGCGCAGCAGTGCCGATTTTAAGGGCCGCCTCTATATAAATATAGCCGATTTTGCCCTAATGCGGTTGGATGTGCAGAACACGGACCGCCTGCGCAACTTTAGGCTGCTGGGCATTACCTACCGCGAAGTGCTCTACAAGGGCACCATGCGCTTTGCCCAACTGCCCAATGGCAAGTACGACCTTCGCTTTATGGACTTTACCTTTGGCCGCTACTTTGCCGTGGACCGCCCCCTAAAAGTGGTGGAAAAGAACAAGCACGTAAAGGGCCGCCGTAAGCAGAACGAACTCTTGCTGACCATCGACTTTCGGATGAGTCCCACCCAAAAATGGGAACTGGTGGTGTTTGACCAAGATCTGGTGAGCGAAGACCAGTTCACCAACTTTACCGAGGACAAGACCGCCCGCGCCACCTATATGCCCACGTATGACCCCGAGTTTTGGCAGGGCCATACCATTATGGAGCCCAACCAGGCGATACGGGAGTTCACTGTAGAAGAGTAACCATCTGTTTTCGCTTCTTAATAGACAAGACAATTCAACTGTGTGAAAACCTGTTAAACCTGATTAAACATTTTATCCATAACCACTTGAACACACTTTAATCAATTTTAACATAGTTTAAGTGCGTTTATTTCATTTGTTTCGTTTATTTCGTATAATGAAAACTCACATACGCCATGGAAACGTTTAAAAATGTCAATAAACCTTCAAAGGACGAGCAAAAAATTGCACTCGAATCCTATGATGCTTTGGCAACGATAATCAAGGAATTAAAATCTGACAATCCAGAAATTGAAATTGAGGAGACCCAAGAACGTATAAGAATCCCTTTGAGTGCCCTAAAGCTTTTAGGTGATATTCTGGAGGCAATGAGTAAAGGAAAACCATTTTCCCTGGTTCCTGTTGCGACTGAGGTAACAACCCAAAAAGCTGCTGAAATATTGGGCTGTTCAAGACCCCATTTTGTCAAATTGTTAGAGAGTGGTGAAATAGAGTTCACTAAAATAGGTAAGCATCGGAGGGTTAAGTTTGAGGATGTGATGAAATACAAAAGAAAAATGAAAGCTTTCCAGAAGAAGCACATTATCGATATTATGCGATCTGACGAAGAAACTGGATTATATGATTCATAGTGTACGTTTCATCTGTGTCTTGGACACGAATGTCATCTACCCTATTGAAATTCGTGATTTGCTTTTTTGGTTTGCCTATTACGACCTTTATACCCCAAAGTGGAGTGAACACATTTTTGATGAATGGGCAAGTGTTATGGAACGCAAGGGAATAGCTCCAGAGGAATTAAAAAAAAGATTGGATAAGGCCAACTTGGCCTTTCCCGATGCCTTGGTCAACAATTACTCAGGGCTGATTTCTGGATTAAATTTGCCCGACCCAAAGGACTGCCATGTTTTGGCGGCGGCGATTAAAACCAATGCCAATGTTATTGTGACGAACAACATAAAGGATTTTCCAAAAGACTACCTTTCCTCATTTGGGCTGTCGGTGAAAACTGCTGATGATTTCCTGACCGATATTATTGACCTAAACCCCGAAGAAGCCGTTAAAGCATTTAAAGAAATGGTCCTCAACCGTAGAAATCCAGATTTGGATGAGTATCAGGTGCTTGATATACTTAGAAAACAAGGGTTAACAGCTACTGCCAATTTCCTACATTCCCAACTTTAATTGCTTTTTTTAATGTTGGTTAGTTTCCAACATACAAATTTCAGATAAGGGGACGTCCAGGGCTTGGCTGATGCGGTAAAGGGTATGGATAGTGGCGTTGGTTCTTATCCTTTAACCCTTCAACCTTGCACCCAACACCTTTTACCCTTCACCCAAAACCCTTCACCCCTCTTGCCATTTATGGCATGTACCAGCTGCCGAAAAAGCCTTTTCTTGCTCCCAATATGGAAAAAAATGAAACTTTTAGCGAATGGATTGTTGACAGCTACGGCGCTCCTGAAAAATTAGCCCAAATTTTGGAGTTAGGTATTTTTATGCTGTTCTTTTTAGATGAAGACACCTTCTCCCGAAGGGAGGTGCAAGATGTGGCAGAAGCGATGAGGGGGATTGTGGTGGGGTTGAGGGGTTGATGATATAATTTATAATCTTGGCACTTTATTCATTGTCATAATTCTCAATTGTTGCCAATAATTGCTTTTCAAATCTATAAATGTCATCAACAGACTTAATTTTTTGTTTGGTTTCGTTCTTTGATTCATCAAATAGACTGATGTACTTCGTACCTCCATTTAAATGAAGCCTACAGATTGGTTTTCTGTTGTTGTCATCCAATAGTATTCCAAAATAAGATTGTGTATCTCTGTGTACAATTCTCTCTTTCTCGATTTTTCTGCGGAGAATTGCTAGTACAATTTGATAGCCTTCCATTTCTTCCTCCGTTGTATCAACCTTACTTTCTGGCTTTTCCTCAATTTGATTTTCAGCAAGTTGCTTTTCTTGCTCACTACTTAGAGCAGAATTAAGCCTATCATTTACTTTTTCACTGATAGTTTGGTTGAAAGCCTTTCCAACTATTTCGGTAAATTCATTCATAACCTTAGCAGTAAGACGTCCATTATATGCTCGATTCGCAAATAATTTGACAAAGTCTTGAGAAGGCTCACTAAGTTCTTGGTCAATTAAAGACTTCACTTCGCGAGTATATTTTAAATTACTCGCATTATCAACAATTTTAGAAATGTCAAATTTTGATTTGTGAAATTTTTCAATCTCCTTGACTGTGTTCTCTTTCAGTTTTGTTATGTCAAATTCCAAAAATGGCTTTTCGTCCATTTTGTTGGTTTCTTCCAAATCAGTATAAAATCTGTAAACGATGCCATTTGTCAAAAGAGCAAAGCGTGTTTTGGTTACATGAAAATATCTGAAAAGTTGTGAGTTAAAAACATCTAAGTTTTGTTTCCAATGCTTGCATTCAATGATTAAAATTGGGTTCCCTTCTTGAAATATTGCATAATCAACTTTCTCTCCTTTTTTTAATCCCAAATCAGCAGTAAACTCTGGAACGACCTCTGTTGGGTTAAAGGTATCATATCCTAAAATATTGATGAACGGAAGAGTAAATGCATGTTTTGTTGACTCCTCTGTATCAATCTTATCCTTTAATTGTTCAATTTTGTCAGCAAGACCTTTGAGTTGATTATATAACTCCATATTAATGCTTGATTTTCATTTACTAAAAAATTCTTTAAAAAAGGAGCTTTTAGACAAAGAACCAGGGGGGATAAAACTGCTAAAAACCAACCTAATATACACCATTTTGTCAAAATATCTTACAAAGGATGGCGGAAAGCACTCTTGTGGGGCTGATTATGGGGATATCGTGAGCAATACAGACAAAAGACGTAAGACATTAGACTTCAAGTCCATTAGAATTTGTGAAAATTAGTGGAAACAGTGTCAAAAAAATGCAGGCTGGTCTGACCATGAACCCATCATGAAAAAAGATTCTTCGCTTTGCTCGAAATGACAAAAGGCAACCAACATCATGCCGAACCTATTTCGGCATCCCATCCCTGCAATGAGACCCTGAAATAAACCTGCCTACCGGCCAGGTAGGTTCAAGGTGACGCACAAACAAACCGCAAGTCATTTCGAGTGGCGCGCGGCAGCGTGCTGTATCGAGAAATCGAGGATTCAGCGTAGCTGATCTATTTTTTCCATGCCAAACAAAAGGTCTCGATACGTTCCAAACTCCGTTTGCAACACTCGACCTGACAACAAAAGACATTCGAGAGAATTCGTGGAATTCCTACCTACGGCAGGCGGGCGTGTCAGACCAACAACACCCCTAAAGTCCCCTGCCTGCGGCAGGAAGGCCTCAAGGGGACAATCCAAAAATGTCACATCGAGCTTCCACCCGTGCCGTTCGGACGGGCAGTCGAGATGCTTTGCCTACCTTTCGACTGCGCTCAAGATGACAAAGCATTCAAGATAATTAGTAAAATTCCTGCCTTCGGAAGGCCTGTGAATGGGCAGGCCAGCGCCAAGGGGACGCTACGCCTTCGGCAAAAACACCTCCGCCATCATGCAGCGGGCACTACCCCCTCCAGAAGCTTCAATGGTATCCAATGGACTGTGGATAATGGCACAATGCTTTTCAATGGCCTTGATCTGGTCTTCCCGAAGACTGTTGTAGGCTTGGCTGCTCATCACCATATAACGTTGGTCATTGGCACCAATTACTTGAAGCATGTTCCCTGCAAAATGGTAGAGTTGCTCCTCGGTGATATCAATGATCTCCCTGCCATCCATTTTAATATGGTCCACCACATTTTTGCGCTCTTTTTTATCATCGATGGACTTTAAACAGATCACCACAAAGGTCTCTGCCATGGCCATCATTACATTGGTATGATAAATGGGCAAACGCTCACCATCCACACTTTGGTTAGCATGAAAAATTACGGGGAAGCAATCAAAATCCTCACAGAATTCAATAAAAAGCTCTTCGTGGGCCCGTTCAGATAACGCACAATAGGCCTTTTGATTGGTCCGGTCAATAAGAATGCTCCCAGTACCTTCCAAAAACACGCCTTCTTCCTCGGCCAAAGTGTAATCCATGATATTATTGATGACAAAACCTTCCCTTTCGAGCACATCAAAAATGTCCTCTCGGCGCTCCTTTCTCCGATTTTCAGCAAACATGGGATAGACACAGATGGTCCCACTCTCATGAAAAGAGACCCAGTTGTTCGGGAAGATGGAATCTGGGGTGTCGCGTTCCTTGGTATCATCCACCACAACCACGTTGACCCCGTGTTCGCGAAGTACCTTCACAAAGGCATCGAACTCCTCTTGGGCCTTTCGGTTGATTTCCGCATTTTTAAGGTGCAAGTCCTCTTGGAAGTAATTGTTGACCGCAGTCTGCTCATTCATCCGGAAATTCACCGGACGAATCATTAGAATGGCATTGGTAATCTGTGCTTTCAATTCGTTTGTATGTTTAGTTGTTGTATGCAAGTAATCTTATTCCCGAATAAGGGGCATGGTACTGCACCGAAGCAGCCCCTCTTGTTTGGCGATTTCGGCATATGGGATCTCCTCAACCGTAAAACCTTGGTCGCGAAGCCAATTGTTCAGTCGGGTAAAGCTTTTTTCGGACACCACCACCTTGGGTGAAATGGAAAATACATTGCTGAACATTTGGTACATCTCATCCTTGGTGATCTCAAAAACATTCTCCTTCCCAAAGTAGTCCACCAACCATTGGTATTCTTCTTCCACCAAAAATCCATTTTGGTGCAGAATGGCCTTGTCCTTCCCTACGGGTTGAAAACAACAATCCAAATGCAGGGCATTTTCCTTGGGGTCGGTATTGGATTTCCTGAGCTCAAATGCCTTTACCGTTTTATGGGGAAACATCCTTCTGATATATTCCACCGCTTCTTTATTGGTTCGGGCCGTGATAAAATCGGGGTAATCCTCTCCTGTGTAGGTACCTATAAAAATGTAATCGTTCCAAGGCATCACATCGCCGCCCTCAATGTGTACTTCCTCGGGGGGGCGTATGATTTTGTTGGGGTCGATATTGTCCAACACCTCATGGATGGCCACAAATTCCCGTTCCCGATCGGGCAAAATATTGGCATGGAACAATTTGTCCTCAATTACAAAGGCAATGTCCCGTGAAAAAATTTGATTACAATTTTCCAATACCTCGGGACGATACACCTTCACCCCATATTTGTGGAACACTTGGGCAAAAGCTTCCATCTCCTTCACCATATCGGCTTCGGTGGGATAGGTCCCTGCCAAAATATGCTCCAAAGACTTTGGATCATAGGCCTCTTCAGGAGCGGGTGTAGGGCCACAGCTCTGGGCCGTTCCCAAAATCACTGCCTTTAAAGGGCTGGTCTCGTCTACAATGTTTAACTGCATCATACCGTAATCATTGAAGTGGGTGTGAATAGAAATAGGGATTTACCCCAAAAATTTTAAGGCAAATCTAGTGTTTTGACTCCTATTATCCTCCTACAAAATAGGAAAAAAGCCTTTTTTGCATATGGAATTTTATCAGCGAAAAAAAGAGAACTCTTTAAATTTTAACTACCTGATCTCTAATGCGTTAAAAAACACTATCTGATGTAAATTTTTATATGACAAATGTTGCCCATACATTTTTAATTACTACATTTGCAATAAGATTTTTCCTACATATGAAAAAAATGGTAATTTTATGTTTGTTGGCATCTGGAGCATTTGCGGTATGGGGCATCACCAATGCATTTCAAAGAGTTGGGCTGACCGCCACGTTTTCCACCGCGGATCAAAATGCGGATTCCCTGTACGCTACAAAATATAAGGATTGCATCACGCTGGGCGACTTTCCTGAGGGAACTTTAGCCAATGATAACCTAATTATTGAGAATGATTGGGATTTACTGAAGGTCAATGCTTCAATCAATAGGTATGGACAGTCTTTGGATTTAACCATTAAGAATTTGAATGCCATTGATGCCCACAATTTTCTCCATCAAGAGTTTGAACGATCAAAAAACGTAATGTCGAACAACGGTGATCTCTCTTGGATACGGGTCCATTACCACCGGGAGATCATGCGCATATGCTATGACAACGATAAATCACTGAACCTTAATTCCAGAAACAATCCCCGTAGCCTATAAACTAAAAAAGGGCGATTTTTCAATCGCCCTCCTATTTTATTTACTGTTCCCCCAAATCTTATCTTTTTTCCAATGGAACAAAGGGCCTTAGGTTTTCCCCGATATACACCTGTCGGGGTCTTCCTATGGGTTCTTTTCGCAATCGCATTTCCCTCCATTGGGCAATCCATCCGGGGAGTCTTCCCAAAGCGAACATTACGGTGAACATCTCTGTTGGAATGCCCAACGCCCTGTAAATAATTCCTGAATAGAAATCCACATTGGGGTACAATTTTCGTTTTACGAAGTAATCATCTTCCAAAGCTTCTTTTTCCAATCCTTTGGCAATGTCCAAGATAGGATCTTCAATCCCTAGGTTGCCCAACACCTCATCGGCCGATTTTTTAATGATCTTGGCCCTGGGGTCAAAGTTTTTGTAGACACGGTGTCCAAAGCCCATCAACCTGAATGGGTCATTTTTATCCTTGGCCTTGCCCATATATTTTTTGGTATCTCCACCATCAGCCTCAATAGCCTCCAGCATTTCCAAAACAGCTTGGTTGGCACCTCCGTGCAATGGTCCCCATAGGGCGGAAATACCCGCAGAAAGGGAAGCAAACAACCCTGCATGTGAAGATCCCACGATACGCACTGTTGAGGTGGAACAATTTTGTTCGTGATCGGCATGCAGGATCAACAACTTGTCCAAGGCATCAATGGCGATGGGGTCTTTTTTATACTCTTGATTGGGTTTTTTGAACATCATTTTGTGAATGTTCTCCACATAGCCCAGACTGTCATCCCCATAATCCAAGGGCAATCCTTTTTTCTTTCTTTGAGTCCATGCCACCAAAACCGGAAACTTGGCCAAAATACGTACAATGGAGGCATACATCGCTTTTTCGGAGGAAACATCAACTGAAATGGGGTTGAAGGCGACCAATGCACTGGTTAACGAGGAAAGTACGCCCATAGGGTGGGCCGCTTTTGGAAACGCGTCCAGGATCTTTTTCATTTCCTCATCCACATGGGATTCTTCCTTGATGTCATTATGGAATTTTTCCAGTTGCTCTTTATTGGGCAGCTCTCCAAAAATGAGAAGGTAGGCCACCTCCAAAAAGTCTGCTTTTTCCGCTAATTCCTCAATGGAGTATCCCCTGTACCTCAGAATTCCTTTTTCGCCATCAAGAAAGGTAATCGCACTTTCACAAGATCCCGTATTCTTGTAACCGGGATCTATCGTCACCATTCCTGTTGCGGCTCTTAATGTTTTGATATCAATCGCCAATTCATCTTCTGTACCTTTAATTACGGGGAACTCATACTGTTTTCCTCCATATTCGAGTATAGCTTTATCCGACATTTTATGTTTTAATAGATTAGTAAAAATAGAATCCGAAAATTACGAAAAAGCATAGCCATTAACAATTTCCAACTATTTTTTGTGCCGTTATTAACAATAAAATATCAATGGCTACAAAAAATGGGCTTAGGCCATATTGTACAGTACCTTATAATACTCGTCTACGGATTTTTTCCAGGTAAAGCGCATTCGTTTTGCGGCTGCCTGAATTTTTTTCCAGCTTGCTTTATCATTTTGAAAAACATCCAAGGCTTGGTCCAGCACTTCCAACATATTCTTGATTTTTTCGTCGTAGCTGTCCCCATCAAAACTAAAACCGGTCTTCATGTGTACAACGGTGTCCTTTAACCCGCCGGTATGGTGCACCAAACAGGGGTTTCCATTGCGCATGGCCAACATTTGGCTTATCCCACAGGGTTCAAATAGACTGGGCATGAAATAAAGATCGGATTCCAAATAAATGGAGTCGATGAGTTTTTCGGACTGCCCATTGGTGAAGATAAAGTTCTTGTGCTCATAACTGAGCTTTCTAAAGAGTTCCTCATACTCTGGGGCGCCGGTGCCCAATAGCATAAAAATGCCATCCACCTTTTCCAGTCGTTTCAGGATTTCCACAAATGCTTCCGGGGAACGCATGAAAAAGTAGAATTTTTGCTCGGTGAGTCGTGCCACGCTGGAGGCGATGAACTTGGGCCGATTACCCACATATTCCATGATTTTCTCTCCGGTATGGGCCAAAAAATCCGCTTTGTACTTTTTATCCTCTTGCTGTAACCATCCAAAGAGTGCTTTTACCGTATTTCTATAAATATGGCCCTTTGCTTCGGTATTGACGTTTTTATAATTGCACCCGTTCAAAATACCGAACAGCCTCCCTTCCTTATCTGCTTTCTGAAGGTCCTTTTCCAACCCTTCGCCCCCTATGAACTCCGGAGGGGAACTCGGAAGCAACACATCTTCTTTGTAGGATGGTGAGACCGTATGAACCGCATCAGCAAAACGGATTCCCACAGCCATTAGGTTGATGCAATCCTGATAGCGATAATCCATCAGCTTTTGGTAGTCCAGAGGCACCGTAGGAAACCAGTTTTTCACTGAAGAATAATTATTGTCGAAAGGACGGATTCCCTGAATGGCCAAATTATGGATGCTGTACACAAACCGAATATCCTGAAGGTTCTTGTAATCTGGGTGATACTCCCTCAAAAACAGCAACAAACTGGAATGCCAATCGTGCAAATGTACCACGTCCAATTTACCAAACGCCCCTTGTTTAATGGCCTCAGCAACAGCGGTACAAAAAATGAAATACTTGATGGCATCGGTATAGAAAGGCTCCTCTGGGTCGTTGTGATAGATGTGGGCAATATCTCCCGCCTCGATCTCTGGATGATGGAGCACATAATGCACAATGTTGGGAAATTCCTTTTTGGGCTTTACCTCATACAACTCTGCTGTGTACCGTAATCCCCGTAAATAAAAATTTAGGTTAGTCTTGAACAACCCATCTTTGTGAAGCCTGGAATAGGAAGGTACAATGACATGCACTTTGTCTCCACGTTCAGAAATTTGTCTGGGCACATCCCGCACCACATCGCCCATTCCACCTGCCTTACAATTGGCCAGGGCGTCATTTTCCGCTGCAACAAAAAGAAAGTTATTCATATAGGTAAGTGAGTTAGCTATGCTGGTTCGATGCTATAATTTAGCTAAAGTTTGTTACTGAAACAAAAAAAAGCCTTTCTCAATTGGGAAAGGCTTTTAGTATGCTAAATAATCATTATGCTTATTTTACCTTAAAGGCCTTTTCCTGAGGATAATAGGCTATACTTCCCAATTCTTCCTCAATACGCAACAATTGGTTATATTTTGCCATACGGTCACTCCGTGAAGCGGAACCGGTCTTAATTTGTCCGGTATTGAGTGCCACAGCCAAATCGGCGATGGTGTTGTCCTCGGTTTCCCCAGAACGGTGGGACATTACAGAAGTATATCCGGCGTTTTTGGCCATATTTACGGCAGCGATGGTCTCCGTTAAGGTTCCAATTTGGTTCACCTTGATCAAAATGGAGTTGGCAATTCCGTTTTCAATACCTCTGGACAAACGCTCCACGTTGGTCACGAACAAATCGTCGCCCACCAATTGGACTTTATCGCCTATCTTTTCCGTAAGGAGCTTCCATCCTTCCCAATCGTTCTCATCCATTCCATCTTCAATGGAGATGATTGGATATTTCTCGCAAAGGTCGGCCAAATATTGGGCTTGTTCCCCTGAAGTCCGAACCATTCCTTTATCGCCTTCAAACTTGGTGTAATCGTATTTGCCGTCCACGTAGAATTCAGCAGATGCGCAGTCCAAAGCGATCATCACATCATCACCCAATTTGTACCCTGCTTTTTCAACCGCTTTACCGATGGTATCCAAAGCGTCCTCGGTACCACCTTCCAAAGTAGGGGCAAAACCACCTTCATCACCTACGGCAGTGCTCAAACCACGATCGTGCAATACTTTTTTAAGGTTGTGGAAAATTTCGGTTCCCATTTGCATGGCATGGCTAAAATCTTTCGCCTTAACAGGCATTACCATAAACTCTTGGAATGCTATGGGGGCATCTGAGTGGGACCCACCATTGATAATGTTCATCATAGGTACCGGAAGGGTGTTGGCGCTAACGCCTCCCACATATCGGTACAACGGCATTCCCAATTCATTGGCAGCGGCTTTGGCCACGGCCAAGGAAACCCCCAAAATGGCATTGGCCCCCAATTTGGACTTGTTCGGTGTGCCATCCAATTCGATCATGGTCTGATCGATGGCGTTTTGATCAAAAACCGAAGTGCCTACCAATTCTTCAGCAATGACAGTATTGACATTGTTCACGGCCTTTCCTACACCTTTCCCCATGAACGAACCTCCTCCATCCCGTAATTCAACGGCCTCGTGCTCACCTGTTGAGGCTCCAGAAGGTACGGCTGCCCTTCCCAAAATTCCGTTTTCGGTAACAACATCTACCTCTACCGTAGGATTACCTCTTGAATCTAATATCTGTCTTGCATGAATATTGACAATAATGCTCATTTTACTCAATGTTTATGGTTGAAATTAATTGGGCTAAGATACAAAAGCAGACCCTTTTAACCGTATGATATAGCTCATAAAACGTGCTTGATAACCTAAAAATAAAACTATAACGTTTTAGTTCTTTCCAGTTTTGATCGCATCAAAAAACTGGTCGAAAAGATAATCGGCATCATGTGGCCCTGGACTTGCTTCTGGGTGATATTGTACCGAAAACACATCTTTATCCTTCATCTTTATCCCTGCCACCGTATGGTCGTTCAAGTGGGTATGGGTAATTTCCAATTCTGGATGGGCCTCAGTTTCTTCCTTGTTGATCGCAAATCCATGGTTTTGGGAGGTGATCTCTCCTTTTCCGGTGACCAAATTTAGGATGGGATGATTGATTCCCCTGTGGCCATTGTGCATTTTATAGGTGGAAACCCCATTGGCCAAGGCCAAGACTTGGTGTCCCAAACAGATTCCGAACAATGGTTTATTGGAAACAATCATTTTCTTGGCGGCAGTGATGGCATCGGTCAATGGTTCTGGGTCGCCAGGGCCGTTGGAAATAAAATAGCCATCTGGGTTCCATTGTTCCATTTCCTCAAAGGAGGTGTTGTATGGAAATACTTTGATGTATGCCCCTCTTTTGGCCAAGTTCCTTAGGATATTCTTTTTGATGCCAATATCCAAAGCGGATATTTTGTATGCTGCATTTTCGTCGCCATAATAATACGGCTCCTTGGTCGATACTTTTGAGGAAAGCTCCAAACCTTCCATACTGGGAACTTGTTTGAGCTCTTCCTTCAATGCATCTATCTCATCCACCCTTGTGGAAATCAAGGCGTTCATGGCTCCGTTATCCCGAATGTAACTCACCAAGGCGCGGGTATCCACATCAGAGATGGCAAACAGATTGTTATTGTTCAAAAACTCCAACAAACTCATGCTGGCATCGGGCCGGGAATACTCGTAGCTGAAATTTTTACAGATAAGACCCGCAATTTTTACTGAATCGGATTCAACTTCATCCGCATGGGCACCATAATTCCCAATGTGGGCATTGGTAGTGACCATCAATTGTCCGAAATATGAGGGGTCGGTAAAGATTTCCTGATACCCCGTCATTCCGGTATTAAAACATACTTCCCCAACGGCGGTACCTTCCTTGCCCCCTACGGCTTTTCCGTAGAAAATAGTTCCATCCGCCAATAATAACAGTGCTTTTTTCTTTTCGTGATACTTCATGAGGTGTTCCAATTTTTCAGTTTACAAAAAAACATAAAAAAAGGATAAGTTTTCACTTATCCTTTTTCCACTAATACAATAGTTAATAACATTGTTCTTATTCTTCAGAATCGTCAGTTTTGGTTTCCGCCGCTGGTGCCACAGGCTCCGCTTTCTTGCTTCCTCCCCTTCTACTTCTTCTGGTTGATTTCTTCTTAGGTTTACCAGCGTTGTATACCTCGTTGAAATCCACTAGTTCTATCATGGCCATATCGGCGTTGTCACCCAAACGGTTACCCAACTTAATGATTCGGGTATACCCTCCTGGTCTGTCCGCTACTTTCTCTGCAACGGTACCAAAAAGTTCCGTGATGGCTTCCTTGCTTCTCAAGTTACTAAAAACAATCCTTCTGTTGTGCGTACCTTTTTCGGTAGTTTGGTTGTTCTCAGTCTTGGCTTTGGTGATCAAAGGCTCAACAAACTGTTTTAAAGCTTTGGCCTTGGCCACAGTGGTATTGATCCGCTTATGCTCTATAAGGGAACATGCCATATTGGCCAGCATGGCCTTTCTGTGGGCCGCCGTTCTACCTAAGTGATTGAATTTCTTTCCGTGTCTCATCTTTCTTGTTTATCATCTTGCTACCAAATCCCGATAGCTATCGGGAGAGCAAAATATGATTATTAATCTTTATCTAACTTGTATTTGGAAAGGTCCATACCAAATTGTAGGCCTTTGTTGATGACCAACTCTTCCAACTCGGTCAATGATTTTTTACCGAAGTTCCTGAACTTCATCAAATCGTTCTTGTTGAAGGAAACCAAATCGCCCAAAGTATCCACTTCGGCTGCTTTTAGACAGTTCAATGCCCTAACGGACAAATCCATGTCTACCAATTTGGTTTTCAACAACTGACGCATGTGCAAGGATTCCTCATCATAGGTCTCGGTCTGTGCGATTTCATCAGCCTCAAGGGTGATGCGCTCATCAGAGAACAACATAAAGTGGTGGATCAACACCTTGGCTGCTTCGGTCAAGGCATCTTTGGGATGGATGGATCCATCGGTAAGGATTTCAAAAACCAATTTTTCGTAATCGGTCTTTTGCTCTACCCTAAAGTTTTCAATGCTGTATTTTACGTTCTTTACCGGAGTGTAAACAGAATCCACCGCAATGCTACCCAAAGGGGCATTGGATTTTTTGTTTTCCTCAGCGGGAACGTAACCACGTCCTTTTTCTATGATGATCTCAAGGTTGATGCTCACTTTGGGATCCATGTTGCAGATCACCAAATCTGGGTTGAGCACTTGGTACCCTGAAATGAATTTTTGGAAATCGCCAGCAGTCAACTGTTCCTTTCCGCTTACGGAAATGGAAACGGTCTCGCTTTCAACATCATCAATCTGTCTTTTAAAACGAACCTGTTTCAGGTTCAAAATGATCTCAGTTACGTCTTCAACAACGCCTGGGATAACAGAAAACTCATGTTCAACTCCATCTATGCGCACAGAAGTGATGGCAAAACCTTCCAAAGAGGAAAGTAATACCCTTCTCAGCGCATTCCCAACTGTTAATCCATAGCCAGGTTCCAAAGGGCGAAATTCAAATTTCCCTTCGAAATCTGTTGAATCTATCATTATAACTTTATCGGGCTTCTGAAAATTAAGTAATGCCATAATTGGATTAATGTTGAATTTTATTTAGAGTATAATTCGACGATCAGCTGCTCCTTGATATTCTCAGGGATCTGAAGTCTTTCTGGGACGGCAACAAATGTACCTTCTTTCTTTTCAGAGTTCCATGTGATCCACTCGTACACGCTGCTGTTGGCGGACAAGGAATCCTCAATGGATTGTACGGACTTAGATTTTTCCCTAACACCGATAACATCTCCTGCTTTTAGTGAATAGGATGGAATGTTGACAACATTGCCATTTACGGTGATATGTCGGTGCGACACCAATTGGCGCGCTCCTCTTCTTGAAGGGGAAATACCCATTCTGTAGACTACGTTGTCCAAGCGGGATTCGCACAATTGAAGCAAAATTTCACCGGTAACACCTTCTTTTCTTTTGGCTTCGGCAAAAAGGTTACGGAATTGCTTTTCCAAAATACCGTAGGTATATTTGGCTTTTTGCTTTTCCATCAACTGGATTGCGTATTCTGATTTTTTACCACGGCGTCTGTTGTTTCCGTGCTGTCCTGGAGGGTAATTTTTCTTTTCAAAGGATTTGTCGTCCCCGAAAATCGCTTCTCCAAACTTTCTAGCGATCTTTGTTTTTGGTCCTGTGTATCTTGCCATCTTCTATTAATTTGAAAGTGCGATTATGAATTAAGGCTTATCCTTCGATAATCTAACTGCACCTTCGGGTGAAGACCCTTTTGGGGCCATTAAACTATAATTGATTAAACTCTTCTTCTTTTGGGAGGTCTACAACCGTTGTGTGGAAGTGGGGTAACATCAACGATTTCGGTAACCTCAATCCCGGCATTGTGAATGGAACGGATGGCAGATTCCCTACCGTTACCTGGTCCTTTCACATAAACCTTTACTTTTCTCAATCCTGCTTCGTGGGCAACTTTGGCGCAATCCTCGGCGGCTACTTGGGCTGCGTAGGGGGTGTTCTTTTTAGAACCACGGAATCCCATTTTTCCTGCTGAGGACCAAGAGATCACATCCCCTTTTTTGTTGGTAAGGGATATAATGATGTTGTTGAAAGATGCAACAACGTGTGCCTCGCCGGTAGACTCAACGATTACCTTGCGTTTTTTTGTTGTTTTGGTACTTGCCTTTGCCATATTTTTTAGTTTCTAGTGTTAGCTCTTAGTTATTGGAATCCTAGACTTTTACATTTCAAACAGATTCTTCTAACGTCTAAATACTAATGACTATGTTCTTATTATTTCGTTGCTTTTTTCTTGTTGGCAACCGTTTTTCTTTTTCCTTTTCTGGTCCTAGAGTTGTTCTTGGTACGCTGACCTCTGAGTGGCAATCCAGCTCTGTGACGAATTCCACGGTAACAACCAATGTCCATCAAACGTTTGATGTTCAATTGGGTCTCTGAACGAAGCTCACCCTCAATGGTGTACTCGGAAACGGCTTCCCTGATCTTCCCGATTTCATCATCGTTCCAATCAGACACCTTGGTGTCCTCACTTACTTGGGCCTTAGCCAAAATCTCTTGGGCCCTACTTTTACCTATACCATAAATGTAGGTAAGTGAAATAACGCCTCGCTTTTGTTTAGGTATGTCAACCCCTGCAATTCTTGCCATAATTACCCTTGTCTTTGTTTAAATCTAGGATTCTTTTTGTTGATTACGTACAATCTGCCCTTTCTGCGAACAATCTTGCAGTCGGCACTTCTCTTCTTTATTGATGCTCTTACTTTCATGTAACTAGTATCTATAAGTAATTCTTGCTTTTGTTAAATCGTATGGACTCATTTCCAACTTTACTTTATCCCCGGGAAGCAACTTAATGTAATGCATTCTCATTTTCCCAGATATATGTGCGGTAACAACGTGTCCATTCTCCAATTCTACCCTGAACATTGCATTGGACAATGCTTCAATAATAGTCCCGTCTTGTTCTATTGCTGGTTGCTTTGCCATATGTTATGCTACTTTTCTGTTTTTTCCGGTCTTCATAAGGCCATCATAGTGCCTGTTAAGCAAATATGAATTTACTTGCTGTACAGTATCTATCGCCACACCTACCATAATCAATAGTGATGTTCCTCCATAGAACAACGCCCATCCGGCCTGTACATCCATCAACTTTACCACAACGGCTGGCAAAACTGCCAACAAGGCCAAGAAAACTGATCCAGGTAACGTTATCAAAGACATGATCTTATCCAAATAATCACCTGTTTCTTTTCCAGGGCGGATACCGGGAATAAACCCTCCACTTCTTTTGAGATCATCGGCCATCTTATTGGTAGGCACGGTAATCGCGGTGTAGAAATAGGTGAAAATGATGATCAATATGCCAAATAGGATGTTGTATGCCAATCCAAAAATATCGGCAAACTGTACTTCCATCCATTGTCCAACTGCTGTATCGTTAAAGGTTCTACCCAACAAACCAGGGGCAAACATGATCGCTTGTGCAAAAATGATGGGCATAACACCGGAAGCATTCAGTTTCAATGGAATGTACTGTCGGGCTCCCATAATATTTTTCTCATAACCACCAGAAGCTGTTCTTCTTGCATATTGTACGGGTATCTGCCTTACGGCCATCACCAAAAGTACACTGGCCAAAATCACCAAGAACCATATGATCACCTCGATCAACATGAACATGATACCTCCGGTATTGTTGGTGGTCCTGGAAACGAATTCCTGAACAAAGGATTGAGGCATGGTGGCAATGATACCCACCATGATCAACAACGAAATACCGTTTCCGATACCTTTGTCTGTTATTTTTTCACCCAACCACATGGCAAACACACATCCGGTCACCAGTATAATAACCGCTGGCACGATGAAATCCAAACCTTTGCCCAATACAAAGGCGCTATCTGGAACACCAAGTGCACTCAGACCATACAAATAAGCAGGTGCCTGAACAATACAGATACCTATGGTCAACCATCGGGTAATCTGATTGATGGTCTTTCTGCCACTTTCTCCTTCTTTTTGCAGTTTTTGAAGATATGGAATGGCTATTCCCATCAACTGAACCACAATGGAGGCGGAGATATAGGGCATAATTCCCAATGCAAATACGGATGCATTGGCGAAAGCACCTCCTGTGAAAGCATTAAGAATTCCCAAAATACCCGAATCGGTACTTGAAGCCAACTGGGTCAATTGGGTAGTATCTATACCTGGAAGTACAATACGGGTACCAAAACGATATACCAAAAGCAACCCAAGGGTCAAGATGATACGCTGTCTCAGCTCATCGATTTTCCAGATATTTGATATGGTCTCTATAAATTTCTTCATGCTATAACTATTCCTTATAAACTTATTGCCTCACCTCCAGCGGCCTCAATGGCAGCTTTAGCGGAAGCCGTAAATTTATGTACAGACACTTTTAGGCCGGCTTTCAATTCGCCATCACCCAAAATCTTTACCAAATCATTTTTGTGGGCCAATCCGTTTTCAACAAGGATGTCCAAAGTAACTTCTTTTTTGATGACACCGTTGTCTACCAACTCTTGCAATCTGCCCAAGTTGATACCTTTATATTCCTTTCTGTTGATGTTTGTGAAACCAAACTTGGGAACACGTCTTTGCAAAGGCATCTGACCACCTTCAAAACCAATTTTTTTGGAATATCCAGATCTAGACTTGGCTCCTTTATGTCCACGGGTAGCGGTTCCTCCCTTTCCAGAGCCTTCTCCTCTACCTACACGTTTTCCTTCTTTGTGCACAGCGCCTTTCGCTGGTTTTAGATTATGTAAATCCATGTGCCGTTATATTTTAAGCTTCCTCTGTGGAAACCAAGTGTTTTACCTTATTTACCATTCCAAGGATATTGGGAGTTGCATCATGCTCAACAACCTGCCCGATCTTGCGCAACCCTAGAGCCTCCAAAGTTCTTTTTTGGTTCTGTGGCTTTTTGATGGCGCTCTTTACCTGTGTTACTTTAATCTTTGACATAATATCCTCTATTTATCCTTTAAAGACTTTTTCCAAAGAAATACCTCTTTGTTGGGCAACGGTATCTGCGCTTCTCAATTGCAACAGGGCATCAAAAGTTGCTTTTACCACATTGTGTGGGTTGGAAGAACCTTGTGATTTGGACAATACATCCTGAACCCCTACAGCTTCCAATACCGCCCTTACGGCACCACCGGCAATAACCCCGGTACCATGGGATGCGGGTTTAACATAAACCCTGGCACCACCGTACTTCCCTTTTTGCTCATGGGGAAGTGTTGCCTTGTTCAAAGGGATACGAACCAAGTTTTTCTTGGCATCCTCGATAGCTTTTGCAATTGCGGTAGCTACTTCTTTGGATTTTCCCAAACCATGTCCAACAACACCATTCTCATCACCAACAACAACTATTGCTGAAAAACCAAAGGCTCTACCCCCTTTGGTTACCTTGGTAACCCTTTGCACTCCAACCAAACGGTCTTTCAACTCCAGTCCCCCTGGCTTAACTATCTCTACGTTTTTGTATTTCTGGTACATAGTCTTATTAGAATTTTAGTCCTGCTTCCCTTGCTCCTTCAGCCAATGATTTAACTCTTCCGTGATAAAGGTTTCCACCTCTGTCAAAAGCCACGGCCTCTACACCAAGCTTAAGGGCCTTTTCTGCTATGGCCTTGCCCACTGCAGTGGCGACTTCAGATTTGGTTCCTTTGGCATCCACATCCTTATCTTTGGATGAGGCAGAAGCCAAGGTAACGCCTTTGTTGTCGTCGATTAACTGGGCATAAATTTCTTTATTGCTTCTGAAGACGGACAATCTTGGTCTAGCTTCAGTTCCGAAGGATACTTTGCGTATTCTTCTTCGGATGCGTTGTTTTCTTTCAGTCTTAGATAATCCCATAGTCTTAATTATTAAGCTGATTTACCTGCTTTTCTTCTTAATTGCTCACCAACGAACTTGATACCTTTTCCTTTGTAAGGTTCTGGCTTACGGAAACCTCTGATCTTGGCAGCCACTTGACCCACCAATTGTTTGTCGTGAGATGTTAGTTTTACAATAGGGTTCTTCCCTTTTTCGGAAACTGTCTCAATTTTCACCTCTGGAGCAATGTCCATTACGATGTTATGAGAGAATCCTAGGGCCAAATCCAATTTCTGTCCTTGGTTGCTGGCTCTGTATCCAACTCCTACCAACTCCAATTCCTTGGTCCATCCTTGGGATACACCTTTTAACATATTGGAAAAAAGGGCACGGTACAAACCGTGTCTTGCTTTATGTTCTTTGGAGTCAGAGGGTCTTCTCACCAAAACGTTTCCTTCTTCAACCTTTACCTCAACTCCTGAAAATTCTTGGGAAAGTTCTCCCAATTTACCTTTTACGGTAACCAAGGCATCTTTAACCTCTACAGTTACTCCCTCAGGGATTGCGATTGGATTGTTACCTATTCTTGACATTTTTCTTCTCTTTTCTCAATTAATATACGTAGCACAATACTTCACCACCTACATTGTCTTGCTTGGCCTGTTTGCTGGTCATCACTCCGTGTGAAGTGGACACAATGGCAATTCCCAAACCGTTCAAGACCCTTGGCAAGTCTCCAGAACCGGAATACTTACGTAGTCCGGGCTTACTTACCCGTACTAGTTTCTTAATGATGGGTTCCTTGGTAGACTTATCGTACTTAAGGGCTATTTTAATATTCCCCTGTACTTTGTCGTCCTCGAACTTATAACTCAAAATATAGCCTTGATCGAACAATATTTTGGTAATCTGTCTCTTTAGATTTGAACCAGGGATATCCACTACCCTATGACCTGCCTTGCTGGCATTCCTTATTCTGGTCAAATAATCTGAAATTGGATCTGTAAGCATTTCTTTTCTATATCTAAATTACCAACTTGCCTTTTTAACTCCTGGAATCAAGCCCTTGTTGGCCATTTCCCTGAACATCACCCTAGAGATACCGAAGGTTCTCATGTACCCTCTTGGTCTTCCGGTCAATTTGCAACGGTTTCGCATACGCACAGGAGATGCATTCTTGGGCAGCTTTTGCAAGGCTTCATAATCACCTGCCTCTTTTAGAGCTTTTCTCTTTTCGGCATATTTTGCAACCATTTTTGCCCTTTTTCTCTCACGGGCTTTCATTGATTCCTTGGCCATACTAATTCTTTTTAAAGGGTACTCCCAATTCGGTTAACAACGATTTTGCTTCTTTATCAGTTTCAGCGGAAGTCACAAATGTAATGTCCATTCCGTTGATCCTGTTGATTCTGTCAATATTGATTTCTGGAAAGATGATCTGCTCGGTCACACCCAAGTTGTAGTTTCCCCTACCGTCAAAACCGGTGGCTTTTACACCTTGAAAATCACGGACCCTTGGAAGGGCACTGGTTATCAATCTGTCCAAAAACTCATACATGCGCTCTCCTCTCAGGGTCACTTTTGCCCCGATCGGCATTCCTTTTCTCAATTTAAAGGATGCAACATCCTTTTTGGAAAGGGTGGCCACTGCTTTTTGACCTGTAATGTTGGTCAATTCGTCCACTGCATGATCAATAAGCTTCTTGTCCGATACTGCAGCTCCAACTCCACGGCTCACTACTATCTTTTGCAATTTGGGAACCTGCATTACGTTCTTGTAACCAAACTCGTCGGTCAGCGCCTTGATCACGCGCTCCTTATATTCTTGTTTTAATCTTGGAATATAGCTCATGACTAAATTACTTCATTGGATTTTTTGGAAACCCTAACTTTCTTTCCATCGCGTACTTCGTAACCTACTCGGGTTGCATCACCAGATTTAGGATCGATCAACGATAGGTTTGAAATATGGATAGGAGCTTCCTTTCTTGTTATGCCTCCTTGAGGGTTTTGAGCACTGGGCTTTTCGTGTTTGGACACCTCATTGATGCCTTCCACGATGGCCTTGTTCTTTTCACGGTCTACACGAAGCACTTTGCCTTCGCTGCCCTTGTGGTCTCCCGCAATGACTCTTACCGTATCCCCTGTTTTTATTTTCAACTTCATCTCTCTGATATGTCTTTTACAGCACTTCGGGTGCCAATGAAACAATCTTCATGAACTGTCTGTCCCTGAGCTCTCTGGCAACCGGTCCAAAAACACGGGTTCCCCTCATCTCTCCGGTTGGGTTCAACAATACACAGGCATTGTCGTCAAAACGGATGTAAGAGCCATCTGGTCTTCTTACTTCCTTCTTGGTACGAACAACAACTGCCGTTGACACAGAACCTTTTTTTACAGTACCGTTTGGAGTAGCTTCTTTAACGGTAACAACAATTTTGTCACCCAAGGAAGCGTATCTTCTTTTTGTTCCTCCCAAAACGCGGATGGTCAAAACTTCCTTTGCACCAGTATTGTCCGCAACCTTTAATCTTGATTCTTGCTGTACCATAATTATTTAGCTCTTTCAAGGATTTCAACCAACCTCCAGCATTTTGTTTTGCTCAAGGGACGGGTTTCCATTATTTTGACGGTATCACCTTCGTTGCAATCGTTCTTTTCGTCATGGGCAACATATTTCTTGGTCTTCAAAACGAACTTCCCGTACATGGGGTGCTTCACTCGTTTTACCTCAGAAACCACAATAGATTTCTCCATTTTGTTGCTGGTAACAACGCCTATTCTTTCTTTTCTTAAATTTCTGTTTTCCATAAGGCAGAACCAATTATTGTAATTCCCTTTTAGTTAATTCTGTTGCAAGTCTTGCCACCGTCCTTCTCGTCTTTCTGATCTGTAAAGGATTTTCCAAAGGAGTAACGGCATGTGCCATTTTAAGATCGGCGTGCTGTTTTTTGAACTCGGCCAATCGCTCCTTGATCTCTTCAATTGAAAGTTCTTTTATTTCTGATTGTCTCATCTTTCTTCTCAATTAAAAATTAAGCGGAATAATCCCTTGCTACGATAAACTTGGTCTTTACCGGTAATTTTTGAGCCGCTAGTCTCAAAGCTTCCTTGGCAACATCCATGGGTACACCACCGACTTCGAACATGATTCTTCCCGGTTTTACAACGGCAACCCAGTATTCTGGAGCACCTTTACCTTTACCCATACGAACCTCAAGAGGTTTTTTGGTGATGGGCTTGTCCGGGAAAATCTTGATCCACAATTGACCCTGTCTCTTCATGTATCTTGTCGCAGCAATACGCGCAGCCTCTATCTGACGGGAGGTAATGAAGTGCGAATCCAAGGACTTGATACCGAACATTCCATTGGAAAGTTGGTGCCCTCTTTGCGAGATTCCTTTCATACGCCCCTTCTGGGCTTTACGAAATTTTGTTCTTTTTGGCTGTAACATCTTACCTTACTTTATCTTATTACTTTCTACGGCGTGGCTTTTTACCACCATCTTGTTTACCGCCTTTTCCTTGACTCTTGCTCAATCCTACCAATGGGGAAAGTTCTCTTTTTCCATAAACCTCACCCTTCATGATCC
Organism: Allomuricauda sp. CP2A; assembly: GCF_001683915.1. Lineage (GTDB taxonomy): Bacteria > Bacteroidota > Bacteroidia > Flavobacteriales > Flavobacteriaceae > Flagellimonas. Next base: position 26,462 of record NZ_LXTT01000020.1, on the reverse strand, counting down.
ATACCTTGATTCCCAATCTACCATAGGTAGTGTGGGCTTCGTGCAAGGCATAATCCACATCGGCTCGGAAGGTGGACAATGGAATCCTTCCTTCTTTGTAGGACTCGGAACGTGCCATTTCAGCTCCGTTCAAACGTCCAGAAATCTGGATCTTGATTCCCTCAGCATTCATACGCATTGCGGCTGCAATGGCCATTTTAATGGCTCTACGGTATGAAATCCTGCTCTCGATCTGTCGAGCTACACTGGCTGCCACCAAATTGGCATCCAACTCAGGTCTCTTGATTTCATGAATATTGATCTGAACTTCCTTGTTGGTGATTTTCTTAAGCTCTTCCTTAAGTTTATCTACCTCTTGACCTCCCTTACCAATGATAATACCAGGCCTTGCGGTGGTAATGGTAATGGTGATCAATTTCAAGGTACGTTCTATAATCACCCGTGATACACTGGCCTTGGCCAAACGTGCATGCACGTACTTTCTTATTTTATCATCCTCAGCCAGCTTATCGCCGTAATCGTTTCCTCCGTACCAGTTGGATTCCCATCCTCTGATAATTCCCAAGCGATTTCCTATTGGATTGGTCTTTTGTCCCATATTATATCTTCTAGCTTTGAACGTTGTTATTGGCAGCTTCCACGATCATGGTCACATGATTGGAACGCTTTCTGATTCTGTGAGCCCTACCTTGTGGAGCTGGTCTCAATCGCTTCAACATGGTTCCTCCGTCAACACGGATTTCCTTGATGTAAAGATCGGCTTCCTCAATATTGGCCTCCTCATTCTTGGCTTCCCAATTGGCGATAGCGGAAAGCAAAAGCTTTTCCATCTTTCTTGAGGCTTCCTTTTGGTTGAACTTCAAAATAGCCAATGCCATTTCTACTTGTTTTCCCCTTACCAGGTCAGCCACCAAACGCATCTTTCTTGGAGACGTTGGGCAATTGTTCAGCTTTGCAATAGCAAGTTGCTTTTTCTCTTCCTTTAACCTTTCGGCCATTTGTCTTTTACGAACTCCCATAGCTTACTTACTTTTTACCTTTGTTTTTAGCTCCCGCATGACCCCTAAAAGATCGTGTAGGTGAAAATTCTCCAAGTTTGTGACCTACCATGTTCTCGGTTACATAAACAGGAACAAATTGTCTCCCATTGTGTACCGCGATGGTCTGTCCCACAAAATCCGGGGTTATCATTGAGGCCCTGGACCATGTCTTGATAACCGATTTTTTTCCTGATTCTATATTGGCTTGGACTTTTTTCTCCAAACTATAATGAACGTATGGTCCTTTTTTTAACGAACGTGCCATTTACTTTTTCTTTTATTTCTTTCTACGTTCTATGATATATCTATTGGTATCCTTGGTCTTGGAACGGGTCCTGAAACCTTTTGCAGGAATACCGTTTCTAGATCTTGGATGACCTCCGGAAGCCCTTCCTTCACCACCACCCATTGGGTGATCGACAGGGTTCATGGCCACTGGTCTTGTTCTTGGTCTTCTGCCCAACCATCTGCTTCTACCGGCCTTACCAGATACCAACAACTGGTGGTCTGAGTTGGAAACCGCACCGATGGTGGCCAAACAAGTAGCCAAAATCATACGGGTCTCACCGGAAGGAAGTTTAATGGTAACAAACTTACCATCCTTGGCCATTAATTGGGCAAACGTACCAGCACTTCGTGCCATGATTGCTCCTTGACCAGGTCTCAATTCTATGCAAGAGATGATTGTACCCAACGGAATTTCACTCAAAGGAAGTGCATTTCCAATCTCAGGGGTGGCACCAGAACCAGACTTGATGGTCTGACCTACCTGCATCCCATTTTGGGCAACCACATATCTTTTTTCACCATCCTTGTATTCCACCAAGGCGATAAATGCAGTTCTGTTGGGATCGTACTGGATTGAAGCCACAGTGGCCTCAACACCTTGTTTGTCCCTCTTGAAATCGATGATACGATATCTCCTCTTATGACCCCCACCTCTATGGCGCATGGTCATTTTTCCTTGACTGTTCCTACCACCTGACTTTTTTAACGGAGCAAGCAAGCTTTTCTCCGGCTTATCAGTAGTAATCGCGTCAAATCCGTTTACTACTCTAAAACGCTGTCCAGGGGTTATCGGTTTTAATTTTCTAACTGACATTTCTCGTCTTTATAGATTACTGTAAAAATCAATAATATCACCTTCAGCCACATCAACAATTGCTTTCTTCATAGCGTTTGTTTTTCCATGCTGGATTCCGGTTTTTGTATAGCGACTCTTACGGGTTGGACCATAGTTCATGGTTCTTACCTTTTCCACAGAAACACCATAAGTGGCTTCAACGGCATCTTTGATCTCCAATTTGTTGGCAGTTGGCTCAACATAGAAACCATAACGATTGAAAAGCTCGCTATCAGCGGTCATTTTTTCCGTAATTATCGGTTTTATCAACACACTCATGATACTTTTATTTCTTTAGGTTCGATTCAATTCCTTCCAAAGCACTTTCGGTCAATACCAAACTATTAGCGTTAACTATTTTGTAAGTATTTAATTGTGAACCTGTTACGACTTCGGAGCGTTGCAAATTACGCGACGACAAATATACGTTATTATTTGTATCGCCCAACACTATAAGGGACTTTTTGTTTTCAAGGCCCAAAGAAGTCAAAAATGCCACAAAATCCTTGGTTTTGGGTGCTTCAAAATTGAAGTCTTCCACAACCACCAAAGCTTTCTCTTTGGACTTGATGCTCAAGGCCGATTTACGGGCCAATCGCTTTACGTTCTTGTTCAACTTTTGGGTATAATCCTTAGGTCTTGGACCAAAAATCCTACCACCTCCTTTAAAAATAGGAGACTTAATGCTACCTGCCCTAGCGGTACCGGTACCCTTTTGTTTCTTGATCTTACGGGTACTTCCAGCAATCTCAGCTCTTTCCTTTGATTTGTGGGTACCCTGTCTTTGGTGCGCCAAGTATTGCTTTACATCCAAATAAATGGCATGCTCATTGGGCTCTACGGCAAAAACATCGTCAGAAAGGTCTACCTTCCTTCCGGTTTCTTTTCCATTGATATCTAAAACTGCTACCTTCATTATTGCCACCTTTGAATAGTTACATATGCATTTTTGTGACCAGGTACACACCCTTTTACAACCAAAAGGTTTTTCTCTGGAACCACTTTCAACACTCTCAAGTTTTGAACTGTCACTCTTTCATTGCCCATTTGCCCTGCCATTCGCATTCCTTTGAATACCCGAGCTGGGTATGAAGCAGCACCAATGGAACCGGGGGCCCTCAACCTGTTGTGCTGACCGTGGGTCGCTTGACCAACTCCACCAAAACCATGGCGTTTAACAACCCCTTGGAAACCTTTTCCTTTGGATGTGCCAACAACGTCAACAAACTCACCCTCCATGAAAATGTCGACACCAACGGTGTCTCCCAATTTGTATTCACCTTCAAATCCTTGGAACTCAACGACTTTTTTCTTAGGAGAAGCACCTGCTTTTTTAAAGTGACCGGACTCGGACTTGTTTGCACGTTTTTCTGCCTTGTCATCGAAACCAAGTTGAAGGGCCTTGTACCCGTCAACCTCTTCGGTTCTGACTTGGGTAACCACGCATGGTCCAGCCTCAATAACGGTACATGGAACATTCTTTCCATTCTCGTCGAAGATGCTGGTCATACCGATTTTTTTTCCTATTAACCCAGACATATATAATTAATTATTAATTGTTTACTCTTTTACATTGCGCCAATTTCTTGGCAAAAAAATTGGGTCAAGAAAAGACTCTGCTCTGACCCAGATTTTTTTCTTTCACCGTTTTTCCTGAACCGTCGTTCAGGACATGTTTATGCTGAACTTGTTTCAGCATCTCTTTATTAAGACACTTCGACTTCGCTCAGTGTTTGTTCGGCTAAAACTTTCTGCTTTACAGAAAGTCAAGTCCTCATCAAACCTTGATCTCAACCTCAACACCACTTGGAAGCTCAAGCTTCATAAGGGCATCGATGGTTTTTGATGAAGAGCTGTAAATGTCCAATAATCTCTTGTAAGAGCTCAATTGGAACTGCTCTCTTGATTTTTTGTTCACGTGGGGTGAACGCAAAACCGTAAATATCTTTTTGTGCGTTGGCAATGGAATTGGTCCCGTTACCACAGCACCGGTTGTTTTTACCGTTTTTACGATCTTCTCAGCAGATTTGTCCACCAAATTGTGATCGTAAGATTTCAATTTTATTCTAATTTTTTGACTCATCTTGCTGAAAATTAAGCGGTTACTCCTTTAGCTGCTTTGATTACTTCTTCCGCAATATTGGAAGGGGTCTCGGCATAGTGTGAAAATTCCATTGTGGATGTTGCCCTACCTGAGGATAAGGTCCTCAAGGAAGTTACATAACCAAACATTTCAGATAATGGCACTTCGCCCTTTACCACTTTGGCACCAGCTCTATCGCTCATGCTACTGATGGTACCTCTACGCCTGTTCAAATCGCCGACGATGTCACCCATGTTTTCCTCAGGTGTCAACACCTCAATTTTCATGATAGGTTCCATCAATACTGATTTGGCCAATTTGGCAGCGGCCCTATAACCCATTTTTGCAGCCAATTCAAACGATAGTGAATCGGAATCCACCGGGTGGAACGAGCCATCTTTTAGGGTAATTTTCATGCTATCCATCTCAAATCCAGCCAAAGGACCATTTTTCATAGCCTCTTTGAATCCTTTTTCCACAGATGGGATATATTCTTTAGGAATATTACCTCCTTTAATTTCATTGACAAACTCCAAACCAATTACTTCTTCAGCAGCAGGCTCCATAGTAAATACGATGTCCGCAAATTTACCACGACCACCAGATTGCTTCTTGTAAACTTCCCTGTGATTGGCAGCTTGCGTAATGGCTTCTTTGTACTCAACCTGTGGCTGTCCTTGGTTTACTTCAACCTTGAACTCACGCCTTAAACGGTCAACAATAATATCCAAGTGGAGCTCACCCATACCGGAGATGATGGTTTGTCCAGAAGCTTCATCGGTCTTTACCTGGAAGGTTGGATCTTCTTCGGCCAATTTGGCCAAAGCCATACCCAATTTATCCACATCGGCCTTGGTTTTTGGCTCGACAGCGATACCGATAACGGGATCGGGGAAATTCATGCTCTCCAATACAATTGGATGCTTTTCATCAGAAAGGGTATCCCCTGTCTTGATGTCCTTAAACCCTACTGCTGCACCAATATCTCCTGCTTCAATAAAATCGATGGCATTTTGCTTATTGGAGTGCATCTGATAGATACGGGAAATACGCTCTTTGTTTCCTGAACGGTTGTTCAAGATGTAAGAACCTGCGTCCAAACGACCAGAATATGCTCTAAAGAAAGCCAAACGTCCTACGAATGGATCGGTAGCAATCTTAAAGGCCAGTGCTGAAAAAGGTTGTTTTGGATCTGGTTTTCTTCTTTCTTCTTTTTCTGTATCTGGATTGATTCCGATGATATCATCCTTATCCAAAGGCGAAGGCAAGTAACGGCAAACGGCGTCCAAAAGGAATTGAACCCCTTTGTTTTTAAAGGACGAACCACAAATCATAGGAATGATGGCCCTGTCCATTACCGCAGCGCGCAACGCAGCGTGTACTTCATCTTCTGTGATGGAATCTTCATCTTCGAAGAATTTCTCCATCAAATTTTCATCATATTCTGCTACGGCTTCAATCAAGGCAGCTCGAAACTCCTTAACTTCATCCTTCATTTCTTCAGGAATGTCCACTACATCAAAGGTAGAACCGAAGTTATCCTCGTGCCAAACAACAGCCCTGTTCTTGGCCAAGTCAACAATTCCTTTAAAATCAGCTTCGTCACCGATTGGCAATACAATTGGCACTGCATTGGAGCCCAACATTTCACGAACCTGCTTGCACACGTTCAAGAAGTTGGAACCTTGACGGTCCATTTTGTTTACGAAACCGATACGTGGCACTTTGTAGTTATCGGCCAATCTCCAGTTGGTCTCGGATTGTGGCTCAACACCGTCAACGGCACTGAACAAGAACACCAATCCGTCCAACACACGAAGTGAACGGTTTACCTCAACGGTAAAGTCCACGTGTCCGGGAGTGTCGATAATGTTAAAGTGGTAATCTTTTGTATCTGGCAATGGCTGTGCATTCTCCATTGGGAACTTCCATGTACAGGTAGTGGCTGCAGAGGTAATGGTAATACCACGCTCTTGCTCTTGCTCCATCCAGTCCATGGTTGCGGCACCATCGTGCACTTCTCCAATTTTATGGCTCACACCGGTATAAAAAAGAATACGCTCTGTAGTAGTTGTTTTACCAGCATCAATGTGAGCTGCAATACCTATATTCCTTGTATATTTTAAATCTCTTCCCATTGTAATGATTAGAATCTAAAGTGTGAGAATGCTTTATTGGCCTCGGCCATTTTGTGTGTATCTACTCTTTTCTTCACTGCTGCCCCTTCTTCTTTGGCTGCGGCCAAAATCTCGGAGGCCAATTTCTGTGCCATGGATTTTTCGTTACGTCTTCTCGCGTAAAGGATCAACCATTTCATTGCAGTGGATATCTTTCTGTCTGGACGAATCTGCATAGGAATCTGGAATGTTGCACCACCTACTCTTCTACTTCTTACCTCAACGTGCGGCATAACATTGGAAAGGGCATCTTTCCAAAGTTCCAATCCTGTTTTTTCTTCGTCAGTGTTCTTTTCGTCAACAATATCAATTGCATCGTAGAAAATTTTGAATGCAACTGACTTTTTACCATCCCACATCATCATGTTCACAAAACGTGTGACCAATTGATCGTTAAATCTGGGGTCTGGCAATAACGGTCTTTTTTTTGCCTGCTTTTTTCTCATCGCTTCTTCTTAAAGTTGATTACTTTTTAGGACGCTTTGCACCATACTTTGATCGTCGCTGCGTTCTTCCTGCCACACCGGCAGTGTCCAACGCTCCGCGAACGATATGATATCGCACACCAGGCAAATCCTTTACTCTTCCACCTCTAACCAATACTATCGAGTGCTCTTGGAGGTTGTGTCCTTCTCCGGGGATGTATGCGTTCACCTCTTTACCATTGGTTAACCTTACCCTTGCAACTTTACGCATTGCAGAGTTTGGTTTCTTAGGCGTAGTGGTGTATACACGTGTACAAACCCCTCTTCGTTGAGGACACGAATCCAAAGCAGCCGATTTACTCTTCTTGGTAATTGTGGCTCTTCCTTTTCGTACTAATTGTGAAATTGTTGGCATTAAAATTTCTATTAAAAACTAAATAACCCTCATTTTGAGGGCTGCAAATGTAGTGATATTTCGGAATAATTCAAATCAAGAATACTTTATTTTACGACATAATTAAAAAAAGGTGCTGCAACACACCTTTTTATATCTTGTTCTGTTGTCCAAAACCCAAGCAAGCCTTGCTTAGACCTATATTATAATGTATTGGCATAGGTGAACAGATTACGCAAATCATTGTGGTCGCCCGCTTTAAGTCGCTTTTCTTTAATGTACTTTTTAATTGCGCTTTGATTTTGTTTCGGGAATATGGAAATTACCTCCGATTTTTTGGCCTTCATAAAAAAAGGAGATTCATTATTTACGGAAACATAATATTCGGTCTTGTCCAATAAGCGCGGTGGAAATGAGGCATCCAATGGGGTGCTGGCCTGTTTTCCTTTTTTGTACACTTTTTGATACTTGATGAAAAGCGTGTAGGCGTCACCTATTACAATAGGAACCAAGTAACCTTTTTTCTCGCCACCAACTTCATTTGTATATCCTAGGTAATAATACTCATCTCCATCCAAAGAGCAAGAATAAACAGGGTGCTTAACCATGGCCTTAATCTCTTCGGAATTCAACGCATCCTTCAGTTCAATTTCATCATTGTAGGCATCATAGCGCATATACATTTTCTTGACCTCCTTATCATTGACATAAAGCGTTCCCAAAGTAAAATTTTCATTGAGATAGATGGTACCCTCAATATCCCCCTCTGCAAGATTGCCCCCTACCCCCTTGAAACCAAACTTGGCTCCCATAGTACTGGAGAGATTTTCAATGAAATTATTGTTGGTGAGAGCTTGGGTAGTGCCATGCAGGCCCCGATCAGTCCCCCATGCCTGGGCAACACCATACTGCCCCATACAGTCTGGAGCAAAAAAAATTGCAAAAAGAATGATCAAGAGCATTTTTTTCATGGCGATATAATTAGCTGGCCACCCTACCAAATTAGATGTGCGACCCTATTATTTACAAGGTATTGGCATAAGTGAACAAATTGAGCAAATCGTCACCATCATTTACATTGGGGCGCTTGTCCTTGATGTAGCTTTTTATGGCCTTTTGGTCGTTCTCCGTAAATACTGAAAGAACATCAGATTTTCTGGTCTTCATAAAAACCGGCGCTTCTCCTGTTTTGGAAACGTAGTATTCCGTCTTGTCCAAAAAGCGGTGCGGAAAGGAGTTGTCCAAGGATGTCTTTGCAGGTTTTCCTTCTTTGAACACTTTTATGTGCTTTACAAAAAGGGTATAGTCGTCACCGGTCACCAAAGGGGTCAAATACCCCTTTTGGGGGTTGCCGTCCTCATCGGTATATCCTAAATAGTAGTATTCATTGCCGTTAACGGAACAGGAATAGACAGGATGCTTTACCATGGAACGTACTACATCAGATTGCAAAGTCTCCTTAAGCTCGACCTCGTCGTTGTAGGCGTCATATCGCAAATACATCTTCTTAAATTCCTCTCCGTTTTCATATAAGGAACCCAAGGTAAAGTTCTCATTAAGATATATGGTTCCATCAATGTCTTCCAGGGTCAAGTTTACCTCTTCTCCCATCCGGCCAAACTTGATCCGCATATCACTATATAGATTTTCCATGGAGGGATTGTTTCCCCAGGCCTGCTCTATGTTATATTCGCCAGGAATTACCCCCCAAGCTTGCACACTTTTATTTTGCCCCATCGCCAAATTAAGGGCGAATACACCACAAACCATAATAAAAAATAATTGTTTCATACTTTCAAATTTTATTCCGGTTTATTAATAATCAACTTTCTATAAGGTATTGGCATACGCGAATAGGTTTATCAAATCGCCAGCATCTTTTACATTGGGACGCTTGTCCTTCATGTAACTTTTTATCGCCTTTTGGTGCTTTTCCGCAAACACGGAAAGTACATCAGACTTCCTGGTTTTCATAAAAACCGGGGATTTTCCATTTTTTGACACGTAATATTCGGTCTCGTCCAAAAAACGGTGCGGAAAGGAATTGTCCAACGAGGTCTTTGCAGGTTTCCCCTCTTTGAACACTTTACTGTTCTTAACTAAAAGAATGTAATCCCCTCCAGAAACCAAAGGCGATAAATAGCCTTCTTTAGATTCGCCGTCTTCATTTAAGTACTCTATATATAGGTATTCATTGCCATTCATTGAGCAGGAATATCTTGGATGTTGTACCATGGCCCGCACCACATCTGAATCTACGGACTCTTTTAGCTCCACTTCATCATTGTAGGCATCATACCTAAGGTACAGTTTCTTAAAGGCCACTCCATCTTCATAGAGCGTTCCCAACGTAAAGTTCTCATTTAGGTATATGGTACCGTTAATATCGTCCAAGGTGAGGTTGACCTCTTCCCCCATACGGCCAAACTTCATGCGCATGTCATTATAGAGATCCATCATGGCCGGGTTGTTGCCCAATCCTCCACCTTCACCATTCTTTAACAATGCAAGCCTGTCTTGGGAAAACGCACCTCCCTCTCCTTGCACATGTATATTACCTTGTGCACTTACGGACATTACGGCGCAAAGAATCATAATCGTTCCAAGTAAATTTCTTTTTGTCATTTTCAATTTCTTTTGAATTATTATCTACACAGCAGGTCACAGTAATGCAACCTCCGTAATCATTACAATGTATTTGCGTACGCGAAGAGGTTCATCAGGTCCCTGCTATCATCAAAATCGATGCGCTTGCCCTTCACATACTTCTTCATGGCGCCATATTGATCATCTGGAAACACGGAAAGCACATCCGACTTTTTCGTCTTCATGAATTTAGGGGCCTCACCATCAGCGGACACAAAATATTCAGTCTTGTCCAAAAAGCGGTGCGGGAAGGAGTTGTCCAACGATGTCTTTGCGGGCTTCCCTTCTTTAAAGACTTTAATTTGGCGTTCATACAGAACATATCCTTCTCCATAAACCAAGGGTTGTAAATATCCGCTCACGGTTTCTCCGTCTTCATTCAGGTAATCCGTGTATACAAATTTATCGTTATTTATGGAGCACGAATACTTTGGGTGCTTGACCATGGCACGCACCACATCGGAATCTGCGGATTCCTTCAACTCCACTTCATCATTGTACGCATCATACCGAAGGTACAAACGCTTAAAGGCCACACCATCTTCATAGAGAGCCCCCAAAGTAAAGTCTTCATTCAAGTAAATGGTTCCGTCTATATCGTCCAAAGTCAGGTTCACTTCTTCTCCCATGCGTCCAAACTTCATCCGCATATCGTTGTAGAGATCCATCATGGCCGGATTGTTGCCCATGTCAAAATTTTCGGCATCAACCCCCTTCAGTCCCGCCAATGCATTCTGGGTAAACACCCCACCTTCTCCAGAAGAATGAATATTACCCTGCGCATTTGCATGGAAGCCAAAAGACATTATGACCCCAAATACGATGTAAAACGATTTTTTCATAACATAAATTTTAAGATAAAATTAAGTATCTACCTTAAATATATAAAAATTAAGGAGTTAAGGGCCATGGAAAATAAATAAATGTCATTTATATCAAAAGAACGTGAGCCAATGCACCAAAACCACAAAAAGCACAGGCTAAAATTTTAATTATATATAATTAAGGTATAAGCGAATCCACATTAAGATAACCCTCAGCTAATTACCGCAATAACCCCGTGTATTTGTTATAATTAACACCCTAAATTCAGTCCTTTTTTATATTCATCACAATTTTCAAGGGGTCAAATTAACAAGTCTGTTAAATAGCAAAGCTCATTTTGAGGTTATTGCATTTGCTAACATCATCTTAAAAATTTAGTAAAATTAGTTTGGATTATTAACATGAAATTATGATTTTAGCGGCTAGCTAATTCAAATAATTTAAAAATGAGAACAAAACTTAATGGATTGTTAACGCTGTTATTGGCGTTTGTTGTGCATGTATCCTTTGCACAAGACAAGACGATTACAGGTACTGTTACGGATTCCGATGGTCTTCCGTTGCCTGGGGTCAACATTGTCGTCGAAGGGACCACCAACGGTACCCAAACAGATTTTGATGGTAACTATTCGATCAGTGCAAGTCAAGGTCAAACACTACAATTTACTTATATAGGGCAAAGAGCCACAAGTAGAACTGTTGGTGCAGGAAGTGTGATCAATGTTCAGATGGAAGAAGACACCCAAGCCCTTGAAGAGGTGGTTGTAACGGCCCTTGGTATCAAAAGGGAGAAGCAAGCCTTGGGGTACGCGGTAGCTGAAGTAAGCTCCGAACAACTGGAGGAAAAGGCCGAAGGTGATTTGGGACGTGTGCTTATGGGTAAGGCCTCTGGGGTGAACATCACCCAACAGAGTGGTCTATCCGGCTCGGGTACCAACATTATCATTCGTGGCTTCAACTCCTTTAGCCAAAGTAACCAACCCTTGTTCATTGTGGACGGTGTTCCTTTCAACGGAGACACCAACTCTTCCGGTAGACAAGGTAGCCGTCAGGATTTCATCAACGGTAACAACGGTTCCAGTAGGTTCTTGGATTTGGATCCAAACAGTATTGAAAGCGTAAACGTATTGAAAGGTCTTGCAGCCTCCACGCTATACGGATCTTTGGGTAGAAATGGTGTGATCTTGATCACCACCAAAGCAGGAGCAGGAGGAGAAGGAGCCAAGAAGACAGAAATCACGGTCACTTCTTCCATGTTCTTCAATGAGATTGCTTCAAAACCTGAATACCAAAATGAATATGGTAACGGTTTCGACCAGGCTTTTGGTTGGTTCTTCAGTAACTGGGGACCCAGCTTTAGAAGAGAAGGTCTTTCCGGTTGGGGGAACAGTGCTTCTTTCGATTCAAACGGAACGCTACCTCACCCATATTCCACTTCAACATCGGCCATTCAAGCGGCCTTTCCTGAATTTCAAGGAGCTCGTTACGAGTGGAAACCCTACAAGAGTTTTGAAAACTTCTTTAAGACTGGTACGGTCACCAATACTTCCATCAACATTGCAGGAGCATCATCGGATGGAAAAGTTTCCTACAATGCCAACTATGGTTATTTAAAAGATCAAGGTTTTACTCCTGGCAACAGTTTGAACAGGAACAACTTTGGTATTGGTGGTAGAGCGGTGTTGAGCAATAAGTTTACCGTATCCGGTACCCTTAACTATGCACGTACCAAGTTTATTTCTCCACCCGTGGCATTGAGCCAGGGTAACGGTGCAACCGGTGGCGGTTCCTCTGTATTTGGGGATCTGTACTTTACGCCCCGTTCTGTGGATGTTCTGGGTCTGCCATACCAAGATCCAATTACTGGAGGCAGCGTTTACTATCGTCAGAACAACTCCATACAACACCCCTTGTGGACCGTGAACAACTCCGGTACCCAGCAAGAGACCAACAGGGTGTTCGGTAATATGGGAATCCAATATGACATAAGTGAAAACCTGAACATCGTATATAGGGTAGGTATTGACAACTATAGCGAGAACAACGTAAACTATCAGAACAAAGGTGGTGTAAACAGTAACAGTAACGATATCAGGTTACAGAGCGGTATCTATGAGACCTGGAACAACACCAATACCATTTGGGACCACAACGTTGCGATCAACGGTGATTTTGATTTGACAGAGACCATTGGTAGTACATTCAACCTTGGTTTCAATGGTAGGAGGGAAGTCTTTAACCAAAATGGTATTTCCAGTGATGGCCAACAGGTCTTCGATGTACTTCGCCACTTCAACTTCTTGAATAACAATGAGATTCAGGGAACTTCCGAACGTAATGTAATGGGTCTTTACGGCCAAGCGGAATTTGATTACGATAACTTCGTTTTCGTAACCCTGGCCGCAAGGAATGACTGGGTATCCAACTTGGACAAGGCCAATAGGTCATTGTTCTACCCTAGTGCCAGTGTATCCTTTGTGCCCACAACTGCTTTTGATGGGTTGAAAAGCGATGCATTGAACTATCTTAAGATAAGGGCCGGTTACGGAACCTCTGCAGGTTTCCCTGATCAAAACTCTGATTCTTATCCGATTTCATCACGACTTTCTTTGGACACCCAGGATTTTCAGGACAACACGGGAAGAAACATTGTAACCAATACAAGTCCTCTTACCTTGGGTAACCCTGACCTAAAGCCAGAGCAAGTTTCCGAAATAGAACTTGGTATTGAGTCAAGATGGTGGGACGGACGCATCACCTTGGATGCTTCCATTTACCAGAGAACAACCACGGATTTGATCGTGACCCAACCTTTGGATCCAGCTTCTGGGTATTATAGAACAACCACAAACGTTGGTGAGATCAAGGGTGAAGGTGTAGAGATTGACCTTGGACTGAACTTGATCAGAAGTGATAGCGATGGCTTTAACTGGAGATCAAATGTAAACTTCAGTGCCACCGAGACCACTGTTGAAGACTTGGGTCAAGAAACTGACCTAATCGTATATTCCGGTTTCTCTAACTTGGGTAACGCGGCCATTAAAGGTGAACCTCTTGGTGTAATCTACGGTAGCCGTGTTCTTAGGGATGATGCCGGCAATTTGGTGGTCAACTCTGCTGGGGACTATGTACAAGATTCCCAGGATGGTATCATCGGAGATCCGAACCCGGATTTCATGGCAAACTTCAACAACACCTTCTCTTTTAAGAACTTCAACTTTGGCTTCCAGTTCAACTGGACCCAAGGAGGGGATATCTACTCAAGTACTATTTCTACTTTGTTGGGTAGAGGTTTGATTGTTGAAACTGTGGATAGGGAAAACACCTATATCCTTCCAGGGGTAAAACAAAGTGATGGGTCGGTAAACGATGTCCAAATCAACAACTCTGATTACTTCTTTAACAACGTACTCTTTGGTCCCAGTGAACTACAAGTATACGATGGAACCATGTTGAGATTGCAGGAAGTTTCTTTGGGCTATTCAGTTCCCAAGAAATTCTTGGACAGGACACCATTTGGCTCATTGTCATTTACGGTTTCAGGATTCAACTTGTGGTATGATGCCATTAACACTCCAGATGGTGCCAATTTTGACGCCAACACATCTGGTACAGGTGTTGGTAACGGGTTTGGTTTTGATTTCTTGAACGGACCTAGCTCTAGAAGATATGGATTCAGTGTTAAAGCAACATTCTAAGATGAAAAAAATAGTTATAAAAATGAAAAACATAAGCACATATATAGCATCAGCCTTGCTTGTTGGGTCATTGATGGTATCTTGTGAGTCCACCGAACTGGATCTTACACAGGACCCTAATTTCTTGACACCAGAACAGGCAAGCCCGGACTTCTTTCTGAACTCGATTCAGGAAGATTTTGCAAGACAAATTGATGGGGACGCAACGGGGGACCCCCAGGATAATTTTACCACTGGCGGTAACGTGACCGGGGATGGGTTTTCCATCTTGGGAAGTGAATTGACACGAGTAATGCCTTATAACTCTCGAGATTATAGAAGTGGTTATCAGGATATTGATACGGATGATGAATGGGACAATGCCTATAGGGGTATTCTTTTTGATATCCGTCTTATGACACCCGCAGCTGAAGAAAGTGGCCTCACGAAACATCTTGGGATTGCCCAATTCATTGAGGCATACACTCTTGTTACCTTGGTGGATTTCTTTGGAGACGTTCCCTATACCGAGGCACTACAGGCTCCGGAAATCTTGAATCCTACCCTGGATAGTGGGGAATCGGTTTACGCTGCGGCTCTATCCCTTTTGGATCAGGCCATTGTCAACTTCAATACGGATGCAGCAGTACTTCCCCCTGTAGATTATTTTTACAATAATGACTATTCAAAATGGGTAAATGCTGCAAATACCTTGAAGCTTAAGATTTATCTACAGACACGTTTGGTAGATCCATCAGCTGCTGCAAACTTCAATGCTATAATCAACTCTGGTAACTATATTACGGATACTGCAGATGATTTCGACTGGTTCTGGCCAGGCACCAGTGCTTCACAGCCGGATACTAGACATCCAAATTATGGTATCAACTATGCCTCTGCGGGGGCTGGGCATTATGCGTCTAACTGGATGATAAACCTTATGGACACCAGTGATGATCCCAGATTGAGATATTACTTCTATCGCCAGACCTTGGATGTTCCTGGTCAGGATGGTGTAGCTCCAAATGAAGAGTTGCTTACATGCTCCTTACAAACACCTCCTTCCCATTATGTTACTGGAGGGTTTACCTTCTGTGCATTGCCTAATGGATATTGGGGCAGGGATCATGGAGATGATGAAGGTATTCCACCAGACGGTTTGTTGAGGACTACTTTTGGAGTTTATCCAGCAGGTGGTCGTTTTGACGATGACAGCTTTGCCGCGATTGCCCAGGCCAATGATCCGCTATCCTTTGGAGCCGGCGGAACAGGAATTACCCCAATTTTGGATGCCTTTATGGTGGACTTTTGGAGAGCTGAGATGGCCTTGGCCGCTGGCCAGCCCGGTGTCGCTGCTACCCACTTGGAAAATGCTTTGACCAAACAGATTGCAAAGGCACAATCTTATGTTTCCAATGATGCAGGTGCCGACCTTTCGTTTGAGCCTACGCCTACTGACGTAACCGACTTTATCGCAGCTACCGTAGCAGCCTTTAACAGTGCTACCGGTGATGATAAATGGGACGTTCTTGCAGAGCAGTTTTTGGTAAGCCACTATGGTAACGGTATCGAGACCTATAATTTTTATAGGAGAACAGGATACCCAAGTACGTTGCAACCCAACAGGGAGCCAGACCCAGGAGTGTTTATGCGCTCCATGTACTATCCCAACCAGGCTGTGACCAGTAACCCCAACATTACACAAAAATCAGATCAGTCTGTTCGGGTATTCTGGGACAATAATCCAGAAAGTGGATTCCCATTTTCTAATTAATGAAAGCGATGAACGTTAAAATTAAAATCATGAAAAAATTAAAAAAACATATAACACTGCTTTTTTTCGTTTGCATTGCTTTTTCCTGTAGCGAAGAAAAGCTTATAGATGAAGTATATGAGGGTACTACCCGAGGGCTTGTCCTAAGGACAGTTGCTACGCTTGGAGTAGAGTTTGACATTAACAACCCAGATTCAATGTGGGGGGTTACCCTAGAGGTACAGGATGAAGAAGGTGGATCCCTACTTTCTGAAGTTCAAGTGTATGTAACCTATCTGGATACCGATGTTCCCGATGGAGAAACGGATGTCACCACTCCAGAAGCATTGGTCATGACCATTCCTGCTTCAAACTTTACTCCAGGGGGAGACTTTGGTTTGCCAAGAGGGGATATTTCCTTGACCTATGCAGAAGCCATTGCTGGAACTGGTATAGCAGATGCAGATATTGAAGGAGGCGATATATTTCTCATTCGTTTGGAAGCTGTACTTACAGATGGTAGAACCTTTACCAACGACGCCAACGGTACCGTTACGGGTGGATCGTTTTTTAGATCACCCTTTGCGTATACTTCTGCAATAGTTTGTCCTCCTGTTCCGCCAACACCGGGAACTTGGACAATCGACATGCAGGATTCCTTTGGTGACGGGTGGCAAACTACAGATGGCAACGCTGGTGATCCCGTTACCGTAACATTGGATGACGGCACCGTGTTGGAATTTGGTCTTTGCTCCCCATACGCAGCTTCTAGCTTTGCTTGTACGCCTGGAGCTTCTGGCGGTTCTACTACTATCGAGATTCCAGTAGGTACAGAAACAGCTGACTGGTATTTTCCTGGAGATTTTTATGGTGAAATTACCATGCAGATCTACACACCAAATGGAAACTTGGTTGGCAATGTTACCGCTGGTACAGAAGCTGGCCCAATTACAATAGATTTCTGTAAGCCTTAATTATATCGGCTTTATATAGACATATTAAAAGCCACCTCTACGAGGTGGCTTTTTTTTCTTATCATCTGTTTTACAATTGATTATCTTACCTTTATCAAGCTGTTCATTTCTCACAATAAAAGACAATACTATACAAATTATTGTTCCCAAATATTTTAAAGCATATGACCAATTTCTTTCGAGTATTTCTAATACTGGCATTCATAGTAAGTTGCGGGAGATCTGAAAACAACAAAGAAGGTTCCCAAACACAAGCAAAAGCTGAAAAGCAAGATCCCATTTTCAAAAAAATAAGGACACAGGAAAGTGGCATTACATTTTCAAATACCATTACCCACGACGTTGCAAGCCTTAACAACCTCTTCGACTACGATTACTTCTACAACGGTGCCGGAGTTGGCATGGAAGACCTGAACAACGATGGGCTTTTGGATGTGTTTTTCTGTGGAAACCAAGTCAACAACACTTTGTACTTCAATCAAGGTGACCTAGTGTTCAAGGATGTATCGGAATCAGCCCAAATCAATACGGGAAAAGTCTGGTCCAACGGCGTCACTTTTGCCGACGTCAACCAAGATGGCTGGATGGATATTTATGTCTCCCAAGGGGGGCCCAACACCCGGGACAAACGAAAAAATTTGTTGTTCATCAACAAACAAGACGGAACTTTTGAGGAAAAAGCTGAGCAATACGGGCTTGCCGATATGGGCATCAGCACACAATCCGTATTTTTTGATATGGACAAAGACGGGGATCTGGATTGTCTGGTCATGAACGAGAATGAACTCTACGGCATGGACCCCATCAGCTTCAATCGTTATGTGAATTCCGATGCGGAAACCGCCTATTTCAACTCGTCACATTTGTATAGAAATGATGGCGGAACATTTACCGATGTCACCAAAGCAGCGGGGCTTGAAAAACCCATCTTTGGATTAGGCCTTGCCGTTGCCGACATCAACGAAGATGGTTGGATGGACATTTACATGGCCAGTGATTATTATCTGCCCGATGCGCTCTACATCAACAACCATGATGGCACCTTCACGGACCAAATCAAGGAAACCACCGATCAGATATCATTTTACGGCATGGGGATAGACATTGCCGATCTGGACAACGACGACCTTCAGGACATCTTTGTCCTGGATATGGCCGCAAACGACCATGTCCGTTCCAAAACATTGATGGCCTCCATGAACACCCAACGGTTCGATTATTTGGTGAACAAGGCCGGATACCACTACCAATACATGTACAATTCGCTTCAAAAGAACATGGGCCGGAACAAATTCAGCAATATTTCGCAACTGTCCGGGGTGGCCAATACCGATTGGAGCTGGTCAGTGCTCATGAACGATTTTGACCTGGACGGACACAAGGAAATCCATGTTACCAACGGGTATCGTCGGTATGCCTTGGACAATGATCTACAAATGAAGGTCTTTGAGGCGAGACAAAAATATGGGCAGAATGTCCCTTTGGATGTAAAACAACAACTTTATGAGTCCATGCCCTCCGAAAAATTGCCCAACATCATGTACAAAAGAACCTCGGAACTCATTTATGATGATGTTGCAAGAGATTGGGGCTTGGGCGATTTTTCATTCAGTAATGGGGCAGCTTCCGGTGATTTGGACAATGACGGCGATCTGGACATCATTATCAACAACATGGATGAAGCCGCTTTTGTCTATAAAAACCTTTCCGTTGAAGATGAACTTGGAAATTACTTGAAAGTCATCACCAATGGGGATTCTTCCGAGGAATTTGCCAAAGTAAAGGTCAGTGCGGGCAACACTTCCCAAATGGTTGAAGTAAAAAGGGTCCGGGGCTACCGCTCGGCCCAAGAACCCAAGGCCTTTTTTGGGCTTGCCCATCAACAAACCGTAGACACTGTGACTGTGTATTGGAAATCGGGAAAAATGGAGCAAAAATTCAATGTTCCGGCCAATTCCACGCTTACCTTCAATGAGAGCGACGCCACCATTCCAATTTCTCCCGCATCGGAAAAGAGCACCTATTTTGCTGGACTCGATGCCAAAGCAGTGGGATTGGATTTTACACATACCGAAAATGTGTATGACGATTTTGAAACAGAGATCCTCCTTCCCTACAAACAATCCAATCTCGGCCCTTTTATCACCAAAGGTGATATTAATGGCGACGGATTGGAAGATATTCACGTAGGGGGCGCTTCTGGGCAATCTGGGCAACTCTATGTGCAATCCAGCAGAGGATTTTCTAAATTGAACTCCCCTGCCCTCTCCAACGATGCCCAGTATGAGGACATGGAATCCGTATTTTTTGATTTTGATGGGGATGCCGATATGGATCTTTATGTGGTAAGTGGTGGAAATGAGTTTGCTGAAAATTCATCCTACCATGCAGACCGAATCTACATTAACGATGGTAACGGACAATTCAAAAGACTGCAAAGCGATGCACTCTCCAAACTTCCCAAAAATGGAAAATCTGTATCCATTATAGATTTTGATAAGGATGGGGATAATGATATTTTGGTGGGAAATCGGGTAGTTCCCAAACAATACCCTAAACCACAAACTTCTGTGCTGTTGGAAAACAGGAATGGTGAATTGGTGGACGTTACCCAACAAGTGGCCCCGGAATTCCAAGATTTTGGCATTGTCAATGACATCCAGACCACAGACGTGAACAATGATGGCTGGCCCGATTTCATCGCGGTAGGCGAATGGACCGGGATTGGTGTTTTCATCAATGAACAGGGTACCTTTAAAAATAGGGGAGCAGCGGATTCCATGCTCAATGAAAAGGGATGGTGGTTCTCCGTTACCGAGACCGATGTCAACAAAGATGGTCTCAAGGATTATGTGGTTGGGAATGTGGGTCTCAACATAAAATTCAAGGCTTCCGAGGAAAAGCCCTTTAAGGTATATGCCACCGATTTTGATGAAAATGGCACCAATGACATCGTCCTGAGCAAAAAATACAAAGGAACATACGTTCCGGTGCGTGGCAGGGAATGTTCTTCCCAACAAATGCCTTTTATCAAGGAAAAATTTGAGACCTACTCCGAATTTGCCAATGCCAGTTTGGTGGACATTTATGGGGAAAAGCTAAAATCTTCCTATGAGAGCACTGTAACCGAACTTCAGTCCATTGTATTGATCAACAAGGGCAATCTGGTCTTTGAAAAGCATGTTCTTCCCGTTTCGGGACAGACCATTCCCATTTTGGATTGCGCTATTGCCGACCTTAACCAAGACGGGTACGAAGACATCATTGCGGTTGGAAACATTTACGAAACCGAGGTGGAAACCCCCAGATTGGATGCACTATCCGGTGTAATTCTGCTTTCCAACGGAAATGACGGGTACATCAGCGTACCCTATCAAGATTCTGGGCTTTTTATGAACGGAAATGTGAAGAGTGTTGAGTTGATCACCAATGCCAATAACGAGACTTTGTTGTTAAATACCACGAATAATGGTCCTCTTGGTGTCCACAAGATATCTTCGTGATATATTTGCAGCGTCCACGCAATTGAACCCAAGGAGATGAGTGACCAGATTTATGGAATACGGGCCGTTATGGAGGCCATGGATGCAGACCAGCCCATCAACAAAATATTCCTGCAGAGAGGCCTTAAGGGCGAACTTTTCAAGGAATTGGAGTCGACCATTCGAAAAAATGGCATCAGTGCTTCGTATGTGCCCATTGAAAAGCTCAATCGACTCACCCGAAACAACCATCAAGGGGTGGTAGCGCAGATTTCACCAGTGAAGTTCCATGATTTCGAAACGTTGGTGGAAAATGTGATTTCCAAAGAAAAAATGCCCTTTTTACTGCTTTTGGACCAAGTTTCGGATGTGCGCAATTTCGGTGCCATGATCCGAACCGCTGAATGTTGTGGGGTGCATGGCATTATTGTCCCCAAAAGTGGAGCAGCTCCCATCACCGATGACACGATAAAGACTTCTGCGGGGGCAGCCTTCAATGTGCCCATTGCCAAAGTGGACCACCTAAAGGATGCCATATTCTATTTACAGTCCTCAGGAATCAGTGTTGTAGGTGCCACCGAAAAGACCGAAGACGAAATTTATGCTGTGAATTTTAACCAACCCTGTGCTGTGGTTATGGGATCCGAAGATCGGGGCATTTCTCCTTCCATTCTTGCTATTTTGGATCACACGGCCAAATTGCCACTTTTGGGCAGCATTGGCTCCCTGAATGTTTCCGTGGCCTGTGGTGTGTTCCTTTATGAAGTGGTTCGTCAACGAAAGGCCTAGGATTTTTGTTCCTTATCCTCTTTATAATGATATTTTATCTGGATGTGGTCTTTGGGGTCTTCCGTGGTTTCAATAAAATTGCCGTCCTCATCAAAATGTTTCAGGAAAGGATCCTCCTCTTCATTGTAATCCTCCCGCTCCCATTCATATTTCTTTTCAACAGGAAGCTTCACCTTTGTGGTCAAGGCCAACAAAAAGCCCGTGATAAAGCCGGCAAGATGCCCTTCCCATGAAATATTTTCCTTCACCGGAAAAATATACCATAGCATACTTCCATAGATGAAAACGACTACCAAAGAAAGCGCTACCAGCCTATAATGTTTGGCAAAAACACCTTTAAAGAAAATAAAGCTTGCCAAAACATAGATGATTCCACTGGCCCCAATATGGTATGATGGACGTGCAATGGACCAAGTCAATAATCCAGAAATAAGAATGCCAGACAGCAAAACCCGTAGGGCCGCCCTTTGATAGAAATAAAATAAAAACGCCGTTAAAATGGCCAAAGGGATGGTATTGTTGTACAAATGCTCCACTGAACCATGGATGAACGGACTGAGGAACACACCCCTTAATCCAGACAAACTTCTGGGGTAAATGCCATACTCATTAAAATTGACTCCAAACTTTATTTCAACCCAAAATACGGTCCAAATGGATAACACAGCCAACAACGGGGCCAAAACCACCCAATTTGAAAACTTAAAATGTTCATTTGCCTGCATACGCTCCTAATATCAATTTCCTGACCACGGATATGAAATTACACAAATTGTCATGTTTGTTGAAAATGCTGCCGAAAGTAAGGCCTTTATACCTCTAAAATTGTCTTATTTTTATCGGTATGAATGAACCTTTGGCAGAACGAATACGTCCAAAAACACTGGAAGACTACATCAGTCAGCAGCATTTGGTGGGCCCGCAGGGTGCTTTGACCAACCAAATACGAAATGGTGTGATTCCCTCATTGATTTTCTGGGGCCCTCCCGGAACTGGAAAAACCACCTTGGCCAACATCATTGCCAGTGAGAGCCAACGGCCTTTTTATACGCTGAGTGCCATAAGCAGCGGCGTAAAGGATGTTAGGGAAGTCATTGAAAAAGCCAAACAAAGTGGTGGGCTGTTCACGGCCAAAAATCCCATTTTGTTCATTGATGAAATCCATCGCTTTAGCAAATCGCAACAAGACTCGTTGTTGGGTGCAGTTGAAAAAGGATGGGTCACTTTGATTGGCGCCACTACGGAAAACCCAAGTTTTGAGGTCATTCCCGCATTGCTGTCCCGATGTCAGGTCTATATCCTAAACCCCTTTGACAAAGAAGACTTGGAAGCGCTTTTGGATAGAGCGATGAAGACGGACAAACTCCTGAAAGACAAAAAAATAGATTTACAAGAAACCGAGGCCCTATTACGGCTTTCCGGGGGTGATGGACGGAAATTATTGAACATTTTTGAGCTTATTGTCAACTCTGAAAACGCCAAGGAGGTTACCATTACCAATGAGCTGGTGTTGAACAAGGTTCAAAAAAACACGGTATTGTATGACAAAACCGGGGAGCAGCACTATGACATTATTTCGGCCTTCATAAAATCCATCAGGGGAAGTGACCCCAATGCGGCAGTGTATTGGTTGGCCCGAATGATTGAAGGGGGCGAGGATGTAAAGTTCATAGCCCGCAGAATGGTTATTTTAGCCTCCGAAGATATTGGAAATGCCAATCCAACCGCACTTGTTTTGGCCAACACCACCTTCCAAGCGGTCACCACGGTTGGATATCCAGAAGCGCGAATCATACTTAGCCAATGTGCCACCTATTTGGCCAGTTCACCGAAGAGCAACGCCAGTTATGCAGCCATTAACGAGGCACAACAAAAAGTCAGGTTAACTGGGGATTTGTCAGTACCTCTGGCCATTAGAAATGCGCCAACTAAATTGATGAAGGACATTGGGTATGGCAAAGGCTACCAATATGCCCATGACCACGAAAACAATTTTGCGGATTTTGAGTTCCTTCCGGAGGAGATTTCGGGCACTGCTTTTTATCGCCCGGGAAACAATCCCAGGGAGAATGCCATGCGGGAATTCCTAAAAAAACGCTGGAAGGACAAATATGGATTCTAAAACTTGATGTTGAGTTCTTTAAGTTTCTTCTCTCCACCTTCAGAATATTCCAAAAACCACTTGTCCTCTTTTTTTAAGACCACTCCGCTGTTGCCTTGATAATCGGTCAGGAATACATTTTCAACAGAGGTTGACATGAGTTTCATAACTACCTTTGGTGTACTGTCCACCAATTGGTATCCATTCTCCGTGGGCTGGGCATACAGCAGACCGGAAGTGATTGGTTTGGACTCGGTCTTTTCCTCAGCCTTGGTAAAAGTAGAAGGCTCCGGTTCCATACTTTCGTAGCTTTGGTTTTCCAAAGTGGCTTCCTGTTTTACAACCGCAGTTTCGGTTTTTTCTTCCAATCTCTTTACATCATCCTTATAACTAACGGTAATGGTTTGTGTATCAGCTACTTTATCTTCTGATGTTTTAGGCGTATAGGCATAGTCCATTCCATCAAAGGATACAAAAGCCTCTTCCAATGCATCTTTATAAGCGGCCGTATATTCTTTGATCTTGCTTTTTCCTTCCGCAGTCCTAAAAACCTCAATGGACTGACAGTTTTTTAATATAACGGTTACCTTGGTGGAAAAGAAGGAGGAATCATCCGACAAACTGGCCAAAAGCCCCAAGCACCTATTGTTCGCCAAATCTTCGGGCAACTCATCGTCATAAACCGGAGTGAACCCTTTTTGGGTAAATAGATATTTGACCATGGTACTGGTCATATATTGATTTTCTTTTTTGAACGTCTCAAATTTTTTGGGAACGATGATATATTTATACTCGTTCAACTGCCCTCGCATGGTCATGCTTGCTGCAAAAACAAACACCAACACAAATAATACACTTTTCTTCATATAGTTGTTTCCTCAATTACTGTTCCAAGATATGATATTAAATCCGAACTGTAAAGAGGCGTAATGGCTATCGGCTACGTTACGATAGCTCAAAAGATTATCCCCCAACACATAAAAATTGATGGGCCCTGCCTGAAGATTTAGGCCCAAACCCACATTGGTAAATGAATATTTATCGACGGTGTAGGTGGTTTTCAAGGACAATACCCTTCCAAACCTTCTTTGGTAGAACCCGGTCAATGCAGCTTGAATGCCACGAGGGCGCTTTATCATGTAAAGTTGTCCCCCCACACTGTTCGGGTAATAATCCCGGTTACTGCCACTACCCACATTTACACCGCAGCCACAGTTCTCAAAACCGTTCCCGCCTTCGCCAAAATCATATCTAATGGACCCATAGGCCTTGACAGGCCTGAGCGAAATATAGCTCTCATTATTTTCTTCATAAGGTAAGGACTCCTCAATATCGTCCACCAAGTCTTGCCAGAGGTCATTGTTTACATTGTCTATGTCCTCAGGTAGAAATACCGTAATTCCTTCTGTATTGGCACTGCCACGAAGCGTATAGTTTTGAACGTCTTTTGACTGATGAATGAAGCCAACATCCAAAACACTTGCGGTTATGGTGGTCTGTGGATTAAGGTTATAACTAAATCCAGCATCAAAACCCAGACCGAGATTGCCGCCAAGGAGCACCCGCTTGGTGAAGAGCGAAGGCAATTCGTCCCGCGCACTTCTGGTATCATCATCCAAAATGTCAAAAATTTCCTTGAACCCTGCGGTACGCAGTTGCATATCGGCTGTAAGTGTGCTCACATAAATATTGTCCTGCCCCTGTGTTGTCCTAAAAAATCCGGAATTCCCGGTGGATTGAAACTGGAGAACACTGGAATACAATTTGGCCCGGGCCCCAACGGTAAGGGTATTGCTGATTTTGCGGTTGATTCCAAAATGGAACACGTTCACCATTTCACCCCTGAGGCTTACATCGCCCAAATCAAAGCTTCTACCAATATTGGCACCACCATTGCCCTCAAATGCCAAGATGGCCAAATCCCTGGGCCAATACACAATAATATCCGTCTCCCCATACACCCCAAAGGAATAATAGTCATCGGGTCTGTTCTTTCCCCTAAAACCTACATTAAAACCTTCTATTTGACTTGTGGTGCTAAAATCGTCCCTATGGGTCATGGCATCCAATACCCGTTCCCGAACTTTGGTAGTAAAGTCAATACCATCATTGGCAAAGAGGTCGTTTACCGTTACGCCACTTGTCCCCGCTTGAAATGCCAATCCAGAAATAAATGGAATTCCCGTATGCCATTTTTGTGATGTCTTTACCCCTGGATTTACCATTAATGATTGGGGGATCTCGTAAAAATCGTAAAGCAACTGCTTGTTTTGGGCACATATTGATGCGCCTCCCAAGAGCGTGATATAGAAAATCAACCAAATTCTTCTCATTTTAGTCGAAATAAGAATTCAGCGGCTGATCTTAAAATAACTTTAGGTTCAGAAGCTGTGGAAATACTGGTGGTATCACTCTGGTTATTTCCAGAAATGCGAAGGCCGTCCGTAGCTGCCAAAATATTCAAACTCTTCCCTGTTGGACCATACGTGACTTCTCTTGTATATGTTTCCGGGAGATTGGGGTCGATATTAAAAAGTTCTGTGTCCAGAACATTTCCTCCTGCATCCAGAAACTCAATAACTACCTGTAGAGTTTTGCTCGTTGTATTTTCAATTTCGTAGGTTATGGTGCCCTCCAGAAGCCGTTCTGCCACAAATTCCTCGTTAAAGGCATCAAAATTTACGGTTTGGTAATAAAATGGCCCCGCAGGAACATTGTTGATGGTTTCCTCATCTGATTCCAAATAAAAAATACTGGATGCCACTGTGGGAGTGATGGTAAGATCTTCAAACTGATCAAAATTCTGCTCCTCTGAACAGGATAAGAGCACACAAAAAAGGATAGGCCCCGTAAATAGACGCAGCAAGAACCGTTTCATATCAAAAAGCATTTTTCTTTAAAAACAGTAGAAGTGGACCATACCCTACTATAACTCTATAAAATGCTTTTTATTTCAATTAAATTGTTAATGGT
>NZ_LXTT01000165.1 GCF_001683915.1 Allomuricauda sp. CP2A | reverse complement strand
AAGGTATTGATAACATCTAATTTATAAAGATTCTAAATAATAGGCAATTCACTGGTTTAGAACTTAAAGAATTACATTTGTGATAAATAAAATGAAATAATATCGGAATCTCATGAAAACTCCCGTATTTGTTGTATTTCTGACAGGCTTGGCCTTTCAACTTTCAGCACAGGAAGGCACGGTTGCCATACAACAGGATCCCAAAATAGACCAACTGGTAAAGCTGTATACCGAGGTCAATTCCAAAGCGGAATTTTACCAAATCCAGGTTGGTTTTGGCACTTATCAAAGGGCACAAGATTTAAAGGACCAGGTTGATATTGATTTCCCCGGATGGTATTCCAAAATTGAATTTGAATCCCCTACCTACAGGGTAAGATTGGGCAAGTTCAGAACAAAACTGGAAGCGGAACGGAAGTATCTGGAGGTCCGGAAAAAATACCCTGATGCCATGCTTTTAAAACCTGAAGCAGATTCCAAATAATAAAAAATCCCGCTTTTGCGGGATTTTTTATGTTCAATCAATATCTCTTTGATTTCAATTACAGCTTTTTCTTCACTGCTACTTCCTGGAAGGCTTCTACGATATCTCCTTCCCTGATGTCGTTGTAATTTTTGACCTGTAGTCCACAGTCGTATCCTTTGGATACTTCCTTCACATCATCCTTAAATCGTTTTAAGGAGGCCAACTCCCCGGTATAGATGACCACACCATCACGAATAAGTCGTATCTGGGAATTTCTGAAAACCTTACCACTGGTTACCATACAACCTGCAATGGTTCCAATCTTGGAAATCTTGAAGGTTTCCCTGATTTCAGCAGTACCGGTAATTTCCTCTTTTATTTCAGGAGAAAGCATACCTTCCATGGCATCCTTCAGGTCATTGATGGCATCATAGATAATGGAGTACATTCTGATATCAATTTCCTCCTTGTCCGCAATGGTACGGGCATTGCCCATTGGCCTAACATTAAAGCCAATGATGATTGCATCAGACGCACTGGCCAACAACACATCGGATTCCGTAATGGCTCCCACTCCTTTATGAATAATGTTCACCTGGATTTCATCCGTGGACAATTTCTGGAAGGAATCTGTCAAGGCCTCCACAGAACCATCCACATCACCTTTAAGAATAATGTTCAACTCTTGGAAATCACCCAAAGCGATTCTTCGGCCAATTTCATCCAGCGTAATATGTCGTTGTGTGCGAACGGATTGTTCCCGTTGCAATTGGGAACGTTTAGCAGCAATTTGTTTTGCCTCACGTTCGTCTTCAAGCACGTTGAATCGATCACCCGCCTGAGGTGCGCCATCCAATCCCAATATTGAAATTGGTGTGGAAGGACCAGCACTCTGTACATTCTTACCGCGTTCATCCTGCATGGCCTTAACTTTACCACTACAGGTTCCCGCCAATACATAATCTCCAATTTTCAGGGTACCACTTTGCACCAATATTGTGGAGACATAACCTCGCCCTTTGTCCAAAAAGGCTTCCACTACGGTACCTGCGGCCAATCTATCAGGGTTTGCCTGCAATTCAAGTAATTCTGCCTCAAGCAACACTTTTTCAAGCAATTCCTTTACGCCTTGACCGGTTTTGGCCGAAATATCATGGGATTGGATCTTACCACCCCAATCTTCCACCAAAAGGTTCATTTGGGCAAGACCTTCTTTGATCTTATCTGGATTGGCTGTTTGTTTATCCACTTTGTTAATGGCAAAAACAATGGGAACTCCTGCCGCCTGGGCATGACTGATGGCTTCCTTGGTCTGTGGCATAATATCATCATCCGCTGCAATAACAACAATGGCTATATCGGTAACTTGTGCACCACGGGCCCGCATTGCGGTAAAAGCCTCGTGACCTGGAGTATCTAGGAAGGTGATTTTTTGTCCATCCTCCAAACTAACGCCATAGGCTCCGATGTGCTGGGTAATCCCACCGCTTTCACCTGCAATCACATTTTCCTTCCGGATATAATCCAGCAAAGAGGTCTTACCGTGGTCAACGTGTCCCATAACCGTAACGATGGGCGCCCTTGGTTTCAAATCTTCTGGGACATCCTCTTCTTCGTGTATGGTTTCTTCTATTTCTGCGGTAATGAATTCCACTTCATAGCCAAACTCATCGGCAACTATGGAAAGGGTCTCGGCATCCAAACGTTGGTTCATGGTAACCATGATCCCCAAGGACATGCACGCCGATATAATTTGTGTGGTGGACACATTCATCAAGGTAGCCAATTCGTTCACGGTCACAAACTCGGTGACCTTGAGGATTTTGCTTTCCAGCTCCTGTTGTTCCAGATCCTTTTCGGTCTGTTGGCGGTGCTGGTCCCTTTTTTCCCTTCGGTATTTGGCCCCTTTGCCCTTACTGGATTTTCCTTGGAGTTTTTCCAAGGTTTCCCGTACCTGTTTTTGTACTTCTTCCTCAGTAGGCTCTACCTTGGGTGCCGAAGTTCGCTGCCCTCTTCTTCCCTGGCCGCTCGCCCCTCTGCTGGGACGTCCGTTTCCAGATTGGGGACCATTTTTAACGATACGCCTTCTGCGCTTTTTCCGATCAGAACTGCTATCGGAAGATGACGCACTGGGCTTTTGTTGTTCTTCCTTCTTTTTCTTCGGCTTATTGAATTGGGAAAGGTCAATTTTATCACCGGTAATCTTGGGTCCGCTCAGCTTTTTATACTGGGTCTTTATGGTACCGGATTCTTCAGAACCCTCCTCCTTTTCAGGTTGTTCTTCGGCTTTTGGCTGTTTGACCTCCTCTACTTTTTCGGGTTTGGGCTCGGCTTTTGGGGTTTTAGGCTCTTCGGCCTTAGGTTCCTCCGCCTTTTGTTCAGGTTGTTCAGGTTCCTCAGCTTTTGGAGTTTCCGGCTTTTTGTCCAGATCGATCTTACCTACCGTTTTTGGTCCCGAAAGCTCTGCTTTGGCTTTGATTACTTGTTGTTCGGCATTCTTTTTTTCCCTGGCCAGTCTACGCTCCTCCTGCTCCTGTTCCATTTGGATTCTGATAGCCTCCTTTTCCTTCCGCTTTTCCTCGCTGACTTCTTTGGAAGCTACCTTTTTGCTTTTATCCGTTTGAAACTCATCCAACAGGACTTGATACACTTCATCTGTGATCTTTGTGGTAGGGCGGGCCTCTACCTCATGTCCTACGGATGTGAGATAATCCACTGCCCGATCTAGTGAAATGTTCAATTCCCTGAGAACTTTATTAAGTCGTATTGTTGGGTTTCCTGCCATAAATTGTCTTACTTGCCCTAAATTTCGCTGCTAATATATAGTTTAATCTTCAAACTCTTCCTTGAGGATGCGAACGACTTCTTGGACAGTTTCCTCTTCCAAATCGGTTCGCTTCACCAAGTCACTTACATCTTGTTCCAAAACGCTACGTGCGGTATCCAATCCTATTTTCTTGAATTCCTCGATCACCCAGCTTTCTATTTCATCCGAAAACTCGGTCAATTCCACATCTTCCTCAACGCCTTCACGGAACACATCTATCTCATAACCAGTTAATTGGCCGGCCAATCGAATATTGTGCCCACCTCTGCCTATAGCCTTGGAAACTTCCTCTGGCTTTAGGTAAACCTGGGCTGTTTTTTTCTCGTCGTTCAACTTAACGGACGATACCCTTGCCGGGCTCAATGCCCGTGTCACCATCAATTGCGGATTGTTGGTCCAGTTGATGACATCAATATTTTCATTGCCCAATTCACGGACAATTCCATGGATACGTGACCCTTTCATTCCCACACAGGCCCCTACGGGATCAATTCTATCATCGTAGGAGTCCACTGCCACTTTTGCTTTTTCACCAGGAATACGGACGGCCTTCTTGATGGTAATCAAACCATCAAACACCTCTGGAATTTCCTGAAAGAACAATTGTTCCAAGAAAACAGGTGAAGTCCTGGACATAATGATCGTGGGCTTGTTTCCTTTCAGCTCCACACTCTCAATGATCCCCCTAACATTGTCACCCTTACGGAAAAAGTCAGATGGAATCTGTTTTTCCTTGGGCAGGATGATCTCATTCCCCTCATCGTCCAACAAAATAATGGCTTTGTGGCGAATGTGGTGCACCTCAGCAGTATAAATTTCACCTTCCAAGTCCTTAAATTGCTTGTAGATGGTGGTATTGTCATGCTCATGGATTTTGGATATCAGGTTTTGGCGCAATGCCAAAATGGCCCTTCTGCCCAAATCAATCAATTTCACCTCTTCGGAAACATCCTCACCCACCTCAAAGTCGGGCTCAATTTTCCTGGCCTCTGACAATGAGATTTCTTCATTGGGTTCCTCAACCTGTCCATCTTCCACAACAACCCGGTTTCTCCAAATCTCCAAATCCCCTTTATCTGGGTTGATGATGATATCAAAGTTATCATCGGAACCAAATTTTTTCTTGAGTGCATTTCGGAACACATCTTCCAAAATGGCCATAAGGGTCACCCTGTCAATAAACTTATCGTCCTTAAACTCCGAAAAGGATTCGATGAGCGCTAGGTTTTCCATTTTTCAACTACAATTAAAATTTTAATATAACTTTTGCTTCTTGTATGTCAGAAAATGCAATTTCCTGCTTCTTCTGTACGGTAACTTTTCCTTTACCCACTGGTTTGGGCTCACGTGCCTTCCACTCCAAGGTAATACTATTTTCCGAGGCCTGGATCAAGGTCCCTTCCAATTTCTCGGCCTCTGTCCTAACCTTTAATTTTCTTCCAATGTTCTTGTTGTACTGACGGGGCAACAGCAATGGCGAGGTGGCTCCGGCCGAGGTTACTTCCAATGAAAAATCCTCGTCCTCACGGTCCAAATTGTGCTCAATGGCCCTACTGATGTCCATACAGTCCTGCAGGTTGACACCTGTATCCCCATCCAAAACCACTTTGATGCTGTTATCGCCACCCACTGTAAAATCAATCAGAAACAAGGATGGATGCACTTCCAATGCCTTGTCCAACAACGACTTTACTTTCTCCTTAAACATAAGAAATATCCTTTACTATGTTTTTAAAAGATTCCGCTTTTCAGCAGAATTAGTTCAACATTTGATTTTTTGCCAAAAAGGCCCAAAAAATAAAGTTTCACTAATAAAAGAGGGGACCTAAGTCCCCTCATGAATACTTTTTATATCCGTTCAGTGGCGCAAATATACGATAATTAATACTGTTTGTGCAACCTAACCCCCAACAAAACACATTTTGCATCAGTATTTTAACAAAAACCCACATGGTTCAATTCCTGATAGAGGCCACAGACAGACCGTTCACGGGAAATTTGCCTAGATTGCCCCTGTAGGAAACACTAGGAATCAGGGGGTAAACATCCCTAATTACCCATTTCACAACAATTATTTTCTACTGGGCCCATCAAAACTAGTTTTGTAAAGTAAATCAACATGAATTATGGGCACAACCTCGTCCTTCAAGGTGGAAATAAAGCAATCTTTGAATGGTCTCATGGTACTTTTGGGATTTTTCCTGATGGGAACTTCACTCACTTTTTCCCAAACCACGATTTGGAGCGAAAACTTCAACAGCTATTCAAATGGAACAGAGAACGGAACAGCATCCGGACCTTCTGCCACTAGTTGGACCACAACCTTAACGGGTGATGTTTGGGTACAGGGCAACCGTATTGAAGCCAACAATTTGGGCACCGAAGGGGTTTGGCAGACCAATGCCATAAACATCTACGGATATACCAGTGTACGTTTTAGCTTGGATGTCGCCACCATGTCCAACACCAGCCAATTTGAACAAGGCCAAGATTATTTAATAGGCGAATATCGTATTGATGGGGCCGGACCTTGGACAGAGTTTGAAAACGCTTCAGGAGATTCCAGCCCATCTGATCCTTTAGATCCATCTTATACGGTAAACCTACCTTCTGCAGGGTCAACCCTTGAAATCAGAATACGTTTTTACAACACTGCGGGCAACGAATATTATTACATAGACAATATTTTGGTTGAAGGCACCCTTCCCTTTTGTTCGGGAGAGGTGGACTTTGAGTTTTATGACAGTGTCCCTGGCGGCAACTCTGTGGACAATATCCCAACAACTGGCGCATTGGGAACTGGAACATACACCAGTTTTGATGTGGATGCCCTTCAAAACCAAGAAGACCCCGGTGATACGGACAGCTTCAGTATTCGATATGATGGGTATATCCAGATCAATACCGCTGGATCATATACCTTTTACACCTCTTCGGATGATGGATCTAAACTCTACATTGATGGAAACCAAATTGTCAGCAATGACGGGCTTCATGGTACACAAGAAAGATCTGGAACAACAACCTTGACCACGGGCCTACATGATATTCGGGTCCTTTTCTTTGAAAATGGAGGAGGCGAAAATTTACGGGTGCAATACCAAGGGCCTTCCATCTCCAAACAGGACATTCCCTTTTCCGTACTCTATTCCAATTGCAGTGCTCCCGTAGCCGACTTGGATGGCGATGGCATTGAAGACAGTGTGGATGTTGATGATGACAACGATGGCATCCTGGATACCGATGAATGTGGAGGATTGGGAGGCAACTATGTGCTGACGGCAACAAACCTTAGGCATTTTAGTAATGACAGCAACGCAGAAGGAAGTCCCGGCACTACCTTTGCGGCCAATCCCATAACTTATCCCGGTAATAGCTCAAGATTATTGCTCGAATTTCCAGAAGCAATTCCGGTTGGAACTGATGTCAGTGTTTTTCTCGGAGCTGACCCGGCGGTAACTGACACAGACATTCAAATACAACGTACCAACTCATCAGGAACCTCCAGTAGCTGGTTGGCATCTGCCAATAACACCACTCCTGGTTCCATACGGGAAGTAACCTTCACGGTTTCAGGAAGTAGTTTGCAATACATCCGCATCGAAGCATGGCAGACTGGGGCAAGAGTATACGGTGCCACCTACGGTGGCTCTGTGGATTGTACAACCGTGGACACCGACAGTGATGGCGTTCCCAATTACCAAGATTTGGACAGTGATGGCGATGGCATACCCGACAATGTGGAAGCCCAAACCTCACTGGGATATACGGCACCGTCCGGTAACGATTCAGACAATGACGGTCTGGACGATGCTTACGAAACCAGTGGCATTGCGTATGTGGATACCGATGGTGATGGCACTCCCGACTTTATGGACACCGACAGTGACGATGATGGCACAAGCGACACCAGTGAAGCGGCATTGACCCTTTCTGGAACCGATAGTGATGGAGATGGCCTGGACAATAGTATAGACACTACCACGGGTTATGACGATCCGGGAGGTACTATTGACAATCCGTTGAATGCCAATGGAGGGTCACTCATACTGCCAGATTCTGACAGTGATGTGGCCTCTGGGGGCGACCTTGATTTTAGGGACGACGTGGTCAATGCCGATCAACCGCCTTCAATTACCGCGAGCGGAGATCAGATATTCTGTCCCGGCAATGCCATTGCCATTGCGGAAAGTGTATCCATCACAGACCCAGACGACACCACTTTGGATGCCGTTTACATCCAAATTACATCAAACTACGATAACCCAGGGGACCTTTTGACCTTAACAGGAACCCATCCCAACATCACATCGAGCTGGGACGTTTCCGAAGGAAGATTGACCTTGACAGGCCCAACAACCTTGGCCGAATTTGAAACGGCAATTGCCGCAGTTGAATTCCAAACCACAGCAACAGTGACTTCTGGGGACACCCGATCATTTTCAATTGTTTTGAACGAGGCCAACTACCTCGCCTCCACAGGTCATTATTATGAATATGTGCCCTCATTGGGCATTACTTGGACCAACGCACGTGATGCTGCCGCATTGCGAACTTTTTATGGACTGCAAGGCTATTTGGCCACCATTTCCGTACAAGATGAGTCCGACCTTTTGGGATCTCAGGCCCCCGGAGCAGGTTGGATCGGTGCCAGTGATGCCGCCTTGGAAGGCGATTGGTACTGGGTAACCGGGCCCGAGGCCGGGACATTGTTCTGGCGGGGAACTGCTGCAGGCACGGCCTTTGGTTACGAATTTTGGAACGGCGGTGAGCCCAACCAAAGTGGCGATGAAGATTACGCACACATTACCGCACCGGGGGTAGGTTTGCCGGGGTCATGGAACGACCTTTCAAACACCGGTGCAGCCAGTGGAGATTATCAACCTAAAGGATATTTGGTGGAATACGGAGGTATGCCGGGAGACCCATCCTATCCAGACCTAGCGGCCACCACAACCCTTACGGTTGACCCAACAGCACCTACGGCCAGTGCTCCCGCACCCGTGACCGTGTATTGTACTGCGGATATTCCAGCTGCTGATGTTTCCGTTATCACCGATGAAGCGGACAA
The DNA here is from genome assembly GCF_001683915.1 of Allomuricauda sp. CP2A. GTDB lineage: Bacteria > Bacteroidota > Bacteroidia > Flavobacteriales > Flavobacteriaceae > Flagellimonas. Next base: position 42,756 of record NZ_LXTT01000165.1, on the reverse strand, counting down.
TTGCGACCCAAGTCCTTCGGTTACTTTTATCAGTGATGTAAGTGATGGGGGCAGCAATCCTGAAATCATTACCCGCACCTATAGGGTCACCGACGCCGCGGGCAATACCTTGGATGTGGAGCAGACCATCACCGTAAGCCCATTTACCATATCAACACAGCCCAGCAATCAAAACATTGTAGTGGGCAACAACGGAATTTTTTCAGTGACCACAAATGGCGCGGACACCTATCAATGGGAAGTGAGTACCAATGGCGGCAGTTCTTTTGCGCCCTTGGTCGACGGAGCCGATTATTCCGGCACCCAAACCGCCAACCTTACGGTGACCAGTCCGGACATGGATAAAAATGGCTATATCTATCGCGTACAGGTTTCCAATTCAGGGTCCACCTGTGGTGATTTAACCTCCAATGAAGCCACCTTGAACCTCACCATTGGAACCGTGATCACCAACCGAAGAATTACCTACAGGGTAAATAAAAATTGACTTTAACAAACAACCCAACCAATACCTAAAGGAAGCCCTGCAGATTTGCAGGGCTTTTTTTGGCCCACCTCTTATTTAATGTGGTTGCTGTTTTCACTTTGAATTTATGGTACATTTGAGGGGAAGTGTATTTACATAAAAAACAGCCCATTATGTTGGTTGCAAGCCATTTTGGGTGTATATGGATGTGTTTTGTAGCCATCCAACTAAATTAGTAATAAGCAAAAACCAAGTCAAACCAATAGATAAAGTCATTATGTCACAAATCTCCACAATCATTCATATTGAAAAAAAATACATCTTTCTTCTGCCATTTTCATTAATCATGCTTTTAAGTGCTTGTAATACTAAAAAACAGAATGTAAAGAACAATGATTTATCAACAGAAGAAAATCTTTATTTGGGGCAAGAACCACCTGGATTAATGCCTGAGCCTTTCGCTCCTGGAATGGTAACATCAGAAGATTGGGAGGTTAGTGGTGTCTTTACACCTGACCTGAAAGAATTTTATTTTATTCGATTGGATGCAAACAGGGAAAAACAGGAAATGGTGGCTTTTAAAAACAAGGATGGCCAATGGCATGAAACAGTGATAGCTCCCCGCAGAGGACAGCCTTTTTTCTCTTCAGATGGTAAGACCATGTATTTGAGCAGCCAATACAGGAAACGTACAGAAACTGGTGACTGGTCAGAAATGGAAGCCCTTTCTTCTCCCTTTGATGAGTTACCAACTATGCGTCTTTCCGTGTCGGACAATGGGACGTATTTTTTTGATGAGTTTAAACCGGATTTTACAGGTGATATTTGGTATTCGCGATTGATCGATGGAAAACACGAAGAACCAAAACGCCTTACCCATACCATCAATAACGGTAAAAGCTTCCACCCGTTTATCGCTCCAGATGAGTCCTACCTTATATTTGATAGTGAAAGAGAGGGTGGATATGGGGATTCCGACATTTATATCAGCTTTCGTGAGCAGGACGGTTCATGGGGCAATCCCATTAATTTAGGGGACAAAATAAATACGCAAGCTTGGGAAGCTTGTGCCAGTGTGACACCAGATGGAAAATACCTTTTTTTCAATAGAACCGTGGGCCCCGTCAAGTATGAAAATGATGATTATGAAAATGTAGATATCTTTTGGGTGGACGCTCAAGTGATTGAAAACCTAAAGCACAAATGAAATGTCCAACCCAAACCTTGACTTTTGCGCATAAAAAACCCCGTAAATTACGGGGTTAAAGGGTTTCCTGTTGGCCTACAAGGACTCGAACCTTGAACGACTGAACCAAAATCAGCTGTGTTACCAATTACACCATAGGCCAGTACCACATTTGAGCGTGCAAATTTATAACAAACTTTGGTTTCGACAAATATTTTGACAAGATTACACGCTATTTTTACATCCTTTGCTGTTAAAGCTTTTTCAAAAAGGGTCAACCTTCTCTCTGATATTTACTAAATTCGCCCCAACTTGGTTAACAACCATCTCTATGTTTGCAAAAGACTTCAAAAAATGGGACACCATCCTTGGGTGGGTTTCCTTCGCCATAGCATTTATTGTATACGCTATAACCGTTGAACCCACCGGAAGTTTTTGGGATGCCGGGGAATACATTTCAACCTCTGCAAAACTGCAAGTAGGGCACCCTCCGGGAGCTCCCCTATTACAGATGATCGGTGCCTTTTTTGCCATGTTCGCTTTTGGGGACCCCTCAAAAATTGCACTCATGGTCAATGCCGTATCCGTGGTTTCCAGTGCCTTTGCCGTTCTCTTCACGTTTTGGACCATCACCAATTTGGTTCAAAAAATGATTGCCAAGGACAAAACCATTACCAATAGCAAGGCCATTGCCATCTTGGGCAGCGGTCTGGTCGGTGCGTTGGCCTTTACCTTTTCAGACAGTTTTTGGTTCAACGCCGTGGAAACCGAAGTGTATGCCATGGCCAGTCTCATCATGGCACTTTTGCTTTGGTTGGGCCTTAAATGGACAGACAATCTGGACGACCCAAGGGGACATCGCTGGCTTTTGCTCATCTGCTTTTTGGTGGGACTAACCTTTGGAATCCAGTTTATGGGCTTTTTGGCCATTCCATCCATTGGACTGTTGTACTACTTCAAAAAGTATAAAAACACCACCGTAAAGAATTTTCTTTTGGCCAACATTGTTGTAATTGCATTTTTAATATTGGTCTATAAGTTCTCACTCACCTATGTTTTGGAACTTTTTGGTTGGAGCGAGGTGTTTTTCATCAATGAAATTGGACTGCCCTTCAATTCAGGGACCATCATTATGGGGCTGCTTTTTATTGCCGCCTTTTATTTTGGGCTTCGCTACACCCGAAAAAACAACTACTACTCGGCCAATACCATTGTGCTTTGTATGATGTTTGTTTTCCTTGGTTTCTCTTCCTGGTTGATGCTGCCCATCCGCGCCAATGCCAAAACCGTGGTCAATGAAAACAACCCAGCAGATGCCCGGGCTCTTTTGGCCTATTACAACAGGGAACAATATCCCGGGGTGGAAAGTCCGGTCTATGGCGCCTATTATTCAGATACGTTTGCCCCTGCCGGGGAGGATAAGGATGACAGCCCCAAATATGAAAAAGATCTGAAGCTTGGGAAATATGTCATCGTAAACCACTATAAAGATGCCATTCAAGGTCCCAATAAAAAGCATGTGGGCGTTCTTCCCCGAATGTGGAGCGACCAACATGCCGAAAACTATATGCGCTATTTTGGCCCCTTGGACTTCCGTATAAAATCAGAATATATTTCCAACAATGAGCTGAGGGATGCCGTTAACCAATTTAAGACCGCCTACTCCCAAGGTGAGTTGAATACCGACCAATATATTCGGTTTTTGCGTGAATTTGGGGAGTATATTGAGGTGGAACCTCCAACAGTTTGGCAAAACATAAAATACCTCTTTGAATTCCAATTTGGGTATATGTACATGCGGTACTTTATGTGGAATTTTGTAGGCAGACAGAACGATGTCCAAGGAAGATATGACGAAAACGGACATTGGCTGAGCGGCATTGGTTTTATGGACAGCCTTAGATTGGGCAGCCAGAAAAACCTTCCCAGCGATTGGGAAAACAACAAAGGAAGAAATACCTATTTCTTCCTGCCCCTGCTCTTGGGGATCATTGGTATTGTTTTCCAGATTTCCAAGAACCCCAAACACTTTTGGGTGCTGTTCGTCTTTTTCATGTTCACCGGGCTCGCCATTCAATTTTATACCAACCCCTATATCTTTCAGCCCCGGGAACGGGATTATTCGCTGGTGGGGTCCTTTTACATTTTCTGCATTTGGATCGGTATTGGGGTATATGGATTGTTCGATGAGTTCAAAAAACTCATTGCGCCCAAGATAGCTGCCCCGGTCATCGCCACCCTATGTTTGTTGGCCGTACCACTATTGATGGGCTTCCAGAACTGGGATGATCATGACCGATCAGATCGGTATACGGCTCCAGCAACCGCAAAGGCCTATTTGGATTCCTGTCAAGAAGATGCAGGTGCCATTTTGTTCACCATTGGCGACAACGACACCTTCCCTTTATGGTACGTTCAGGAAATTGAGCAGTACCGAACCGATGTCCGAATAGTCAATACCAGTCTCTTTGCAACGGATTGGTACATTGACCAAATGAAACGAAAGGCTTACGAAAGTGACCCGATTCCCTCACAACTCACCCACGACAAATACCGATACGGTACCCGGGATGCCATTTATTACCGAGGCATTACGGACAGTCGGTGGAGCATCCAAGATTTTATGAACTGGGTGGGAAGCGATAAACCCCAGACCAAGTTTGGACATCTTTTGGAAAGCCAAGGGGCCGATATAAGTCAATACCCCCAAAGCACCTTGGACATTATTTATTACCCCACCAACAAGATCCGTATTCCAGTCAATAAAAAGAATGTGCTGGAAAGTGGATTGGTCAAGGAAAAGGATTCCGCTTTGATCGTGGATTATATCGATATTGACCTTCCGCAGAGCGTATTGCCCAAAAACAGGATATTGATGTTGGATCTTATTGCCAACAACGACTGGAAACGTCCTATCTATTTTTCAGGAGGAAGTTTTGACAGTGCCGAATATATTTGGATGAAAGACTACCTTCAATTGGACGGTCTGGCCTATAAATTGGTCCCCATTAAGACAGAAAATCAGAATTCCTTTGAAATGGGCCGTATTGATAGTGATTTGATGTACGAGATTGTCAAGGATTGGGATTGGGGCAATTCCGGAAGTGAGGACATCTATCACGATCCCCAAACCCGTTCACAAGGATTGTCGTTCCGAAGTAATTTGGCCCGCCTGATGGAGCAGCTGATCAACGAAAACAAAATTGACAAGGCCAAGGATGTCATCAATATTGCCATGACCAACATGCCCGTGGATTACTATGGATTTTACGCCTTTGTGGAACCCTTTGTTGATGGCTATTACAAAGTGGGCGAGACGGAAAAGGCCCGTGCTCTATTTGAAAAACTTAAAAAAGTGTACCAAGAGCATTTGGAATATTATGCCAATGCCCCTTTGGATGAGCAATATGAAAAAATAGACGATATTTTATCCGATATGCAGGCCTATCGCAGGAATATTGATATTCTTATTGAAAATCAAGACCAAGACTTGGCGGAGTCAGAAACGATTATTTTCAATGAGTATATTGATAAGTTCTCACAATTTGTGGGAGAAGAGGAAGAAGAGGCATTGGAAGAACCCATTCTTGAACCCAACCCTGATCTGGAAGATTCCATTCCTTTGGATACCATGGAAGCGGTTCAGGACGGAGCCCAGATAGAACCATAAAAAAAGCGAGGTGGGAACCCTCGCTTTAAATATATTCGTTCAAGATGCCGATCAGTGTATTGGCGTCCTGTTCGCCGCTCTGTCGCCAGACCATTTCGCCTTTTTTATAAATCATTAATGTGGGCAATCCCTTGATCCGAAGTGCTTGGGAAAGCTCTTTGTTCTTGTCCACATCAATCTTTATTACTTTTCCCTTATCGCCAAGAGCTGCTGCTACGTCGCGCAAAACAGGGTGCATGGAGGTGGATTGTTCGTTCCACTCTGCATAAAAATCCAACAATACCGGGACTTTTAAATCTATGAGTTCACCAAACTTAGACATGTATTCTCTGGTTTACAGCCAAAAGTAAGAAAAAATGTGAATGTTTTTATAGCAAGACAGTGCTTTACCTATACTGGAAGCAAAAATTTAAGTCTAGCATTTTTTTCTCAGGATTAAAAATCATCTTGGAAAACGGCTTCGTTACTTTCGTTGGTAAGTTGAACAAAGTCAATCGAGCCTGTTCCTTCAAACACATACGCCAGTCCCATAATATCTCCCAAATCTTCCAGGTAGTGTTCGGTATAAGCCTCTTGTCCGTTCAAAAAGATAGTGGCTTTTTTATCCCTCACCTGTATTTCCAAATCGTTCCAATCGTAAAGGTCGGTTCCCAATTTTGAAAGATTGTTGTCCTTTCCAGATTTGTAGATCTCACCTAACTTGTAGCTGGCACCCGTTTCACAACCAGTTCTGGCAAGTGCAACCGAGAATATATGCTCTGTGGTAATTATAATCACATTCACCCACGGACAATTGGATTCCATTACCCGGTCGAGTTTTATTTTTGTTTTGAAGCCAAAGTTATTGGAAGAAACCCCATAATCATCACTATGTGAAATACGTGACATAAAATAACGAGACGTATCCAGTTTTCGCTTTTTCAGCAGTTCCATGGGCAGATGCAATCTTCCCTCTGCTATAAATGTCTCGCCTTTAAAATCAATAAACCTATCGTCAGCCTCACTGTAATAGACATGGGGCTCCCAACCATCGCTGATAATATGCACGGCTTGGGTGGCAACAACATCAGTGTTGGCAATCAATCTGGCACGGTGGTAACCGCTTTCGTAATAGGTGGAAGCGTAAACCTTTTTTTTAGGGTCAATTTTTTCCTTACGCCACCCATTCCATGATTGTTGGATAAAAAAACTATCGGCCTCAACATGGCTAAGGTCATATTCGAATATAAAAGTATTTGGGACGCCTTTAGCAACCGTTTTGTCCGCACTAAAGCTCACGGGGCCATCAATTTTTACGGTAGAAGCTCCACTTTTTCCAAAGGAAAATACAGCAACCACCATAATGATCACCGCAACTGATGCGGCCAAATAAAGTGGCAATCGGTTTTTTTGCGGACCCTTTTCCTCTTCAATCTTCGCTTTTTGATGTTGAATTTTAAAATCTTGCCAGTTTTTATATCCAAGCACCTCAACAAGGGCATTCAAGGTTGCGACTTGTGGCTGGGTTTTATAATTGCCTTTCCATACTCGTTTCAATGTGGACAGACTAATGTAATACCCCGTGTTTTCCTCAATATATAAAGAAAGTTGCTCCAAATCCTTTTGGGTATAGCCATGCCCATTGCCAAAGGAAAACTTCTCTTCCAGCAATTTTTTGCAGAACTCGATATGGTCGTTTTTAATCCCTGCCATTTAATGGTTCAAGATATTAATATTAGCCCAAAATCGTTCGCTTTTTAGCAGATGACCGAATTTTGAACTCGATTTGGATGGCTTTTGCTTGCCCATCAAGCTTGGTTTAGAGGTAGTTTTGGTTTCAATCAAAAAGCAATTACAATGAAATCATTAAAAGCCGTTACTTCGCAAATCATCCTATTCACCTTTTCGTTTGCCGTATTTGGACAAGCTTATCAGGATCTTGACAAACCGAATAGTTGGGAAATCCATAATAGAAAAGTCTCATTCGATAATGGGGTTATTCATTTGGATAATAATCCTGGGGATGGCATTTTATGGTTAAAAGGCTCCGACTTCCAAAATGGAACGATTGAACTCGACATCAAGGGGAAAAATCAGCCCGGAGCAAGCTTTGTGGGAGTGGCGTTTAACGGAAAGAACCATTCGATTTACGATGCCATATACTTTAGACCGTTCAATTTCAGCAATCCCGACAAAAAGGAGCACATGGTTCAATACATTGCCATGCCCCATTTAAATTGGAAAAGATTACGAGATGGTCATCCCGGAAAGTACGAAACTTCCATTGCCCCCGCTCCAAACCCTAATAATTGGTTCCATGTGAAGTTGAAAATCAATTATCCGAGGGTAGAAGTATATGTAAACCATTCAGAAACCCCAACATTTACCGTAAATGAACAAATCAATGTAAGTGGGCACGGAAAAATAGGACTTTGGGTAGGTGAAAACAGCGAAGGATGGTTCAAGAACATTTCCATCAAAGAAAACAATATGGATCCTTTTACCCATATATTAGTGGATGTAGGCCATGACCAAGTGTTCTGGAACGACCCAAAATCCATGAACATTGAAAATGAGAAAATTGGAAGGGTTTATATGATGACCGAAGAATTATATAAGACCTCGAAAGAAATCAATGCTGTAGTAGACTATGCAAAGGAGGAAATAAATTCCGACATTTTAACAGACAAGGATATTCTATTCATTCATATTCCCAAAAAAGGTTATACAGAAAATGAGGTCAAGGCCATACACGAATTTATTGATAAAGGCGGAAGTCTTTTTATAGTTATGGACAGCGACTATTGGTCATCATTAGGCGAGACCAATGTAAATGAGATAATTGCGCCCTACGGCATTCAGTACGGAGATGCGATACCCGACAAATTACCTGGAGGGCACACCATAAAAGGAGAAATACACGACAACCCTTTAAAAATATCCTACCACGAAGCCAGAAAGGTTTTGGGCGGCAAACCTTTTTGCTATGGCGATGAATTGGGGAAAGGTTATCCTTTCGGAACCTATACAACGACCAAGAAAGGTGGAAAAATAGTGGTAATGGGCGAAGCTATGGTCTCCCTTTATATGAGCAGTTGGGAAGGCGTGGACGATTACCAATGCCAAGAATTTATGCAAGATGTGTTCAACTGGCTTAAATAGTGCCCAATAATACTTTTTTGACCATTGTACACCCACATTCCAAAAGCAGTTAATTTACAATTTTTATGATTTTAAGTCACTGAAATTCAGTATATTTAATAAAGAGTTTAAAAAATTGGATATGGGAATCAAAAATTATATAGAACCAAAAGTAAAACAAATACCAAAAGAAATACCGCTTAAAGTGAGTGATTATATGACTCGGGACTTAATCACCTTCAGGCCAGACCAATCTATAGAGGAGGTCATCGAAGCTTTGATACGGCATAAAATTTCAGGAGGCCCGGTCGTTAACGAAAACAACGAATTGATAGGAATTATTTCAGAAGGGGACTGTATAAAGCACATTAGTGACAGTAGGTATTACAATTTGCCTATGGAGCACAGCAAGGTAGAACTTCGAATGATTAAAAATGTAGAGACCATAGATGGCAATATGAACATCTTTGATGCGGCAAAAATGTTCCTCGAAGTCAGAAGACGCCGTTTCCCTATTTTGGAAGACGGAAAACTTGTTGGTCAAATATCCCAAAAAGACATCCTAAAAGCTACGATGGGAATAAAGGGCCAAAACTGGAAAAAATTGTAAACCGTCAAACACTTCCTGTAAACCCGAAAATCGGATTTACGCCGCCATCCCCTTTTTCTTCAAGGTAATCACCGAAATCTCGGGCCAGATTCCAAATCGGCCTGGGTAGCCGATAAATCCGAACCCGCGGTTTACATTGATGAACTGATCTAACTCCTTATAAATGCCCGCCCAATATTTGTAGCGCCACTTAACAGGGCTCCATTTAACCCAGCCAGGAATCTCAACCCCAAACTGCATGCCGTGGGTATGCCCGCTCAAGGTCAGGTGAAAATGGTAATCATCATGCAGCACCACATCTTCCCAATGCGAGGGGTCATGGCTCAACAATATTTTAAAATCGTCCTTATGGATCCCTTCCTTGGCCTTTTCAAGATCGCCCGCTTTTTTAAAGCCTCCCCGACCCCAGTTTTCCACACCGAGCAAGGCAATTTTCTGACCATCTTTTTCCAAATAGCGGTTGGAATTTAGCATAAGATCAAAGCCCATCTCCTGTTGCAGGGTTTTAAGGTCTTCCAAATTTTGGTGCTTGGCCTCCTCCGTTTCCCAAGTGGCATAATCGCCATAATCATGGTTCCCCAAAATGCTGAACACCCCATCCTTGGCCTCCAAACGGGAAAAAACCTCTTTCCATGGTTTAAGTTCCTCTGAACGATTGTTGACGATGTCCCCAGTAAAGAAAATCACATCACTTTGTTGTTCGTTGACCAGATTAACCCCGTATTCAACCTTTTTATAATCATCAAAACTACCGCTGTGCACATCGGAAATCTGCGTGATCCGATAATTGTGGAAGGCATCGGGCAGGTCATCAAACTCCAGCTCGTACTTCAATACCTGATAATTGTATTTTCCGCGGTACATGCCATACAACAAAGCCCCAAAAGGCAATGCCGCCAAGCCCAGGGCAATACCACTTACAAAAGTTCTTCGCGAAGGGAAATAGCCTCCATCAGGATTGGAAACCCCTGCCACTTTATTGTAACCAAAGCCTATCAATCGCACAATGTCTTCCAACAAAAGGAAGAACCCCAACACCAAGGCCAACAAAAAGAAAGCGGCAAAAATGCTTCCGGCAATAGCTGCGGTGCCCTTGAACCCGTCTCCGGGGTCATAGGTGATTACTTTAACGGTCAAAAAAACCAGGGCACCCAAAAACAATGCAATGTAGGTCCAGTGCATCAATGGACTTTTGAACAACGTGCGGAATGCTTGAAAACCATAAACGGCCAGCACAACATACAGGATTGCCAAAACAATAAATCGGGACATACAATTTTTTTACAAAATTAGTGCTAATATGCTATTATGCAGGACTTTTTAGTATTATTTAACGGCTTCCACAACAGATTTCAAGATAGCTACGTCTGAAATTGCAACTTGATCTTCCACCAAATGTTTTGCTGAATTCATGCTGATTTTCCCTTCCAATTTCATCGAATTCCCAAAGGAAGTACCCGAACAATGGATGGCAACTAGTCCGCCATCCTTAAACTTTGCTGCATTATTGGGATTGATGCCGCCACCTGCCATGATCGTCATGGAAGTCTGTTTTTGCCATTCCTTCAGTGCTTCAATTCCTTTTTCTGCGGATGGATGCCCTCCCGAGGTTAAAATGGTATCCACACCAATGTTTTCCAATTCATGTATTGCCTTGGTAGGCTCAGCCACCCAATCAAATGCCCGGTGAAACGTAAAATGAAAAGGCTTGGCCAGGCCTACCAATTCTTGGGTGCGTTTCACACCCACCGAAAAATCATGTGTCAAAATTCCAGTGACAATACCATCGACACCCAACTCCCTACAGGTCAATATATCAGCTTTCATCACCTCAAATTCTGCACTGGAATAGGTAAAATGTCCACTTCGTGGACGAACAAGGACATGCACAGGAATATCCAACTCCTTTTTTACCAATTTTATCAGGCCCATTGAAGGGGTTATCCCCCCGACCCCAAGCTCGGAACAAAGTTCAATCCGATCTGCTCCAGCGCTCTGTGCATTTAATGCCGATTCGAGGGAATTGGCACAAACTTCTACAAGCATATTGCTATATTTATCACCCTTAAAAGTAAACATCCCTTTCCATGAAGCGACGCAAATTTCTCAAAAATTCCAGCCTTACCACGGTTGGAATTGTATCGGCCTCAGCCCTAGCCTCCTGCAAGACAGAAAACAAACCACAAGAAACCGTTATGGCATCAACAAAACCCATTAAACCCATTGTGGTCTGTACATGGAATTTTGGCAATGCCACCAGCAAGGCCTGGGATGTGCTGAGGAAAGGGGGAAACGCCTTGGATGCCGTAGAACAAGGGGTGATGGTGGAAGAAGCTGATGAGACCAACGAAACCGTGGGCAAGGGTGGTCGCCCAGACCGCGATGGCAACGTCACTTTGGATGCCTGCATCATGGATAAGGATGGCAATTGCGGTTCCGTGGTATACCTTCAGAACATTGTGCATCCCGTTTCGGTGGCCCGAAAAGTAATGGAAGAGACCCCCCATATCCTTTTGGCGGGCAAGGGCGCTGAAAAATTCGCCTACGAACAAGGCTTTAAAAAAGAGGATCTATTGACCGAAAGTACTCGCAAACAATACCAAGAGTGGCTAAAAACTTCCAAATACGAGACCACCATCAACATAGAAAACCACGATACCATTGGCATGCTGGCCATTGATGAAAACGGGGACATTGCCGGGGCATGTACCACCAGTGGGATGGCCTACAAAGTGGCGGGTCGTGTTGGGGACTCCCCCATTATTGGTGCCGGATTATATGTGGACAATGAAGTGGGCGGTGCTACTGCTACCGGTGTGGGCGAGGAAGTCATCCGTACTGTGGGGAGTTTTTTGATTGTGGAATTGATGCGGCAAGGCAAAAGTCCGCAAGAAGCCTGTGAAGAAGGCGTAAAACGCATCATGAAGAAAAATGAGGGCCGTGAAGATTTCCAAATCGGGTTTTTGGCCATCAACAAAAATGGGGAAACGGGCGGGTATTGTGTCCATCCCGGATTTACGTATCGGGAATATAGCGAAAATGGACACGAGAACCGGGAAGTGAAGAGTTTTTACAATTAGACTCTAGACCGCTACGCTGATAGATGCTAGACCCAAGACCGTTGCACTGATGGACAAAAGAACCAAGACGTCTTTATTCTTGGCTCTTTATTCTAGGTTCTTTTGAACAGCAATTCGTACTTTTAGTCCCCTTCATTGTTTATTGAACATTGTTAACTGACAACCGAATACCATGTCTGAACAAAAACGACTTTTCCTGCTAGACGCCTACGCCTTGATTTTCCGTGGGTATTATGCCTTGATAAAGAATCCACGAATCAATTCCAAAGGAATGGACACCTCCGCCATAATGGGGTTTGTGAATTCCCTTTTTGATGTCATCAAACGGGAACAACCCGACCATTTGGCCGTCGCCTTTGACAAGGGGGGCAGTGTGGAACGCACCGAGCTTTTTGAAGCGTACAAGGCCAACAGGGATGAGACCCCGGATGCCATCCGGATTGCCGTTCCCTATATTCAACAGATTTTAAACGCCATGAAAATCCCCATTGTGGAATTGGAAGGCTACGAGGCCGATGACCTTATCGGGACGATAGCCAAACAAGCGGAAAAAGAGAATTATAAGGTCTTTATGGTGACTCCCGATAAAGATTTTGGGCAATTGGTGAGCGAAAATATTTTTATGTACCGCCCCGCCCGAATGGGCAACGGAATAGAAATTTGGGGGATTCCTGAAGTTCAAAAACGCTTTGGTGTGGAACGCCCAGAGCAGGTTATTGACTACTTGGGCATGATGGGCGATGCCAGCGATAATATTCCCGGCCTACCTGGTGTGGGCGACAAGACCGCCAAAAAATTTCTGGAGCAATTTGGCTCATTGGAAGGTCTCTTGAGCAATACGGATCAGCTCAAGGGGAAAATGAAGGAAAAGGTGGAGGAAAATGCCGAATTGGGGCGACTTTCACGCCAATTGGCCGAGATCAAAACCGATTGCGAGGTCACTTTCCATGCCGAGGATTATGAAATGTGCCCTCCCGATGCCGAAGAAGTACAAAAAATCTTTGAAGAACTCGAATTCCGAAGGTTGAAGGAACAGTTCATCAAAATATTTTCAGGTGAGGCGGAAGCCACCACCCAAGTGACCAGTACCGAAACGGCCAAACAAGAGGCCAAAGTGGCCGGAAGCGGTCAGTTTACCCTTTTTGGGGGCGACCCTACCGAGGCTGCGGCGACGATCAAGGATGTAAGCGGCAGAAAGACCATTGCCGATGTCACTCACTTTTACCAAATGATTCAGAATGGTTTGGGCATGGAACTGTTCTTGGAAAATTTGATGAAGCAAACCTCGGTCTGTTTTGATACCGAGACCACGTCCATCAATCCCCTGGAAGCTGAACTGGTGGGCATTGCCTTTAGCTGGGGTGTTGGAAAGGGCTTTTATGTTCCTTTTCCCGAAGGGAAAAATGATGCCATGCCGCTGATTGAAAAATTGCGGCCCTTCTTTGAATCCGAAGAGATCGAAAAAATCGGGCAGAACTTAAAGTACGATATCAAGGTAATGCTCAACTACGGGGTGGAGGTCAAGGGCAAACTCTTTGATACCATGTTGGCCCATTACCTCATCAACCCCGATATGCGCCACGGCATGGACGTTCTTGCCGAAACCTACCTTAACTATACCCCGGTTTCCATCACGGAACTTATCGGCAAAAAGGGAAAGAACCAATTGAACATGCGGCAGGTGCCTTTGGACAAACAGACCGAATATGCGGTGGAGGATGCCGATGTCACTTATCAATTGGCGCAAAAGTTCAGGCCAGAGTTAAAAGAAGCAAAAACCGATAAACTTTTTGAGGAAATTGAAGTGCCACTGCTCCGTGTTTTGGCCGACATGGAACGGGAGGGCATCAACCTGAATGAGGATTATTTGAAGGAGCTCTCCATCCAACTGGATAAGGATATCAAAGATCTGGAGCAAAAAATTTATACGAATGCCGGGGAGGAATTCAACATAGCTTCGCCCAAACAGTTAGGCGACATCCTCTTTGGAAAGTTGAACTTGGTTGACAAGCCCAAAAAGACCAAAACAGGACAGTATTCCACTTCGGAGGATGTGCTTTCCTATTTGGCCAAGGATCATGAAATCATAAGAAATGTATTGGATTACCGCGGATTGACCAAACTAAAGAGCACCTATGTGGATGCCCTGCCCAACGAGGTGCAAAAACACAGTGGTCGGGTGCACACAGACTATATGCAGACCGTGGCCGCCACAGGTCGATTGAGTAGCAATAATCCCAATCTGCAGAACATCCCCATCCGAACCGAACGGGGCAGACAGGTGCGGAAAGCCTTTATCCCACGGGATGAAAACTACGTTTTGCTGGCGGCGGATTACTCCCAGATAGAACTGCGCATTATTGCGGCATTGAGCGAGGAGGACACCATGATCTCCGCTTTTAAAAATGGGGAGGACATTCACGCTTCCACGGCATCCAAAGTATTTAATGTGCCGATTGACGAAGTGACCCGCGAGCAACGGAGCAATGCCAAAACGGTGAACTTTGGAATCATTTACGGGGTGTCGGCCTTTGGGTTGAGCAACCAAACGGATTTAAGCCGTACTGAAGCCAAGGAACTCATCGATACGTATTACAAAACTTACCCGAAATTGCGCAACTACATCAGCGAGCAGATTGATTTTGCCCGCGAGCACGGCTATGTGCAGACCATTTTGGGGCGTCGCCGCTATTTAAAGGACATCAATGCAGGCAACCAGGTGGTGCGTGGCGCTGCGGAACGCAACGCGGTTAATGCGCCCATTCAGGGAAGTGCCGCGGACATCATCAAAATTGCGATGATCAACATCCATAAAAAGCTTTCCGAAGGAAAATACAAGACCAAAATGCTGTTGCAGGTACATGATGAATTGGTGTTTGATTGCTACAAACCGGAACTGGAGGAAATGAAGGAACTCATTAAATCCGAAATGGAAAACGCCTATAAACTTTCTGTGCCGTTGGATGTGGAAGTGGGTATTGGGGAGAATTGGTTGGAGGCGCATTGATGTTTGATTATTGATAAATAAATCCTCAGATACCACAGACAGCCTCCAAATTGATTCATTTTTGATGTATATTTGCACCAATTAATGGTTGTTATGGCAAGACAGAGCATTTCCCTTACAGAACCCAATGATGAATGGTTAAAATCCCAAGTGGACAGCAAAGAATATTCCAGCAAAAGCGAATTGGTAAACGACCTTATCCGGCAGGCACGGAACCAACAGGCACAATTCGACTGGATACGGGGCAAACTCACCAAGGCCGAAAACAGCGGGTTCACTACGGATAGCAAGGATGAGATTTTAAAGCAATCCAAATCCTCTTTGGGTGGCCCAGTATAGATTAAGCAACGAGGCCAAGGAAGATTTGATTCGCATTCACCACTATGGCGTTGTAAAATTTGGCATGGCACAGGCCGACACCTATTTTCATGCTTTTTTTGAACATTTTGATCGAATTGCCCAAAACCCCTTTTCCTTTGAAACCGTAGATCATATCAAAAAAGGGTATAGGCGTTGTGTCTGTGGTTCGGACAGTATATTTTTTAGATTGAACGATGATATTGTTGAAATCATGGCCATTGTGGGAAGGCAGGATTGGGGCAACATCCTCTAAATACATGAAATTCCTAGTGATCAACCATCTTTAATCCATGGACATTAAACTCGCCAAAACCCTATTTTAGTATCACATGAACTGGATCGTATTGATTATTGCCGGATTGTTTGAAGTTGCGTTTGCCTTCTGTCTGGGAAAAGCAAAAGAGACCACCGGGACCGAAATGTACCTATGGTACGCCGGGTTTCTGGTGACGCTTACCCTGAGCATGGCCCTTTTGATAAAGGCCACCCAAACTTTGCCCATAGGCACGGCCTATGCCGTTTGGACAGGAATAGGTGCGGTTGGGACCGTTCTGGTCGGGATTTTTGCATTCAATGAACCGACCACTTTTTTGCGATTGTTCTTCCTATCGACCTTGGTCATCTCCATTGTGGGGCTTAAAATTGTAACGCATTAAAAGAGACCGCTTAACGGATTATTTTTCAATTTTTTCATTGGTTGGGACAGCACTTTTGCAGACAATTTGCCCCCAAAAAATTCCTTCAAAACCAATCCAACTATTTTATAC
Organism: Allomuricauda sp. CP2A; assembly: GCF_001683915.1. Taxonomy (GTDB): domain Bacteria; phylum Bacteroidota; class Bacteroidia; order Flavobacteriales; family Flavobacteriaceae; genus Flagellimonas. The sequence continues at coordinate 26,490 of NZ_LXTT01000165.1, read as the reverse complement.
CTTCAATTAAAAATTCAATAGGTATATAATGATTCATCCCGATACGGAATTACGCTTTATCAGCAGTGAAATGGGTTATGGCGTGGTGGCCACCCAATTCATTCCCGCCGGCACCATTACATGGGTGCTGGACAAGTTGGACCGCGAGTTCACTTCCATGGAAGTACAGCAAATGGACCCAACGTACCAGACAATTTTGGAAACCTATTGTTTCCGGAACAACATGGGCAACTATGTCCTCTGCTGGGACCATAGCCGCTTTGTCAACCACAGTTTCAACTCCAATTGCATGAGCACGGCCTACGATTTTGAAATTGCCATTCGCAATATCTATCCCGGAGAGCAATTGACCGACGATTATGGCTACCTGAACATCTCCGAGCCCTTTATGGCTGTTGACGAGGGCACCTCCAGAAAAATTGTGTATCCAGACGATTTGCTGAAATATCACGGTGTCTGGGACAACAAAGTCAAAAAGGTCTTTGGCAACATCACCAAATTGCAACAACCCCTACGCCCCCTTTTTAAGAAAGAATTATGGGAGAAAATTGAGGGTATTGCAAAGGGCAAAGAGGAACTGGATTCCATCCTCACCAATTTTTATGACCAGAATAGCGCTTGATTAACGTCAAAACAAACCCAAATAACAAAAAAGGCACCTCTTCAGGTGCCTTTTCCATTCCAATTCATAGCTATATTAATTCCCGAAACTGTTCGCCAATCGGGGTCTTGGGCTTCTGTTTCCTTTGAAAAGGTCCAAAAATGGTTTAAAGTGACTGCTCCATTTAAACGGAACAAAGTCGAACCACAATTTCACCTCCGGTGCTTCATTTCCTTCAATTTGAAGCCCATTTTCAATGCTAAAATCCAAACGGCCAAAATGATCAGCCGATTCTTGCACACCGTCCCAATATCGAAACTGGCTTCCTTCTTTTGCCAAATAGAATCGTAGGGCAGTATACTTTCCTTCAGGTAGCGACACCACATTCTTGGAGCGCAAAAACTGTCCAGATGAAATGCCCTTGAGAGTCACTGCACTTTGGCCTGGGAAATTGGTAACAATATGTTCATTGCCCTCAGCATCAATAGCTGAAAACTTGGTGATGCTCAACATCATCTTAGAAACATGTAGCTCTGTTGCGGCTTCATTTTTCAAGATCAATTCCTTGACCGGCTTTCCTTGGTTCTCCATTTGATTTAAAAGATCAAATGAAAAAGGAACGGTCTGCCACATATTCGGATATATTCTTTTTCTTTCCATAACACTGTATATTTAATTATACACTGCAAAGTTGCGGCTGATTTTCTGCCTGTACGTCCATAAAATTCACCAGTTTCTATGCTATATTGTCCTAAATATGAATTTTAAGGTTTTTTTAGGTTAAAATTTTACAAAACAATCTTTCATGATTTATGTGAAAACCTTATGGAATTCAAGTCCACTAAAAACTGTAACTTTTCACTTTTTCAGGCACTTTCATGAAGATCAACTATATCTTTTTACTACTGGCCTTGCTTGCCGAGATCATTGGGACCATTGGCGGTTTTGGGTCTTCGGTCTTTTTTGTGCCTCTGGGCAATTTTTATTTTGATTTTTATTCCGTGCTGGGCATGACGGCCATTTTTCACTTGTCCAGTAACGTCAGTAAGATCTTCCTCTTTAAAAAAGGGTTGGACAAAAAGCTACTACTGTACATTGGTGCACCTTCGGTACTGTTTGTGATTATGGGCGCATTTCTGTCAAAAATTGTGGATGGTCTCCTGCTAACCATATTTTTAGGAGTGTTTTTGGTGGTCTTTAGCCTTTTTTTCTTGATTAAAAGTAAAATTGTGGTGCTGCCGAATAAAAAGAATGCCATTATTGGAGGTACACTATCCGGATTTTCTGCTGGATTATTGGGAACGGGAGGTGCTATTCGGGGATTGACCATGGCTGCTTTCAATCTGGAGAAGAATGCCTTTATTGCCACTTCGGCCTTTATTGATTTTTTGATTGATTTTTCCCGAACCTTTGTCTACTACGATAATGGGTATATCGGCAAACAAGAGTTGACCTATCTCCCTTTCCTGTTTGCCATTGGTTTGGTGGGCACTTATTTGGGCAAACGAATCCTGCACTATATCCCCCAGGAACGGTTCCGGAAACTGAGCTTGCTTTTTGTTCTGCTCATTGGGTTGGCCACCATTGTACAACTGACCATAAAACATTGGGATCAACTCGCTTCGTAATTTTCCCCAATCTGGTCCAAAACGCGTAAAAAAGTTACAAATTCAGCGGCCTCCATATTTTTCACGGCCAGTTTTCGTAGTTGAAGTGCTTTGGGCATAACCAAATCAATCACCTCCTGCCCCTCTGGGGTCAGTTCCAGCTTGAACCGTTTTTGGTCGCCATCAAAACGGGCTTTGCTTACCCACCCCTTGCGTTCCAATCCGCCGATTACCCGAGATGTGGTGGCCCGGTTACGGAAGTTGCTCTGTACAATATCGCGTTGACTGGCTTCGTCACCCAGCTCATAAATTCTGTGCAGGATTACCCATTGCTCAATGGTCATCTCCACATTCAGCTCTTCAAAAGCACGCAAATAGGCATTTTGGATTTTTCGAAGCACCAAGTCCAAGTGCAATCCTATCCCCTGTATTTCATCTATGTGATTGAGCATTTCTAAACGGTTCCCACAAAAATAGGGATTCATTTTGGATGGGATTCTGTTGCACCCAGCCCAACTATGCCAATTTTAACCTAAAATTTTGTTCAGAAATACACAACATGATCCAAAAAAAGTTATTTTTGTTGCATTAGCAACAATATTTAACGCGACACATAAAAATATACTGACATGGAAACAGCAGCAATTCCAAAATCATCCAACAAAGCACAAGATTTTATGCCCATCAATGGCACGGACTATATTGAGCTATATGTTGGCAACTCTAAACAGGCAGCCCATTTCTACAAGACCGCATTTGGGTTTCAATCCTTGGCCTATGCCGGACTGGAAACCGGTTTAAAAGACCGTGAAAGCTATGTGGTGGCACAGGATAAGATTCGCTTGGTGCTCACCTCTCCCCTAAAGAGTGGCACCGAAATCGGCAAGCATATCGACAAACATGGTGATGGTGTAAAAGTAGTGGCCCTCTGGGTGGATGATGCCACCTATGCGTACAACGCCGCCATGGAAAGAGGTGCCAAATCCTATATGGAACCCAAAGTGGAAAAGGATGCAACCGGAAAAGTGGTTCGCTCTGGTATCTACACCTACGGTGAGACCGTCCATATTTTTGTGGAACGAAAAGATTACAACGGCACTTTTCTCCCAAGTTTTAAAAAATGGGTGACCCCAGATTACAATCCAACCCCCACCGGACTTAAATATGTGGACCACATGGTTGGTAATGTGGGTTGGAACAAAATGAACCACTGGGTGAATTTTTATGAAGATGTTTTGGGTTTTAAAAACATCCTTTCGTTTGATGATAAGGACATTTCCACCGAATACACGGCTTTGATGAGCAAAGTGATGAGCAACGGCAACGGACGTATCAAATTCCCGATCAATGAACCTGCAGAAGGCAAGAAAAAATCCCAAGTAGAGGAGTATCTTGATTTTTACGAAGGTGAAGGCGTTCAACACATTGCTGTGGCCACGGATGATATTATCAAAACCGTTCGTGACCTTAGAAGCCGTGGGATTGAGTTCCTTCGTGTGCCAGATACCTACTATGAAGCCGTTACGGACCGTGTTGGCGAGATTGATGAGGACATCGCTCCCCTAAAAGAGCTGGGCATTTTGGTAGATCGCGATGACGAGGGCTATTTGCTGCAGATTTTTACCCGGCCTGTGGAGCCCAGACCCACCATGTTCTTCGAAATCATACAAAGAAAAGGCGCACAATCATTTGGAAAAGGTAACTTTAAGGCACTGTTCGAAGCCATTGAGCGCGAGCAAGAGCTTCGCGGCACTTTGCACTGACATGTGGTTCAAAGTTTTTGAGCTTGAACTTGATTCTTGAATTTGAACTTAAATGTAACACCATGCCTATTTATCACAGACTCGGGAAAATTCCGCAAAAAAGGCACACCCAATTTGAAAAACCGGGTGGAGGGCTGTATTATGAGCAGCTTTTTGGCACCATCGGTTTTGATGGCATGTCGTCCTTGCTGTACCATATCCATCGCCCTACGCAAGTGAAGGAAATTGGAAAAGCCTTGGATGTTAGCCCCAAAGTTGCGGTGGAGAAGAACATCACCAGCAGAAAATTGATTGGTTTTGATGTAAAGCCCAAAGATGATTTTTTGGATGCCCGTGAGCCCCTTTTGGTGAACAGTGATGTCCACATTGGTCTTGCAGCGCCACTAAAGTCGATTACATCATATTTCTATAAAAATGCCGATGCGGATGAAATGCTTTTTATCCACAAAGGTTCTGGAACCCTAAAAACCTTTTTGGGTAACATCCCGTTTGAATATGGAGACTACCTCATCATTCCTCGGGGGATGATCTATCAGATTGAATTTGATACCGAGGACAACCGCATCCTGTATGCCGAGTCCTTTCATCCCATATATACCCCAAAACGGTATCGAAATTGGTTTGGACAATTGTTGGAACATTCTCCCTTCTGCGAGCGCGATTACAAATTGCCCCAAGATTTGGAGGCCCACGATGAAAAAGGCGAGTTTTTGATGAAAATCAAAAAACAGGGCATGTTGCACCAGCTCGTTTACGCCACACATCCTTTTGATGTTGTGGGTTGGGACGGTTACAACTTCCCCTACGGATTTTCCATCCACAATTTTGAGCCGATTACGGGACGTGTGCACCAACCGCCACCCGTGCACCAAACCTTTGAAACAGGTGCTTTTGTGGTTTGTTCGTTCTGTCCAAGGTTGTACGATTATCATCCCAAGGCCATTCCCGCTCCTTATAACCATTCCAACATAGATTCTGACGAAGTGCTGTATTATGTGGATGGTGATTTTATGAGCCGCACAGGAATTGGACAAGGGTACATTTCCCTGCATCCAGCCGGAATTCCGCATGGACCCCACCCTGGAACCTACGAGGCCAGTATCGGTAAAAAAGGAACCGAGGAGTTGGCCGTGATGATTGACACCTTCAAACCCCTGAAAATTACCGAAAACGCTCTCAAGATTGATGATGGAACCTATTATAAATCTTGGGTGGAGTAAAAATTGAATCAGTGTCATTTCGAGCGCAGTCGAGAAATCTTTGTAATAGGATTTCTCAATCGCTCTCGACTGCGCTCGAGCTGACAAAAAAGATTCCTGCCTTCGCAGGAATGAAAAAAACACAATATATGATCATAAACATACCTGAAAATTCAGATTTTTCAATTCACAATATCCCTTTCGGAATTTTTTCAACAACAGATAGAAGTCCGCGCGTAGGAGTGGCCGTGGGAGACCATATTTTGGACCTGGCTGCCGTGGCCGAATTGGATGTTTTTGAGTTCAACACTGCGGTGTTGGAAAAGGATACGCTAAATGATTTTATTTCCCTCGGAAAAGAGATTACCACCCGAGTACGGAAAAAAATTCAATATTGGCTTAAGGACGATACTTCCGATCTGGCCGGAAAACCAGAACTTTTCGTGAAACAATCCGATGCCCGGATGCACATGCCCATCCATGTTGGGGATTACACCGATTTTTATTCGAGCATAGAACACGCCACCAATGTTGGCAAAATGTTCCGCGATCCGGAAAATGCCCTTTTGCCCAACTGGAAGCACATTCCCGTCGGCTATCACGGCAGGGCCAGTTCCATTATCGTAAGCGGACAGCCCATCCATCGACCTAAGGGACAAACCTTGCCCAAAGATGCCGATACTCCCGTTTTTGGCCCTACGCAACGCTTGGATTTTGAACTTGAAATGGGATTTGTCTGTGGAAAGGACACCAATTTGGGGGAATCCGTTTCCACTGCCAAAGCTGAGGATTACATTTTTGGTTTGGTCTTGTTCAATGATTGGTCGGCCCGCGACATTCAAAAATGGGAATATGTGCCATTGGGACCCTTCTTGGCAAAAAACTTTGCTTCATCCATGTCTCCTTGGATTGTGACCTTGGAGGCTTTGGAACCTTTCCGGGTGGCCGGTCCCAAACAAGAACCAAAGGTTCTTCCGTATTTGGAATATCCGGGCAACAAAAATTACGATATTGATTTGGAAGTGTCCATCACCCCAGACGGAAGTGAGGAAACCACCGTTTGCCACAGCAATTTCAAACATATGTACTGGAACATGGCCCAACAACTGGCCCACCATACCGTCAATGGCTGCAACATTCATGTGGGTGATGTGATGGCCTCCGGAACCATTTCAGGAAAGGATGAAAACAGTTATGGCTCCATGCTGGAATTGGCGTGGATGGGCACCAAACCTGTGAAAATGAAAGATGGCACCGAACGGAAATTTATTCATGATGGGGATACGGTTACGCTTCGGGGTTACGCTAAAAATGGCGATATTCGGGTTGGATTTGGAGAAGTTTCGACCAAAGTATTGCCAGCGAACTAAAATCGGTAGCTGAGCGTAGTCGAAGCTACCGAATCTAACATTGTGAATTCGAATTAGCTCAATCACCTAAGCTAACAGTAAGATAGATTCCTGCCTTCGCAGGAATGACAAAAACTAACTTAATGATCAAAACCATAGACCCAAGCCAAGTATCCCAACCCGAACTTCATAGTATTCTATTGACAGCAGTGGCGCCACGGCCCATCTGTTTTGCCAGTACGGTGGACAAGGAAGGGAACGTTAACCTGAGTCCTTTCAGCTTTTTTAATGTGTTCAGTTCCAATCCGCCGGTGATGATTTTTTCGCCTTCACGAAGTGGCCGGGACAATACCCTAAAACATACCCATGAAAATATCGTGGAAGTACCCGAAGTGGTCATCAACATTGTCAACCATGACATGGTGGAACAGATGTCGCTCTCTAGTACGGCGTATGACAAAGGGATAAACGAATTTGTAAAGGCGGGGTTTACCCAAGTCCCCAGTGAAAAGGTGAAACCACCCCGCGTGGGCGAAGCTCCGGTTTCATTTGAGTGCTCCGTAATGGAAGTCATTGAGTTGGCCCAAACCCCAGGAGCGGGGAATTTGATCATCGTGAAAGTAGAGCTTATTCATGTGAACGATGACTATTTTACCAATGGCATCCTCGATACGGAAAAATTGGATTTGGTAGGCCGTATGGGTGGGAGTTGGTATATCCGTGCCATAAAAGATGCCCTGTTTGAAGTCCCAAAACCCCTCCGCACCCATGGTATTGGGGTGGATGCCTTGCCGAAGGGGATTCGGGAGAGTGAGGTACTTACAGGAAACAACTTGGGTCGATTGGGAAATTTGGAACGCATACCTGCTACAAAGGAAATTAAGGTGATTATTGAAAAGGAAGGTCTGCAAAACGCTTCCAAGACCGAATTGCACACCTTGGCGAAACAGCTTTTGGAAGAGGGTGACACCATAAAAGCGATGGCTTTGTTGCTATATGGGGAGAGTTTATGACATTGAAATTGTGATTTCATTGCATGTCCATATTTGCTAAATATAGACACATTTTGTATTTTTGATGAATTAATGATGAATTTGAAATGAACATAAGTTTCACAAAAAAACAGGAAGAATACATCGCCCAACAAGTCGCGACCGGGGAATATCAAAACAATAGCGAGGTTATTCGAGACGCCTTACGTTTGCACAAAATTTACAGGGATAAAGTCATTGATGACCTTAGAAAGGAAATAGAAAAGGGCTGGAACGGGCCGGACAGTGCCAGAACAATGGAAGATATCATTGCCTCAAAGAAAAATGCATGATAAATGGTTACGTTCTATCACAAGAAGCGGACAATGACATTGAAGATATTTTCGAATACGGCGAACACCAGTTTGGCACCTCTCAAGCCATTGAATACTTAATTGGCCTGAACAATCATTTCAATGCAATTGCCACTAACCCTCATATCGGGAAGGAAAGAAAAGAAATTAAGGATGGGCTGTTTAGTTTTCCTTATATCTCCCATATCATATTCTATCGCAAGATGAGTGGATATGTGCGTATAGTGCGAGTGCTATACGGAGGAAGGGATTTGATAAAATTCTTAACCTGAAGTTAAATGAAAAAAGATATCCAATCCATTTTCAAACCCCATTTGATGCCCAAAGAGGTATATAAAGGTGGTAAAAACATCCCTCCTTCGGATAAAAAAATCTATAAGCTCTCCTCCAATGAGAATCCATTGGGGGCTTCGCCCAAAGCCGTGAAAGCTATGAAGGCTGCCATTGGTAAAATCGACCTTTATCCCGATCAAACGGATATGCGGTTGCGGGAAGCCTTGGTCCAAGATTTTGATGGACAGTTGACCGCCAACCAGTTTATCTGTGGCAATAGCGGCTCGGAAGTTATTGATATGATTCTGCGGGCCTTTATTAACGAAGGGGATGAGGTCATCTATTCCAATCCTTGTTTTTTGCCCTATTCGGTTTTTTCCCGTTGGTATGGTGCCGAACAAATTGATGTTCCCCTCCTCCAACCCAACTATGATTTGGATGTGGAAGGCATCTTAAATGCCATTACGGAGCGGACCAAAATCATCTTTTTGACCAGTCCCAACAATCCCACGGGCACGTATATTCCAAAACCGGTTTTGGATGATTTTTTAAATCGAATACCAAAAAATATAGTGGTGGTCTTGGATGAGGTCTACCGCCATTTTGCCGATGCCGATGATTATGTCACCGCCCTACCCTATGTGTTGGAAGGACATAATGTGATCGGCCTCAACAGTTTTTCCAAAACCTACGGTTTGGCTGGACAACGCATCGGGTATGGCTACACCACGGAAACGATTGCAAATTACATCCGCTTGATTCAAAAGCCCTTTTTGCTTCCGCTGACTTCCATTGAAGCTGCCATTGGTGCCTTGAACGACACAGATTTTATTGCCGAAACCGTAAAAACCGTTTTGGAAGGCAGGAAATACCTCGCCAAAGCATTTGATGAATTGGGAATCCGCTATTGGCCAAGTCAGGCCAACTTTTTTATCATTGACCCACCCTTACCCGAAATGGAATTCACGGACAAAATGATGGAAGAAGGCATCATGGTACGGCCGGTTTCCCAATTTGGTGCTCCTGGAAAGGTGCGCATTACGGTAGGTAATCAAGAGGCGAATGAGGCCCTTATAAAAGCATTGCGTAGGCTAATGCCTTAACTTGACTATCTTCTTTCGAAAATCAGGGTTACCTCACCAAAATCTTCATCATCTCCTTCAACGATCAACCTATCTTGGGTTACGGTTACCGTGGCTTCCACTTCGCCATCCTCGTCGTTTGTAGTCAAGGTGTTGCCATTCAACGCATAGGTGCCAGAGGTGGTTTCCACACCGTCACATGTGATGGAAAAACTATCCTCATTAGCTTCAAAATATATTCCAGTGGTTGCCGTGGAATATCCGCCGTCAGCCGTAAAAGTTACGGTAGAGGCAAAACAATCCAATTCATCCAACAAGTTTTCAGAAGCCGTGCCATCTTCATTAAGGTCGACCCCAGCAGCCATATTAAACTCAACGGCATCCCAGGTACCCACTATGGATGCACTGACAGAACCATCTCCATCATCAGAAGAACAAGAGGAAATAAGGATAGCTGCCAATAAGAGTGTAAAAAAATTCTTTTTCATGAGGTTTGTTTTAGTGATACACCTCCAAAACGTTCAAAAAAACGACGTAGTATTTTTACTACCCGAATTTCACAGTACAAACCGATACGTGGCCTTCAACAGAAAAATGTTCTGGGGTTTTTGTCCAAAAATATTATCTCCCAAACTGGGCAAGAGTCCGTTGGATGGGTCGCCATCCCGGGACACATCTTGGGACCACACCAGAAATATCTCCGAACCGGGGATGTACTCCCACCGAATCACCAGATTGGACCGAAATTGCACAAAGGAGAAATCCGGATCATCAAAACTAAAGTCTTCCGTGCCGTTCATGTCCTCGTCCACAGCGAACACTCCATCGGCCAATGAAACTTGATCGGCGCCGTAGGCCATAAACCTATCTTCAAATCGCTTTTCCGTAGGGTTGGTGATGTGCTTAAAATTGGAATAGCGCCCCCTTGAAATAAAAGGCTGGCCCCAATACTGAATGGTTAAATTGGGATTTATGGTATAATTTAAACGAACCGACATGCTCAAGGTACGCTGGTCAATCTCCCCGTTCAGATATCGTGGTGAACCATTGACATCATCAAAATTATCAATGAACTGAAGTTTATCATGGTTGATGTTCAGTGAAGGAAATACCGAAACCCGAAGGGCATTTATGGGCTGATAGGTTACGCCCCCTTCCATATAATAGGACTTATAGGAGTTGTCCAAGGCTTTTCTGCCGTTATGGAAAAAGGAAAAACGGATTTTTTTCCGATTATCCGTTTCCGTATTGTTCCAAAAGCTTACCCAAGGGGATAGTCTCAATCTAGGTCCGCCTCGCAAGGCAAAGTTAGAGTACTCAATCGGAGCATAATTGAATCCAATATTGGTAAACCAATTTCCTTTCCAGTTTTGCCAGCTATTGGTGTTGAACTGCATATAGTTGTGATTGCCCCCGAAATCCCATGCCGTCCAATGGTTGTAATTAATGCCCACTTGCCGAAAAGTATTATCGGGTTTTAGGGTTTGGTATCCTATCCATGTGTAATGCCGAATGTCATCGGATTGTCGTTGAAACCCAATGTCGTTGAGTTCAAGCTCGGGGGAACGCCAGGTTGCACCACTTTCAAATCGAAAATTACCATTTCCAAGTTTCCCAATTTGAAGATTGCCCCCGGTACCCGTTAAAGCGGTTCTGGTGGAATCCAACTCCAGATAATCGGCATCCACGCGCTGGAACAAATGGGTAATGGATTCTTGGGTATTTTTGATGGCCTCTTCACTGCCCTGCACATGACTGAAGGTGACATTTCCTTCCAAATACCAGTCCCTGTTGTTCCATTGGTGTTTAAAATCCACCCCACCTGTAAAGGCCGACTTGTGGAGGAAATTCAATTCTTGGGGCAGTTGCTCCCTATTGGTGGCCGTGAAAATTCCACCGACATATGAATTTCGGTCATTGAAATCTTTCTGCAACCTTCCCACAAAATAATTGGTCAACGGTTCCACCATCTCTTTTCGGGGCTCTCCGTTATCCGAGACGATGGTGGCCGTCCGTTGGGCCGTTACACTTTCCAATACGCCAATGGCCCAGCCGTTTTTAGTCTTTCCGCTGAACTTGGCCGCACCAATGATGGGTGTATTGTCCGGTTGGTCCACAAATTCACCATCATCGGTATCGGGGTACCCCTGCGGGCTCCTTCCAATTCGCCTTGAATAAAAAATATTGTCCGAACCGAAGGTATTCCCTGCTTCGGATTGCGACACATTGAAATCGAAAATGTTCTTGTTCTCCACAAAAAATGGACGTCGCTCCTGAAAGAAAATCTGAAATCCATCCAACGCAATGGCAGAAGGGTCTGCATCCACCTGTCCAAAATCGGGGTTAACGGTCAAGTCCAAGGTAAGATCATTGGTAATTCCAATTTTGGCATCCAATCCTACGGTAATATTACTGTCATTGCCATCTTCAAAAGGGTTTCCCTCCTCTGGCTCAAAAGTTTCGGTCTTGGCCACGGTATAAGGTTGTATTTCCAATTGTTTTTGCGGCTCAATATTCTTGAGTCCGTGCAACTCCCCAAATTCACTGGTCCATCCGGCCACATCACGAGGAAGGCGTTGCCAAACCGAGCGTTCCTCATTTCTAAAATAGCGCCTCATGATTTGCAGGCCCCAAACTTGGTCTTCCGCGCGTCCAAATTTAATCTGGCTGAGGGGTATTCGCATTTCAGCGGTCCAACCTTCGTCATCGGTATGGGTCTTCACATACCAAATGGGATTCCAACTGTCATCCTCATTATTCCCATTATTGGAACCCAGCACATCGCCCTTAACCCCAGCTGCGGTGACAATGAACCCAAATGATGTACGCTTATCGTGATAACTGTCTATGAAGATGCCTATCCAATCTCCGTCAAAGCCATCACGTCTGGACAAGCGTTTTACAATTTTCTCCGGTTCGGTATCAAAACATCGCATCCCTACATAAAGTGATTTTTCATCATACAGTATTTTAAAAGCCGATTGCTGGGCGGGCGGTGTATTTTCATCAGGGCGTTGTTCAATGAAATCATCACCCCAGTCTACCAAATCCCAAGCGGAATCATTCAAAAGCCCATCAATAACAGGGGCCGTTTCGGAACCCAAGGACTGGGTCATGTATATTTTTTTGGGCACTACGTTGGTGGAATCCTGGGCCTTCGCTAAAAGAGAAAAAAAGATACAGATGAGGAAAAGGCAGAGTTGCTTCACTGGTTTGTGTTGATTTGATTGATGTAACTGATAGACCTGCAAAAATTTAAACTGTTACATTTACAGACTTTTTTAAGCTTTTTTTAACAGAAGAACCAAAGGTTGACCTCTTAATTTGAACTCCTCAAACCAGAAATGAAAAAAGAGAAAAAATATTCCCAATCAACCATTTGTAATTCAATCTAATAATTGTACATTTGCAGCCCGTTTATCGGGATAGGTTATTAAATCAATATTTTTAGAGAAGTGGACACATTAAGTTATAAGACTATTTCCGCCAATAAAGCTACCGTTGACAAGCAGTGGTTATTGGTTGATGCTGAAGGACAGACCTTGGGAAGATTGGCGTCTAAAGTAGCTAAGTTGCTTAGAGGAAAACACAAGGCCAATTTTACTCCCCACGTAGATTGTGGTGACAATGTAGTGGTCATTAATGCCGAAAAAATAAATCTATCCGGCAATAAATGGGACGATAAGGAATATATCCGATACACAGGGTATCCAGGCGGACAGCGTTCTGCTACTGCCAAAGAGGTTTTGGCGAAGCATCCAGAGCGTATTATTGAAACCTCCATCAAAGGGATGTTGCCCAAGAACAAATTGGGTGCAGACCTTTTTAGGAACCTTAAGGTATATGCCGGTGCTGAACACGGTCAAGAAGCACAAAAACCAAAAGCAATAAACTTAAACGACTACAAATAAATGGAAGTGGTTCATAAGATAGGTAGAAGAAAAACTGCCGTGGCAAGGGTATATGTTTCCGAAGGAAAAGGGAACATCACCATCAACAAAAGAGACTTGAATGAGTACTTTACCACTGGTACATTGCAATATAAGGTAAAACAACCTTTTACCTTGACCGAGACTGAGGACACCTACGATGTGAAGGTAAATGTTTATGGAGGTGGAATCACTGGTCAGGCAGAAGCCATTCGCTTGGCATTGTCCAGGGCAATGTGCGAAATTGATGCTGAGAACAGGGCTGTTCTTAAACCAGAAGGTCTATTGACCAGGGATCCAAGAATGGTGGAAAGAAAGAAATTCGGTCAGAAGAAAGCCCGTAAGAAATTCCAGTTCTCCAAACGTTAATATTTCGGTGTCTTTGGCACCTTTGTATATAAAAGTTCATTGAAAACCCTGAAAAATACTGTTTCAGGGTTAAATTTTTAACCAAGTTGTCGTTGTTCCAAAAAGGAAAAAAATCGACTTTTTGGAATTTAGTTTAGCATCTAAATGGATAGGGCGAGCTTATGCGACCACCAATCCATTGCTACTCCAACGGAACGTAAACTAATTACAAAAAATGGCAAGTAAAATTGAAGTAAAAGACTTACTGGAAGCAGGTGTACATTTTGGACACCTAACACGAAAGTGGAACCCCAACATGGCGCCCTACATCTACATGGAGCGTAACGGTATCCACGTAATCAACCTTTACAAAACGGTAGCAAAACTTGAGGAAGCCAATGAAGCCCTCAAAAAAATCGCTGCCTCTGGAAGAAAAATCCTTTTTGTAGCCACAAAAAAACAAGCCAAGGATATTGTTGCAGACAAAGTATCCAAGGTAAACATGCCGTACATCACCGAAAGATGGCCTGGTGGTATGTTGACCAACTTTGTCACTATCCGTAAGGCAGTTAAGAAAATGGCCGCTATTGACCGTATGAAAAAAGACGGTACGTTCAACACACTTTCCAAAAAGGAACGGTTGCAAGTTGACCGTTTGCGTGCAAAATTGGACAAAAACTTGGGGTCTATCGCCGATATGACCCGCTTGCCCGGTGCCATCTTTATTGTGGACACCATGCGTGAGCACATCGCGGTAAAAGAAGCCCAAAAATTGAACATTCCAATTTTTGCCATGGTCGATACCAATTCAGACCCAAGGCCCATTGATTTTGTGATTCCCGCCAATGATGACGCCGGTAAATCCATCGAAGCCATCTTGACTGAAGTCACCAATGCTGTTGCCGAAGGTTTGGCCGAGCGAAAAAACGACAAACAGAACGACAAGGAGGAAGAAGAGGATGAAGTAGTTGCAAAAAAAGTTGTTGCCGATGACTCTGAGGAGGATGAAGTAGTTGAGAAAAAAGCAACGAAAAAAGCTAAGCCCGCTCCTAAAAAAGAAGAGAAAACTGAAGCAAAGAAGGAAGAGAAAGCTGTAGAAAAGAAAGAGGAAAAAGCAGAAAAACCTGCTGAGCCTGCAAAAAAAGAGGAAGCTGCCAAAGCAGACGACCTGACCAAAGTTGAGGGCATTGGTCCTAAGGCCGCCGAAGCTATTGTGAACAGCGGCATTGGAACTTACGCTGAATTGGCAAAAGCGGACCCTGAGAAAATCAAGGAAATCTTGACCGAGGCCAGTTCCAATTTGGCCCATTTAGACCCAACTTCTTGGCCAAAACAGGCAAAAATGGCTGCTGATGGCAAGTGGGATGAATTAAAAGAATGGCAAGACAACGCCAAAGGTGGGGTTGAAGCCTAAGATTGATTTAACATTGTCCTAAAACAAAACACTTTAATAGTGTTTTACTTTACATAAATTTTAAAAAAAGAAAAAATGGCAAAGATTACCGCCGCAGAAGTAAATAAATTAAGAAAGACCACCGGAGCTGGAATGATGGATTGCAAAAAAGCTTTGGTTGAAGCTGATGGTGATTTTGATAAAGCAATAGAAATCCTTAGAAAAAAAGGACAAAAAGTAGCTGCCAAGAGAGCTGATAGGGATTCCTCAGAAGGTGCTGCCATTGCAAAAGTGAATTCAGACAGCACAACAGGTGTCATCATTTCATTGAACTGTGAGACCGACTTTGTAGCTAAGAATGAGACCTTTGTGAAATTGGCTACTGATTTGGCAGATTTGGCCCTTGGATTTGATAGCAAGGATGATTTTCTTGCCGCTTCTTTCAATGGCATGACCGTTGCCGATAAATTGACCGAGCAAACCGGTGTCATCGGTGAAAAAATAGAGATTGGTAGCTTTGAGAAATTGAGTGCTCCCTTTGTTGGATCATACATTCATGCGGGTAACAAGATTGCTACTTTGGTCGGATTGTCTGCCAATGTGGACGGTGCCGCCGAAGCAGCCAAGGACGTTGCCATGCAAGCTGCCGCAATGAACCCGGTTGCCTTGAATGAAGAAGGTGTTGATCAATCTGTCATCGACAAAGAGATTGAAATCGCAAAAGACCAATTGCGTCAAGAAGGAAAACCTGAGGAAATGTTGGACAACATTGCCAAAGGTAAATTGAAGCGTTTCTTCAAGGACAACACTTTGGTGAACCAAGATTTCATCAAGGACAGTAAGCAGAGCGTTGCCCAATACGTTAAATCCGTGAATGCCGATTTGACCGTTACCGGTTTTTCAAGGGTAGCTTTGGGCTAATTGCCCCCATAACACAAAATCAAAAAAACCGCTCCAAAAAAGGAGCGGTTTTTTTGTGCGCTGTTCAAAAGCAATCAACCTACATGTTCTTCATTTCCCATAAATAATTTTGATTATTTTTGTCCGAACTTCAAGAAGCCTTTAATGCAATACAAAAGAATCCTGTTAAAACTTAGTGGTGAAGCCCTAATGGGCGAACAGCAATATGGCATTGATGCCAAACGATTGGCGGAATATGCCGAAGACATTAAATCTGTAGTGGAAAAAGGAGTTGAAGTGGCCATTGTAATTGGAGGCGGCAATATTTTTAGGGGACTTTCCGGAAGCAGTCAGGGAATGGATCGAGTACAGGGAGACCACATGGGTATGTTGGCCACCGTAATCAATGGTTTGGCACTACAAAGTGCCTTGGAGCATCTAGGTGTAGAGACCCGACTGCAATCTGCCATCAAAATCAACGAAGTGGCTGAGCCTTTTATCCGAAGAAGGGCTGTCCGTCACCTAGAGAAAGGAAGAGTCGTGATTTTTGGAGGGGGTACCGGAAACCCATATTTTACCACGGATTCAGCCGCAGTTTTGCGAGCTATTGAAATTGGTGCAGATGTCATCCTAAAAGGCACTAGGGTCGATGGAATCTATACCTCCGATCCAGAAAAGGACAAAAATGCGACCAAATTTGATTCCCTCTCCTTTAAAGAGGTACTTTCAAAAGGGCTTAAGGTCATGGACACCACGGCCTTTACCCTAAGTCAGGAAAACGAACTGCCCATTGTTGTTTTTGATATGAACACACGCGGCAATCTTATGAAAATAATTTCCGGTGAAAATATCGGAACAGTGGTCAATATTTAGATTGGCACAGGCTTTGATTTTGGATATTAAAATTTAAACATATGGACGAAGAGGTTAAATTTATTTTGGACAGCACTAAAGAAAGTATGGATGCGAGCATTTCCCACTTGGAAACAGCTTTGGTAAAAATCCGTGCCGGTAAAGCAAGTCCAATGATGCTTTCCACGGTAATGGTAGAGTATTACGGTTCCCAGACCCCCCTTTCACAAGTGTCCAACATTAATACCCCAGATGCAAGGACCATCTCCGTGCAGCCTTGGGAGAAAAGTCTTCTGGGCGAAATTGAAACGGCCATTATGAACGCCAATTTGGGCTTCAACCCCATGAACAATGGTGAAATGGTTATCATCAATGTGCCACCATTGACCGAGGAGCGTAGAATACAATTGGTAAAACAGGCCAAAGCTGAAGCCGAAGATGCCAAAGTAAGTGTTCGAAGTGCACGACAGGATGCCAACAAAGAACTCAAGGCTTTGGATATTTCCGAAGATTTGTTGAGCAATGCCGAAGTGGATGTACAGGAGCTCACCGATTCATACAGCAAAAAAATAGATTCCATCCTGGCCAATAAGGAAGCGGAAATCATGAAGGTATAAAACCCCATATTGATTGTTGCGTTTCCTAGGAACACAGCCGATCATTTTCTACCTTTGCGCCCAACAAAACCCAAATGGTAGCAAAGCTCACTAAAGGATTTTGGCCAAAGGTCGCACGTATTATTCTCCGCAATAGGATTCTGATTCTTATTGCCATTGCCGGGTTCACTGTTTTTTTGGCCTTACAGTGGAAAAACATGCAATTTTCCAATACCGAGGCCAACATCCTTCCTGACGACCATCCTGCCTCCATTGAATACAATGCCTTTACCAGAGTATTTGGAGAAGAGGGCAATGCCATTGTGATCGCCATTCGCGATTCGGCACTGTTCACGCCCACAAACTTTAACCGTTGGAACAAGCTGAGCAAGCAATTGGAAGCCTTTCCCGAAATTGATTTTGTGGTATCCACGGACAATCTTCGGGTTTTGGTCAAGGACAATGAGGAGCAAGCTTTTGTCATGGAGCCTTTCATCAAAGATCCCCCGAAGACCAAAAAAGAGGTGGATACACTCATAAACCATCTGTTCAACGAGCTCCCTTTTTATGACAACTTGGTCTACAATCCAAAAAGCGGTACCATACAGACCATTGCCTATTTGGATAAGGACATTATGAACACCGAAGTTCGCAATCAGTTTATCCTTAACGACCTTGGTGATCTGGTTGAAGGTTTTGAGGAAGAAACGCAGTTGGATGTCCATGTCTCTGGAATGCCCTACATCCGAACCTGGAACACCAAATCCATTGTGGATGAAATTGGAATTTTTATCGTGGCCGCCCTAGTGGTCACCTCCTTGATCTTCTTCTTTTTCTTTAGAAGTTTCAGGGCCACCTTCATTTCCATGTGTGTAGTGATCATTGGAGTGATGTGGGCCTTCGGTTTCTTGGGGTTGTTGCAGTATGAAATAACCATTCTAACTGCTCTTATTCCTCCACTGATCATTGTTATTGGAATTCCCAATTGCATTTTTCTCATCAATAAGTATCAGCAAGAAGTCAATAAACACGGCAATCAGGCCCTTTCACTGCAACGGGTCATCTCCAAGATTGGGAACGCCACCTTGATGACCAATATCACCACGGCCTCTGGATTTGCCACCTTTATTATTTTGGACAGTGACCTGCTCAAAGAATTTGGTATTGTGGCCTCCATCAACATTGTGGGGATTTTTGTTCTTTCCCTATTGATCATTCCCATCATCTATAGTTTTATGCCGCTTCCCAAAACCAAGCACTTAAAACACCTCAACAAAAAGTGGATCGACTTTTTTGTGAGTAGGATGGAAAATATTGTCCGAAATCATAGGATAGCCGTTTATATCGTTACCGTTGCAGTACTGGTGTTGAGCATTATTGGCATTTACCAGATTAAAATTACGGGGAGCCGGATTGAAGATCTTCCCAAAAACACCCATTTTTTTAAGGATATCCGCTTTTTTGAACAAGAGTTTGACGGCATTATGCCCATGGAAATCGTGGTGGATACCGAACGAAAAAACGGGGTCATTAAACCCGCCACCCTAAAACGAATGGATCAGTTGGGAACCGTCATCGATGAAATCCCAGAGCTTTCTAGGCCGTTATCCGTTGTGGATTTGATCAAATATTCCAAACAGGCCTTTTACAACGGCATTCCAAAATACTATCAACTCCCCACATCACAAGAGAACACATTTATCATGGATGTGGCCCGAAAGTCATCCAGTGATGGTGATCTTCTAAAAAGTTTTGTGGACAGCACGGGGCAAACTGCCCGTTTGACCACCTATATGCGCGATGTGAAAATAGACCGCATGGAAGAAATTGAAAAAGACGTGCAACAGGCCATCGACAAGTTTTTTCCTTCGGAACGGTTCAAGGTTTTTATGACCGGAAAGGCCTTGTTGTTTTTAAAAGGCACCAAATATTTGGTCAAAAATTTACTGCTCTCCCTGGCTTTGGCCATTGGATTGATTTCCCTTTTTATGGCCTATTTGTTCCGCTCGTTCCGAATGGTCATCATCTCATTGGTCCCCAACTTGCTCCCATTGGTGATTACAGCCGGTGTAATGGGGTACTTGGGCGTGCCCATAAAGCCATCCACCATTTTGGTATTTAGTATTGCCTTTGGTATTTCGGTGGACGACACCATCCACTTTTTAGCAAAATACCGACAGGAACTGGCCACCCATAAATGGCACATTAAACGTTCTGTATATGCCGCTTTACGAGAGACCGGAGTGAGTATGTTCTACACCTCCATTGTGCTTTTCTTTGGATTCTCGGTCTTTATCATCTCCAGTTTTGGTGGCACCAAGGCTTTGGGGGGATTGGTATCGGCCACTTTGCTCTTTGCCATGCTCTCCAATCTTATTTTATTGCCTTCCCTACTCCTCTCGTTGGAAAGAAGCATCGCCAATAAACAGGTACTCAAAAAACCGCAAATCGATATTTTGCCAAAAGAAGAGGTCAATATCAAGGACAAATAATCCGTGAAACTACCATAAATATGGTGATTCCATTGCTCTCGTTTTTTATCAAAAACCTATCTTTACCGCCTAAATTACGATAGCTTGACAATGAAATCTTATTCCATAAAAGAATTGCTGGAAAAGCAGCCCTTAGGAGAACCTGTTGAAGTAAATGGATGGGTAAAAACATTTAGGAGCAACCGATTTATAGCCTTGAACGACGGTTCAACCATACATAACATACAGTGCGTTGTGGATTTTGAGAATTTGGATGACACCGTTCTGAAACAAATCACCACTGGCGCCGCCCTAAAAATATCCGGCACCCTCGAAGAAAGTCAAGGAAAGGGACAAAGCGTGGAGATCCAGACTTCGGATATCTTTGTGCACGGTACCGCTGACCCGGAAACTTATCCCATTCAGCCCAAAAAGCACTCCTTGGAATTTTTGCGCGAAAAGGCCCATTTACGGGTTCGCACAAATACATTTTCAGCGGTAATGCGCGTGCGTTCCGCATTGTCCTTTGCCATTCACAGTTACTTTCAGCAAAATGGATTTTATTATATGCATGCCCCTATCATCACGGGTTCCGATGCCGAAGGTGCTGGTGAGATGTTCAGGGTGACCACATTGGATGATAAAAATCCTCCAGTTGATGAACAGGGCAACGTGGATTATTCCGAAGATTTCTTTGGCAAGGAGACCAACCTTACCGTTTCCGGTCAGTTGGAGGCCGAGACCTATGCCATGGGCTTGGGCAAAGTGTACACCTTTGGCCCCACGTTTCGAGCAGAGAACTCCAACACATCACGGCACTTGGCCGAATTTTGGATGATCGAGCCCGAAATGGCCTTTTATGATCTGGATGCCAACATGGATCTGGCTGAAGATTTTATTAAATGGATCATTCGATATGTGTTGGACAACTGCACAGATGATCTTGAATTTTTGGAAAAACGCCTTTTGGATGAGGAAAAAACCAAACCCCAAAATGAGCGTTCGGAAATGAGCCTGACCGACAAGTTAAGGTTTGTCGTTGAGAACAATTTTAAGCGGGTTTCGTATACCGAGGCCATCGATATTTTACGGAACAGCAAACCCAACAAAAAGAAAAAATTCCAGTACCTTATCAATGAATGGGGTGCCGACCTGCAGAGCGAGCACGAACGCTTTTTGGTGGAAAAACACTTTAAATGTCCTGTAATCCTATTTGATTATCCGGCCAATATCAAGGCATTTTACATGCGCTTGAACGAGGATGGAAAAACGGTGCGCGCCATGGATGTCCTCTTCCCGGGCATTGGTGAGATTGTGGGAGGCTCCCAGCGTGAGGAACGTTTGGATGTGCTTCAGCAAAAAATAAAGGAGCTGGACATTGATGAAAAAGAGCTCTGGTGGTACTTGGACCTAAGACGGTTCGGTACCGCGGTCCATAGTGGGTTTGGACTTGGCTTTGAGCGAATGGTCCAGTTTGCCACCGGTATGGGCAATATTAGGGACGTAATCCCTTACCCCAGGACGCCGCAAAACGCGGAGTTTTAATTGGAATTCTTACATTTATAAGAAGGACGGTTGTAAATCGATCTGTATGCTGAAACAACATCTACAGTTTAAGCTTTCACAAAAACTGTCTCCACAGCAGATCCAGCTCATGAAGCTCATTCAATTGCCCACGCAGGCTTTTGAACAGCGACTGAAGCAGGAGTTGGAAGACAACCCTGCACTGGAAAGTGGAAAGGCGGAAAGCGAGACCATGGAGGATTCCTATGAGGATACCTTTGATGATTCTGTGGACAATGAGACCATTTCGGCAGAGGATATCAATATTGATGATTATCTGAGTGATGACGAAGTCCCTGATTATAGGACCCAGACCAACAACTACAGTCCTGATGATGATGAAAAGAGCATTCCATACGCTGCCGGAATATCCTTTAACCAATATTTGATCAACCAACTCAACACAGTGTATCTGGATGATGAGCAATGGGCCATTGCCGAGTTTTTGGTGGGTAGTGTGGATGAAAGCGGCTACATCCGAAGACCCATTTCGGATATTATGGACGATTTGGCCTTTACCCAAAACATCTATGTTGAGGAGGAAAAGATTGAATCTGTGCTCAAGGTGGTCCAAGAGTTGGATCCTCCCGGTGTCGGTGCGAGATCATTGGATGAATGTTTGATCATCCAATTAAAAAGGAAGGAACGGAAACCTGCCGTTGAGCTGGCCATAAACATTTTGGAGAAGTCTTTTGATCAGTTCACCAAAAAGCACTATACCAAGCTAATCCAAAAGCACCATATTAGTGAAGAGGAGCTTAAGGAGGCCATTTCAGAAATAGAAAAACTGAATCCCAAACCCGGGGGTTCCTATTCGGGCAATAACCGAATCGTTGAGCATATTGTCCCTGATTTTTCCATTAAAATTGTAGATGGGGAGCTCGAACTCACCCTAAATGGGAGAAATGCCCCTGAACTGCATATTTCAAAGGAATACAGCAATATGCTGGAGGGGTACAAAAATGCCAAGGAAAAGTCCAAATCGCAAAAGGACACCGTTCTCTTTATCAAACAAAAACTGGATGCCGCCAAATGGTTCATTGATGCCATAAAACAGCGCCAACAGACACTGTTCATTACCATGAACACCATTATGAACTATCAGCGGGAGTACTTTATGACCGGGGATGAGCGAAAATTACGCCCCATGATCTTAAAGGATATTGCCGACAAAATTGATATGGATGTCTCCACCGTATCGCGGGTGGCCAACAGCAAATATGTGGACACTCCTTATGGCACAAAACTCATAAAAGACTACTTTTCAGAATCCATGAAAAATGAGCAAGGTGAGGATGTATCCACAAAGGAGATCAAGAAAATATTGGAAACAGTAATTAAGGACGAAGAAAAGCGAAAACCTTTGACGGATGATAGGCTGGCAAAAATTCTCAAGGAACGCGGCTACCCCATAGCCCGGAGAACCGTGGCCAAGTACAGGGAGCAATTGGGAATTCCTGTGGCCAGGCTAAGAAAGGAGATCTAATGCGCCATTTCTTCAACATTGTATCTTACCTCTTCCACCCCTTGTTCATTCCCATTGGAGGCACCATCCTCTATTTTATAGTGGCCCCTTATAGCACCCTTGAGATGCAAAGTGGCAATATTCTGCCCATTTTTATTTTGACCGTGATCATCCCCATTATCTTTTTTCTGATCTTGAAGAACCTTGGGGTGATACATTCCATTTTTTTGCCCACCTTGGAAGAACGCAAATATCCCCTTTACATCAGCTGTATTTTATTTTTGATGATATTGTACAAAGTCATCCCAAATAATTACGTAAACGAGCTGTTTTACTTTTTTACAGGGCTTTTAACGGCCACTGCTACCGCACTTATTCTCCTTTTCCTAAAATTCAAGACCAGTATGCACCTATTGGGCATGGGCAGTATTTTAATGTTTATGATCGGGCTCAGCATTCATTTTGAGGTCAACATTACGCTCGCCATAAGCATCTTTACCCTTTTTACAGGTTTGGTAACAACATCAAGATTGTACCTTAAAGCCCACAGCAAGTCCGAATTATTCATCGGGTTCCTTATTGGGTGCTGCTCCCAATTGATTATTTTGAAGTATTGGTTATAGGATATAAAAGATTACGCCGATACGTAGGACATTCAGATCAAAAGTTTCTCCTGTCTGTATTGCGGCACCTTCTTTTAATAGCGGATTTAGACTATAATAGGCATGTACGTTCCAGGTATTATAGCCAAAGCTGAGGATAAGGCCGTACTGAAATTTTTGAATATCGGTATTTGAGAACACCATGTTCCCGTTATCGGTCACAGTACGTGATCTTCCTGAAAAGACATAGCCTAATTTGGCTCCGGCATAAATTCTCCAAAACCTGTATTCTTCGGCAGTGGAGGTTCTCCATCTAAGTTCAAGGGGAACTTCAAGGGAATGGGTTTCGAATTTACTCCTGTTGAATTCTGATGTGCTGCGTACCTCGTAAGTAATATCGTCACCGGTCTCGGCAGCAACAATACTGCTGTAATAGGAGTTGACCGCATAGCCCAAGCCAAGCCCCACACCAAAGTTTCTTCTGGCATTCAAGGGAATATCCTTGATAAAGCCTGCCTGTAGATTATAGGACAAATTTCGTTGAACGGCCTCTGAAGGTTTATTCAGTAACAAATTATACCCAAAACCAATATAGAATTGGTCTTCGAGATATTTGGAAAACTGCTCCCCTTCTAGTTTCAAGCTATCAGATTGGGCTCTGATTTGTGTTGAAAACAGTATAAAAAGAAGAATAACCAAGTACCGTTCCACGCTATATAACATCTATTTTATTAAACAAAAAACGCCCCAAATAGTACTATTTGGAGCGTTTCCCACTAAATCTAAGCTATTGCCTACTGTAGATTGTTAAAAGCATCCCCTTCATAGGTCGTATAGTTGACCTTTAAGGCGTTTACTTCCCTTAGTTGTTGCTTAATATCGGTAATTAAACCCATACTGGCATTCTTATCAACCTTAAGTGCAGTAGTCAATACGTTTTGAAGTTCTTGAGGTTTTTTTGCTCGCTCAGCCAAAATGTATGAACCTACTTCGTCCACACTGGCAAACTTATCGTTCAACTGAATCCTTGGTTCTGTCCCGAACACCTTTTGGTATTCTTGGGTTGGTTTTCCAACATAGATATAGATTACACGATCTTTCTTCTCCAATTTCTTAATTTCACTTGCATTGGGAAGTGTGTTTTCAACCAACAACGAACTATCTTTCATAGTGGTCACTGTCATAAAAAAGAACAGCAACATAAATACAATATCCGGCAGCGAAGCTGTAGATACCGCTGGCAAATCACCATCCTTCTTTTTTGTAAACTTAGCCATACTAAATTTTAGTTTTAATTGGTTGTTGTTTCAGCCTCTGAGAGCTTTTGGGGAAACATATCTTGAATACGCTTCACCTTATCTTTTAGATCGTCCCTTACCGATGAAGGTGTTTCTGGGTTCAAGTACTCTGCTTCCATTTTTGTAAAATCCCTACCATATAGTCTTTGGGCTTCACGATTACGAAGGTCGTTATAGGCACCTACCAATTCGTTCTGAACGGTAATGTAGGTACTGTACTTGGTTTCCCTATCGTTCTTCAAAGAAATAATGGCCTTTGAAGGATTATCCGAAGACTCTGGATTCTTTTTTCCTTTGCAATAGTTGCACGATCCATCTGCATTGTTCTCAAGAAATGACACAGCAGCTTCCCTCAAATTCTTGAGGTCCATTAGATTATCTTCTACAAGCAATTGTCCATTCCTATTGATGTTGACCGTAAAAATGTTCTTCTGCTTAATGATTACGTCTTCTTCTGGCGGTTCAATGGGTGGTAACATACGGTCCAATCCTGCATCAGTTTCTATGGTTGTGGTAACCAAGAAAAAGATAAGCAGCAAGAACGCAATGTCCGCCATGGAACCGGCATTTACTTCCGGAGCTCCTTTTCTTCTAGGCATAATTCAACTTTTTTACTTAACAAACATTTTCTTCAAACCTGGCAAAACCATAAGAAGCACGGCAATGACCGTAAGGATGAAGAAAACGTTCAATCCCATTCCTATGTTTTTTACAGTACCTACAGTTGTTCTAAGATCTGAGGAGGTTTTGTCCTCAAAAACCTTAACTACGGCCTCTGCCTCCTCTGTTGAGGAAAGTCCATAGGATATAGCAACTATAATGGCCAATCCACCAAGGCCAAAAAGGGCCTTCTTAATACTTCCGGGTGTGGTGAACAGTTTGGTGAGCCCAAAAAACAATGCAGCCACAACCGCAATGGCCAACAAGATGTACATGATCACGAACATGAAGTTCATGGCACCACTGTTGATGGCATCTGGATCATCAGCTGATGGCAAAGAGAACCAAAGAACGGCTGCTATCAACCCGATGACTATGAGTATTATTTTAATTATCTTATTCATGATTCTCGATAGTTTTTAATTCGTAATTACTTTTTGTGAGCTGCCAACATATCAATCAAGGCAATGGAAGAATCTTCCATATCGTTTACGATACTATCGATTTTAGCAATGATATAGTTATAGAAAATCTGAAGGATAATGGCAACGATCAAACCAAATACCGTTGTCAATAACGCCACCTGAATATCACCAGCGATCAAAGAGGCACTCAAGTTACCCACCGCAGCAATTTTCTGGAAGGCCTGGATCATACCGATTACCGTACCCATGAACCCAAGCATGGGCGCAATGGCGATAAACAAAGACAACCAGGAAACGTTTTTCTCCAACTGTCCCATTTGCACACCTCCGTAGGCAACAACAGCTTTTTCAGCGGACTCCAATCCTTCTCCAGCTCTATCCAAACCTTGGTAGTAAATGGAAGCAACGGGTCCTTTGGTATTTCTACAAACTTCTTTTGCGGCTTCAACACCACCGGAAGCCAAGGCATCTTCTACCTGTTGCTTCAATTTGGCGGTATTGGTGGTTGCCAAATTCAAATAAATTATTCTTTCAATGGCAACTGCCAATCCCAAGATCAAACATAGAAGTACAATTCCCATAAAGGCAGGGCCTCCTTGGATAAACTGTTCTTTCAATACTTGGGTGAAACCTTTGCTGGCTTCAGCTTCTTCTTGCAACATTGCTGCAGATGCAGTGGTAGTTCCCAAAACAAACATTCCGGCAGCAGCCAGAGTAAAGGATACTTTTTTCATTTTTCTTAAACTTAAATTTAGTTAGTTAATAATGT
>NZ_LXTT01000161.1 GCF_001683915.1 Allomuricauda sp. CP2A | reverse complement strand
ATTATATAAAAGTCAGTAATATCATTGTCTATGTTTTTTCCTTTTGCCTTCATTGAGGAAAATAATAGAATTTTAACTCATGACCGATTCAATAAAAATCAAATCATTGCTAAATAAATCCTTTGCCTTTGGCAGCAATTTTTGGATATCGGTATATATCCACACATTAGAAAAGATATGTTTAGGATAAAGTTCTGATGAAAAAGAAAATACTGGAAATATTGCCAACCTATGGGAATGAAGTTTTGGAGATTGCTACATCATTGACTATTAACAAATTTCTCTTCTACTTTTTGTCATTATAAGAGATTTTAAAGACTTATGGCCTATATTTAAGGGTTAGCCTTAAAGATAACAAATCCATCACTTAATTTTAGACTAATTCCGTCTAGTCTGTTACAATTATAGTTGAAGATTTGCATTTTGCAGAAAGAATCGAATGCTTTTGAGACACCAATTGAAATTATGGTGAAATTAAGTCAAACCTTATCCAAATGCACATAGCCCCCATCAACGAAAATTACATGACCACTGCTTATACCTGATTTGTTTGAAAGAAGAAAAAGTGTCATATCAGCCAATTCTACAGTAGTGGTCATCCTATTTTCCAATGGGATTTTAGAATTGATTTTTTGCAGTACTTTATGAGGAGAGTCATTTTTAGATATCCAATCCTTGTATTGCGGTGTCCAACATTCAGCAACTGAAACACCATAAACCGAAATTTGATATTTTTTGAGCTCTTGTGCCCAATCTTCTGTCAAGGATACTCTGGCACCATTTGCGGCAGCATACCCGGAAGTACCTCCTTGACCCGTTGAATGTATTTTTGAAACAATGTTAACTATGCTCCCCTTTGACAACTTTAGAAATGGAAGACATATTTTGGCCATTAAATAATAGTGTCCCACATTATTATCCAAAGATTTGTAAAATTGAGATATGGACCCATGTTCAAGCCCAACACCATCATTTGTACCTGCATTGTTCACTAGTGCATCTATTCGTCCTGTATCTTTTACTATATCCTTAATTGCTTTATGGCAGGATGTCTCATCGGTAAGTTCAACATTGGCAGTAATTACCTTTTCCTTCTGTAAACCTAGACCTTCGATATAACTGTTAATAGCCTCTGCATCCCTATCCAAAATGCAAGGAATTGCTCCCTCTTCCAACAAAGCATCCGTTATACCTTTCCCAATCCCAGATGCTCCTCCAGTTACGATGACCACTTTGCCCTTTAGTTCCAAGTCCATGACAATACAATTTAACCCAAATCTACAAACTCTTTAGCAGTTCGATTGGTAAACTCAACTTCCTTTTACATATATTCGCAAAATCTGGTGAACCAAAGCTCGAATATCCGTCTAACAAATGGAATCAAAAAAAGCTTCTTCCCATTTTTCTTTTAACTTATGTATAGAGAATAATCCCCTTACCATTACTGTTTGTTATTCTTCTCTAAAAAAATACCCGCTTTGATATAACTTTGATATCGGATTGCGTATAAATTCGCATTTTTCCTATTTGGTGTGTAGGTTTTCTCAAAACCGCAGCCCATTTTTTGTATAGCAACCTGTACATTTGGATGAATTTCCGCGATGGTTGCCGCTAACATGGCCGCTCCCATGGCACAAGTCTGTTCCCCTTTGTGTACCTTTATAGACAGGTCCAGGATGTCAGCCATCATTTGCATCACATAACTTGACTTTCTGGCCACTCCACCCAAAGCTATAATACCTTTCAATGGAACATTATTTTTTTTGAAATGTTCAACAATTCGTTTGGCACCAAAACAGGTACTTTCCACAAGGGCTCTATATATTCTTGCGGCATCACTTCCCAAGTTCAAGTTGAAAAGGGCTCCTTTCACATATGGATTTGCATCTGGCGTTCTTCTGCCGTTGAACCAGTCAATGGCCAATTCTGAAGTTTCCCCAAGGGGAAGTTTTGATGCGTCGTCTCCCAATTGTTCCAACAATTGACCAGCAATTTCTTCCTCTAACCTTGTCTTTATAGCATCGTCCATGGAACTGTTTCGAACTGCCTTGAAAGTTGTCGAAGTTATGAAGTCCTGGAACCATGCATACACATCTCCAAAAGCGGATTGACCCGCTTCAAAACCAATCATTCCTGGAATAATAGAACCATTTACCTGGCCACATATTCCTTTGACCAAGCCAATGCCGTCTCCTCTGGATGCAATCATCATATCACAGGTTGATGTACCCATTACCTTACTGAGGTAATAAGGTTCTATCTGTCCTCCCACAGCCCCTACATGGGCATCCAAAGCCCCTACTCCAATTAAAATATTTGTAGAAAGTCCAAGCTTATCTGCCCATTCAGAAGATAAGTTCCCAACAGACTCATCAGAATTATATGTCATTTTAAAGAGTGGGTGTTCCAAGTTTTCCATTACGGGGTCAAGAGCAGTAAAAAATTCTATTGATGGTAAACCTCCATGTTCATTAGCCCAAAGGGCCTTATGACCAGCTGCACATATCCCTCTTTTGATTTTTTTGGCATCTTTGCCTCCAGTCAACAAAAATGGAATCCAATCACAATGTTCCACCCAAGTAAAACAGGATTCCGCAACATCCTTATCAGCTCTTAGCACATACAAAAGTTTAGCCCAGAACCATTCTGATGAATATATGCCCCCTGAATATTTGAGATAATCCTGCTCAAAATTCTTCGCATGGTTATTGATTTCATCAGCTTCCCTCATACCACTATGATCTTTCCATAAAAAGAACATGGCATTTGGGTTGTGCTCAAATCCCGATCTTAATGCCAAGGGCTGCCCGGTCTCATCCACAGCAACTGGTGTAGAGCCTGTAGTGTCCACAGATATGGCCCTGATTTTTTCCGCAATTCTTACTCCCGCTTGATTTGTGACGCTAGAGATTGTATGTTCCAATCCCTCTATATAATCCAGTGGATGCTGTCTAAACTGATTTCGTGATGCATCGCAGTACAATCCTTTTTTCCATCGTGGATATTCAAATTCCGAAATGGCTATTTCCTCTCCATTATGGGCATTCACCAAAAGCGCCCTTACCGACCCAGTGCCAAAATCAACACCAATCACATAATCATCGCTCACCATAGGGTGTCTCTATTTTAGTTTGTAATTACTTTACTTTGAAGATTCTTTTGAACCCTGGAATATAGTGCCACCACAAGGAAACATACCAAGGGTACGTAGAAGGAAATGTTGATGCTTCCAAAACTATCCGAAACCATACCTTGCACACTGGTGAGCACGGCACCGCCCAAAATGGCCATGATCAATCCAGACCCACCAATTTTTGCATCATTACCTAATTTCTGCATTCCCAATCCATAAATTGTAGGGAACATGAGGGACATACATCCTGACGCCAGTACGAGTGCAATTACGCCAACCATTCCAGTGCCATAAATAACGACCAAAGTGCAAAGTACACCCAACACTGAGGCTATGAAAAGTAATCGTCTAGGAGTAACATATTTCATTAAGGCAGTAAACACAAATCTTGAGCTTGAAAACAGAATTATCGAGGCTAAATAATACACTGAGGCGTCATCCTCGTTTTTACCCAATTCCTGCATTGCGTAGCGGATGGTATACGACCATAACCCGATTTGGGCACCCATATAAAAAAATTGCGCCGTGACCGACCAACAATAATTACGATTGCCCAAGAGTCGTTTTATGGAACCTGAAATATCCAATTTCTTCACCTCATCCTTGGCCATTGGCATTTTTGTCATCTTTACCAATACCCAAATGACCAACAAAAAGAGGGCCACCCCAACATAGGTCCCCATCACAGAGGTCAGCTCCACGGATTGAATGGTTTTCAGTTCCTCTGGCGCCATGGATGCCCGTTGGTCTGCATCCAAAAGATTTAAGTTGGAAAGGATGAAAATTTTACTGAGCAAAATTCCGGTAATACTCCCAATAGGATTGAAAGATTGCGCCAAATTCAATCTTCGGGTTGCCGTTTCTTCAGGTCCCATGGAAATGATATAGGGATTGGCCGCCGTTTCAAGAATGGAAAGTCCACCTGCCAAAATAAAAAGTGCCGCCAAAAAATGACCGTACACCATGCTAATGCTTGCCGGATAAAAAAGAAGCGCGCCCATAATAAATAGCCCCAGTCCCACCAATACTCCAGTTTTATAGGAATACTTTTTAATCAAAATGGCGGCTGGCAGGGCCAACAAAAAGTAGGACCCATAAAAAGCCATTTGTATCCAGGAAGTCTGGAAATCGGTCATACTCATGATCCGTTTGAACGCTGCCAGCAGTGTATCGGTCATGTTATTGGCCAGTCCCCACAAAAAGAATAAACTGGTAATAAGAATAAAGGGCCACTTATTTCCCGGTAGGGTAACCGGAATGCCTCGGTTGGTTTCTTTTTTGCTCATTTGTACTGTTATTTCATTCCATAGATTGGACCATAATTCTCGCAAGCCCTATAATCTGACCCTTCTAAATCCATTCCCTGTGCACTCCATGCCGAAGGTCTGAAAATCCGACCATCCTCAACATTGTGCATACACACGGGAATGCGCAACATGGAAGCCAAGGTAATAAGATCATGTCCAATATGTCCATAGCTGATGGCACCGTGGTTGGATCCCCAATTGTTCATCACGGAATACACATTGGCAAATGGTCCCTTACCTGTTGTTTTGGGCACAAACCATGTAGTAGGCCAGGTGCGGTCCGTTCTTTCATCCAGAGTTTTGTGGACCTCTTCCGGTAAGTCTATGGTGTACCCTTCCGCTATTTGAAGTGCGGGACCTAAACCTTTGATCAGGTTCAGTCGGCACATGGTAATGGGCATGCCCCCTTTGGTGAGGAAGTTTGAGGAGAATCCCCCTCCCCTAAAATAGCCAAGGTTGGCCGGATACCATGTAGTGGCCTTCAAGCAGGCATCTACCTCTTTTTGGTTGATTCCCCAAAATGGTTTCATCACAGGATTTCCATCTTTACTCTGCTGTCCGGTACCATCCAAGGTTGCAGACCCTGAGTTGATCAAGTGTATGAATCCTTCCGATGCAATCCCTTCAGGCTGCCATCCGGTAACCCGTTTTACGGCACTTGGACTCCAAAAGGTTCGGACATCGGCAAAAATCTGAGCGGTATTTGTCAGCAAATAATTGAACAACATGGACACCCCGTTAAGCGCATCGTTCTCGGTCGCCACCATATAGGGCGCCCTAATCCCATTCCAATCGAATGAGGAGTTGAGAATGGCTTCTGAAAAATCGCCGTTGGGCAAGAAATCGGTCCACTGTCGTTGTCCCTGAAAACCAGATACCAACGCGTCATGTCCTTGGGACTCTTCGCCATAGCCCATTTCCTTTAATTTCGGATTTCCCTCCATCAAATCACGGATAATGAGGGTCATCTTTACCACAAATTCCCAATCACCTTCCTTTTGCTCTGGGCTACGCTGTTTTTCCTTTTCGTTGAAGTCTTGCCCTTCTGAGCAGTTCTTCTTGGTCCATTTCAGTGCTTTTTCAAATTCTTCCTTGTCATAAATTTCGTACTGAATGCGCCTAAGCACTTCCGAAGAATCCACATACTCGTTTCGCATGCCCAAGTAGTCCTGGAAAAAGTCAGGATCGATCATGGACCCCGCTATTCCCATGGAAACACTGCCGATGGCCAGGTAGCTTCGGTTTTTCATCAAAGCAACCGCCAATCCTGCTTTGGCAAAGGACAGTAGTTTACGCTGAACATCCTCCGTAATTTCACTATCATCCAAATCCTGTACGTCTTCCCCATAAATTCCGAAAGCGGGAAGTCCTTTTTGGTTATGCGCTGCCAAGGTAGCTGCCAGATACACCGCACCTGGTCGCTCGGTCCCATTAAATCCCCAAATGGCCTTTGGGAGTTGAGGGTTCATATCCATGGTCTCCGTTCCATAGCACCAACATGGGGTAACGGATAGGGACACTCCTACATTTTGGGCACTAAAAAGTTCCCCACAGTCCACCGCTTCCTTTACCCCACCAATACAGAAGTCTGGAATAATGCATTCCACAGGACTACCATCTGGATAGCTAAGCTTTTCACTGAAAAGTTTGGCGACATTTTTGGCCATGTTCATTGTGGTGGTCTCCAAAGACTCCCGAACCCCACCTAACCTTCCATCAATTATAGGTCGAATCCCTATTTTAGGATACTTGTGCTTCTTGGTCATTCTAAATATCGTTATAAAAAATTTGTAATTCTATCTATAGTGGTTCCAAACACCTCTTCTATAATTTGTCCTAGATTTTCTCTTTTCCCCGTTAAGTGAAAAACCGCATGGTCATGGGACAACGATTCATTCGGTTTGATAAACGCCGCTGGGGAGACACTCTCCAACTCATAGAATGGGCCCATTTGGGAACCATCCTCCAAGGGGCCATCGTTGTAGGCATTGACAGCGTCACCCCAAAAAGGATCCCCTTCCATATTCCACTCTTGGTTAAGATAAGTGGCATCGGAATCTACATCGAAAAGGGTTATCGTCAAAACATTATTTATGGCATCATAGCTTCCGGCCATTGGAGTGGCCCTATTTGGCGGAATCCCCAGTTTCCCTCTGGATTTGCCATCAGCTTTGAATAACAAGATACCTTTGTCATAGCCTATTCGATCTGCTGAGATTTCTCCAAAATAGTCGGTGGTTGCAACAGGTCCGGCACCGTCCTCTTTATATGGAATAAATATGGTTGTTTCCTCTGAAGGCGGGAACATGTCCAATATCCAAATGCAGGGAGCACCTGTCTCCTTGGTCCATTCATAATCACCAATATTGGTGATGGTGTTCTTTGTTTTATACCCCACCGATTTGACCCCTTTTGCCTGTACTCCGAGCAATTCTTCCATTTGTTGGGCGGTCAAAATCTTAATTTCCCGTTGCGCACGGATATTGAGCGTATGACCCGCATAGTTTTCAATTTCCATGGTTCGTTCCAAAGCCACGGAGGTCTCACTTTCCTCGGTAACATTCCAACCTTCGCTATCAATTGGGGGTGGGGTTTTCCAGTTCTCAAAGGTCATTTCGTCCCCAGGCTTAAAGAAAAGTGAAAAGGCGTTCCCTTCGGGCCCCAGCCAAAATCTACTCTCCCCGCCATAAGCGTTCATATGTGGGTTGGTCTTTCCGAAGGCATCATAGTTGATCCATCCCATGCTTCGTCCCTCATCACCAGAAACACTGGAAGTAAATACCTTGGCCTGATATTTTCCTGAGATTGCCACGGTGGCGTTTTCTGATTTCAATATGATGAGATTGGAATCCCATTTTTCAAGAAAATCCATATCATAACCGAAAGATCCTTCGATAAAAGTGTCTTCTTTGTACATAGTCTCTATTCCTGAGTCTTTATTATCCTTATTTTTACAGGATATCGCAACCAAACAAGTGATTGCCGTTAGTAAAAACTGTTGTCTTTTCAACATCATCAGTTCACTTCAAGTTCGTTTTTGGATGGAAGTGCCGGAAACTTGGCATGCGGTTCGGCCTGGTACCAATACACTACGGAGCTGATATCCGATTTTTGCTGAAGGTACCGGTGGTCACTTCTCCAACCCAAATCTTGAATGGTAATTTTCAGGTCCTTATCAAATCGAACAGGGTCCTGGATATGCCAACGGTACAATCCAAATCGTTGTTGGGAATCATAAAGTCCATCGGGTTTAATAATTTGATGCAGGCCTGCATACGGTGTGGAATAGCTTTCGTATTCCCTTTTCTTTTTGTTCTCAAAATTGTATGATCCCAAGAAATAATCCTCGGTTCCGGTTCCTGCGATGGTGGGAAACTTTTTATCCCCATCCATATAAAACTTGATTTCGCCTTCGCCCCACCAACCTCGGTTGTTTACCTGCCAAGCCATATAGGTCCCCACGTAGTGGCCTTTTCCTTTCACGCCATCAATCAAGGTGTAAAGAGCGCCTTCGGTTGGGTTGCTTCTTCTGAACTGGGCATGGAAATAGGCCGCATCATCAGGAACGTCGGTCAAGGTATAATCTATTTGGTAATACAAGTACATTTCTTCCGTACCTATATTTTCCATAGTGATTCTGCACTTTTTGCGGAAGGGCATGGGCCAATAGGTATTAAAGGCACTTCCGGGGTTAACGGTTATAGGCAAAGAATTTAGAGGCGTATATTCTCCCCATCCCATTCCAAAGAAATCACCCACAGGCACTTCAACAGAAGGTTCTTTTTCTCCATCCCAGTAAAAGCGAAGAATGGAAAAACGCCAGTTGCCGGTTGGGGTCATCCAAATATGCTGAATGGCACCTTCATCATCGATATCGGCAAGGGTAAAGGTTTCGCCAGGGGCTATTTTAACAGATGGACTGACTTTCCAGCCTTGTCCCAATTCACGGGCAGCATGGCTTCCCGTGCCATTTCCCAATTC
Organism: Allomuricauda sp. CP2A; assembly: GCF_001683915.1. GTDB lineage: Bacteria > Bacteroidota > Bacteroidia > Flavobacteriales > Flavobacteriaceae > Flagellimonas. Next base: position 12,794 of record NZ_LXTT01000161.1, on the reverse strand, counting down.
GGCCATTCCTCCTTTACCTGGCTCCCCTGTAAAATTCTCGGGACTGATAGACCGTGTCTTTGCATCGGACAGCGTGAAAATGTTTCCCATGTTGGACCCCAATCCATTGGTGGTCTGGGCATAGGTGAATCCTAAATGGAAACAAAACAGAGCAACTAATCGCATAAGGACAAAACCTCCTCTTTTTTTCATAATGGACAAATTTTAATTAAAGTAAATCATTGCGGTACTGCGACCATCTAGCCGTCCAAATATACTATTTAAACGTTTAAATAAAAATAAAAAATGTACTATTTTCAATTATTTACAAATTAAATTGATACTTTTCTTAATTAGTCACTATTAATTGCTTGAATTGCCAATTACGAGTTGAGCGTTCAATTTTACCTTGTCCAACTTGGCATTTGGATTCTTTATATGATTCAAAAGAACGGTCACTGCCTTTTTGGCTAAATCAGATAATGGTTGTTTTACATAGGTAAGTGGGCAATAAAAGAAATGGAATACCTCACTCTCATCAAAAACAATAACGGCAATATCATCCGGAACCTGAAGTTTCAATTCATTAAGATACTTGAGTCCTATCACTCCCAAGGTATTGGTGGCAAAAAATATGGCATCCACCGGTTCGTTTCCCTTGACCAAATTATTAATGGCTTTAGGTATATTCTCTACAATCCTTTCAAAGGCAACCTCCTGTAACAAAGATTCATCATAAATACCTTTACCCAGCGCGTCCTTATGCCCCTGAATCCGTTCTTTCATGTGGTTCAACTCTGTAGAGTATGCAACCATACCTATTCGTTTATTTCCATTTTCCATCAACTTTTTTGTTGCATCAAAAGCTGCTTTATAATTGTCGATGGCCACATAGTTGGTATCAATGCTTGGAAAGTAACGGTCAATAAGTACAAATGGAATGTTTTGCTCTTTCAAGAGTTCAATCTGGCCTTCAGAGCCTTCAGTTGGCGTAATGATAAATCCATCAACCTGTCTGTTCAATAAAAACTTGATCAAATCATGGGATTTGGTTGCCTTCTCATCTGAACTTCCAAAAATGACCGTATATCCATATTTCTTTGCCTCATCTTCCACAATTCTTGCAATTTGTGCAAAAAAAGGGTTTGAGATATCGGCCACGATCAATCCTACGGTCTGACTTTTTCCACTTTGAAGGCTTTTTGCAATTTGATTGGGCCTATAATTCAGTCTTTTGGCTATATCCTTTATTCTATCTGAAACCTCTTGGCTTACACCACTGTTTTCTTGCTTTGAAAGAACATATGAAACCGTAGCAATGGAAACCCCCGCTTCCTTTGCAATATCTTTCAGGGAAGTCTTCTTCTTCATAGGCCGACGTGACTTAAACGTTTAAATTTAATTTGAATTGCAAAGTATCAATAAGAACACATGATACCAAATTTTTTTGTTTTCAATTTGTAATGGTCTTTCCCAAATTTACCCTACAAAATAGTAAAAGTTCCAAAACTGAGCCATTATTCTACTATACTCCAAACGAATAATAAAGTTTCCGTAGTTTTCAAATTAAAAATGGGTGCAAATCTTATGTTCAGTTAAACTGATTATGGATATCTCCTTCAAGCCAATTACAAAGTCTCCATGGTATTGAAGAACTAATTTTAACAAATACCTTTTCTTACCTAATGGATTTATATTTATGTTTGATTATTTAAACGTTTAAATATTTCGCGCACCATCTCAGTTCACATATGAAATGTAATATGACCCAATCAAAAATTCATACGAATGACAAATTTTTTAAACATCAAAACAAACTTTTTGGAATTATATTTCCGCAATCTCTGTGCGTTATTCCTTTTTTGTCTATTCTCAACCGTAAATGCACAGAATGAAGTACAACTATCTTCCCCAAATGGCAGTCTCCATTTTAACTTAAAAGTCAACAGAGAAGCTCCCAAATACAGCATCTCATTTAATGGCACCACACTCATTGATGAATCAAACCTCGGGCTCCAATTCCAAGAGAGTGGATATTTTATATCCCTTCTAAAGATGGGAAAACCCCAGTATAAATCAGTTGACGAGACCTATGAACTTATGGTGGGAAAGAATAAAAAGGTGAAGAATGAATACCGTGAAGTACGGATTCCACTCAATGGGAACAATATTCCAAACCAAACCATCATCCTGGCAGTAAGGGCTTTCAATGATGGTATTGCATTTCGTTACGAATTTCCTGAACAGGAAGCATGGAAATCTTATGAGCTTTTGGACGAATTGACTTCCTTCGAAATTATGGGGAATCCAACCGTTCGAACGCTTTTTTGGGATTCATATACCAATACCCATGAGGGATATTACAATAAATTACCTTATAATGCCATACCGAAAGATACATTAATGGATATGCCCTTATTGCTCGAATTTCCCCAAAAAACATTCATGGCGATAACGGAAGCCAATCTTAGGAATTATGCGGGGATGTATCTTACGAAACAGAATGGACATTTAATATGTCAGCTCTCCCCACTCCCTGATCAATCAAAAATCAAGGTAAGGGCCGATATTCCCCACCAAACACCTTGGAGGGTTATGATGATAAGCGACCAAATCGGCACATTATTGGAGTCCAACATACTCACTAACCTAAACGAGCCCTCGAAAATAAAGGATACTTCTTGGATCAAACCCGGAAAGACTACATTCCATTGGTGGAATGGGGACATTGTCCCAGACACTACATTTGCCCCAGGGGTCAATTTCGAGACCAATAAATATTACATCGACTTCTGCGCTGATAACAATATTGACTACCATGCCGTAATTGGCTATGGTGGGTTTGCTTGGTACTCCAGCAATGCATCGGGATACGGGACGGTGGGTTCTCAAACCGATGTTACAAAACCGGTTCCGAGCCTGGATATGGTACGGGTGTGTAACTACGCTAAAGAAAGAGGCGTTGGCATTCATGTTTGGGTACATTGGCAAGCGATTTATCCAAATCTGGAGAAAGCCTTTTCTAAATTTGAGGAATGGGGAATCAATGGTATGATGGTTGACTTCATGGACCGCGATGATCAAGAAATGGTGTTAATCCAAGAAGAAATTCTTCAAAAAGCTGCCGAACACAAACTTTACATTCAATTTCATGGTAGCTTTAAGCCCACTGGGCTCCATCGCACCTATCCCAATGAATTTACCCGTGAGGGGGCTCGCAACTACGAATACAACAAATGGGAGCCTGTACCCATAACCGCTGATCATGATCTGGATATCGTATTCACAAGATTACTGGCCGGGGCAACGGATTATCATCTTGGTGGGTTCCGAGCGGTGCCAAAATCAGAGTTCAAGACACAATACACCCGTCCTTTGGTAGTGGTAACCAGATGTCATATGTTGGCGATGTATGTGGTATTGGAAAGCTATTTGGCCTCGTTATGTGATTATCCGGATGCCTATCTAGGTGAGCCCGGGTTTGATTTCCTAAAGACGGTACCCACCAATTGGGATGAAACCAAAATATTGGACGCCAAAGTGGATGAATATGTTACCACGGCTAGAAGAAAGGATGATCAATGGTTTGTGGGAAGCCTTAACAACAGTAAAGCCAGAACCATCAAGGTAAATTTAGGATTTTTGGAAAAAGGAAATTATTGGGCGGAAATTTACACCGATGGAAAAGAGGCCCATCTGGACCCAAACCAACTGGATAAAGAAAAGAAGCAAGTTAATGCCAGCGACATTCTAGAGATCCAGTTGGCTGCCAGTGGTGGAATGGTCATCCGGTTGACTAAAGTCAATTGAACCTGTCTTTTTAAATAGCACATGTCACTTGTCCAAAGTATTTGGTTAATGTACTCCTTATTCACGAACGAATAGCCCTTTGGTTCAAGGATTTGACAAAAACCATGAATATGATACCAATAGCCCTGAAATCCGGCTCGACTAGATAAGCTGTAAAGATGTTTGTTCCACCAATTAAAGCAATCAATGAAAGGAGAGATGGAAGTGCTATCCCCACGGAAAACAAAACCCTATCACCATACCTCCCTTAACTCCATATTCTGCCAACTTTACAACAATTGTGTGTTTTTTCTGATATATCAATATTTTTAACAAATAATTTTTGCTAAAATGAATATATACTATTACATTTGGAAAATTACTTAAACGTTTAAACTTAAATTACTTAAACGATTAAATAAAAAGAATACCTGCTAAACAGATACTCAAACCAAGCACTATGCCGTATAGCTTTAACGCTGCTTTCATAGTAATAGATCATTTAAAATCAATAATTGACCAGCACATTAAATAACCTTCAGGATTAATCAAACTAATAATAACTTATGTAAAAATGGAAAACCTCAATTTTAAACAATGCTATAATAGGTCAATCTCATTCAATTCAAATAATCGATTGAGATTGGCTCTTATACTTTTGCTCGTATCGGTCTTCACTGTTCAAGCAAATAACTTTAAGTCCAAAAAAGGACATTCTTTTGAGAACGTCCAGTCACAAATCAGTGGAACGGTTTATGATAACAATGGATCTGTTTTGCCGGGTGCCAATATTATTGAAAAGGGTACAACCAATGGCGTGCAATCAGATTTTGATGGAAATTTCACCATTACTGTTTCGCAACCTAACGCCACACTGGTTGTATCCTACATTGGGTTTAGATCCAAGGAGGTAGCCGTCAATGGACAAACCTATCTGAACATCACCTTGGAAGAAGATACTGCGGCCCTTGATGAAGTAATTGTGATTGGGTATGGAACACAATCCAAGCGCGACCTTACTGGAGCGGTTTCCACCCTCAAAGCTGAGGGCATCGTCAGTATCCCAACCCAATCACTCCAAGATGCATTTCAAGGAAAAATAGCAGGGGTTCAAGTAACTCCCCAAAACGGACGCCCCGGTTCTCAGCCAGTAGTTCGAGTACGTGGTGTAGGCACACTTAATAATGCCTCTCCGCTGTATGTGGTTGACGGTCTTCTTTTGGATGACATTTCTTTTTTGCCTCCAGAAAATGTTCAGTCGCTACAAGTGCTCAAAGATGCTTCCGCCACTGCTATTTATGGGTCAAGAGGGGCCAACGGTGTCATCGTTGTGACCACCAAGAATGGGTCTTCCGATTCTTCGGGAATATATGCCCGATCTTATTATGGTGTACAAACGGTTGTGGATAAGATAGGTATGGCCAATGCAACCGAGTTTGCAACTTTGGCCAATGAATCTGCGACCAATGAGGGTAGAGCACCTATTTTTGCAGATCCAAGCCAATTTGGAGAAGGTTTTAATTGGGAAGATTGGCTGATTCAAGACGGAGCACCTATTCAAAGTCATTACATATCGGCCAGCGGGAGTTCCGAAAAATCCAATTACTTCGTTAGCGCAAACTATTTTAATCAAGATGGGCTAATAAGAAGGTCCGATTTTGAAAGGGTAAGCTTTAGGGTCGCCAACGAATATTTTATTTCAGACAAAGTTACAGCAGGTCAAAATCTAAATTTAACCTTTACCGACTCACAGGAGGAGGGTGAGGGTAGGGGTGTCAATAGTTTGATCAATTTAACCCTCCAGGCAGATCCTACTTTGGAACCTTATAATCCAGATGGAACCTTCACCAATACATCCATTAATGGGGGCACGGTAAATCCTGCTGCTTCAGTGGCATTCAACAATAATGAAAACAAAAGTTTTAGGGCTACGGGAAACGCCTATCTGAAGTTCGATTTTTTAAAGAACTTCAATTTCAAGACCAGCTTAGGGATTGACTATTTTAGAGGAGAGCGAAAGTTCTTTATCCCTGCCCATTTCGTAACCCCGATACAGATGTTGCAGGATAGCCGGCTTACGGTATCAAGGGGGCAACATAACAATTGGTTGAACGAGAACCTTCTCCAATACAAGAATTCAATAGGTGAGCATAACTTTGATCTGTTGGCGGGAATAACATTTCAAGAATTTACTTCAGAAAACTTATCTGGTACACGTTTGAACCTTCCCGCGTCCCAATTGAATCCATCTCCAGATTTACTCTATCTCAATGCCGGAGAAACCGAAGGACAGACCAACTCCAATGATTCATTCTCCTGGGGCATATTGTCCTATCTGGCACGTGCCAATTATCGCTATAAGGACCGCTACCTGTTTACAGCAACCTTTAGGCGAGATGGTTCCTCAAGATTCTCCAGTAAGAATAGATGGGGCAATTTTCCATCTGTGGCAGGTGGATGGGTAATTTCCAACGAGCCCTTCATGAAAACCGATGCCATTAGCTATTTAAAGCTAAGGGGGAGCTGGGGCATTATTGGAAATGATAAAATAGATACGGGAGCCGCCTTCCCAACTGTGGCCTCTAACTTGAATGCGGTCTTTGGGCAAAACCAATCAATTTATCCCGGTGCCGCTTTGGTGGAGCTTGCCAATGAAGAATTAAAATGGGAAGAAACCGAACAAGTTGACGTAGGTTTGGAATTTGGATTCTTCAATAATCACCTGAGTGCAGAGGTCGACTGGTATCGGAGAGAAACGAGCGATATCCTGGTCAGGGTCCCAATTCCAAACTCTGTTGGCGTACCGATTGCTCCTGTGGTAAATGCAGCTGCGGTTGTCAACAAAGGGTTTGAATTCAATCTTAATTGGAACAGTGATACTCCAGAGTTCAAGTATAACATTGGATTGAACTTAACCACGGTGGACAATGAAGTCCTTTCCCTGGGAGGTGGATTGGAAGAGATTTTCGCCGGTGGCGTTCGTAATATAGGTTCATCCACGCGAACCATAGTGGGTCAGGAAATAGGTGCCTTTTATGGTTGGAAGCAAGAAGGAATCTTTCAAGACCAAGAGGAGATCAACTCATCGGCCATTAGGGGAGGTGAGCAACCAGGCGACATAAAAATTGTCGACATAAATGAAGATGGGATAATCAATGATGATGATAAAACAACTCTAGGATCACCCATACCGGACATCTATTATGGTTTGAATTTCTCGGCTAACTTTAAAAATTTTGACTTTTCGTTGAACATTGACGGCCAAGCGGGAAACAAAGTATTGTACTCAAGAACGGCCGAAAGAGGGTTTGCAATATTCAACTATGAAAAATTCTTTTTAGATCGATGGACAGGTCCTGGAACCTCTAATACCGAACCTAGAATAACTGAGGCAGGACACAACTACGCCGTGTTGGATAGATTTCTTGAAGACGGTGACTTTGTTAGGCTACGAAATATTCAAATAGGATATACCCTTCCTCTGGAATCATCTGTTTTTAATAGAATAAGATTCTATGTAAGTGCCACGAACCTTTTAACCATTACAGATTATCCCGGATACACCCCCCAAATTGGTGGTGAATCAGTGATTGCAAATGGCATTGACAATGGAACATATCCTGTGGGATCTGTAAGTACACTCGGAGTTGAAATTAGTTTCTAAAAATCATAAAAAATGCAACGAAAAACTTTATTTATAAATCAGTTCTACATTGTGCTGATCACAATGACTACTATACTCGCTGTAGGATGTACCAAGGATTTACTTGAAAAACCTCCACGTGGCGAACGTACACTATCCAATTTTTTCCTTACAGAAGATGATGCCGTGCAAGCTACAAATGCAACTTATGAACAAATGGTGAATTTTGATCGCTCTGATGGCTTTTGGAGCAGTGTGCACTACATCTGGTACCTAGGGATGACGGATATCGCCTCTGATGATTCAAATAAGGGAACCGAACCAACCGACGGTACCGATGTTGGGAGAATAGACGATTTGATCTATGACCCTGCGGAAGGTGTTTTCAATGGACTATGGGAATGGTATTATCAAATTATTTATCGTGCCAACTCAGCCATAGAAAATATCCCCAACATTGAAATGGATGAAGGGTTGAAGACCCGATTAATTGGGGAAAACAAATTTATTCGAGCCTATTCGTACTTTTTTCTTGTTCGGTCTTACGGAGGTGTGCCATTGATCACCGCACCTTCTGCCATTGGGGAATTTGAACAACCTCGAGCAGAGGTGTCAACTGTATATGACCAGATTGAAAGTGATCTCAATGACGCTATTGCGGTACTCCCCCTAAAATCAGAATATGATTTAAACGATTTGGGCAGGGCTACAAAAGGAGCTGCACAGGGTTTGCTAGCCAAGGTTCATATGTTCCAAAATGAGTATCAGGAAGCAGAAAATCTTGCATTGGAGGTAATTAATTCTGGTGAATATTCGCTAACACCTGATTACAGCCAAATCTTTGTTCCAGAAGGAGAAAACAACGTTGAATCAATCTTTGAAATACAGGCATTGGCTGCAAGTGATTTTTCGGGAGGAACAACTTTCAGTAACCCGCAAGGTGTTCGTGGTGGCCTTAATTTGGGATGGGGGTTTAACAGTTCGGAAAGAGATCTTTTAGACAGTTATGAGCCCGGAGACGACCGCATGCAATCAACCGTTCTCTTTGTCCATGAGACCACACCTTACGGACCAGCTGCGGCCGTAACCGACAATCCTTTTATGATTGATGAACGATACAATCAAAAAGCGTTCACACCACTAGAAAATACAGGGGGAAACCTTAATAGTGGCACTAACATCCGTAGACTTCGGTATTCTGATATTTTGTTGACCGCGGCTGAGGCGGCCTTTCAGAATGGAAAGATTGCTGATGCACAGATGTATGTCAATATGGTGAGGGCTCGAGCAAGAAACGGTCAATTGGCAACTTTAGGGGTCATTCCGGAAGCATTGGATGAAGTGGTGGCCAATGCTGTTGGAATGCCGGAAATTACCGGAAGTCCTTTTGTGAGATATGTCGGCCCCTCAGGTCCTTCTTTTGACGCGGGGATACAGCCCATTGAATGGGAACTTGTAGAATCCAACACTATACTTTTGATAAACAACCTGGATGTGATCAGATCAATCGATGGTGTGTCCGTTTCAACGATGTCCGAATTCAGGACTCAAATGAAATCCTTATCCCCCGGGGCATCCGTTCCCGTAGTGGTGGATAGAATCACCGAATCATATAACGGTGGCTCAAAAACCACAAACGTACAGACCTTGAACCTTTCCATTACCACTGCGGAATTACTGCCGGATATAACTTCTTCCGGCCAACAATTGTTGGAGGACATATGGCATGAAAGACGTGTGGAATTGGCCATGGAACAGCATCGCCTGTTCGATATAAGGAGACAAGGTCGTGTTGGTGCTCTATTAAAGGCACAAGGAAAGAATTTTATAGATGGGCAACATGAACTTTTTCCCATTCCTAGAAATGAACTTAATTTGAACCCCTTGTTAGAGCAGAATCCGGGCTACAACTAAAATTCCTCCTATGTTTGAAGTAAGTTTAGGAACAATTGTTTGTTAGTTAGTAATCAAGATATGGTCTTCCAACATATACTAGACCTCATATTTATGAGGTCTAGTTATATTTAGTTTATAGATAAGATAAAACATGGAATTATGGATTTAACTAATTCATATGTGCTCAAAATCTCTGGAAATGCAATGGTTGCCTCATAATTCCAAATTTCCCATTAACCATGAGCTTAGATAGGTGCCTTATGTTGTCTTATTTCAAATTAACAAAAACCAAAAACTGTATTAAAAATACATATCGATGGTTTTTACCATTGTTTTTTGTTGCTCTAGGTTGCACCGACAACAAAGGTATTTTAACCAAAGAGGGGACCTCAGGATTTCAATTACTGTCCCACCAAGAAACGGGAATTACATTTAACAATCAAATCAAGGAAACACAGCAAAGAAACCATCTGTTCTATAGTCAAATCTACAATGGAGCTGGCGTGGCCATTGGAGATATCAACAATGATGGTTTACCCGATGTCTTTTTCTCGGGCAATATGGTCAACGATCAACTATACCTAAACGAAGGCAACTTCAAGTTTAAGAATATCACGCAAACAGCAGGAATCGCATCAAGCCCTGGTTGGTCCATGGGAGTAACGATGGCCGATGTAAATTCCGACGGCTATCTTGATATTTATGTTAGTAGAAATGGGGATTCCATGAATCCGGATGACCGGGTAAATCTGCTATATATAAATAATAAAGATTACACCTTTACCGAATCCGCACAACTTTATGGATTGGCCGATAAGGGTTTCTCGACCCAAGCGGTTTTCTTTGATATGGATAATGATGGCGACCTTGATATGTACCAGGTAAACCAGCCTCCCGACCCTAGATTGTTTTTACGTTATAAAATCCCTAGATCAAGAGCAATATATCACCGGGACAAGTTATATAGAAATGATGGTGGGAAGTATACTGAAATTTCCCGGAAAGCTGCCCTATCGCAATCATTGGCCCATGGTCTTGGTGTCACAGCAAGTGATTTCAACAATGATGGATGGACGGACCTATACGTGAGCAACGACTACGATGAGCCGGATTTTATGTACTACAATAATGGGGATGGAACTTTCAGCAATGTGATTGACCAGAAATTAAAGCACATTTCGAGGTTCAGCATGGGCGTGGATGCCGGCGATGTGAACAACGATGGTCATACCGATCTCATCACCTTGGATATGGCCGCTGAAGATCATTATAGATCAAAGACCAATATGGGCTCTATGAACCCAAAAGAATTCTTCCAGCTTGTGGAATGGGGCAAACATCGGCAATACATGTTCAATACCTTACAGATAAATTCCGGCGAGGGAAATTTCTACGATGTTGGAAATCTAGCCGGAATAGCTAAGACTGATTGGAGTTGGTCGGGACTGCTTGTTGACCTTGATAATGATGGTCTTAGGGACATTGTGATCTCTAATGGAATAAAAAAAGACATCCGGAACAATGACTTTTTAAACAAAGTCGCCAAAAAAATCAAAAAGGGATCTCTAAATCTTTTGGAAGAAAGCAAGGATGCCCCCTCCGTTCCCCTTCCCAATTACATTTATAAAAACAAGGGGGATTTTCGATTCAAAAAAGAGTCAAAAGAATGGGGGTTCGATCAACCTGGGTTTACCACAGGAATCGCTTATGGTGATCTGGACAACGATGGCGATATGGATATAATCACCAACAACATTGATGCCCCTGCATTTGTATACAGAAACACAACGGGTGGAAATTTCTTAAAGCTGTACTTTGAGGGACCGAGAAACAATTTGTTCGGCTATGGTGTCAAGGCATTCCTCTACTATAATGACCAATTCCAAATTGCCGAGAATTTCGTTTCAAGGGGTTATCTGTCCTCCATGGAGCCTGGTATCCTATTTGGCTTGGGGAAAGAAAAGAAAATTGAAAGATTAGAGGTTCTATGGCCAGATGGCAAACGCAATATCATTGAAGATCCAACACCCAACACCTCTCTTTTAATACGGTATGAACTTGCTAAAACCAACGAAAGAAAGGAAAGAGCGAATACCAAAATGTTCTGTGGGATGGACCCTTCCTCCATTGGTCTAAAGTTCAGTCATAAGGAGAATGAGTACGACGACTTTCAGGAAGAGACACTTTTACCGCATCGGTTATCCGAGAACGGCCCTTTTTCTGCCGTTGCCGACATAAATGGCGATGGTCTGGAAGATGTTTTCATAGGTGGTGCCAGTGGACAATCAGGAAGGTTGTTCGTACAGCAAGAAAACGGCTCCTTTATACCGAATCCCTCACAGCCATGGGAAATGGAGAAGAAATCCGAAGACCTTGGGTGTATTTTCTTGGATGTCGATAACGATGACGATATGGATCTTTTCGTCGCTAGTGGTGGGAATGAGTTCAGTCAAGGTTCCAAATTATTGGAAGACAGAGTGTATATCAATAATGGTGTGGGCGAATTTCATCGTGACAGGGATATACTTCCCAAAAAATATGAAAGCAGTCAATGTGTAAGGACATCTGATATTGACAAAGACGGCGATTTAGACCTGTTGGTGGGCACCCGTCTTATACCAGGTAGATATCCCTATCCGGCCAGTAGCTTCCTTTATATAAATGATGGTGGCAAATATGTGGACAAAACCATGGAGATTGCACCTGACCTGACCAATATAGGCCTGGTCTCTGACGCCACTTTTTCTGATATTGATAACGATGGGGATATGGACATTCTACTGGTAGGTGAGTGGATGAACATCACGCTTCTGGAAAACAGCAATGGACACTTTGAAGACAATTCTGAAAAATGGGGGCTACAAAGTACAAAAGGGATATGGTGGTCCATTACCCCGGTGGATATCGACAACGATGGGGATGAAGACTATGTGGTCGGCAATCTTGGACTGAACAATAAATTTAAACCCACCAAAGACCACCCCTTGAGGATATATGCCAACGATTTTGACAAAAATGGCACCAATGACATTGTATTGGCCAAAGAATACAAAGACTCCTATGTACCCTTGAGGGGACGCGAATGCATGAGTAACCAAATGCCCTATGTGGCTGACAAGTTCAAGGATTATCATACTTATGCCTCGTCAAAGCTTACCGACATATTGCCCACAGGAAGAATTGAGAACACAGTGACCCATGAAATAAAAAGTTTGGAGAGCATTATTTTGATAAACTCTGGGGGCAAATTGATTCAAAAGCCATTGCCCACAGAGGCCCAAGTATTCCCAATCAAATCGTCCCTATTCGGCGATTTCAACGAAGATGGGCATATGGATATTCTAGTTGTGGGGAATCACTATGGAGTAGAAGTGGAAACCATTAGATATGATTCTGGAGTGGGCTGTTTATTATTGGGCGATGGTTCTTCCAATTTAATCCCAATACCAGCTACAAAATCAGGAATCAATATACCTAAGGACAGCAG
>NZ_LXTT01000155.1 GCF_001683915.1 Allomuricauda sp. CP2A | reverse complement strand
GCATATTTTGCAAATATTTAGTCCAAAAATACAAATTATACTTTTTTTTAAATAAATTCTGTATTTTTTAAATCTAGAATATAATTTTCAATCCACTTGTAATTTGCCTTAAATTTGGGGGTATTTAATGAACCATTATGGAAAACAACAACAGCTTTGATGAACTGGATTTTACAATAATGTCCCACCTACAAAAAGATGGGAGAGCGTCTTTTACAGTGATAGCCAAAGAAACTGGAGCATCCATTAGTACTATCCGAACCAGGGTAACCAAACTGATCGAGGACAAAACCATCAATATCCTTGGTAGGGTCAATCCGGAGAAACTGGGCTTCAATGCATATGCCACCATCAAAATAGCTGTTAGGCCAGCCAACAAAATTGATGAGGTGGCCAATAAACTAATGGAGTTCCGAGAAGTGAGTTTTTTGGCCATAACCTCTGGGGATTTTGATTTGGAGGTCAATGTTATGTGCCGCGACAACAACCACCTTATAGATGTCATCAACAAGCGTATCTCGTCAATAGAAGGAGTTTACAACAGTTCTTCCATCATGTACCTCCGAGTACTTAAATTTGCGCAACCCGATTTGAACTTATTAAAGTAGTAAATAAGCTCGGTTTAGGGTTTCAGTACATTATTATCTGGACTGGCATCGATAAGGCTTATATCTTTCAATACCAATTTCTCAATTATCTTATCCGTGGATATAATAACGGTGTAATCAGTTACCCCGCCTTTCCAAATCTCCACGGATTCCGTTTGCTGTATAGCCGTGCCATCCACGAATGTTATCTCCATATGTATTGGAACTGGATAATTTCCATGGTTTACCAAAGTAACCTCATATCCACTATCTGTTTTCGTTAGCTTGTCTATGGATAGATCTACGTAACCAAAGTCATAAATCCAAGGTTTTATTAGCCACCTTAGGTCTTTACCAGTATACCTATCCAACAAGAAAAGAAAATCCATTGCACTAGGGTGTTTTCCTTTCCATATCTTGGCAAACTGTTGGATAAACGAAGTGAATCTATCATTACCCATATGCTCTTGCAAGACGATAAAAAATGAAGTGGGCTTTGGATAGGAACTGTTATAATAAACCGGGTTTTTCAGAAGTTTTGATGAGGCAAAAATTGGAAAATCAGAATCAAACCCAATAATGTCCACAAAACTTTGATACCCAATCCAGTCTTTCAAAGGTGAATCAATGGCTCTAAGGTATTCATTGGTGCCGAACATGGTAAGGCCTTCATCCAACCATGCGTACTTTGACTCATTTAAGCCGGTCATGAACGGAAAATAGCTGTGAAAGGTCTCATGATGGGTCAACCACCGTGTCTTATCAAGGTCTTCAAAGGATTTATCATTGGCCATTCCTGGGTATTCCATCATACCCAGTCCATTAAAAACCGTATGGTTCCTAAAAGGGAACGCTATCTTTGGGAATACATTTGTCATAAACGCAATGGACTCCGCAGTAAAGTCATTGACCTTGGCAAAATCCTTTGAATTGGGGTCGTAGACTGTATTGATGGTCACACGCTCTTCCTCCACATCGCCTATGGTCCTAGAATCCCAGAGGTAATCCTTTGCGATGGCCATGGCAAAATCAGGGACCTTGCTTGCCTTAAATTTCCAAATGTTGCTCTGAGCTTTGGTAATATTTTTCCCAAGATCCGAAGTATCAATTATTTTTACTTTCTCTGAAGACTCCAAAGCTCGCTGATAACGGTTATAATACTTGTTTTGCAATACTTCTGAAGGGTTTTGCAAACTACCGCTGGACCAGACCAAATACTCTTGGGGCACCGACACCTCGACCTCAAAATTCCCAAAGTCGCTATAAAATTCAGATTGTCCCGAGTAAGCATACTTAATCCATCCATCTATATCATCATATACCCCGATGTGCGGAAAAAAATACGCAATCATAAAACCCGTTGGCCCAGTTTGACCAACACGAAGGTGGGTCTCCTTGTTCAAGATAAAATGCCACTCCACTTCAATTTCAATCTGTTGATGTGGCAAAAGCAACTGGTTTAATGGGAATACACTATAGGTCCCTTTTGAGAACCGTTGACCACTTTGTTCTGAATCGCTGCCTTGAATGAGGGTGTTCCCGCCAATTTTTAGGCTTTCCAAAACCATGCCTTCCACTATATCAGCACTCTCAACGTTAACATCGCGAGCATTACCTTTTTTGAAAATATTGGGATAAGTGTGGATTACAATTTCCCGTAAACTATCTGGGCTGTTATTTTTATAGATGATTTTTGAATATCCCTTTACCTCCCGATTGGATGGGTCAAAACCCACTTTCATCCAATAATCCGCTGAGTTCTGCCAATAGTTTTGACCTGGTTCTCCATTGGTTGTTCTTGTTCCATTTTCCCTAGCTGTTTTAAAGTTTATCGGCTCAAAAAAAAGGTTGTCTTGTCCGAGGCAAATAGTATAAGGCAAAAACAACAAAAACAAATGAAAAGCAGCTCTCATATAATAGACTTGATTGGTAAATAACTTTTACTTGGAGGGGGTGCTTTTCGTGCAAAAAGGTCGGATTCTGTTTGACTCAAACACCCCTTCTCTCCATACTTGTTGAAAATTATCGCTGAAATAGTAGTACACGGTGTTGTTGGGGAGCAACATAATTTTAATGCCCCCATAACCTGCCATGTAAGGAATCAACCCATCATGAGCACACAATTCACTTTCTTCAGTTACATCCAAAAACCAAAATCCGTTGTCGTATCGTACCGTATCGTTATAGGTGACCATTGAAGAATCACGCTTGGGACGGATGATTTCCGCTATCATTTCTTCGTCCAAAACCGCTTTATCATTTACAATACCTCCATTAATTAAAAAATGTCCAATCTTGGCGGCATCATCATGGTGATAGAATATTCCAAAACCTGAAAAAGGCTGCGCCGGATTACCATAGGTCCGTTGCTGTTTCTTATACGTTGGACTGATTCCCAAGGGGTTCAATATGTCCTCAACAATCAAATCCGCAAAGTAATCTGCCTCAGGGTCGTTGGTGACCTTTTTTATGTAGTTGTTCATGGCCGTTCCCAAAATGTAGGTATCTGAGGTGTGGTAGACCCATTCCGTTCCAGGGTCGGATTTTCTTTCATAGTAACCACAAGAATACTCTATTTTGCCTTGATGTCCTTCGGAAGCAAAAAATTCGGAGATATGTTTGGAGGACTCATCTGCAAATGCCTTTTTGAGCTCATAATTTCCTGTAGCCATATCCAGGGCATTTTCAAAGGTTACATCGCTCCATATATCCGTATTACAGGCCTCTATGAACTCTGCAATGTTCTGTTCCTTACTTCTCGGATACTCTTTTTCCAGCCGCATAAGGCCCAAACCGGCTGAGACACTTTTGGCCGTGGAGTAGGAAGGCCCCACCAAAACATCGCAATAGGGATATACCCCATACCTTGTGTTGCACCCGCCTACATAATTGGTGCCATCAATGACAAATCCGTACATGGTAAGATGTTCTTGGTCCATTTCCTCTGGTGCACTGAACGCTTCGGGATTGGCCATGGGATAGTCCTCACTCAATTTTGCTATGGGCTTTGAAGGCATCCTCATATCCACCTCATCTGCGTAATCTTGGAAATATTGATCCTTTGAAAGAATTTCTTCTTTCTGATATTCTGCCTTGGCCGTTCCCCACATATTAAATTGGAAATAGGCACAGGTTTCACTGGCCACTTGGTAACTCACATTTGAGATACTCCCGTCACCATTGAACAAGAACATCATCACTCCATTGTGCACGCAGTTTTGGTTCCGCTGCTTTAACGTAAAGGGAATTGCAGCCCTGCTATAGCCATTGTCACCATTTTCATCCCAAACCCTGCCAGGCTCCAAGATATACTCCCAATTGGGGTGGTCATTTTCAATATATCCCCTTTGGAGAGGGATAATATGTGACCCCGATTGTACAAATTTGTAATTGAACGATGGCAAATGCATTCGTGCCACATCAATACTGTCCGTATAACCATGCCAGTCCACAAGCTCTTCAAACCTCCCCGTAGTCTCTAGATCCTTTAGTTTGAGTTCACCTAGGAATAGGTTCGAAGGGAACGCCGCATTTTCGGGTACGGCATAGTTGCTAAAATCCACAATGGTATCCTTGCTTCCCTTCATTAAAAATTCATAATCAAGAGCCTCTCGGGTCACATTTCCATCGCCATTAAGTGTGGGCAGTACCGCACTAAATTCTTCTTGTTTATCAGCTTTGGAACCACAGCCGGTAACCATTGTCAAAATAAAGGCCGTGGATAGCAAAACGTACATTCTTATCGGCATTTCCATCTATTTAAAATTAAAGCTTCGAAATTCACTTTCATCTGGCGGTCCAGCGGTTATTTTTAGCACTGGGTTGCCTGCATCCAAGGTCATTACAACCGAAGAAAACGTAAAGCCTCCCCTCCCATTATTGGCCCTACAGACCGGATTGTCCTTATTGTCCTTAGAAATCAACACCGAGATCAAAAACTGATCGTTAACATTGGCAGCGTCGCTTAACCTATTGTCCAAGGCATCATATCTGTAGTGGCTATTGGTCTTTTTATTGACTTGTACGTTGGGGGCAAACTGTGCAAACCAAGGTTTAACATCGTCATTGACCAATGGATGATTGGTGTGGTACACTATTCCATTTTCATTATCCGGCGCATACCGGACTACTTTATTGGTGGAAGCCTCAAAATCATAGACTTCCCCTTTGATGCCCAAAATGTAATTTTGACCAGAAGCGTGCTTAATGTTTTGAACAAAATCCAGCATCTCATCTTTACTTGTTGCATTTATCAATCCACGTACTACGAACGCCACTGGCAATCCTTCCGAAGAAGCCTTTAACTGCATCAAGGTGTTTACCACAACCCCGATTCCTTTATCGTTCAAGCCGTTCAACCCTACCAGTCCGGGATAGGTAAGAATTAATTGCTCTGGGTTATCTTTGGTTTTCTTAATACGCATCAACACCTGATACCCGTCCCTGAAACTTTCCAAATCCATGTTTTGGGAAATATACCCTGGTCGCCCATTGGCTTCAGGTACGCCCATGCTACTGCAATGATGGCTATCCGTATTGTTGATGTTGTTCACATAGACCCAAAATTCATCCAAGAGGTTCAACAACAATATATCCTGAAAATCTTGTTGGGAACCTTCGGCAATTCCTTGAATCTCCTTGTAAAGATCAGGAGTCCATTTTTTGATATCCTCCTCAAAATCGGCATATTCAAAAAATTCCTTCAATACTTCATCGGCATCTCTTTGCAAGACCTCGGAAGTATTTTCTTTCCATACCCGTACCAGACTGGCTATTTCTGATTTCAACGCCTTTCCATGTTGCAGTCCAAGCGCATGGCCCGAACCAGTAAACTCCACAACTTTTAATGTCCTATCCTTTTGCTGGGGGGTACAGGCTACTGTAACAATCAACAGGATGACCAAACAAATATTTTTCATAATCACTAATTTATTTTATTCGCTAAAACTTATCTGATTCATAGACAATTTTTCCGTTGAAAATGGTCATCAGACATTCCATTTCCTTAATCTCATCTGTCTCAACGGTATATAAATCACGGTCCCAAATGGCCAGATCGGCAAATTTGCCCACTTCAAGCGAGCCAATATGTTCTTCCATGAACATTTGGTGCGCGGTCCAGATGGTTGCTGCTTTCAGTGCCGTTCGTACATCAACGGATTCTTTGGTGCCAAAAGGGGTATCCTCATACTCCCCAACTTCGGGTTGGCGTGCTATGGAGGACCAAATCCCATACTTTGCTGGAAACGGGGTTACCGCATAATCTGAACCATTGGCCCAAATAATCCCTCGTTTTTTAAAGGTGGCAAAGGGGTTTAATCTTTTGGCCCTTTCCCCAAAATTACCGGCATAGGTGTCCCCTATCCACCATGTAAAGGTAGCGGAAGGTTCGGGGTAACCCGATCCATATTTGGTTTGCAGTTCTTCCATGATATCCAAGGCCGCATCCGTTGGTATATTGGCATGAATTATTCCATGGCGTAAATTATTTTTTGGATTATCCGTTAATACCTCCTTGTAAATGGTAACCAATGTGTCTATGGTGCGATCTCCAATGGCGTGGGTGCTAGCATGGATTCCAGCCTTGTGAATTTCTGATAGCATGGCTCGCAACGTATCGGGTTGAATATTGGGAAAACCATGGTTTCCTTTATCCACCCCTGTGATATCTTTGTTCCATTCATCATATAGCCAAGCTGTGCGGGCACCGCCACTACCATCAGCAAAAATTTTAATGCCTCCCAAAACCAAATGCTCATTACCAATGGTAAAGGAACCCTGAACACGTTGATGTTGTTGTATGGCCATTCGTGCTGAAACTTTCGATTTACCGCCAACCCATAAACCAAATACCCTTAGATTCAATGAATCAGATTTCAATACGTTCTTATAAGCCTTCCAGCGCTTTTCATTTACAGTAGGATCTTTAATCCCTGTCATGCCCTCGGAGTTCAATGCCTTTATCATATGGGCAACCCCTCCTTCGATATCCTTTACCGTAATGGGTGGCAACTTTCGGTACACAAAACCCATGGCACTTTCCTTTAACGTTCCGTTGGCCTCACCTTTTGAATTCCTTTCAATAATTCCTTCTGGGGGATTGGGTGTGTCGTCATTAATACCCGCCAATTCAAGTGCCTTTGTATTGGCAACGCCATAATGCCCAGTTGTATGGGACAGCCATACAGGGTTTTCAGGGGAGACCTCATCCAGTTCTTCAGCCAAGATTAGTCGTTGTTCTTCCAATTTGCCCTCATCCAATCCATCTGCCTGAACCCATTCCCCAGGGGAAACTTTATCCACCTGTTCAGAAATAAGTTGCTTTATCTCAACAATGCTCTTGGCATTGGGGTAACTTAAATCCACAACATCGGGACTGTTCCAAGGGCTACTGCTCAAATGGATATGTGAGTCCAGAAGTCCCGGGGTCACGGTTCGCCCGGCAAGGTCAATCTTTTTTGTTATTTCACCCGCCAATGCGGCAATCTCCTCACTGGAACCTATCGCCAGAATTTTCCCATCTTTTATGGCAAGTGCTTCGACAATTTGATCTGTGCTATCAACCGTTATGATCTTTCCATTTACAAGGACCAAATCCGGATTGAAACTTTTATTTGGAGGTTTGCATTGCACTAGAATCAAAATTGCAATTGGTAGTAACCAAATCTTTGTTCGTTTAGGTGCTTTCATACTATTATTTTTTTAAATTTCCCAACACAGGTATTTGATATTTAGGTAATCTTCGATTCCATACTTGGAGCCTTCCCTACCATAGCCACTTTCTTTTACGCCCCCAAACGGAGCCACAGTGGTAGAAATCATTCCTGTGTTGATCCCCACCATTCCATATTCAAGGGCTTCCGCCACCTTCCAAATCCTTGAATGATTACTTCCATAAAAATAGGCGGCCAACCCAGCTGTGGTATCATTCGCAAGCTGAATTACTTCTTCTTCGGTTTCAAAACTAAAGATAGGGGCCACAGGGCCAAATATCTCTTGGGAAAATACCTTCATCCCGGATGTGGCTTTTGTAATGACCGTGGGCTCATATAGCAAGGAATCGGTACTGGCATCCAGCCTTTTTCCCCCATACATGATTTCCCCACCCTTTTCTCCAGCATCCTTGACCAAATCCTCTACCAATTTCACTGCTTTCTCTTCAATGAGGGGCCCTATGGCCACCCCGGCTTCCATTCCATTGCCAACCTTTAGTTTTTTAATCGCTTCTACCAGTTTATGGGAAAACTCATCGTACACTCCTTGCTGTACAAAAAATCGGTTGGCACAAACACAGGTTTGGCCTGCATTCCTATATTTTGATGCTACAGCGCCTTCTATCGCTGCATCAATATCGGCATCATCAAAAACAATGAAGGGTGCATTCCCTCCAAGCTCCATAGAAGCCTTCTTAACGGTTTGTGCACATTGTTCAAGAAGTAACTTCCCTACAGGAGTTGACCCTGTAAAGGATATTTTTTTTACCAAAGCACTTGAAGTGAGCACCTTGCCAACTTCTGCTGCCCTATCGGTGGTCACCACATTGAGAACTCCAGGTGGAATTCCTGCTTCATCGGCCAATACAGCAATTGCCAAGGCGGAAAGCGGTGTCAGTTCAGAGGGCTTTACCACAATGGTACAACCTGCGGCCAAGGCAGGCGCCACTTTTCGAGTAATCATTGCATTTGGGAAGTTCCACGGTGTAATGGCAGCGACAACCCCTACAGGTTGCTTCAGTACAATTATCCTTTTATTTTGTTGATGACCCGGAATGGTATCTCCATAAACTCTTTTGGCTTCCTCGGCAAACCATTCAATAAAGGATGCGCCATAACGAATTTCACCCTTTGCCTCTTCAAAGGGCTTTCCCTGCTCCAACGTAAGGATTCTCGCTAGGTCGTCCTCGTTTCTGAGGATTAGTTCATACCATCTGTGAAGAATAGTACTTCGCTCAATTCCTGTCAGACTTTTCCATGTGTCCAATGCATCGTTGGCTGCTTTGATTGCCAATTCAGCTTCCTTGGTACCACAATTGCCAACCTCTGCTATCGCTTCATTGTCAAACGGGTTATGGACCAAAAATGAATCTCCTCCATTTATACCCAAAAACTTACCCCCTATATATGGATTGCTTTGAATCAATCGTGGGTTGTTCACTTTTAATTTCATAGGGTAAACCTGTTTTTCAATGCGGATTCAAAAATTTTGACTCCTTGTTCAATCTGTTCTTCCGTTACCACCAAAGGAGGAATCCAACGCACCACATTTTTGTACGACCCACAATTTAACAATAATAGACCTTGATCGACACAAGTCCTGATGACTTGGGCAGGAACTTCTGAATTTGGGGTTCCATCAACATTGGTAAACTCAGTGGCCACCATCAATCCCATCCCCCTGACATCCCCGATCACGGGATATTTCCGTTGAATGACCTTTAGTCCTTCCTTAAGTTGCTTTCCTCTTTCAACACAGTTTTCCAACAGCTTTTCTTCACGGATTACATCAATGGTCTCACAAGCGGCTGCACCTGCAAGAGCACTACCCCCTCCATAGGTTCCGCCATGTGTCCCCGGAGTCCATTTATCCATAATCTCGGAGGTCGAGGCAATGGCAGAAACTGGAAACCCACTCCCCAGTCCCTTTGCCATAACAATGATGTCGGGTTTTACATTGGAGTGTTCAAAGCAGAAAAACTTGCCGGTCCTTCCAAAACCAGATTGTACCTCATCTATTATCAGCAATATTCCATGCTCATCACACACCTTCCTTAGATGATGTAGAAACCCTGCCGGGGCGGGCACGTAACCTCCTTCCCCAATCACTGGCTCAATAATTATGGCCGCTGTTTCATCGGGTGCGGTCTGGCCTGTCAATACAAGGTCGAGCTGCTTTTTGCAAAATTCAATTGTGGTTGCTTCATCCCATCCAAAGTAATAGGCATACGGAAATGGTGTTACGAAAATACCGGAGGGCAATGGTTGATATTTATGCCTAAAAACCGTCTTTGAGGTGGTCATCGCCATGGAGAGATGTGTCCTTCCATGAAAACTTCCTTGGAATACAATGATATTTGACCTTCCGGTTGCAGATTTTGCCAGCTTAACAGCTGCTTCCGTTGCCTCGGAACCACTATTGGAAAAAAAGAAGCGATCAATATGATCCGGGGTTATTTCATTTAGTTTTTCCGCCATTTTTATGGTAGTTGGAGGGATAACACAGTTCATCTGACCGAAAATCAATTGGTCTGCCTGTTCTTGGATGGCCCTGACAACCCTCGGGTGGCAGTGTCCTGTATTGATGACCCCTATTCCCGAGGTAAAATCAAGATACTCCTTATTATCAGCATCCCTTAACACGGCCCCCTTGCCACTAACAGGCTGGATATGTGTAAGGTGCGTCCAAACATTGGACAAAAGGGTCTCTGAAGCCAATATACTTTCTTTTACTTGTGACATATTATTTTATTGAACTTTAATTGTATTTATTTATTGGAAAATCAGCTACTTGCATGTTCCGCCATATTTTCCCGTATTTCTTTTTTTCCATAAACTTTATTGGTCCACAGGTAAAACCCAAGACCGATCAATGACCAAATACCAATGATTATCCATTCGTAGGTGCTCAATGCCGAAGGATTTCCCGGTAAGTAGAGGTATATTAATCCCAAACTGAATATGAAGGCCAAAATACCTACTGGTTTCCCAAACAAAACCTTAAAGGGCCGCTTCATATTTGGTTCTTTTTTCCTTAGCATGAGAAAGGATAGTGAAACCACACTCCATGAGATCACAATTCCCAAACTTCCAGCATTCACCAACCAACCAAGGGCTATCTCACCAAACAAGGTTGCAAAAATGGATATCAATGTGACAAAAATTATGGCATTTACGGGGGATTTGTGCTTTGGATGCAGGTGTGAAAAGAACTTAGGCAACATTCCGGAATGGCCCATCGCGTAAATAGACCGGGTGGCACCTATGAAAAAACTGTTCCAACTGGTCAAAATCCCAGAGAGTCCAGCCAAAACCAAAAGATCCTTTGCCCATTTAGCTCCAAATATCTTTTGCATTGCTTCGGCAGGGGCCAAGGAGCCATTACTTAGCTCACTGGATGTAAGAGTGGTTCCGACACCATAAATGATCGCTATGTACCAAACCACCGCTAGAACCACGGAAAGAATAAGTACGCGCCCTATCATTTTAAAGGGCAGATCAATCTCTTCAGCCGCTTGGGGTATCACATCAAAGCCGACAAACATAAACGGGGTCATGATGATTACGGACATAAGCCCTATAGAAAACTTACTGGTGTCCCAAACTTCGGTTGAGTCCACCGGAGCACTGTTCAAAAACAAACTCCCAAAAATCAGCAGTAATCCTACAATGAGTATAAAACCGGTAAAAATAGCCTGAATAAAGGCTGCGGATTTAACTCCTTTGAAGTTGATAAACCCAATTACCAAGGAACCTGCAATGCCAATACTGACCCAATCAAGGTGAATGGGACTATCATTGATGCTCCAAATGGGATTGCCGTGGGAAAGCGGAATCAAATTTTCCAATACCACCGGTAGGGCAACGGCTTCAAACGCGCAAACGGAAACGTACCCCAATATGATGAACCATGTACAAAGAAAGGATGCATTTACACCCAGTCCACGATAACTGAAAACGTGTTCTCCTCCTACTTTGGGCATAGCTGCCGTAAGTTCTGAATAGGTCAACCCTACCAATGAAACTACCACACCTCCTATAAAAAAGGCTACAATTGCTCCAAAAACCCCTGCTTGTTGTATCCAATCACTGGTGAGCACCACCCATCCCCAACCAATCATGGCTCCAAAGGCCAAGGTGAAAATGTCCCACCTGCCAAGTACACGGTTAAATTCAGAATTTGTGCTTTTTGTACTACTATTTCCCATATATCCTTAAAACTTCTTCTAGATTCTTTATCATTATATCATGCGGGATTCCATTCAGCATTATCCTATTCTTCAGACAGAATGGCACTCATCTTAGTTTTCATTTCCCTTACCACTTCAGGTTGATCGTTGTATAGATTGGAATGCTGTCCTTTATCCGATACGATGTTGTAAAGTTGACCCGATGGAGCATTGTCCTTAATTCTGCCTTTTTCAATATCACTGTTTACCTGACCTGTAAAAGGAAAGGCCGCGGGGCCGCCAAATTCATGAGAACCCAGTTCTGTTGCAACGAATCCGCCCCCACCTTGGTTTGATTTGTACACCCATTCACCACTCCGTAAAGTAATGTGTGATGGGTTTCTTGGACTGATCAATAGATCATGCCGACTACCTGTTGATGTTTTTCCCGTGAGAATGTCCAGTATATTGATGCTATCCGGTCCTTCGTCTTTTGAGAGCCTTTGAGTGGTAACCGCGGCAAGTGTGGCCAAGAGATCAACATTTGATGCCAATGCATCACTAGTGGAACCGGGCTCAATATGCCCGGGCCAGCGTGCAATGAAAGGAACTCGGTGACCACCTTCCCATGCATCAAACTTAAATCCCAACAATTCGCCATTTTGATGATGTCCTGCCTCCCTAGCTATTTGACCACCACGATTTAACATTCCTCCGTTGTCACTGGTCACAATAAGGAGGGTATTCCCTTCAATTTGCTCCTCTTCCAAAGTGGACATGATCTCGGAAATAATCCAATCCAATTCATGGATAAAATCACCATAAGCCCCTGCTTTGCTGGTTCCAATAAACTGCGGTGAAGGTGTAAAAGGATGATGGATGTTGGTGGTCGCCAAATACAGAAAAAATGGACTGTCCTTATGCTGTTTTATCCAGTCTACCGCTTTATTCTTGAATGTGGTGCCCACTTCCCTGTCTTTGTACATATCATGGGCTTTTTTAGCCCCGCCAATCTGATCCATGTCAAACTTTTCATCAAAATATCTGGTATAGGCCTCCTCGCCGTACACAAAAGGATCCTTGTCGGGTAACAAGCCAACTACATCATGGTTCTCCACATAAACAAAAGGAGGGTGGCTGTTTAAAACCGGGACCCCAAAATAATAATCAAAGCCTAGTTCCAAGGGCCCTGGCTTTAACGGTTTGTTCCAATCCACGGGTTCTTGGTCTCCAAAACCCAAGTGCCATTTGCCAATTATGGCGGTGGCATACCCTGCTCTTTTCATTACATCGGCAATGGTAGTGCGATTGGTATCCACCTGAAGTTTTGTTCGAAGAAATATGGGGCTATAAAGGTTTTTCCTGTGAGGATATCTACCTGTCATCAAAGCGTACCTAGAAGGAGAGCACACGGCGGAGGCTGCATGAAAGTCTGTCAAGCGGATTCCTTGAGCGGCCAAAGTGTCCATGGCGGGCGTATTCACTTTTATGGCTCCATAAGCACCCACATCCCCATAGCCCAAATCATCTGCATTGATGATGATCACATTAGGCTTTAGAATCTGCTTCTGGGCATAAAATGACCCTAAACAGAAAAAAAACACCATAGAGGTGACCAAAAGTTTCATTTTTTTATCGGCACAAATCATGCGGCTTATATTTTTCTTATTCCCTTTCAGACAAAAGGTCTTTGCCCTTGACCAAATTGGCTTGGTGCTCCTTGACCAGTTGTTTTATTTTCTCAATGACCTCAGGATTGTTTTCTGAGATATCATATTCTTCCGAAGGGTCTCTATCCAGATCATACAACAAAGGGGCGGCATGAACTTCTTTATCCCCAAACATTCTGTAGGCACCTTCTGTTATGAAGTGGGCTTTATATTTTCCCATTCGAACGGCATACAGTTCCGAACCGCGATAGAAAAACATCTGTTTTCTGTTACTTGCTTCAACTTGAAACAGGGTACGACTCAAATCTACACCATCCACTATCCGATCATTGGGAATGATAGCCCCACCCAGCTTACTGAATGTGGTAAACAGATCCATAGTTGATCCCAGTTCGGTGATCACCGCAGGTTTTATATTTGTAGGTGACCAAAAAATACAGGGTTCCCGCATTCCGCCATCCCACGTAGTTCCTTTTCCTCCTCGTAGTAGCCCAGTGCTTCCGCCACTGGTTTTATAAACTCTCCATGGTCCATTGTCCGAAGTGAATACAACGATGGTATTCTTGTCGAGACCTTCTTCTTCCAACAATGCCAAAATCTTTCCTACCCCGTCATCTATCTCTTCAACTACATCACCGTATATTCCCCTTTCGCTCTTCCCGTGAAAGTCTTCGGAAGCAAACAAGGGAACATGCGGCATGGAATGGGCCAAATACAAAAAGAACGGTTCCTTTTTATTCTTCTTGATAAAGGAAAGTGCTTCCTCCGTATATCTTTTGGTGATTGTTTTTTGATTTACGGGACGTTCAATGATTTCAGTGTTCCGCATAAGGGGAACATCATAGGCTTTTGCATCAATCTTTTCTGGATAATCAGCAAGGCTTTCATAGTCTTCTTTCCCTCCTATCACATTCATGTCATTGGAATACGGGAGCCCAAAGAAATAGTCAAAACCATTACTGGTGGGCAGATATTCATTTTTATGGCCAAGGTGCCACTTCCCAAGGCATGCGGTGGTATAGCCCACTTGTTTCAATTGTTCCGCCAATGTAATCTCAGTAGCAGGAATTCCATTGACAGAATTTGGAAAAAACACGCGTACTTCATTACTGGCCAAGCCACTTCGCACTGGTAGTCTTCCTGTTAACAAACCAGCCCTACTTGGGGTACACACGCTGGCGGCAGCATAAAAGTTTGTCCACTTTTGTCCCTGAGTGGCCATACGGTCCAAATTGGGTGTCTTTAGGGTAGGGTGACCATATACTCCCAAATCACCGTAGCCCAAGTCATCAGCAAAAATTATTATGAAGTTTGGACGTTTTCCGTCTTCTTGAGCTTCAATTCGATTGTTTGCACAGCATAGAAGAATACCCCATACCAATAGCACAGGTTTTATGTAAAACCAGGGGTTATACCCCTTGAAAACAGTAAGAATGCTGTGTTTTTTTTTCATAATACCCTAAAATTGGTTCCTTGTCTCATTTTATGATTCGTACACCCAATTGCCCCCAACCATGGTACGTTCTATTTTGATGTCTATTATGGAAAAAGGGTCTACTTTTCTTGGGTCTTCTTCTAGCACCACCAAATCTGCAAGTTTGCCAACTTCCAAAGATCCCTTACTATTTTCTTCATAAGAAGCATACGCACCGTGCAAGGTTCCAACTTTAATGGCCTCTTCCACAGAAATTCGCTGGGATCCTCCCCAAAGGGTTCCGTTCATATCCGTTCTGGTAACACTGGATTGAATGGCCATCATAGGTTCATATGGTCCTGGTGGATAATCTGAAGTTTGGGTTACCTTGAGTCCGGCATCAAGAAAGCTACGGACCGCAAACATGTTCTCTAATCTTTCTTTCCCGTATTCTTTCATTTTCTCCCCATGGAAATACACATAGGTGGAAAACGGATTGGGAATTACATTGAGTGCCTTCATCCGCTGGACCAGTTGATCGTTGATCACAGTACAATGCTCCAGTCGGAACCGAGGGTCTTTTCTGGGATATTTTTCTTGGACGCGCTCATATATGCCGAGTGATTTATCAATGGCCACATCACCATTGGCATGAATTCCTACTTGCCAATCGTTCCTATGGGCTTTTTCCACATATTCATACAGTTCCTCTTCTTGCATAACCATTATCCCATAGTCGTCAGGCCTACCCACATAAGGCTCCGAAAGCCGTGCGGTCCGCTCGGATATGGAACCATCCATGGTAATTTTCATGGCACCTATCTTTACCCAATCATCTCCCAGCCCGGTTTTGATGCCACCGGCAATCAACGTATCTATTTCCGTATATCCCATCATACAATACACGCGACTGTTCAGCTCTCCAGCATGATATGCGTCTTGGTAGGCGCGCAAAAACGTTGACGATGTATATGCATCGGTAACAGAGGTA
This sequence comes from Allomuricauda sp. CP2A, assembly GCF_001683915.1. Classification (GTDB taxonomy): domain Bacteria; phylum Bacteroidota; class Bacteroidia; order Flavobacteriales; family Flavobacteriaceae; genus Flagellimonas. The sequence goes on along the minus strand of NZ_LXTT01000155.1, from coordinate 6,634 downwards.
ATCCCTGCTTTGGAAATCATTTGGGAAATAAGTTTTACCCCGGCCTGGTTATCTTTAGCTGAAAATTTATTTGTAATAAGCCCGTCCAGCGGATTTGAGGCCGTTTCCAGTAAAAGTCCTGTTAAATCTCCGGTCTTTGGGTCCCTAACCAGTTTTCCTCCATCTGGATCAGGGGTCTCCTTATTGTACCCCAGCAGGGCCAACGCCTTTGAGTTTACATAGACAGAGTGTCCACCTCTGTGAACAATCCGAACGGGATGGTCGGGTGATACTTGATCTAAATCATAACGATTGATGGGTCTTCCTTCTGAAGTTTTGGTATCATCGTATTTAAAGCCCAAAATCCACTCTCCTGGAGGGGTATTTTCTACCCGCTTTTTAATGGCCTTTTGGATGGCATCAATGGACCTTAAATCGCAATCCACATTTCTTAAATGGGCCATTCCTGAATAAGCAGGGTGCGAATGCGCATCTATAAAACCTGGAGTTATGGTTTTTCCGCCGACATCTATCTTTTTGGTGCTTGCACCGGCCAACCTAAGGACTTCTTCATTTTGCCCTACTGCCGTGATTCTATCACCTTCAATGGCCAATGCTTGGGCATAGGGCTTCTTCGAATCCACGGTTATGACGTTGGCGTTGTACAAGATAGTTTCCGGAGGAAAATAAAACGCGTTAAGAGGATTGGGAACCATGGGCAAAAAAGCCATTGGGAAGATTCCCTTCATAAAATTTCTTCTGGTTGTATTTTTGCTCATATCATACAATTTTACCTGTTATACTATATATCCCCCAAACAGATGTTACTGAAAACTACAGGAAGGAAGGGTATATAAAGTTTTTCATTACCGCCAAAGAATTATTGGGGATATATTGATTGTAGTTCCCCGCTGTAAAAACCACCATTAAATCATCTTCTTCATTAAAATAAATGCGTTGGTCACCGTTCCCGACGGCCGCCACATGGTCAATGGTTTTACCATTGCTGTTAAAGCTTGGATGAATGTGAAAATGATAGCCAAAAAAACCATTGGTCTGGTTGGGCTTGTCGATGTGCTTTTCAAAGGATTCCTCAATCCAAGACTCGGATAACACCCTGTCACCTTCCCAAATTCCCTTGTTATGATATAAAAGGCCAAACTTCATTAAATCCCTAGACCTCAATCGTAATCCAGAGGCAGCTGCAGGAATCCCAGACTTACTGTAATGATGCCATACAAAATTCTCTATCCCTAAAGGCGTAAACAAAAATTCTTCGGCAAATTGGTCCACTTGCATGCCACTGGCATTGGCCACAATGGCAGCAAGAAGCTGAGTTGCACCACCGTTATAGACAAAAACATCACCAGGCTGACTTTCAATGGGCACACTCAATACAAATCTGACGGGGTCTTCGCTATTGGTCATCTGTATTTCGCCATTAGCCGGATTGGTATATGGGATTGTTGTCTCGTCCCATTGCATCCCAGGGGTCATGGTCAAAAGGTCTTTTATCGTAATCTCTGACCTCAGACCAATATTAAAATTGTTATACTCCGGGAAAAAGTCAAAAATCTTCTGTTCAACACTTTCTATGAGGCCCTTATCAATGGCAATGCCCACGCATGCTGCCACAACACTTTTACTTATGCTCCGTACATCATGGAGGGTATTTTCCGTATGGTTTACCCTTCCCAAATTAAAGCCCCAATCTTGGTCCTCACCCGGAAAATACCTTTCAAAAACCAATTCCTTGTCCTTGACAATTAATATACTATGGATATTTGGATATTGCTGACCTGAAACCGCTTTGACCATATTTTCAATAAAGGACTGTTTCACCCCTGCATTGCCAAGGGCTTCAATCTCTTCATCTGACAAAATACTTTCTTTGGGAACAGGAGGTTCTTGTGATGATGGCTCAGTATCCTCCATGCCATCGCCACTACTGCAAGAGCAACATAAAAAAAACAATAGTAAGATGCTTCCAATATTTTTTTTCATAAAAACAAATCCTTCATTCATTTGATTACTATTCCCATAACACTTCAATCCACCTTCATAAAATCAGGGAAATGTCACAGGGCGTAGAACTCAATGTCCCGATCAAGTTATGACTACGCCCGTAATGACACTCCAACTAACTCAAACAATAATTAAATGAAAACAAAGCTAATTCTTATACAAAATTCTTTGGTTAATACCCCTCATTTTGGTCAATTTCAGGATTGGCCGAAAGTTCTTGCTGTGGAATGGGCAAGGCCAACTGATAGGAACCAAACGGCACTCCAGATGGGTCAAAAAGCTGTCTTGAATCCACATAAGGGATATCCATTTGGTTCCTGACCAACTCAAAAAAGCCAAACCCTTCCATTGCCAATTCTTTTCTTCTTTCTTGGAGCACATTATCAATGGATGCATTGGCATAGGTCTGGGCATTTCTATTTTCAGGAATAGAATTCAATGCGCTTAACGCCTCTCCATTATTGCCCAACCTGGCCATCGCCTCCGCATAGTTGAGCACAACTTCCGCGTATCGGATCACCTTGATATCATCAGCATAGTCAATGGAAGGATATTTCCCTACCATTCTTATTTTGGTGCCGTCATCAAAGTATAGGTCCTTGCGTACATCCCCAATCTCATAAAGGTCGTACAAGTCTTGGGTCACCTCAATATCCCCATAAGATGTCTCTTGATAAATAAAGTATAGAGTATCAAAACTTCTTACATCAGCTGGAGTAACCGCCAACTCAAAAATTCTGTTGGAACCTCCATCCGAAAACCATGAATCCACATAGGACCCCGCATCTAAAATACTGAAGTTCCCTGAGTCCATTACCCGTTTTGCCGCTGCCGCTGCATTCTGATAGTCTTTAATATTAAGATAATATCTCGATTGCAATGCATCCACCATCCAAGTAGTAACTTCTGTCTTGGAAGCATCGTTCAAACCGGAGCTCATCAATTGGGCCGCTGTTTGCAAATCTTGCCCAATTTGATCCCAAGTCTCCTGTACTGTAGCTCTTGTGGGGTATATGTTTTCATCACGAAATGTCAAAACCAAGGGTACACCCAAGTTGCCTCCAGAGTATTGCTGTCCAAAAACACGCAACAAATCCATATAAGCAAGTGCCCTGATGGCATAAGCCTGACCTCTAACGTGATTAGTTTCAGAACTGCCGTTGTCCTCGATTTCAGCTCCGATGACAATATTGGCATTCGCAATAACGGAATAAATCTGGTTCCACATATTGGTGATCGTACCATCCGTTGGGTTGTAGGAAAATTGTGCAGGCCCAATAAACCGACCCGAATTTCCACTGCTATAGGCATTACCCGATCTCACTTCTGCAAAAAGTATATAGTTTCTTCTGTAATACTCAGTAGTGCTCATTCTCGCCAATGCTCCTGTAATCAATGATTGTAAATCTTCTAAAGTATTTACACTGGTATTTACATCTTTGGATACACTTACCGTAGGCTCTAAAAAATCCTCGGAACATGAACTTGACAAAACACTCATGAAAACAAGACCAAAGGCAAGTCTTTTAATAGTTGTATATCTCATTTTTAAATTTTTTAGGGTTAAAAAGTTACGTTGATTCCAAACGTGTAGGACTTCAGAGGTGGTGCGTTCAAAAGAATGACGGCATTGGCACCAATTTCCGGATCATGTTCAAGTTCTTCATCAGCAACATAAGTAAAGATATTGGTTCCTTTCACATAAAAGTGGAGACCTGTCAGCCCAACATTGGATAGCAACTCCGACGGAAAGTTATAACCGAAAGTTAAATCCCTAAGTCTTAGAAATTCACCATCATGAAGGTTTCGTGTTGAATTATTGGATGAAAATGAGGTGTTGTTGTAAACGTTCCTCGGATTCTCTGATACATCACCTGGTTGTTGCCATCTATCTATCTGACTTGCGTATTTAGTATACGCTGGAAACCTACCATCACTTCGACCAAATATAGCGTAAGCATCATAAATTTTGTTACCCGTTGAATAGTATACATTTCCACTTAGATAAAATCCTTTGTAATCAATTCTGGTTTGTGCCCCCCCATAAAAAGTTGGGAATGTACTTCCTTGAATTGAGCGTCCTGCTTCGGCATACACCGAAGTGGTGGTGCCACTTTTACCTTCCACATACCAAAGGGGGTCACCGGTTTGGGCATCAACACCGGCCCAAGTTGGCAAATACCATGAATAAACCGGCTCTCCTTCAGTCACAATGCTCCGTGCCGTTTCAATTCCAATTTCTTCGCCCTCCGAGGTTTTAGGCAATTTGGTGACTTCGTTCTCAATGCTGGTTAAATTAAAGCCTAGATTCCAGTTAAAATCTTTGGCATTAATGATATCCGCATTCAATGATACTTCCAATCCTTTGTTCACCATCTCACCAACGTTCCTTGTTTGACTTGTAAAACCAGAAGTTGGGGATACAGGCACTTCCAATAGAAGATCATACGTGTTACGTCGGAAATATTCTACGGTCCCGTTGATTCTTTGGAAGAAACCAAAATCAAGGCCAAAATTCCAGTTGTTACTATTTTCCCAACCTAGTTGGTTATTTCCGAACTGGCTAGGGAACGAACCTGCCCTATTATTATAGGTAGCCCCATAGTTTAACAGTGCCTGATATTGATTGAGACCAATACCCGCATTACCAATCTTACCATAGGAAACCCTTAATTTACTTGCATCCAACCAATCAGCATTATTCAACTCTCTTGAAAAGACCCAGGCCCCACCAAGGGAGTAAAAAGTTCCCCATCGATATCCACCGGCAAAACGGCTGTTCCCTTCCCTTCGCAATGTCCCATCGATTATGATTTTATCCTTCCAGGTGTAAGAAGCCGTTCCCAAAATGGAATTAATGGCCCAGTCATTGAAAGCCCCGTCAACATAGGTCAAATTTGCTACTGATGCCGGGTAATACAATCCATCGGCCGCAATATCACTCCCTCCTGCACCAAGATTACTGTGTGTGTTTTTCTGCGCTTCATAGGCCAATTTAAAGTCAAACTTGTTGTTTTTATTTACCCACAGGGTATAATCCAACATATTTCTCCAAGTCCAGTTGAAATTTCGGTCTGTATAGGCAAAGGAAAAACCATTAACCCCTGCACCATCACCGTGTTCCCTTGGATCAAAATTTAACTCCTCGGTATACAGGAAATCCATACCGAGCACGGAAGTAAACCTCAAATCATCAGTAATGTCATATTCCAAAGTAGTAGAACTTATCAATCTAGTTTGATCCCTTTGATGTATTGTATTTTCCGCTTGATAGATTGGATTATAGTAATTGGGAAAATCATCAATATTCAATGAACCATCTTCATTGTAAGGGTCGAAAATTGGCTTGAGAAAGATAATCGCCGCATCTGGGTTTCCAAACCAGCTAGCACCTTCCATCTGACCATTCTGACGAACAAAAGATCCCGTGATGGATGTACTCAAGCTTAATTTATCGTTAACTTGATTTTTGTAATTCAATTTAGCAGTGGTCCGCTCAAAGTCAACACCTATATTGATACCATCTTGCCTGAAGTGACCCAAGGAAGCATAGTAATTAGCCTTCTGATTACCACCTCTAACAGATAGGTCGTATTTTTGGGACATTGCATTGTCCCTGGTCACAACATCCCTCCAGTCAGTATCCACCTGTCCATCCCAAGGCAAAGGAAAATTCTGTTGGGCTTCTTCCACAGTTGCCGCTTGGCCTGCGTTTACCCTTGATTCATAGTAAAGTTCAGCGTATTGTTGCGAATTCAACATATCGGGACCTCGAACAGCCCGGTCAACCCGTCCAATTTGACTAGAAAAAGTAAATACAGGTTTTCCGGACTTCCCTTTTTTGGTTGTTATTACAATAACCCCATTGGTTCCACGCGCACCGTACAAAGCGGTAGCACTGGCGTCCTTTAGGACCGTAATACTTTCAATATCATTGGAACTCAATGATGCCATAGCGCTCAAATTTCCATAAAAAGGACCAGATGACTGATTGGTCCCACTTACAACAGGCACACCATCAATCACGAAAAGAGGTTCATTTCCCGCTGTAATGGAGCTGATACCCCTAATCCTGATATCTTGAGCAGAACCTGGGGTTCCTGAAGTTGTAGTCAATTGAACACCAGCAACATTCCCTTGCAGTGCCGACTCAACATTTGAATATGCCTTATCTTCTAGTTGCTCACCCCCTACAATTCCAGCCGAACCAGTAAACGAAATCTTGTCCCGATCTCCATATCCGGTAATGACCACCTCAGAAAGTTCCTCAACATTAGTCTTCATAGTAATGTTGACCTGCGTCCTTCCTTGGATTTGAACCTGTTGCGTAACAAACCCTACATAGGAGAAGACCAAAGTAGTTGCACCGCTTGGTACGTTAATGGAATAATTTCCATCAAAATCTGTAATTGTACCAATCGACATGCCCTCGACGGTAACATTTACCCCAGGGATAGGCATTCCGTCATCCTCAGAAACGACCATCCCCGAAACGTTTAAGTTCTGCGCCGTGGCACTCGAAAATGTAACCGCTAGAACAATAATTAATAACCAAAGTTTTTTCATAAGAGTTAGATTATATTCAACATTAGTTAGTTTGTGAGAAATTATCTATTAATCACTATAATAT
>NZ_LXTT01000139.1 GCF_001683915.1 Allomuricauda sp. CP2A | reverse complement strand
TCCTGTAATTGATAATATGTATGGAAAGGGCGTGTTTTCCATTTTGGATTATTCTGCAGAGGGAAAGGAAGCGGACAATCAGTTTGATTTTGCCTTGGAAAAGACATTGGAAATCCTGGATTTTGTCAAGGAAAAAGATGCTATCCCTTTTGCCGTGTTCAAACCCAGTGGTTTCGGACGGTTCAAACTCTATGAAAAAGTCAGTGCCGGCAAAACGCTGACCGAAAGTGAGTCAGCAGAGTGGGGACGCATCATCAATCGGTATGAAAAAGTCTGCAAAAAGGCCCACGACCTTGAGGTGTCTTTGCTCATAGATGCCGAAGAAAGTTGGATGCAGGATGCTGCGGATGATCTGGTGTTGGATATGATGCGCAAATACAATACGGAAAAAACGGTTGTCTTCAACACCTTCCAAATGTATCGTTGGGATCGCATGGACTACTTGAAAAAGCTCCACAAAATTGCCAAGGAAGAAAACTTTACCATTGGGGCAAAAGTGGTGCGGGGCGCTTATATGGAAAAAGAAAATGAGCGAGCCCAAGAAAACGGATATACCAGCCCTATCTGTAGATCCAAACAAGAAACGGATGAGAATTTCAATTCGGCCTTAGCGTATATTATGGAGCACTTGGAACAGATTACCATTTTTGCGGGGACCCATAATGAGGAGAGTTCCTTTAAATTGATCGATCACATGAGAGAAAAAAACATAGATCCTTCGGATGGGAGCGTTTGGTTTGGCCAACTTTTTGGGATGAGCGACCATATCACTTACAACTTGGCCGCCCAAGGCTATAACGCTGTTAAATACGTGCCTTACGGTCCGGTCCGGGATGTAATGCCCTACCTGATCCGAAGGGCGGAGGAGAACACTTCGGTGGCCGGACAAACCTCAAGGGAACTGGCTTTGATACAGAAAGAAAGGAAGAGGAGGAAGTTGGATTCTTAATTTATACCCACGTTTTCCACTATTATCTTATCCGGGCAGTTCTTTACCCTTAGGATTTGGGCATCTTGTTCAACAATATAGGTCTTACACGGCTCAGACTTGGTATCGCTTTTTCCAAAATCAATATCGCCATCGGTCAAAAAGGATTTGATCAAGATGGTATCCCTGTATTTTTCGGGCAGTGCCTCCCCAAAAGTCAATGGCTTGGAGCGCATGTCCTTCAATACCCTACAATTGGGAAAATAGCAGAAATCTATTCCCTCTTCACCCGATTTTTTCTTCAGGAAGAACACCAAAAAAACTATTCCAATGGATAGGCCTACCAAATACCATCCCAAGCGCCGTAAAAATGCCATTCAATTAAAAAATAAGGAAATTAATATCGTTGTAATTCAATCCAAACCAGTCCCCGACAGATTTATTGGTCAAGATGCCATGGTACATGTAAAGCCCATTTCGCAAGCCTTTATCAAATCTCAGGGAATGTTCCAGGCCACCGTCTTCACCAATTTTAAGAAGATAGGGCGTAAATATATTGCTGATGGAAATCGAGGATGTTCTGGGGTATCGGGATGGGATGTTGGGCACTCCGTAATGGATAACCCCAAATTTATCGATAGTGGGTTTGTTGTGACTCGTTATTTCTGAAGTTTCAAAACAACCTCCCATATCAATACTCACATCTATAATGACCGCCCCTTTCTTCATATTTTCCACCATGGTACTGGAAACCACGACCGGTGAACGATCTTTGCCACGGGTGGCACCGATGGCAACATCGCAGCGCTTCAGGGCTTTTATAAGATTTTTGGGCTGAATGGTAGAGGTGTAAATGGTGCGGTTAAGATTGGTCTGAATGTGTCTCAACTTACTGATGGAATTGTCAAATACCTTTATGTTGGCCCCTAATCCCAAGGCCGACCTGGCTGCAAATTCACCAACGGTCCCCGCTCCAATGATCACCACCTCCACCGGGGGCACGCCACTGATGTTGCCGAACATCAATCCGTTTCCCTTGCTTGTTGTGGCCATCAGTTCAGATGCGATCAGGATGGAGGAAATCCCAGCAATTTCACTCAAGGACCTTACCGCCGGATAATTGCCATCTTCATCCCTAATATATTCAAAGGCAATGGCCGTAAGTCGTTTTTTGGCCATGGTCTCAAAATATTCCTTCTGTTGGGTCTTAATTTGTAATGCGGAAATTATGATGGTCTGTGGATTCAGTAAATCTATTTCGGATAGGGTGGGGGGCTCCACTTTAAGAATGATCGAACAAGAAAACACCTTCTTAACATCCCTTGTGATCTCGGCACCGGCATTGGTATAGTCAATATCCGAAAAATTGGCGCCGTCCCCGGCACCGGATTCGATCAAAACCCTATGCCCATGGGCAGTAATGGCATTGACAGCGTCTGGGGTAAGGCAAATGCGCTTTTCTTGGTATTGGTTTTCCTTGGGAATACCTATAAAAAGTTCTCCCTTCTGTTTCAAAACCTCCAAGGTTTCTTCTTGGGGCAAAAGTTGCTGTCTGCTAAAAGGGGATGATGGTTGGTTCATAAGTAGTAAATCAGTTCATCGTACCACATCAAGGTAAGAAAACAAATTTACACTTTTTTTGAAAGGGTCTTTTGGCGTTCTTCCAGTTTCTCACGCTCTTTTCGAAGCTCTTCTTTTTCCTTCAATATTTGCAGTTCGGTGTCCATGGCATCCAGATCAATCCCGTGAACGTGTTTGTCCACCAACTTTACCCGGATAAAATATACAATGGGCACCACCACCATGGAAACGGCAATCACATAGAACACCTCATTCTCATCTACTTCTTGGGAACTTTCAAATATGGCACTGTACAATTGAAAACTGTACATGGAAATGGGGATCAGTACAGCATGATACCACCATTGTTTGCTGGTAACAAACCAAATGACCAGCAAAACCAACGGAATCAGTTTAATGAGATAAAACCAGACTGCCGTCCTGGCATCGGCAAATCCATTTGTACCAACCTTAAACAAGATAAAGTCCAATGACTCAGTATCACTGGGCATGTATTTATACGAATAAAACATGATGGGCGATAGCACTATAAGCAAAGTAATCAGCCCCTCAAGAACAAAACGTTTTCTTATCTTTTTCTTACTGCGCATACATGTATAACTACAGATGCCAGCTTTTATTGTATAAAAAAACCCCTTGCGAGAAGGGGTTCTAAAAGAATAATCTTTTTGACTGTTACATCTTACCGATGTCTTTTTTCTTAACGCTTACGGTTTGGTCCTTATCAATGTCGATAGTACCAGTTGAAACCGCAGTCATTGCCAAAAAAGCAACAGCAAGTAGTCCAAAAAAAACTTTTTTAGTGTTCATCGTAAAAGAGTTTTTGGTTAATAAATGAATTCATCTACAATACAAATGTAGGAAAATATTTCAACCTACACTACGTTTTGTCGATAAAAATTGCATTTTAACGTAAAAAATGTTCATTTTATCGATTCGACACAATATTGTAGAACAACACGTTGAAGATAACAGGAAAGGTCTTTAACGAATATTTAACTCGACTGAACGTGTATTTTCATCGACCAAATGCAAGAAAAGGGGTACAACATCGTCAGGTAAGAGCGACTTTATTTTTTCAGGCCATTCCATAAAAACCCAAGCCTCGGAATTTAAATAATCTTCAAGTCCCATGTCAAGGGCCTCGGTTTCATCCTCCAACCGATAAAAATCAAAATGATAGGCCAACAAATGGCCTTTTGCATCATGGTATTCGTTTACAAGACCAAAAGTGGGGCTGCTTCCACTGTCCACAGCTCCCAATTCTTTGACCAATGCTTTAATTAACGTGGTTTTGCCGGCGCCCATCTCACCGTAAAAACAGAGTTGCTTGCCCGGGGTGACCTCAATAATGGCCTTGGCCACCTCTTGGATCTCATTTAATTGGAACGTTTTTTTCAATTCAGTTTATTTTGCCTCCAAAACTACAAAAGGAACTATCATTTCTTCCAAAGAAACCCCACCATGTTGATACGTATTTCGATAATAGCTCACGTAGTGATTGTAATTATTGGGATAGGCGAAAAAGAGGTCGTTCTTGGCAAAAATATAGCTGCTGCTCAGGTTGATGTTCGGCAAATGAATATCCTGAGGGCTTTTTGAGGCCAAAACATCCTTATCCTCATAGGTAAGGCTTTTTCCTGTTTTGTACCTGAGGTTGAGGCTGGTCTCACGATCTCCGATGACCTTGGAAGGTTGCTTTACGTTTATGGTGCCATGATCCGTGGTCAAGATGAGTTTCATCCCCAAACTTTGGGCTTGTTGTATAATATCCAATAAAGGCGAGTTTTTAAACCAGCTCAAGGTAAGCGACCTATACGCTTTGTCATTGGATGCCAACTCTTTTACGACCTCCATTTCGGTTTTGGAATGGGAAAGCATGTCCACAAAATTATAGACCACCACCGTAAGATCGTTCTCTTTTTGTGATTTAAAATTCTGGGCCAGCTGTCTTCCCTGTTTTAGGTTGCTGATTTTATGATATTCCCATTTTAGATTGAGGCCCAGACGCTTCAATTGTGCTCCCAAAAAATCGGCTTCAAAAAGGTTTTTTCCGCCATCGTCCGTGTCGTTTTTCCACCAATTGGGATATTGCTTTTCCATGTCCAAAGGCATCAAGCCCGAAAAAATGGCGTTCCGCGCATATTGAGTTGCGGTTGGAAGAATACTGAAATAAGCACTTTCCTGTTTTTTCTTGTAGTGTACCGATAAAGTTTCCTCAAAAGCCAGCCATTGATCGTAACGAAGATTGTCAATGACCACCATCAACGTCTTGTTTCCTTCCAACTCAGGCTGGATTTTATTTCGAAAAAGCGTGTGCGACATAATGGGAGCGTCCCCATCTTTGAACCAGCTCTTGTAATTCTTGTCCACAAATTTGCTGAACTGGGAATTGGCCTCCACTTTTTGGGACTCCAAAATCTCGAACATTCCGGAATCCTCGATTTCTTCCAATTGCAATTCCCAATAGATCAATTTTTTATAAAGCTCGGCCCATTCGTCGCAGCTATTTACCATGGAGAGGTCCATGGCAATTTTCCTGAATTCCTGCTGGTAGCTTGAGGTGGTCTTCTCAGAGACCAATCGCGAATTGTCCAAGCTTTTTTTCAAGGACAATAATATTTGATTTGGGTTTACGGGTTTGATGAGGTAATCGGCAATCTTGGAACCAATGGCCTCGTCCATAATATATTCCTCCTCGCTCTTGGTGATCATCACCACGGGAATGGAAGCATCCAGCTTCTTGATTTCATTGAGGGTTTCCAAACCGGAAATCCCGGGCATGTTTTCATCCAGAAAAATAATGTCGAAAAAAGAGTTGCGTAGCTCCTCCAAAGCATCTTGTCCACTCTGACTGGTAACTACGGTGTAATTTTTACTTTCTAAAAAAAGAATGTGAGGTTTTAGCAGATCAATTTCATCATCGACCCAAAGAATTGTAATCTTGTTCATATAGTAGTTATCTTTGTGGCATTAAAACAAACTTCCTTGGTAAAAACCAATAAGCTTAACGTTTTTAACGATCCAATTTACGGTTTTATTGGAACTCCAAATGAACTTATTTTTAAGCTGATAGGCCATCCGTACTTTCAGCGGCTACGCCGGATTTCACAAATGGGCATGTCCTATTTGGTATATCCCGGAGCGCACCACACCCGTTTTCACCATGCGCTGGGAAGCATGCACCTCATGGACAAGGCCATCCAAGTCCTAAAATTAAAAGGGGTGGAGATTTCCGAAGATGAAGAAACAGGCTTGCTCTGTGCCATTCTTTTGCATGATATGGGCCACGGTCCTTTTTCCCATGCCCTGGAAAGGTTTGTGGTCAGGGACTTAAGCCACGAATCGCTTTCACTCAAATTCATGATGGAACTCAATAAGGAGTTTAATGGGCAATTGAGCACCGCCATTTCCATATTCAAAGGGGAATACCCCAAACCTTTTATGAATCAGTTGGTGTCCAGTCAGCTGGATATGGACCGAATGGATTATCTAAAACGAGACTGTTTTTATGCGGGGGTAACAGAGGGAAACATCAACTCGGAACGGCTGATCTCCATGCTCAATGTTGCCGAAGGCAATCTTGTTGTTGAGGAGAAGGGCATCTATGCCGTTGAAAAATTCCTTATGGCCCGAAGGTTCATGTATTGGCAGGTATATCTGCACAAAACAGGGCTGGTTGCCGAGCAGTTGCTTGTGCGAATCATGCAGCGGGCCCGTAAGCTCCTATCTGAAGGAAATGACTTGGAAGGGAGCAGGCCGCTACTGTTTTTTCTGAAACAGAACGGTACCATTCATTTTGATGCTGAAGTATTGTCCATTTTTGCCCGGTTGGATGATGTGGATATTTTGGGTGCCTTAAAATCTTGGCAGTCCCATGATGATTTTGTGCTTTCAAAAATGTGTGGGATGTTGCTTGATCGGAAGTTGTTGCACATCAAGATAAAAAAGCGACCGGCAGATCCTCAAAAAATGGAAAAAAAATTACTGGAAATCATCCAAATGTACGATCTTTCGCCAGAAGATGCCGCCAACTTTGTGTTTCAGGGCGAAATATCGAACAAGGCGTATAGTGAAGAACAACAGGCCATTAACATTCTCAAAAAGAATGGAAAGATAACCGATGTGCTCAAAGAATCTGATCAACTCAGTTTAAAAGCATTGTCCACAACCGTGACCAAATATTATAGCTGCTATCCCAAGGAAGCTGTTTGACAAATTTTGTTACTTTTGCACAAATGAAATTTACAGCGACCCAAATTGCCGGAATCCTAGAGGGGGAAGTTGAGGGAAATCCTCAAATCGCTGTTCATAAATTATCCAAGATCGAGGAAGGCGAGAAAGGCTCGTTGACGTTTTTGGCCAATCCAAAATATACTTCTTACATCTATTCCACCAAAGCATCCATCACCATTGTAAACAAGGATTTTATTCCGGAACAATCCCTGTCCACAACATTGATCAAAGTGGATGACGCCTACAAATCCTTTTCCAAATTATTGGAATACTACAACAAGGTAAAGAACAATAAAGTAGGAATTGAAACGCCCTCCTTTGTTTCTGAAAATGCCCAATACGGAGAGGGATTTTATTTAGGGGCTTTTTCCTATTTGGGGGAGAACGTTAAAATAGGGACCAACGTAAAAGTTTATCCCAATGTATATATAGGGGATAATGTCACCATTGGCAATGATGTAATCATCTTTGCCGGGGCCAAGATATACTCAGAATCCTTAATCGGAAACAATTGTACCATTCACAGCGGTGTGATCATTGGCGCCGATGGTTTTGGCTTCACCCCAAATGCCAATGGGGAATACAGCAAAGTGCCCCAAACCGGCAATGTAATTTTGGAAGACAACGTGGACGTTGGTGCCGGAACAACCATTGACCGGGCCACCTTGGGATCCACAATACTCCGTAAGGGCGTTAAGCTGGACAATCAGATCCAGATCGCCCATAATGTTGAAATTGGCGAACATACCGCAATAGCTGCCCAAACAGGCATTGCAGGATCTACCAAGATTGGAAGAAACTGCCTTATTGGTGGGCAAGTTGGCATTGTAGGCCATATTACCATAGGAGATCGCGTAAAGATCCAGGCACAATCCGGCATTGGAAGAAATGTTAAGGATGATGAAGTGCTTCAGGGATCACCGGCATTAAACTACGGCGATTTCAATAAATCTTATGTACACTTTAAAAATTTACCAAAATTGGTAAATCAAATCTCCAACATAGAAAAAAAGGTTGAAGGTGAGCAAAATTAGCAATAAGCAACGCACCATAGGAAAGAAAGTAACGCTACAAGGAGTAGGGTTGCACACAGGCGAGAACGTTACCATGAGTTTTGTGCCCGCAAAAGAAAATCATGGCTTTGCCTTTAAGCGTGTAGATCTGGAAGGTGAACCCATAATTGAGGCCGATGCCAACTATGTGGTCAATACCCAACGCGGGACCAACTTGGAAAAAAATGGAGTGAAAATCCAAACTTCCGAACATGTTTTGGCCGCTTTGGTGGGGCTGGACATTGACAATGTGCTGATAGAACTTGATTCCCCCGAACCTCCCATTATGGATGGGTCATCCAAGTATTTTGTAAAAGCTTTGGAAGAAGCAGGAATTGTGGAACAAGAGCAAGAGCGCGAAGAGTACATTGTTAAAGATGTCATTTCCTATAAAGATGAGACCACAGGCAGTGAAATTACTGTGATACCTTCCGATCATTATCAGGTTACTACCATGGTAGATTTCGGCACCAAAGTATTGGGCACACAGAATGCCACTTTGGAAAGAATTTCAGATTTCAAGGAAGATATTGCCGATGCCCGCACCTTCAGTTTTCTCCATGAATTGGAAATGCTTTTGGAGCATGGTCTGATCAAGGGAGGGGACTTGAACAATGCCATTGTGTATGTGGATAAGGAGATTTCAGAATCCACAATGAAAAAATTGGAAAAGGCGTTCAACAAGAAGAAACTGTCCGTTAAGCCCAACGGCATCTTGGACAACCTTACCCTCCATTATCCAAATGAAGCCGCAAGGCATAAATTGCTCGATGTAGTAGGGGACTTGGCCTTGGCCGGAACCCGAATCCGAGGAAAGGTCATTGCCAATAAACCAGGCCACTTTGTGAACACACAGTTTGCAAAAAAGCTTTCTAAAATCATTAAAATCGAAAAGCGAAACAAAGTTCCAACCTATGATCTTCACCAAACGCCTTTGATGGACGTTAAACAGATCATGAACATGTTGCCGCACAGGCCTCCTTTTTTGTTGGTGGATAAGATATTGGAGCTTTCAGACACCCATGTTGTAGGTGTCAAGAACGTGACAATGAACGAACCTTTCTTTGTTGGACATTTCCCTGGAGCACCTGTTATGCCAGGGGTCTTACAAGTGGAGGCCATGGCACAGACCGGAGGAATTTTGGTGCTGAGCACCGTTCCTGACCCAGAAAACTACTTGACTTTCTTTATGAAGATTGATAATGTTAAGTTTAAACAGCAAGTGGTTCCAGGGGATACTTTAATTTTTAAATGCGATTTGATTTCACCTATTCGACGGGGAATTTGTCACATGCAGGCCTATGCCTACGCCAATGGCAAATTGGTTTCAGAAGCGGAATTGATGGCGCAGATCGTTAAAACCAAAAACACAGATTCGTAGATGAACCAGCCCCTAGCATATGTACACCCAGGAGCCAAGATTGCCAAAAATGTAGTGATTGAACCCTTTACTACCATTCACAACAACGTGACCATTGGAGAAGGCACTTGGATTGGGTCAAATGTAACCATCATGGAAGGAGCACGCATTGGAAAAAAC
This sequence comes from Allomuricauda sp. CP2A, assembly GCF_001683915.1. Classification (GTDB taxonomy): domain Bacteria; phylum Bacteroidota; class Bacteroidia; order Flavobacteriales; family Flavobacteriaceae; genus Flagellimonas. The sequence continues at coordinate 74,995 of NZ_LXTT01000139.1, read as the reverse complement.
TGTAATATTTTCCCCGGTGCCGTTATATCGGCAATGCCCCAAGACTTAAAGTACCAAGGAGAAGATACCACGGTTCAAATTGGAGATAATACCACCATTCGGGAATGTGCCACCATTAATAAAGGGACATCAGACCGAATGAAAACCGTGATTGGCAACAACTGTTTGATCATGGCCTATTGCCACGTGGCCCATGACTGTATTGTTGGAGATGGTTGTATTTTCAGCAACAATTCCACTTTGGCGGGCCATGTCACCATTGGTCAGAATGTGGTTTTGGCAGGAATGGTGGCGGTTCACCAGTTCGTATCCATTGGCAACCATGCTTTTGTTACGGGAGGCTCTTTGGTCCGAAAAGATGTTCCGCCTTTTGTTAAGGCCGCACGGGAACCCCTTTCCTACGTTGGGATAAATTCCATAGGATTGCGACGAAGAGGATTTGAGGCCGACAAAATCAGGGAAATCCAAAATATATACAGAATACTATATCAACAAAACTATAACAATTCCCAAGCGGCATCCATCATAGAAGCTGAAATGGAAGCAACCCCGGAGCGCGATGAAATACTTCAATTCATCCGGGATTCGCAAAGGGGAATCATGAAAGGTTATTTTAGTTCAAATTAAATTTATGGCAAGCACGTCTGATATACGAAAAGGGTTGTGCATCCGGTACAACCACGACATTTATAAAATTGTGGAGTTTCTTCACGTAAAACCCGGAAAAGGGCCGGCCTTTGTCCGAACAAAATTGAAAAGCGTTACCACAGGAAAGGTTGTGGACAACACCTTTTCAGCAGGACATAAAATTGAGGATGTTCGGGTTGAAACTCGCTCGTACCAATATCTATATCCTGAAGGGGACACCTTTCATTTTATGAATACGGACGATTACAACCAAATTGCTTTGCAAAAAGATGCGTTGGATGCACCCGACCTATTGAAGGAAGGTGAAGTGGTGACCATTATCTTCAATGCGGAGGACAACATGCCACTTTCGGTGGAAATGCCCGCCAGTGTTGTTCTGGAAGTGACCCATACCGAACCCGGAGTCAAAGGAAATACGGCAACAAACGCCACCAAGCCCGCCACCGTGGAGACTGGTGCCCGAATCAATGTGCCACTGTTCATCAATGAAGGGGACAAGATAAAAATAGATACGGAGAAAGCAGCCTATCTGGAACGCGCTAAAGAATAAGGGGAATGAAATTTCCTAAAGCCCACACCTTAAAAGAGATTTCAGAAATCATTGGATCCGATTATGTTGGGGACGATACCTTTCCCATATTCGGCATGAATGAAATCCACGTAGTGGAGGAAGGTGATATTGTATTTGTGGACCACCCCAAATATTACGACAAAGCCTTGCAGTCCAAGGCATCCGTGGTGCTCATCAATAAAAAGGTGGATTGCCCCAAAGGAAAGGCCTTATTGATTTCGGATGATCCATTTCGGGATTTCAACAAGTTGACCCGTCACTTTAAACCCTTTCAAAGTGCCAATGCTTCCATTTCAGATACGGCAGAAATTGGTGAGGGAACCATTATCCAGCCCAATGTATTTATAGGAAACCATGTGAAAATTGGTCAACATTGTGTGATTCATCCCAATGTTACCATTTATGATAATTGTATTATTGGCAATAATGTCACTATCCATTCGGGAACTGTGCTCGGAGCCGATGCATTTTACTACAAGAACAGACCGGAAGGCTTTGACAAACTCCTTTCAGGAGGAAGGGTAGTTATTGAAGACCGTGTAGACATTGGGGCATCATGTACCATTGACCGGGGCGTTACTGGTGACACTACCATTAAGGAAGGTTCCAAATTGGATAATCAGATCCAAGTTGGGCATGACACGGTAATCGGAAAAAAATGTTTGATCGCATCCCAAGTGGGCATTGCTGGTTGTGTGGTCATTGAGGATGAAGTGACGCTATGGGGTCAGGTTGGGATCATCAGTGGTGCCACCATCGGTAAAAAAGCAGTGGTATATGCGCAAACGGGAGTTTCCAAATCCTTGGAAGGTGGCAAGACCTATTTTGGAAGTCCAGTTGAAGAAGCAAGAGAGAAGATGAAACAGATAGCACATGTAAGGCAGATTCCCGAAATCCTCGAAAAATTAAAAAAGAATTAAAAAATCAATAGTCAAAACCCCTCGCAAAGTTTATTTTTGCACCTAATTAAGTTTAACATATGAGCGTCTTAGTAAACAAAGATTCAAAAATAATTGTACAAGGTTTTACCGGTAGTGAAGGAACATTTCATGCCGAACAAATGATTGAATATGGAACCAACATTGTTGGCGGAGTTACCCCGGGAAAAGGTGGACAAGAACACTTGGGAAAACCCGTTTTCAACACCGTTGAAGAAGCGGTTAAGGAAGTTGGTGCCAATACCACGATTATTTTTGTGCCACCTGCTTTTGCTGCGGATGCCATTATGGAGGCCGCTGATGCTGGGATCAAAGTGATCATTACCATTACCGAAGGGATTCCTGTGGCCGATATGGTAAAGGCCAATGACTATATTAAAGAGAAAGATTGCACGCTTGTTGGCCCAAACTGTCCGGGTGTCATCACTCCAGGAGAAGCCAAAGTGGGTATCATGCCTGGTTTTGTCTTCAAAAAAGGAAATGTAGGCATCGTATCCAAATCAGGTACGTTGACCTATGAAGCTGCCGACCAGGTGGTTCGCCAAGGATTGGGAATCACTACGGCCATTGGTATTGGTGGCGACCCCATTATTGGAACCACTACCAAACAAGCCGTTCAATTGTTGATCAATGACCCAGAGACTGAATGTGTGGTGATGATCGGGGAGATTGGAGGTCAATTGGAGGCCGATGCTGCCAAATGGTATAAAGAAAGTGGAAGCAAAAAACCCATTGTTGGTTTTATTGCTGGTGAAACAGCCCCAGCCGGACGTACCATGGGACACGCCGGAGCCATTGTTGGCGGAAGCGATGATACGGCACAAGCCAAAAAACGAATCATGCGCGAATGTGGCATCCACGTAGTGGATTCACCCGCTGAAATAGGCGTAAAAGTGAAAGAAGTGGTTGGATAACCAACCGTTAAAACTATTCTAAATCCCGTTTTATGCGGGATTTTTTTCTTTAAAAACATAAAACAACAACTATATTTGGTTGATAACCATTCAAACACGATTATCATGAAACTTTTGGAAGGCAAAAACGTAATCATAACGGGAGCAAGTAGGGGAATTGGAAAGGGAATAGCCCAAGTTTTCGCAAAACACGGCGCCAATGTAGCGTTTACCTATAGTTCCAGTGAAGCACCTGCTTTGGAGTTGGAAAAAGAACTCACGGAAATGGGCGTTACCGCCAAGGCCTACAAAAGCAATGCGGCCAGTTTTGCAGAAGCCGAAACCTTGGTTGCCCAAGTTTTGGAGGATTTTGATGGACGAATCGATGTGCTGATCAATAATGCAGGCATCACCAAGGATAACCTGTTGATGCGAATGGGCGAAGAGGATTTTGACAAGGTGATTGAAATCAACCTGAAATCCGTCTTTAACATGACCAAAGCTGTGCAGCGTACCATGTTGAAGCAGCGAAAAGGGTCCATCATCAATATGAGCAGTGTTGTTGGTGTGAAAGGAAATGCCGGACAGACCAACTATGCGGCTTCCAAAGCGGGAATGATCGGATTTACCAAATCCGTGGCTTTGGAATTGGGTTCACGTAATATTCGTTGCAACGCTATCGCTCCGGGCTTCATTGAAACCGAGATGACCGATAAATTGGATGAAAAGACCGTACAGGGTTGGCGGGATGCCATTCCATTAAAAAGAGGTGGAAGCCCTGAAGATGTGGCCAATGCGTGTTTGTATTTGGCTTCGGACTTATCGGATTATGTTACCGGGCAAGTGCTCAACGTGGACGGTGGCATGTTAACATAGTATTGAATGGATTTACGCACGGTACTCCTTATTGTTCTTGCAGCGATTACCGCGCTTACCCTAGTTTTTTATCAATATTTCTATAAAAATCCCCGAAAGGGTTCCCTGAAAATTGTTTTGGCCGCACTGCGGTTCATTACCTTGTTCTGTGCCTTTTTGCTGTTGATCAATCCCAAATTCATCGATCGGGATTACTTCTTGGAAAAAGCCAACCTCATTGTTTTGGTGGACGATTCTTCATCCATGTTGGAAGCCCAATCCGAAACACCAGTTCAACAGGTGGTGGACCAACTTAAAGCCAATGTCGAATTAAATGAACGCTTTTCCATTCATCAATATGCGTTTGGAACGAATCTGCAAGCCACCGATTCGCTCCAATTCAATAAAAACAACACAGACATTTCCAACGCCCTTTCCACAGCACATGAGATTTTTGTAAATGGCACGAACGCCGTAGTGTTGATATCCGATGGCAACCAGACTTTGGGCCGGGATTACGAATTCATAAACCTGGGAGCCAATTTATCCGTGAACCCAGTTGTGGTAGGGGACACCACGGCGTATGAGGACATTTCCGTGGGATTGGTCAATACCAATACCTATGCCTTCCTTCGGAACCAGTTTCCCGTAGAGGCGACGATTTTGTATCGAGGTTCCCGTCCTGTTTCAAAAACCGTATCCATTTTTTTGGATGGAAATCGAGTGCACCAACAACGTGTCAATTTTGATGCTTCAAAAAACAGCCAGACCCTCAATACCCTTATTGAAGCCAAGAGTGTGGGGGTAAAGACCCTAAAAATTGAGGTGGAAGCCCTTGAAAATGAAAAAAACCAATTCAACAACAGTAAGGAAACCGCCATTGAGGTCATCGATGAAAAAACCAACGTGGTCATCGTTTCTGATATCTTACATCCTGATATTGGTGCATTGAAAAAGTCCATTGAGGCCAATGAACAGCGTTCGGTAAGTATTGTAAAGCCAACTACTGCAATTACAGTGGCCGAGGATGCCGATATTTTGATTCTCTACCAGCCCAACCGAAATTTTAGGGGCATTTATGACTACGTCACAACATCTGGAAAAAGCATTTTTACCATCACTGGCGCAAAAACGGATTGGAACTTTTTAAATCGGGTTCAGCAAAGTTTTGTCAAGGAGAACATCAATCAGTCCGAGGATATCCTCCCCGTGCTCAACAATACTTTTGGGGTGTTTGGTCTTGGGAACTTTAATGTGGATAATTTTCCGCCATTAAAAGGAAATTTGGGCGGCATCAACCTTCAAAAGAGTGGGGAAATCCTATTGTTTCAACAAATCAAGGGAGTGGATTTGGACCAACCTTTGTTTGCTGTACTTGCAGAAGGAAAACAACGGGAGGCCGTTCTGTTTGGGGAGAATATCTGGAGATGGCGTGCCCAAACGTATCGCAACACCCAAAATTTCAGTAATTTTGATGAGCTCATGGGCAATCTTATGGTGTACTTGGGCAGTAGCGAACAACGAAGTCGATTGGAATTGGATTTTGAACTGGTCTACGACAATGCAAGCATGGCCCGAATTAGGGCATCCTATTTTGATGAAAGCTATCAATTTGATTCCAGTGCCAACATCACCATTGCCATCCAAGGAAAAAATAACGATTTTAATCGCGAATCCCCCATGTTGCTCAAGGGAAATTTCTATGAAGTGGACCTAAGCGATTTGGAGGCGGGAGCGTATCAGTTTACCGTTACCGTTGAAGGCGAAAATTTGAAACGTTCCAGTACATTCAAGATTTTGGACTTTAATCCGGAAAAGCAGCTCATCTCTTCCAATTATGACAAGTTGCAACGGTTGGCCGGGAAAACAAGCGGAAAACTATATTACCCGGACCGTTTGGATGAGTTGATTAATGATCTATCAACCTCACAACGCTATCTCCCGGTTCAAAAGAGCCGTCAAAATGTTGTATCTTTAATAGATTTCCGTATTTTATTGGGATTGATTATCCTAGCTCTTGCCTTGGAATGGTTCATCAGAAAGTATAATGGATTAATATAAATTAAATATATGGACAGATTACCAAAAATTGCACTGCCTGCCATTGTGGGCATCATCATTCTCATCATATTTATGTCGAGGTCAACCGTTTCCATTGGTTCCGGGGAAGCCGGCGTTTTGTATAAATATTTCGGTGGAGGTGTCGTTACCGACGAACCACCTTTGGGAGAGGGATTCCATTTGGTGGCCCCTTGGAACCGAGTATACATTTATGAGGTTCGCCAACAGGAAAGGTTGGAAAAAATGAATGTACTCTCATCCAACGGATTGGATATTAAATTGGAAGCCTCTGTTTGGTTTCAACCCGATTACAATGAGCTTGGAAAATTGCACCAAGAAAAAAGTGAGCAATATATTGAACGTGTATTGCTTCCAGCTATCCGTTCTGCTGCACGTAGTGTAGTTGGGCGGTATACCCCTGAACAGTTGTATTCCAGTAAACGGGATGCCATTCAGCAAGAAATATTTGAGGAAACCCAAAAAATTGTTGCTGACCAATACGTCCAGTTAAATGAGGTACTGGTTAGGGATGTAACTTTGCCACCTACCATAAAAGATGCCATTGAACGTAAGTTAAGGCAAGAGCAAGAATCGTTGGAGTATGAGTTTCGATTGGTAACAGCTTCGAAAGAAGCTGAAAAGGTTCGAATTGAAGCCCAAGGTAAGGCAGATGCCAACCGAATACTCAGCGCCTCACTTACCGATAAAATTCTTCAGGACAAAGGAATAGATGCAACCCTAAAACTTGCGGAATCCCCAAATGCCAAAGTGGTTGTGGTGGGCTCCGGTGATGATGGATTACCATTAATTTTGGGAAATAACTAATTTTCTCTTTTTTGATATAAAAATATATCCTACTTTTGAATCGAAATGAGAAACAAAAACACACATCACCATTTTTATACTTGCCCTCAAGCGAGATAGAAATGTATTGTTGTTTTTAAAATATATTCTAACCCGTTTGAGAAATCAAACGGGTTTATTTTTTGTATCCCTTTGGTTTTTTCAGACAAAACGATTGAAAAATGACAAAAATTAGGATTGCAGTTCAAAAAAGCGGGCGTTTAAACGAGGATTCCCTTGCTATTTTAAAAGACTGTGGAATTTCCATTGATAATGGTAAAGACCAATTAAAGGCTACTTCCCGAAATTTTCCTTTGGAAGTATTTTATTTAAGGAACGGGGATATCCCCCAATACCTTAGGGATGGGGTGGTGGACATTGCCATTATCGGCGAGAACGTATTGGTGGAAAAGGGAAAGGACATTTCCATAGCCGAGAAACTCAACTTTTCAAAATGCAAGGTTTCCTTGGCGGTTCCAAAGACGGTGAAATACAATTCTGTAAAGGATTTTGAAGGCAAAAAAATAGCCACCTCATACCCCAACACCGTCATTGAGTATTTAAAATCAAAAGGGGTGACAGCAGATTTGCACATTATTACCGGTTCGGTGGAGATTGCTCCCAATATTGGTTTGGCAGATGGCATCTGTGATATAGTTTCCAGTGGAAGCACCCTGTTCAAAAATAACTTGAAAGAAGTAGAGGTTATTTTAAAAAGTGAAGCCGTGCTGGCCGTTTCCCCGAAAATTTCGGAAGAACGAAAGGAAATCCTGAAAAAGATGCAGTTCCGGATCAAGTCCGTGTTGCAAGCCAGACAGAACAAGTACGTGCTACTGAATGCTCCAAACGACAAACTGGACCAAATCATTTCCATTCTTCCCGGAATGCGCAGCCCCACGGTATTGCCCTTGGCAGAGGAAGGTTGGAGCTCCGTGCATTCTGTCATTACACGGGATACTTTCTGGGAGGTCATCGATGAACTGAAACAAGCCGGAGCTGAAGGTATTTTGGTTTGTCCTATTGAAAAAATGGTTATGTAATAGTTGTGATATGGAAACGCAATTTACCATGACATGGATTCCCATTGAAAACTTGAAAAGTATTTTACCATTGGCATATATGCTCAATGGGGAACGGATTTCAATGGAAGTTTTGGAAAATCGGTTGACCGAAATGATTCCCATGGGCTATAAATGTATTGGAGTGTATGATGGCGAGCAGCTGATCGGAATCTGTGGGGTTTGGGTACTCAACAAACTCTATGCGGGCAAGCATCTGGAGCCGGACAATGTGATCATATCGCCCAATTACCAAGGAAAGGGTATTGGAAAACTCATGATGGATTTTTTGGTCAATTATGCCAACGAAATTGGTTGTGAAACGGCAGAAGTAAACTGTTATGCGAAGAACGCGAGAGGGAAAAAATTCTGGGAAAGTCACGGTTATGTACCATTGGGCTATCACATGATCAAAAGATTAAGGGATGAATAAAATCAGTAATCCAGATAGAAAAGACTGGCTGCAATTGCTTCAACGCCCCACCCAAACGGTTGGGGATATTGAAGCTACTGTGAATGATGTTTTCGATAATGTCAGGGCGAAAGGTGATGCAGCCATAAAAAAGTACACCCAAAAATTTGATGGTGCCACATTGGATTCTCTTTTGGTAACGGATTTGGAAATTGAGGAGGCATCAAAAAAAGTGTCTCCTGAGTTGAAACAAGCCATTGCTTTGGCAAAGGGGAATATTGAAACGTTCCATGCCGTCCAAAAAACCAAAAAGGTAGAAGTAGAAACCATGCCCGGTGTACAATGCTGGCAAGAAAAACGCCCCATTCAAAAGGTGGGTTTGTACATTCCTGGCGGAACAGCACCTTTATTTTCCACTATATTGATGTTGGCCGTACCCGCCAAAATTGCAGGATGTGAAGAAATTGTGCTGTGCACGCCACCCAATAAAGATGGAGAGGTCAATCCCACAATTTTGTATACGGCGCAGCTATGTGGCGTGACGCAAATTTTTAAAGTAGGGGGGATTCAGGCCATTGCCGGGATGACCTTTGGCACGGAATCCATTCCCAAAGTGTACAAAATATTTGGACCGGGAAATCAATATGTCACTGTGGCGAAACAATTGGCTACCAAGCACAATGTCGCCATCGATATGCCTGCGGGACCAAGTGAGCTTCTGGTTGTGGCCGATGATACTGCAAACCCCGCTTTTGTGGCTTCGGATTTGTTGAGTCAGGCAGAACACGGCGTGGATAGCCAGGTAATTCTGGTGTCCACTTCGGAGAGTTTGATTAATGCTGTGGAAAAAGAAATTGAAGAACAAATTAAAGCTTTGCCTCGGCAAGAAATCGCAGAAAAGTCCATCGCCAACAGCAAATTGATTTTGGTTGAGAATGACGAAACCGCCATGGACTTGATCAACGAATATGGCCCTGAGCATTTTATTGTTTGTGTGGAAAATGAAGATTTCTATATCGATACTATTCAAAATGCAGGTTCGGTATTTATCGGAAATTACACTCCGGAAAGTGCTGGGGACTATGCTTCGGGTACCAATCATACGTTACCAACAAATGGGTATGCCAAGCAGTACAGCGGGGTAAACCTTGATAGTTTTATGAAGAGCATGACTTTTCAGAAAATATCCGAAGAAGGCATGGGTCAAATTGGAAATGCCATTGAGTTGATGGCCGAAGCCGAAGGCTTGCAGGCCCATAAGAATGCAGTAACCCTTCGATTGAAAAGTTTAGAAACGAATTAAAGTGTCAGGTTGAGCCCTTCGACTTTGCTCAGGATAAACTAAAGTCGAGACCCATAAAAATGAATAAAATATTCAACATAACATCTTTGATCAGGGAAAATGTGAAAAACATACAACCCTATTCCTCCGCCCGGGACGAATATGTCTCGGACGGTTCTGAAATGATTTTTTTGGATGCCAACGAAAATCCATTTGAGAATGGAATGAATCGCTATCCTGACCCGTATCAGCGTAGCTTAAAATCACTTTTGGCAGAACAGAAAGGGGTTTCAGAAACCAATATGCTGCTCGGCAATGGCAGCGATGAAGTTTTGGACCTCATTTTCCGCGCTTTTTGTGAACCCAATCAAGATAATATCATCACCCTACCGCCAACGTATGGCATGTACAAAGTTTTGGTGGGTATCAATGCGGTGGAAAATAGGGAGGTGTTGTTGACGGTTGATTTTGAGCCCAATGTTTCTGAAATTTTAAAGGCAGTTGATGAAAACAGCAAGTTATTGTTCATCTGCTCGCCCAACAATCCAACTGGGAATGCATTCTCCAGAGAAAAAGTACAAGAACTATTGGAAAATTTTCAAGGTTTGGTGGTAATTGATGAGGCCTATATTGATTTTTCGGAACAGAAGAGTTGGCTTTCCCAATTGGAAAAATATCCCAATCTCATTGTCACACAAACCCTGTCCAAAGCTTACGGTATGGCAGGGATTCGATTGGGGATTTGTTATGCATCAGAAGAAATCATTGCTGTTCTGAACAAAATCAAGCCTCCCTACAATGTCAATCAGCTTACACAGCAACAGGCCTTGAAACGAGTGTTGAATCAAGATGCCGTTGAAAAAGAGGTGAAACAGATTTTACTGGAACGGGGAGCATTGATTGAGGCACTAAAAGGAGTAGGATTTGTGCAAGAAATTTATCCCACCGATGCCAATTTTGTGCTGGTCAAAGTAGATAATGCCGACCAGCGATATCAAGAATTATTGGAAAAAGGGGTAGTGGTTCGGAACCGGAGCACACAGCCGTTATGTGAAAACACCCTCCGGTTCACCGTGGGAACACCAGATGAGAACAAAAAATTGATAGCCATTTTAAAACAATTGGGATAATGGGCAAGAAAGTACTATTTATTGATCGCGATGGGACCATCATCAAGGAAACCGCAGACGAGCAGATTGATGCTTTTGAGAAGATATCATTTTACCCAAAAGTGTTTACCTATTTGGGGAAAATAGCCAAAGAACTGGATTATGAATTGGCAATGGTGACCAATCAAGATGGGTTGGGCACCGACATTTTTCCAGAGGAAACCTTTTGGCCGGTGCAGAATTTTATCTTAAAATCTTTTGAAAACGAAGGGATTGTATTTGATCAGGTTTTTATTGATCGAACATTTCCAAAGGACAATGCCGATACCCGAAAACCAGGAACCGGTATGCTCACTTCTTATTTTTCTGAAGAATATGACCTAAAAAATTCCTTTGTGCTCGGTGATCGGTTGACGGATATGGAACTGGCCAAAAATTTGGGTGCCAAAGGCATTTTCATCAATGATGAAACCCATTTGGGAACAGGGGAAATCACTGTGAAGCGTGACGAATTGGATGAATACATCGCTTTGGAAAGCAACGATTGGGAAAAGATCTATGAGTTTTTGAAGTTAGAGAACCGCATCGCGGAAATTTCCAGAAAGACCAATGAAACGGATATCCAGATCAAGTTGAATTTGGATGGAGCCGGCAAGAGCGACATACAAACTGGTCTGGCTTTTTTTGACCACATGTTGGACCAATTGGCACGTCACGGTCAAATGGATTTGGAAATAAAAGTGGACGGTGATTTGGAAGTGGATGAGCACCATACGATTGAGGATACAGCCATTGCGTTGGGCGAAGTGTTCTCAAAAGCGCTCGGAAACAAGCTTGGCATAGAACGCTACGGATTTTGTCTACCGATGGATGACTGTTTGGCGCAGGTCGCCATTGATTTTGGAGGGCGAAACTGGCTGGTTTGGGATGCAGATTTCAAACGGGAAAAAGTGGGAGACATGCCCACCGAGATGTTTTTGCACTTCTTTAAATCCTTTACCGATGGTGCCAAAGCCAATTTGAACATTAAAGCGGAAGGCACCAATGAGCACCATAAAATTGAAGCGATTTTCAAGGCCTTTGCCAAATCCATTAAAATGGCGGTAAAGCGGGATGCTGAGAAAATGGTGCTGCCCTCAACAAAAGGAATGCTGTAGATGAAAATAGTCATAATCGATTACGGTGCGGGAAACATCCAGAGCATTATGTTCGCTATAAAAAGGCTTGGTTATGAAGCTGTTTTGAGCCATGCTGTGGAAGAAATCCAAAATGCGGATAAGGTCATTTTTCCCGGAGTGGGTGAGGCTAGTTCGGCCATGGCAAAATTAAGGGCCAGTGGTTTGGATAAAATCATTCCCCAATTAAAACAGCCCGTTTTGGGCATCTGTCTGGGAATGCAGTTGATGTGCAGGTCATCCGAAGAGGGCAATACAAAAGGACTGAATATTTTTGATTTGGATGTGGTAAAATTCCCAAAAACCGTAAAAGTACCGCAGATTGGGTGGAACCAAATTACGGACTTAAAAACCGATTTGTTCAAGGGAATTCCTGACAAATCCTATATTTATTTGGTGCACAGTTTTTATGCGCCTTTGGATGCGGAAACGATAGCAACATCAGAATATGCCTTGCCCTATAGTGCGGCCTTGCAGAAGGACAATTTCTACGGTGTGCAATTTCACCCTGAAAAAAGCAGTGATGTGGGCAGTGAAATATTGAAAAACTTTTTAACGGTCATCTAATATGGATTACTATATTTCAACCGATAAGGACAAGTTGGATATCCCTAAAATTCACCAAGAAGTCAAAAGTACGTATTGGGGTGGGTATCGAACCTTGGAGTTGACCGAAAAGACCATTGAAAACTGTTTGTGTTTTGGATTGTACACGCAAGGAGACGTGCAGATTGGTTTTGCCAGGGTCCTTACCGATAAAGTGGTCTTCGCCTATATCATGGATGTTATAATCTTTGAGCCGCACAAAGGAAAAGGGCTTGGGAAAATGTTGGTGAAGCAGATTTTGGAGCATCCAGACGTAAAAGTGGTTTTTACCGTGGCCCTGAAGACCAAAGATGCCCATGGCCTATATGAGCCGCTTGGTTTTTCAAAAGTGGGGAATTCTGAAATGTGGATGGCCATGGACAAAGCAAAATATGATTGAATATGAGATTGATTCCTGCTATAGATATTATTGAAGGGAAGTGTGTACGCCTATCCAAAGGAGATTACAGTACCAAAAAGGTATACAATGAAAATCCTCTGGAAGTGGCCAAAGAATTTGAGGCCCATGGCATTCAGTACTTGCACGTAGTGGATTTGGATGGTGCCAAATCCAAACATATTGTCAACCATAAGGTGTTGGAAAACATTGCCATAAAAACCCAATTAAAGATTGATTTTGGAGGGGGGCTAAAGACCGATGAGGACCTCAATATTGCTTTTGAAAGTGGAGCCCATCAGATTACGGGTGGGAGCATTGCTGTAAAAGACAAAGAAACCTTTTTGGGTTGGTTGGAAAGCTACGGGTCCGATAAAATCATTCTGGGAGCTGATGCCAACAATGAAAAAGTAGCCGTTTCCGGATGGCAGGAAGAATCCAACCAAGAATTGGTGCCGTTCATTCAATCGTATCAAAAAAAGGGAATTCAATACGTCATCTGTACCGATATCAGTAAGGATGGTATGCTGGAAGGACCATCTTTTGGGCTGTACAAAAAAATTCTCTCCAAGACCATGAAACATGAAACCTTGATTACCGGAAGTGGGGTGGAGGACAGGGAGACCATTGGAATAAATTTGATTGCCAGTGGTGGAATTTCAACATTTGACGAACTCCCAAAACTGGCCGAAATTGGCTGTGAGGGTACCATAATCGGCAAGGCCATTTATGAGAACAGAATCAGTTTAAAACAATTGGAACACTACATTCTTGAAAATGGATAAGGAAAAGCAACTTCAGGAAGAACTCGTTTGGAATGCAGGCTACCGCATGAACGAAAGCCTTCGTATGATCAAAATCTGTTTGGACCAACTCCCCGAAAAAGTCATTTGGCAAAAGCCCAACGAATCCTCAAATAGTATTGGAAACTTGATCCTGCACCTCTGTGGCAACATTACCCAATACGGGATTGCTTCAATCCAGAATTTGGAGGACAATCGACAACGTGACGAGGAATTTGCTGTATCATCTGGCTTTACGAAGGAGGAATTGATTCAGAAACTGAGCAATACCATTGACGAAGCCAAAAGAGCTTTTTATGAAGCTCCTTTGGAAGAATTACTTCGTAAAAGATCGGTGCAAGGGTTTCATTTTTCGGGTGTGGCCAATATCATCCATGTTACAGAGCATTTGTCGTACCACACGGGCCAGATAGCCCTTTGGACAAAGATGTTGAACAATACGGATTTAGGTTTTTATGATGGTATTGACTTGAATACAAAAAATAAATCTGAGAATCAATAATATAATCACACGTCATGCTGAACTCGTTTCAGCATCACATAGCAATAGATTAAATAATGCGACCCTGAAACAAGTTCAGGGTGACGTAAGAGAGAGGTGAAACAGAGCTTTGTTTACATAATGACCAATAAGTACAGGACAACATTTTATATTGGTGTCACATCGAATTTATCTAAAAGAATGGCAGAACATGCAGATGGTGATGGTTCAAAATTCACTAATAAATATAATCTCACAGATTTGGTTTATTTTGAAACTTTTACAGATATCAATCAGGCCATTGCAAGAGAAAAACAACTGAAAAATTGGCATCACGAATGGAAAATCAACTTAATCAAGGAACAAAATCCAACATTGGAAACATTGGATTACTAAAATAATGCGACCCTGAACACCGTGCCTACGGGCAGGCAGGAGTTCAGGGTGACGAACCAACTTTTAATAAAAAGAATAGCGTCATGCTGAACTTGTTTCAGCATCACATAATAGATAGATAGAATCTTGAGATGAACTCAGGGTGACGATAATAAACTATGCTCACAAAACGAATCATACCTTGCTTGGACATCAAAGATGGAAGAACCGTTAAAGGCATCAATTTTGTCGACCTTCGCGATGCAGGAGATCCTGTGGAATTGGCAGCCATTTATGCCAAAGAAGGTGCGGACGAATTGGTTTTCCTGGATATTTCCGCTACCGAAGAAAAACGAAAGACCTTGGCGGAATTGGTGTATCATGTGGCCGAAACCATCAATATTCCCTTTACGGTTGGTGGTGGAATCTCATCTGTGGAAGATGTGGATATCCTATTAAAAAATGGCGCGGATAAAGTCTCCATCAACTCATCTGCGGTGAAACGGCCAGAACTTATCAATGAACTGGTGGCGAAATTTGGTTCCCAGTGCATTGTGGTGGCCATTGATGCCAAACAAATTGATGGAAACTGGAAAGTCCATCTGGTCGGGGGTAAGGTCCCAACAGAAATTGACCTATTTGAATGGGCCAAGGAAGTGGAAGAACGGGGTGCCGGAGAAATTCTGTTCACTTCCATGGATCATGATGGCACCAAAAACGGTTTTGCCAATGAGGCATTGGCCAAATTATCCGAATTGGTCAATATTCCTGTGATTGCTTCTGGTGGTGCTGGAACTGTTTCCCATTTTACCGATACCTTTACAAATGGAAAAGCGGACGCTGCCTTGGCAGCCAGTGTTTTTCATTTTAAGGAAATTGAAATCAAAGATTTAAAAAACAAACTCAAGGAAGAGGGAATTCCTGTTAGAATATAATTGAATGTCACATCGAGCTGTCATCCTGAGCGCAGTCGAAGGAGTTGTCGAGATGTTTTGCATTCAAAAAATATGAAGAAATGAAAATAGACTTCACTAAAAACCCGGACAATCTGGTGCCTGTCATCATTCAAGATGCCACTACCAAAAATGTGTTGATGTTGGGCTATATGAACCAAGAAGCTTTGGAGGTCACCCGAAAGACCCAAAAAGTCACTTTTTTCAGTCGAACCAAACAACGACTGTGGACCAAGGGCGAGGAAAGTGGCAATTTTTTGGAATTGGTCGGCATAAAGGTGGATTGCGACAATGATACCCTTTTGATCTCCGTAAATCCTGTTGGGCCTACCTGCCACAAAGGAACGGATACCTGCTGGGCCGAGGAGAATGTTCAGGGCTATGGTTTTCTTTCAACCTTGGAGGAGATCATTGCCTCAAGGAAAAACGACCCCGAAAATCCAGATAGTTACGTGGCGTCCTTGTTCCGAAAGGGCATCAATAAAATTGCGCAAAAAGTAGGGGAAGAAGCCGTGGAAACGGTCATTGAGGCCAAAGACAATGATGACAACCTTTTCCTGAACGAAAGTGCAGACCTACTGTTCCACTATCTCATTTTGTTGCAGGCCAAAGGGTATCATTTGGATGATATCGCCCAATTGCTCCAAAAACGGCATTGAACAATAGCGTTAAGTTTTTTCTAAAGGGTTAGTCGTTACACGGAAATACCGTAATTTTATGTAATGGCTATGAATACAAGAAAAGGGTTTCGTTTTACTACATACGAAGCCCCAGACCAAACCCCGTTTGAAAAACTCTTCGAGATTTTTCAAGAACTGATCACACATACCTCCGGGGATGTGGAGGAAGCCTTGGATTGGCTCCGCGAGCTGGACAAGGAATACGAACTTACCGACGACGATTACACCATTGATGATTTTATAGAAGACCTTAAAGCGAAAGGATTCATTCGTGAAGAGTTTGACATGGATGACCGTGAAGGCGGCGAGGGCGAGGAGGGAGATGAAGATGGTGGAGGCCCAGGAAGCTTGTCCATTACCGCCAAATTGGAACGTATGCTAAGGCAACGTGCCTTGGATCAAATCTTCGGAAAACTCAAGCGGAGCGGAGCGGGCAATCACCGAACCGGAAAATCGGGCAGGGGAGATGAGCATACTGGTGATTTTAGGGAATATCGCTTTGGGGATTCCTTGGAGCATATTTCGATGACCGAAAGTTTACGAAATGCCCAGATTAACCATGGTTTGGACAATTTTTCCCTGAATGAGGAGGATTTGGTGGTGGAAGATACCCAGTACAAAGCCCAAATGAGCACGGTGCTCATGATCGATATCAGCCATAGTATGATTCTATACGGTGAGGACCGAATCACCCCGGCCAAAAAAGTGGCCATGGCCTTGGCGGAACTGATCACAACCCGATACCCAAAAGATACCTTGGATATCCTGGTTTTTGGTAACGATGCGTGGCCCATTCCCATAAAGGATTTACCCTATCTGAAAGTGGGCCCATACCATACCAATACCGTGGCCGGTTTGCAGTTGGCCATGGACATGCTCCGAAGAAAACGGAATACCAACAAGCAAATCTTTATGATCACGGATGGAAAACCCTCTTGCTTGCGTCTTCCCAATGGGGATTATTACAAAAATAGTGTCGGCTTGGACGATTACATTGTGGAAAAATGCTATGCAATGGCCCAACAGGCCCGAAAACTCCATATTCCCATCACCACCTTTATGATTGCCCAAGACCCGTATTTGATGCAATTTGTACGCGAGTTTACCCAAGCAAACAAAGGCAAGGCCTTCTACACCGGATTGAAAGGATTGGGGGAAATGATTTTTGAAGATTACGAACAGAACAGAATAAGAAGAATAAAAGGATAAGCAGTTATATGAAATTGGATCATACCAAAATAAAGACTTTAGGAGATTTAAAAGCCGCAGGGTATCAAAGTAAAAGCATTAAGGATGAGCTTCGTGAAAATCTCCTCCATAAAATTTCAAAGGCAGAAGAAGTGTTTGAAGGCGTTTGGGGCTATGAAAACTCCGTAATTCCAGAGTTGGAACGTGCCATTCTTTCTCGGCACAATATTAACTTGCTCGGTCTTCGTGGACAGGCCAAAACCCGTTTAGCGCGATTGATGGTTCAACTTTTGGATGAGTGGATGCCCATTATTGAAAGATCTGAAGTACATGATGACCCGCTTAAGCCCATTTCCCGATATGCCACAGAGCTTATCAAGGAAAAGGGAGATGAAACTCCCATTGATTGGATTCACAGGAACGAACGATTTTATGAAAAACTGGCTACGCCAGATGTTACCGTGGCGGATTTAATCGGGGATGTGGACCCCATAAAGGCTGCCAACCTCAAGCTTTCCTATGCGGATGACCGGGTGATTCACTTTGGGATGATTCCAAGAGCGAACCGCTGCATATTTGTCATCAATGAACTGCCCGACCTTCAAGCGCGGATTCAAGTAGCCTTGTTCAATATTTTGCAA
Source organism: Allomuricauda sp. CP2A (assembly GCF_001683915.1). Taxonomy (GTDB): domain Bacteria; phylum Bacteroidota; class Bacteroidia; order Flavobacteriales; family Flavobacteriaceae; genus Flagellimonas. Next base: position 57,047 of record NZ_LXTT01000139.1, on the reverse strand, counting down.
GAGGGCGATATTCAAATTCGGGGATTTAAGTTGCGGCTTTCGTTGGATCTTCAGTTTGTATTTACTGCAAATCCCGAAGATTATACCAATCGGGGTAGCATTGTTACGCCGTTGAAAGACAGGATCGGTTCCCAAATTTTGACACACTATCCGGAAAGCATCGAAATTGCCAAAAAAATCACCAAACAAGAGGCGCAACTGGACCAAAGGCAGTCCGATACCATCCATGTGCCAGAAATCGCCATGGATCTCTTGGAACAAATCAGTTTTGAGGCCCGTGACAGCGAATATGTGGATGCCAAAAGCGGGGTGAGTGCGCGGATGAGCATCACGGCTTTTGAAAATCTATTGAGTACGGCGGAGCGAAGGGCCGTTCATTCAGGGGATACAAAAACCTCAATCAGGCTAAGTGATTTTATGGGAGTGATTCCTTCCATCACCGGAAAAATTGAACTGGTTTATGAAGGTGAACAGGAGGGCGCCGGATTTGTGGCCGAGACCCTTATTGATGATGCCATAAAATCCCTTTTTCCCAATTATTTTCCGAAAATTGACAAACTGCAGCGCAAAGATGCTGAGACCGAATATGATGGATTGGTAAGTTGGTTCTTTGAAGGGGAAGGATTTGACCTTTTGGACGATGATTCAGATGAAGACTACAGAACCAAACTGGATTCGGTAGGACCACTCAATAATCTCATCAAGGAATATCAACCCTCTGTTTCCAAGGAAGATTCCTATTTTATGAAAGAACTATTGCTCTGGGGATTGGTTGCCCATAAAAAATTGAGCAAACACCGTTTTGTAAAGGGATTCCAGTTTAAAGATTTGTATGGAAGCTATATCCGAGGGCTCTAATTCAGCCAAAATCTATTGCCAGATATTCAAATTATCGTTGTAGTTATCAAAATTGTACACCCCAACGTACTGTTTTCTGAGCCAAAACGTGTACAGTGTCAATATGGGTAATATGCTATAAAGTATCAGTGTTATTGTGGCCATTGGTTTAAAGGTTTCCGGAATTATGTATTCGCCATAGGTTTCAATGGAATTGAGAACAATGGCACTATCATAGATCTTGAAAAAATACACAATCATAACGGCATATAGGACGTACTCAATGTTCCGCATTTTGGGATCTGGAAGCTCATCTTCCGAGATTTTAAACCACATAACGTACAGATAAAGAAAGTGCACTGAACTAAGTACGGGAAATATGTAATTATCAGGCTTTACAAAATAGAACTGATTGGTGTAGACACCGTAAAAGTTCAGAACAATTAAGATCAACAGCACTGCTAAACTGGCCAGGATATTTCTTTTCCAAGTGATTATTTTAGACAGCGTATTCATATTCAACTATAGATTTTGGGACTCTAATTAGGGTAAAGAACGGTTTTTTTCAAAAACTTATTTTAAAGAATTCGATGACCCGCAAACAATGTTGGATAATCAGAAAAATCTGATGTGAAAACGCAGTTTTCAGTGATATCTGAAATGGTTTTCCACACAAGTAAACCCAACTTGTTGATTCATAAGATCATGAAGGTGGGGTATCTGTATTTTTTGTATTTTGGATAAATTCCTTTCCTATGCAAAACTGGCTTTACATGGTATGGATCGTTCTCGGCGTATACATTTTGTTGAGCGTTTTGTTGTATTACCTACAAGATTATTTCCTGTTCAAACCTGAAAAGCTGCCCAAGGATTTTCAATTTTATTACGATAACCAAGAGATAGAGGAATACAATATTGAGACCCGGGATGGAGCTATGATCAATGGACTTCGGTTCAAATCCAAGGAACCCAAGGGTGTGGTCTTTTATTTGAAGGGAAATTCAAAGAGCATAAAAGGGTGGGGCAAGTTTGCGGTGGATTTTACCCGCCATGGCTATGATGTGATCATGGTGGATTACCGCGGCTTTGGAAAAAGCACAGGCCGCAGGACCCAAAAAGCCATCAAACGGGATATGCAGGTGGTGTACAACAAAATAAAGGAGCAAGTGGCCGAAAAATACATCATTCTTTATGGGCGTTCCATGGGTTCGGGCTTTGCCGCCAAACTGGCTTCCATGAACAACCCCCGAATGCTTATTCTGGACGCGCCCTATTACAGCCTGAGCAAAGTCGCCAAAAAATTTATCCCATTTATGCCGCTTTCGTTGCTGATCAAATTTCCCATGCCTACCTACAAATGGTTGAAGTATGTGAATTGCCCCATACACATCATCCATGGAACCGATGACCGACTCATTCCCTATAAAACCAGTGTGAAATTGTCCAAAATCAAACCGGAATTGACAAAACTTTATACCGTAATAGGAGGTGGGCACAAAGACCTGAATAATTTTGAATCATACCACAAAATGTTGGAGGAAATTATTACCAGCAAGCCTACCAAGGTAAATCTGGAAGGGTCCAGTATCAATGTTAGACATTCATCAAAACCCGCCAATGCAAAAGCTTAAGTGTTTTGGTATTTTTGCGGGAATTGCTTTGATTCTACTTACACTCATGGCGTATTTATTTCAGGAAAAATTGATTTTTTTGCCCACAAAGCTGCCCCAAGGCCATACGTATTCATTCCAAGCTGATTTTGATGAAATTTTCCTCGAAGCTAAAGACGGTGCCCGCTTAAATGCGCTTCATTTTTATGCAGCGGAACCCAAAGGTGTGATTCTGTATTTTCATGGGAATGCCGGGGATTTGTCCCGATGGGGGGAGATTGTACTCCCATTTGTGGATATGGATTATGATGTTTTGGTGATGGATTACCGGAAGTATGGAAAGAGTACTGGTGAAATCAGTGAGGAAGCTCTGTACCAAGATGCCCAACTTTTCTACAACTATGTTGAAGATAAATACACTGCCGATGATATTATTATTTACGGAAGATCACTTGGAGCAAGCATCGCAACACAATTGGCATCAAAAAATCAATCCCAAAAGCTGTTATTGGAAACCCCTTTTTACAGTCTTTTGGATGCTGCACAAGGACGATTTCCTTTTTTGCCGTTAAAGCAACTGCTTCGATATGAAATGCCTTCACATAAATTTATTCGGGAGGTGCAATGTCCCATCCGTATTTTTCACGGCACCGATGATGCTGTGGTTTCGTATGACTCTGGAAAAAAATTGTTTGATGTCATTCCGCAGAGCGATAAAAGAATGTATACCATTCCTGAAGGGAACCACAACAACCTCAGCGAATTTGAGGCGTATTGGAATGCGATAAAAATGGAGTTGCAATAATCCTAATCAAACAAATCCGAAGACAAGTAGCGGTCACCCCGGTCACACACGATGGATACGATGATACCGCTTTCCAAAGTGTTAGCCAATCGTAATGCCACAGTAGCTGCTCCGCCACTGCTCATACCTGCAAAAATGCCCTCTTCCTTGGCCAGTTTTTTGGCCATAGTAACGGCATCTGCCTCACTGACTTCCATAATACGATCAACTTTGGCAGGATCAAAAATTTTGGGAAGGTACGCTTCAGGCCACTTTCTGATTCCTGGAATACGGGACTCATCCGTAGGTTGCACCCCAACAATCTCAACAGATGGATTTTGTTCCTTCAAATAGGTGGATGTTCCCATTATGGTTCCCGTGGTGCCCATACTGGAGACAAAGTGGGTGATTTTTCCTTGGGTGTCATTCCAAATTTCGGGCCCGGTGGTTTTGTAATGGGCCTTCCAATTGTCGTTATTGGAAAATTGGTTCAACATGATATAGCCCTCATCCCTTACTTTGGCCTCGGCATAATCCCGAGCACCTTCAATCCCTACATCCGAAGGGGTCAAGGTTACTTTGGCGCCATAGGCCCGCATGGTCTGTACACGTTCCTTAGTGGAATTTTCGGGCATAACAAGCTCAATATCCAATCCAAAAACACCTGCAATCATCGCCAAAGCAATGCCTGTATTGCCGCTGGTGGCCTCAATCAATTTGGATTCCTTCGTAAAATCGCCCCGCTCCAGACCACTTTTGATCATATTGTACGCAGGTCGGTCCTTGACACTTCCGCCGGGATTCTGTCCTTCAAGTTTAAAGAATAGTTTTACGTTGGGATTGGTATTTAAAACTTTGGATTCCACCATGGGGGTGTTTCCAATGAGGTCTAGTATGCTTTTAGGCATTCGTTGTCTTTATTTTGATTTCTGGGGAGTGATAAACCGTTGAGTTTGCCGGAACGGAGGAAGTAAGCCAAGCATTTCCCCCAATAACCGAATTTTCCCCAATCACGGTCTCGCCCCCTAAAATAGTGGCATTGGCATAAATGGTAACATTGGACTTTATGGTGGGATGCCTTTTGGTCTTTTGTAGATTTTTGGCCACATAAAGTGCTCCCAAAGTAACCCCTTGATAGATTTTTACATTATCATGGATCACCGCAGTCTCACCAATCACCACTCCGGTAGCGTGATCTATAAAAAATGATTTGCCAATTGTGGCTCCTGGATTTATATCAACCCCGGTCTGTCTGTGCGCATATTCGGTCATCAGTCGTGGAATCAACGGTACGCCTTGCACATAAAGTTCGTGTGCCAATCGATATATGGCAATGGCATAAAATCCGGGATACGCCATATAAATCTCTTGGATGGACAGTGAGGCTGGGTCGCAATTGAGAATGGCCTCCGCATCCAGATTGAGCTTTTCCAGAATTTCTGGCAATTTGGTCACATAGCTGTCCCAAAATTCACTGCTGGGTCTTTCCAATTCCCAACAAGCCATGTCCAGTAGGGTATTGAACTTTTTCTCCAACATTTCCAGATTTACGGCAACTGGCGTGTTGGCATCAAAAAGGGTGTAAAAAAGGGTATCGGTGAAATCTTCGGTTTCCTGTTTTAATCTAAAGTCAAGATAGGGCAGTTTTTTATGCCTGTTCAACTCAGAAATTATTTTTTCCTTGTCCATACTATACTTTATTGTCTTAAAATTAGACAAATCCTTACCATGCACCCAGATAAAAGGCTAACTTTAGATAAAAAATAACATATTATCAATTAAGACTGTGAGCAATTCCACTATCTCAAAAGATGCATTTGATTTCTTAAAAGAACTGTCCAAAAATAACAACAAAGATTGGTTCGAACAGCATAAACCCACTTTCAAGACACATGAAAAAGCCGTAAAATCCTTTTTTGAAACCATTAAGGAGGGACTGAACCACCATGATGAAATCGAGAAAATGAAAATGTTCCGCATTTACCGGGATGTACGGTTTTCAAAGGACAAAACACCTTACAAAACCCATCTTTCCGCTTCATTTTCAAGATTGGGCGCCCATTTACGGGGTGGGTATTACATTCATTTAACGCCTGGCGGTTCCTTTTTGGCCACTGGATTTTGGGATCCGAACAAGGAAGACCTTTTTCGAATTCGGAAGGAATTGGAAACGGATGCTTCGGAGTTCCGTGAGGTCATTGGTGAGAAATCCTTCAAAAAAATATGGGGCGATTTGGCCGGTGATGCCGTAAAAACAGCCCCAAAAGGCTTTGACCGGGAACATCCTGATATTGATTTGATCCGGAAAAAGCAGTTTATATTTATCCGAAACTTTTCAGATAAGGAAGTACTGTCGGATTCTTTTTCCCGGGAAGTGGACGAATCGTATCGTTCCATACGACCATATTTTGATCTTATGAGCGATATTTTGACCACCAACCTGAACGGGGAATCAATTCTGTAGAAGGATTTCCTCTTTGTCCAAAATCTGTACCTGGTCCTTTAGCCGCTCAATGACCATATTCATCATTCTTTTGTTCAGGGCAGAAGAATTTTTGATGTAGTCCTGATATTCTTCAACGGTAAATTGACCGATGACCATGCCCTTCAAGGAATTTCTGAATTTGATGTCCTTTTGTATGGCCCGTTCAATGTACGCCATGCGTTTTTCCAGCGGAAGGTCGTAAAAAACACCCTTGTGTTTGTTGATGTAATTTTTAAACGCCTCTACCAGCAAAAAGTTCTGCAATTTAATTACGGGACGCAGGGTTTGGTTCTGAAAACGTTCATCAAAACCCATTTCGCTATTAAAGTGTGACTGTGGAATGTCCGGACGGATTTCCAAAAGACTTTTGGATCGTGAATCCATGGTTGTAAGTTTTACTAAAATTACATAATCAGAAACCGCACAATTTTGTTGGCGTCAATAGTTTTTAACGATGTTATAAACATGTCCCCAGAAACCCTGACATTCAATTCGCTGGTTCAAAAATTTTATCTGATTGTCCACAATCAATCATATAAACAAAAAGTTGTCAGGTCGAGCCTGCCTTTGTCGGCAGACAGGCGCAGTCGAGACCTTATTTTTAAGACGTTGAATCCAATAACTTCTCGACTTTAGTTTATCCTGAGCGTAGTCGAAGGCCTCGAAGTGACGGGGCAATATGATTGATTACTGATATTCACAAAATTTTATTTGAGTATTTTTAAGGCCATTAATTCAACAAACCCATGCACCTAAAAATTTCTGGCCTATTCTGCCTTGTCCTTTTCATTGTTTCCTGCAAAACCCAGGATAAAGAAGAAAAATCCTCCGAATGGCACACCAAACAAATAGCGGAGGAAAATGAGAGCCATAATACCTTATATGATATCGAAAAGGAACAGGGCTGGGAATTGTTGTTTGATGGCAAGACACTGAACGGCTGGCATGTGTACAACGCTCCAAATGCGCCATCGGTATGGGAGGTGAAGGACGGTGCGCTCCATCGCAACCCAAACATTGAAACCGAACATAATGAGGATTTGGTCACTGAAAAGTCCTTTGAAAACTACGAGCTGGTTTTGGAGTGGAAAATCTCCAACCGGGGGAACAGTGGTGTTTTTATCAATGTTCAGGAGAAACCTGAAGTGGCCACTGCGTACCAAACTGGGCCAGAGTATCAAATTTTGGATCCCAACCACATGGATCATGATTTAGCGGTGAAAAAATCGGGATGTCTGTATGCGCTCTCCCCACAGCAGAATGAGGCGATTACCCAAGCGGGGCAGTGGAACCAAACCCGCATTAAACAGGTGGATGGAAAAGTGGAATTTTACCTGAACGGCGTCCTAACCGCAACGCAAGACTTTACAACACCCGAATGGCACGAAAAAGTTGCTTCGACCCATTTTAAGAATTATCCAGAGTTTGGCAAAGCCACCCAAGGCAAAATAGCCTTGCAGGATTGGTATTTTGAAGTCTGGTTTAGGGATATAAAGATTCGGAAGCTTTAAAAAAGCCCTTTAATTAAATTCTGCCTCTTTTTAAGTAAATAAACTGCATCAAGCAGAGGGCAACAGGGGCGGCGTACATCCAGATGGAGGTCGGCACCGTTCCACAGTAACCACTTTTGTTCATTTTGCAATCTATGTAATTGGACAGATACAGAACTCCAACGAGCACAGCAATGGTGGCCAACGTCCATATTAACCAGTCTGTGTCAAGCCCAGCTTTTACATTGCTATACACAAGAATCAAAAAGAGTACTCCCACCAATATTAAATATATGGCCATACGATATGTGTTTTGTTAAGGGGGAAGTGTTGGTAAGTTAATCAATCGCCGCAAAACCTTGTTGCAGGAAAACCTTAAAAAAATTGGGGATTATGTTTATTGCCGTTCATAAAATTAACTTTTCATTGTCCGATCAAAGATTACTATGCTCTATCGGTCAGGTTGTTAATTTTGCCTAGAACCTTTTCCGCTTCTAAACTCCATGAATTTGATCAATGGGTTGGTATCTCTATTCAAAAAACCATGAATACCGGAACTTACTACTAAAATTAGTGCTGCTGCACCAGCGGCATAGACAATACTTTGATGTTGCCCATAATTGGCATAGGCAATCGCCACCAAGGACCAAGCACCCACAAGAGCAAATTCACGCATATTTCGTTTCCAGGTAACGAGTAGGTTTATAATCAGCGCAATAACGATCATGATCAGGGTCCATGCCGGTTCAGAAATTCCAAAACCATTCCACCCCATCTTTACCAAATATGCAGCTACGTTTGCTATACTTGCCACAGTTACCCAACCGGAATAGAACACAAAGGGCCACCACAAAAATGCAATGACACTGATTGGCGCATCCCATAATTCCATGTCATTGTCCACTACAATTTTTAAAAGTGAAATGAGCATTACAAAAATGAACAAGCAGGATAAGCCCGTATACCCATACAACCAACAAAACACCCAAGCGATATTTGCCGCGCAGGAGAAAACAAAGTTCCATCCCACCTTAGTTATAAAACCATCATCGCGCACATGGGTGAGCAGACTTCTTCCTTGATATATAATAAAGCCCAGTAACAACATATAAATCAGTCCCCAAATGGAAAAAGCATAGCTTGCTGGAGTAAAAAGCGAATTCAGACCCTTGGAAACTTCACCAATGGTTGTATGGTTAATTATTCCTGTATTCGAAAGGTAATTGACAAAAACCGTTGCCAAAAATGCGATGATGTTTACAACCTGAAGAAGACGTTTCATACTACTTAAATTCGTTTTGTAACCTCATTGAATGTAGAAATTTTCAAGCGATTTTGAGATAGAAATTGCTGAAATAGCTACAATGATTCCATTTTTATATTTTTAAGCTTCTAAATCCCAGTTCATGAAATTCGGCAAAGTAGACCACCCAGAACTTATAGATTTTACCATACCACCCGACCATCCCGATACGCCGGTGGTTTTGTCCAAAACCAGACAAGAAGGAAAAACCAAGGTGTTTGTGGGCTGCGCCAAATGGAACCGACAGGACCTCAAAAACTTTTACCCTCGCGGCACAAAAGACGAGTTGACCTATTATTCGTCTCAATTTAATTGTATTGAGTTGAATGCTACCTTTTATAGAATTTTTCCTGCGGAAACCTATGAGAAATGGTACGATAAGACTCCCGAAAACTTTAAGTTCTTTCCCAAGATGACCAATGAAGTCAGCCATTTACGCCGCCTTAACGACAAGGTCTACGAAGTAGCGGACCGTTATTTGGAGGTCACATCGTTGTTAAAGGAGAAACTTGGCACCATTTTTTTACAGATGCACAACAATTTTGGTCCCAAAAACTGGGAAAGGGTAGTGCGCTTTGTGGAATATTGGCCCAAGGAGTTTCCGTTGGCCATGGAGTTTCGGCATACGGATTGGTTCACTGATGAAACCGTGGCCCAAGAACTTTACCACTTACTGGAAGAGAACAAAATGGCCAATGTCTTGGTGGATACGGCAGGTAGGCGTGATCTTATGCACATGCGACTCACCAACAATGAAGCATTTATTAGATATGTTGGTGCCAACCACGAATCGGATTATGCCCGTTTGGAGGATTGGGTGGAACGCTTGGTAGCCTGGAAAAAATTGGGGTTGGAAAACATCCATTTTTTTGTGCACCAAAACCTGGAGGTGGAATCGCCCTTGCTTTCCGCATATTTCATCCAAAAATTGAACCCTCAATTAGGTTCTGATCTCATTATTCCAAAATCAACATTGACTTCTGTTGGGGATTTATTCAAATAATTTATGGATTGGGAAATCCAAGGACTGAAAATTGTGACCTCTTTACTGCCAAATAGGGAAATATTTCAAATCCGTAAATAACAGAAAACAAAACATTATTTCAACCAAACTTCATACGATTAGGCTAACTTTGTACTGAATAGTTAACGTTTCAAAAATGCGATTTCATACAAGAAAATGGGTAAAGCCAGGGGATTTGAACGCCAATGGAACTCTTTTTGGAGGCAAGGTCCTCGCCTGGATTGACGAAGAAGCAGCACTATACAGCATCATACAGCTGGAAAATAAAAAAGTGGTCACCAAATATATGTCCGAGATCAATTTTATGAGCACTGCCGTTGAAGGCGACGTGATTGAAATTGGGATTGATGTCATCAAATTCGGAACCACTTCCATATCCTTGAACTGTGAGGTGCGGAACAAGATGACCCACGAGAGCATTGTTACCGTGGACAACATCATCATGGTGAACTTGGACGATAAGGGCAATCCCAAACCTCATGGGAAAACCAAGATAGAGTTCGTCAAAGACCGATTGGCCAAAAAAGAAAAGGAAGAAGAAGCGAAATCTTAGTCGTGAGAGGCGGCATAGGCCTGCACCTCATCCAGAACCCGCAACAGGTTTCCACCCCACAATTTTGCGATTTCCTCCTCGGTATAGCCCCGTTTTACCAGTTCCAAGGTCACGTTGAAGGTTTCCGAAGCATCGGACCAGCCTTCAATACCGCCTCCGCCATCAAAATCGGAGCTGATACCCACATGGTCTATCCCAATGAGCTTCACCATATAATCAATATGATCCACAAAATCAGAAACATTGACGGCAGGTGGGGCATCAGGTTTGGTCGCTGCCATTTCATCGCCCAATTGGGTCACTTTGGGGTAATTTTCCATGTATTCCTCTTGCTGTTCCTTGGTCAAGGATGAAAACTGGGAACGCTCGTACCAATTCAAGCCCAACGAATCCGCTGCGGCTTGGTAAATGTCCTTCATGAAGGCAGCTCGTGCCTCATGCTTTTCTGTGTTCAAATACGAACTAAAGGCCACAGTCTGTACCACGCCTCCATTTTCCTTGAGCAACAACAATTGTTCATCATCCAGGTTTCGGCTGTGGTCGCAAAGGGCCCTTGCTGAGGAATGCGAAGCAATGATCGGAACTTTGGACAGTTCCACCATTTGGAGCATCGCTTCTTTGGAAGGGTGTGAAATATCGATCATGATGCCCACCCGGTTCATTTCAGCAATGGCTTGTTTTCCCAATTCACTTAGGCCATTGTGCAACCAAATACTGTCCTTTTCTCCGGTATTGGAATCCGAAAATTGGCTATGGCCGTTATGCGCCAGTGACATGTAGCGAGCGCCTCGCTTATGGTATTCTTCAATTTTTGACAGATCCTCACCCATGGGATAGGCATTTTCCACCCCGATCATGGCCACTTTTTTGCCCGATGCCACAATGCTGCGTACATCATCCGAGGTCAATGCCAATTCTATCTGGTCGGGTGCGATTTCCTCACAGAGTTTGTGGATAGCCTCAAACTTGGAAATCGCATTTTCGGAAGCATTGGCGTAGCCTTCGGCATTCAATGCGCCCTGTCCGGTGTACACAATCAACCAGGCCACATCCAAACCGCCTTCCTCCATTTTGGGCAGGTTTAGCTGGGTATTGAGATTTTGGGTGTAATTGATGCTGTCCGTAAAGTTGTTGATGTTAATGTCGTCATGCGTGTCAATGGTAATGACAGCGTCATGGATGCGTTGGGCTTTTTCTTCCAAGGTTTCAGGTTTGTTCTGTTGTTTTTCCGCACAGCCCATCAGCAAGGCAATGCTGCACAAAAGATGGAAATGTTTCATGGTGGGTCGTTTACACCTACAAATAAAGCAATTTGACAACAAAATCCACATGCTACAGAACAATAAATTGGTTTCCCTAGGTCTATTCCTGATTTTTAAGAGGATTAACCAACTAAAGGAAACAACTTGGAAACAAGGGAACTACTCACGTATTTGGAAAAATTGGAAATAGGGCTCAGCAACTTTTCGTATGAGGAATTGGGCACTGTTGAAGCGGGAGAACTCAAAAAATCATTTGAAGTGTTCAAGCAAGGATTGGAAAACAAGGTTTTTGGAGTTCCTGAAATGAAACAATTGGAAGTGATCTATGAGCGAGTGGGCATTCAGGGTTCAGAAGGAAGGCCCTCAACATCAAAAGATGGAGATGTTACACACCAAACCTTACTTTCCCTTATAGATACCTTGGATAAAACCCCGTTATCCCCAAAGCAAAAAGAAATTGTGTCAACATTGAGGCATGTTGCCCAAGGTTTGAATAAGAAATCCACTGAAAATATTAGGAAGTCTGGCAAAATGAAGTCTATTGAGCGAAGCTTGGAATCCAGCTTTTCCTCAAACAACATCAATTTAAGACCTGTCTTGGATGACTGTATGGGGCAAATGGAGCTTTTGGAAGAATTGGTGAAGCTGTTCAAACAAAATGTATTGGAATTTGTGGGCAGTGCCAAAATCCATCTCCAAAACGAAAACTTTAACGCGTTGGATCTGTCGTGCCAAAACGTACAATCCTGTTTGAGAATGATGAAAACCGATGGCCTATTGGAAATCACCCAGGAAATCATCACCCTATGCCGCACGGACAATGACCACAAACACCACTCGTTTCTATATGAACAATTTGTGAAGGAATATCCCAAAGTGGAAGAGCAGGTGGATTTTGAAATGGAATTGCTACGAGCTATGTAATAAAAAATCTGTTGCCATGGCAAACAATGAACTTCCCAAATACCTACAAAGCATTTTTTACCAACTATTTCAGCATACGCCCGATTTGGAATGCAAGTTGCTATTATTGGATCAAATGTTGGAGGTAGGCGACAAAAGAGAGATTCCCTTTTTGGAAGAATTGGAAAACGCTGAGGAAACCAAGATCAGTAACAAAGCCTACGAAATAAAATGTGCGTTACAGGAAAAATTGGGGGTTGTTGCTTCGGAAAGGGAGCGGAGAAGATTGCCCATGAACCTGTGCTTCATCTATGATGAATTCAATATTAGGCCCCATAAAATAGATGCTGACCTAGATTTTGAAGTGGCCTTGGACATTATGGAAATGGAAAAATAAACCGGTAGTGATTTCACAACCAGAAAATAGGATTTCACCACAATTTATTGTAACAGCATAATCTTTACAATAGATTCACGTTATAACAAAGACCCAAACATTTAAACGCAAGATTATCATGCTATACGATACCTACGGAGAAGAATACTTGGCCTTTTTGCAAGAACTCAACGAAATCCTGAGCATAAACGAACTGGCCGAATTGGATTATTTATAGATAACACCCCAAACGTTTTTCCATGAAAAATCATAACCAAGAAAACAACGCGTACTTGAATTTTATTCAAAGTTTGAACGAAATGCTCACTGATTTTGATATTACCCAGTTGAGTAGACCTTGATAGTTTTAGTGAATATCATGAAAAAGGGGATGTCAAAAACATCCCCTTTTTTATTTTCCGTTTGTTTGGGCTTAATCATGGAATTCATCAGGAGCTTTGACCCATGGCTTACTTTTTCAGTTCGTTTCACCTCTCCTTTGGAGAGGTCGAAACTGCTTTGGGCAGTTTCGGGTGAGGAAAAATAAAGAATTTCGGTTTTTGACCTAAAAATCATAATGAAACTGGCGAAATACCCCTATGGCTAGCCTCAGGGATGGTTTGTTTCAAGAAATTCTTTATTTTATCCCAAATACGATTTTAAAATCTTGCTTTTTGAGGTATGTCGCAACTTACGGATGGCTTTTTCCCGAATTTGCCGTACACGCTCCCGGGTCAGGTCAAACGTACTTCCTATTTCTTCCAAGGTCATGGAAGGCTGGTCGCCAATTCCGTAGTACAATCTGACCACATCCGCCTCACGGGGGGAAAGCGTATCCAAGGCCCGGTTGATTTCCGTGTTCAGGGATTGGTGCATCAAGCCTTTGTCCGGTTTTGGTGAATCCCCTGCATTGAGCACATCGTATAAATTGGAGGTTTCCCCTTCCTTCAGGGGTGCATCCATGGAAACGTGCCGACCCGTATTTTTTAGGGATTGTTTTACTTCGGAGACAGTCATGTCCAATTCCTTGGCAATCTCTTCGGCTGAAGGCGGACGCTCATGGGCCTGCTCCAAATAGGAAAACGTCTTTTTGATTTTATTGATGGAACCAATTTTGTTCAAGGGAAGTCGAACCACACGTGATTGCTCGGCCAACGCCTGAAGAATGGACTGCCTGATCCACCACACCGCATAGGAAATAAACTTAAATCCACGAGTCTCATCAAATCGTTTGGCAGCCTTCACAAGGCCAACATTGCCCTCGTTGATCAAATCGGGGAGTTTTAACCCTTGGTTTTGGTATTGTTTTGCCACAGAAACCACGAATCGCAGGTTGGCATTGGTCAATTTTTCAAGAGCCAATTGATCACCCGCTCTGATCCTTTGGGCCAACTCCACTTCTTCCTGGGCAGTAATCAGATCAATTTTACTGATGTCTTGTAGATATTTGTCAAGGGATTTGGATTCTCGGTTGGTGACCTGCTTGATGATTTTTAACTGCCTCATTCTTATATTATGGTTTTGTACGTGTTATAAGCTTACATTATACATTATAAAACCCTATTTTCCAAGTCTCAAATGTTATTGTTATCAAAATGTTATAAGCAGGACGGTGAAAAATGAAAATTTGCACATTTTACCCATTGTTGATAGTATCTTAATAGAAATGCATTTCCAGGGTTAGACTGAACTACAAAAAACTCCTAATTTTGCAAGGTTTGTTAGTTTGGAACATATAAGCCATTTCCATTGGAGGTAAAAAAAGGAGTAAACAAAAAAACATTGTACGATTACCAGCAAGAAGATTTACGAAAAATCTTCAAGCATCTTGATGAACTGCCCGAGGGTACCAATATCTTGTACCAACTTCCTACGGGTGGGGGGAAAACAGTTGTTTTTTCTGAAATAACCCGAAAATACATCCAAAATACGGGCAAAAAGGTGATGGTGCTCACCCATAGGATTGAGTTGAGCAAGCAGACCTCACAAATGCTCCATGGGTTTGGTGTGGCCAATAAAGTCATCAACAGCGAAGTAAAGGAACTCTACGATCAGGACGATTACATGTGCTTTGTTGCCATGGTGGAGACCCTCAACAACAGACTGCAAGAGGAGAAAGTGACCATCAACAACATTGGTCTGGTGATCATTGATGAAGCCCACTACAATTCCTTCCGGAAGTTGTTCAAATATTTTGACAAAGCCACCATTCTTGGGGTAACGGCAACTCCGTTGAGTTCCAACATAAAACTCCCCATGAAGGACCATTACAAACATTTAATCATAGGGGAATCCATTAAATCGCTGATTGAAAAGGGATTTCTGGCCAAGGCCAATCTATACAACTATGATGTAAGCCTTAAAACCCTGAAACTGGGCATTCATGGGGATTACACTGTAAAATCATCCGATGAGTTCTACGGGAACCACAGTATGTTGGGCAAACTGTTGACCGCCTATGAGGAAATTGCCAAAGGCACCAAGACCTTGATTTTCAATAACGGTATCAATACGTCCCTCTACGTGTACGAAACCTTTAAAAAGGCTGGGTACAACATTCGGCATTTGGACAATAAAAATACGGCTACGGAACGGCGCGAAATCTTGGACTGGTTCGCAGAGACCCCGGATGCCATTCTTACTTCCGTGAGTATCCTCACCACCGGCTTTGATGAGCCCACCGTGCAATCCATTATCCTGAACAGGGCCACACGATCCCTCACCTTGTATTTTCAGATGATTGGACGGGGTTCTCGGATATTGCCCGACAAGGACGAGTTCAATGTCATTGATATGGGGAACAACATTGCCCGTTTCGGGCCTTGGGACACTCCGGTGGATTGGCAGGAAATCTTCCATTTTCCCGATTTTTATTTGGAGAACATCAAGAATGATGAGGACATTGAGCGGGAATTTGTCTATGAAATGCCGGATGAACTCAAGGCCAAGTTCAGCAAATCAGACGATATTACCTTCGACATTAAAGCGGAATACAAAAAAGTATTTGCTGAAGGAAAAAAATCCAAGGAAGTCTTGGAACGCAGCATTGAGCAGCATGCCAAAATATGTGTGGAAAACAGCGAGGATGTTTTTGATGCCCGGATTCTGGCCAAGGAACTCAAGGAAGAAATTGCCTATCGCGTGCGCCAATATTCCTATTGTATCATGAACAACACCAAAAACTACAAAGAGTGGTTGGAGGAGGATTATGAGCGGAAACTGCGCTCCAGCATTTCCAAGAAATTCGCGGCCCGCATGTAATCGGGAATTGTTGAGCTATTTGATTTTCAGCTATAGAACTTGAGTCTTGCTCTTGACACTTGGGTTTGCAATTGTCCATTGTGTACCCAACTTTGTACTTTTATCGTTTACCATTGATTCACCATGCAAAAAAAGCTCCTTGTCATTGGCTATGTTTGGCCTGAACCCAGTACCACGGCAGCGGGACACCGTATGCTGCAATTGCTGAAAGCCTTTCAGGGTTTTGGATATCACATCACTTTTGGTTCCACAGCCGTAAAAACCGCTTATAGCTTTGATTTGGAGTGTTTGGGGGTGGAATCGGTAACTATTGCCCTGAACAATTCCAGTTTTGATGATTTTATCACAGCGCTGAAACCCGATGTTGTGGTCTTTGATCGTTTTATGATCGAGGAACAATTTGGTTGGCGGGTAGCCGAATTTGCCCCACAAGCGCTTCGGATTTTGAACACAGAAGACCTTCATGCCTTGCGAAAGGCTAGGGAAGAAGCCCACAAGAAAGAACTACCCTTTAGGGTAGAAGATTGGAAAAACCATCCCATGACCCTGCGGGAAGTGGCCAGTATTTTCCGTTCCGATGTTTCTTTGATGGTGTCCTCCTACGAAATGGAGATTCTTCAGAACGAATTGGGCATATCAAAGTCACTGCTTTTTCATCTGCCGATCATGATGGCCCCAATCACCACTGAAACCATTTCGCAATGGCCCAACTATGCCGAACGGAAGGATTTTGTCTGTGTGGGAAATGGAAAACATGCTCCCAATGTGGATTCTATTCGCATATTGAAAACGGAAATTTGGCCCTTGATTCGGAAACAGCTTCCCGATGCAAACCTGTTTGTGTACGGTGCATACTTACCACAACATATTGCGGAAATGCACAATATCAAGGAAGGTTTTCATGTGAAGGGGTGGGCTGAGGACATCGACACTGTTCTGCAAAACGCTCGGCTTCTGTTGGCTCCCTTACAATTTGGAGCGGGCATCAAAGGGAAATTATTGGATGCCATGCGTTGTGGAACCCCAAGTATCACCACCTCCATGGGTGCAGAAGGCATGCACAACGGTTTGCCCTGGCCTGGTGCTGTTTGTGATGATTGGGAATCTTTTGCCCATACTGCCGTGGAATTCTATCAAAATCCAACAAAATGGGAAGAAGTCCAACAAAATGGGGTGGGACTGATCAACAATTTATATGATAAGGAAGTGCTTCAGCCCAGATTGGAACAAGAAATTGATGCTAAAAAGCAGCATTTGCAAGCCCACCGCTCCCAAAACTTTATCGGACGGATGCTCCAACACCATACCCAAGCCAGCACCAAATACATGGCGAAGTGGATCGAGGCAAAAAACCGTTGAACCTACCGTTTTCTCAACTCAAAAATATCCTTTCTCCGGTCTTTTAAATTTCTTACTGCACCAAATTGATGCAGTTCCCGTAATAAATCAATATCCAAGTCCGCAATAAGTATCATTTCAGTATTGGGTGTTGCTTCAGCTTTGATCCCATTGGTAGGAAATGAAAAATCACAAGGGGTAAAGACCATGGACTGGGCAAACTGGATATCCATATTATGGACATTGGGCAGGTTACCTACGCTTCCCGCGATAGCCACATAACATTCATTTTCAATGGCCCTTGCCTGTGCACAATTCCGAACTCGGGAATACCCATTTTGGGTATCGGTCAAAAAAGGAACGAAGAGGATGTCCATTCCCTCATCGGCAAGAAGTCGGCTTAATTCCGGAAACTCTGAATCATAGCATATAAGGACCCCTATTTTACCACAATCCGTATCAAAAACCTTGAGTTCCTTGCCGCCCTGTAACCCCCATACTTTGGCCTCATCGGGAGTAACATGCAATTTTTCATACCGCTCCACGGTTCCATTTCTTTTGCATAAATAGCCCACATTGTACAACTTTCCGTCCTTTATTTCGGGCATGCTCCCTGCAATGATGTTGATATTGTACGAGATGGAAAAATTGGAGAATTTTTGTACAATCTCCTCGGTATGCTTTGCCAACTCCCGAATAGCTTCCGCTTCACCCAAATGGTTGTTTTTAGCCATTAGTGGCGCATTGAAAAATTCTGGAAAAAGTGCAAAATCTGACCGATATCCTGAAACGGCATCAATAAAATATTCAGCTTGCTGAAGTAAGGAGTCAATATTTTCATACGGGCGCATTTGCCATTGAATAAGCCCCAACCGTACCACTTTTTTCTTGGTAGCTGCCTTTTTTATCGGCTTTTCATAATAAATATTGTCCCATTCCAAGAGCACCGCAAATTCCCTGGAGGCTTCATCACCTTCCAAATATCCTTTTAATATTCTGGCCGGATGAAAATCATTTGATATTTGAAAATTCAGTACGGGGTCCTCAATTTCTTTTCTCCGTACTTTTTCAATGTATTCCTTGGGACTCATTTCTTGCGAATATCTATGGTAGTTGGGAATCCTTCCCCCAAAAGCTATTCCTTTGAGGTTCATTTTTTCGCAAAGTTCCTTTCTGTAATCGTATAACCTTCTCCCCAGTCGTAGCCCTCTAAATTCAGGCTTGATGAAAATATCTATGCCATATAACATATCGCCTTCAGGGTCATGGGAATCAAAAGTGTAGTCCGCAGTAATTTGCCGATACGTGTGACTATCATCAAATTTGTCGTAGTCGATAATAATTGATAGGGCACATCCCGCAATCTGACCATTGACTTTGATGACCACCTGACCTTCTTGAAATTTATCGAGCAATGTCTGAATATGGTGCTCTTTCCAAAAAGCTTCCGGCATGGTAGAGTAAGCCGAGACCATGACATCCTTTATCTCCAAATAATCCTTAAACTGAAGATATTGTAATTCTATAGTATCAATTTCGCTGATTTTCATTCATTCAATTTTTTTATAGCACATTAAATTTTAGCTCGGCATTCCAAAACTGTTCCTTGAGGCCATGGTAAGCGCAATCCGACTTTTGAATCCAAGTTCGGTGAAATTTCTTTTGAAATCAATATACTACAAAATAGGTGATACAACAGCTTTCAATAACCAAACCCTTCAAATTTAACTATACAACCACCTTTTAATCAGTTTGGTGTAGTAGGGCATAATGATATAGACCATCAAAAAAACAATCACACTCGTAACAAAGAGGGTATCAACATAGGTATTGCCAGCGATGTGGAAGCTATTTAATAAAGGTAGCAACAACAAGGGGGTGAAAAGTACTAAGGGATAAATGGCCGACCAGGTCACCAAAAACTGTTTCCATTTTACAGGTGCTTTGGAGGTCGTATCTTTTGGGGCAAACAAGAAGTCCAGCCCACTATTGATTTGGTAGTCATCCCCTTTGGCCAAAAGCGGGCGTACTTTGGCAATCAGGTTATTCCGGTCTTCGGAATGCATCCAGTTCTTTAGATTTTCAATGGTATCAAACCGAAGAATGACGGTATAGGTAAAGGTTACATTCGGAATAGGACGGATGATCTGCCAATCGATATGCCCTTCGTAGTTTCGGCACAGCGGACCAATTTCATTGAGCCAATTCTCATATTCCGGTTGCTTTCCTTCAAGGATTTGATGGTTGATGACGACAGAGGCTCCCTGTTTTTTCATACGGTATGGTTTCGTTCACAATTTCCAGAACGGAAAAAATTGTGGTAAAGATAATTCAGGCAGGTCGATTTCCTAGTGGCCTCCCGCTGAAAAAGCAGGCAGCAATGAAGGATTGTAGGTTGCACCCTTGGCCACCTGAACCATGGTAATCCTGACTTTGGTTGGGAAGAACTTTTCGTGATCGGCTCGTTTGTGGGCATGTCCTTGACCTCCGCTATCATCTTTGATGACCAAGTCCATTTGTTTGATGCCCTCAGCCCAGATTATGGCTTCATTTTCCCAAAATTCTGTCATGGAAACGTCTTTTTCATAAATTCCCTCATCCAAAAACAGGTCTGTGGACGTACAGCCATATCCATTTCCCTGACCTTTGTTGGGAATATAGCACAAGGTCCATTTGGTGGGTTCTTTTCCTGGCGGTTTTTCCAATACTTCCAAACGAATGTGCACGGTACCGTTCCTATAATCCACTGGAGTGGTCCAGTCTTTGGGGATGTCTGGGTTCAACTTGTCCCCAGTGACATAATAATGTGATTTACTGGGCGAAGAATTGTCCGCATCTGCCTTGGTATAGGTGAATTCCTCATCAAAAAGGACAAATTGTTTGGTTTCGGATTGTGCCCAAAAGACCAGAGGGAATGCAACATAGAGGACAAAAAGATAATTTTTCATAAAAAAGATTCAATTGATCAGTTGCCTTTTCATTTGGTACCTGTGCTTACCGATTTACTTTCAGGCGGGCCCAAATAACTGGATTTCAGCCCTCCCAAATCAATCACAAATTTTTGAAATACCACCCCTGGATCCACCATCCAGATTTTTAGGGTATGTTTTCCCGATTTTACAGATGTATGTTCGGTTCGCTTCTTTTTGATGTGATCCGTTACGGAATTGTTCCACCAATCCGGATATTCCCAATCGGGTTGGGTTTCGCTCTCGTGCATATTCACAATCTGGGGTGCTTCATCATCAATGGCGATGGCGTATTTCAATCCTTCATTTTTCTTGTAATTGAGCGTAGGGGAGAGGTAGGTCTCCACCGCCAGTTCGGTTTCATCAAAAACGGTAAACTCGTAAGCCACTGAAGGTCCATTTTTTGGGGATTGACGTTCCGCATTGGCAGGTTCCACGGTAATGGAAGAGTGGGTTCGCCCCAAATTTGGAACTACCGTCCAACGTATGTTTTTGGTATCCGTTTTTTCCGAAAAATGGGCCGCGTTAATGGAAACCACCCCATTATTTTCCACAAAACCAGCTGCTTTGGGCACATCATTTCTGATAGGAACTTTTACCGAATACTCCCTGCCCGCTCCAGAAATTACGATTTCACTGGTCGCTCTTCCTTCGGGTGCCTTGTCCCAATCGATACTGACAAGCACTTTTTCCTCAAACTGAACGGTGCCCGAGGTAGCGGATAATTGCACCCAATCATCTTTTGGGGTGAGGGTGTAACCCAAATCTTCTTCCCCTTGATTGAAGATTTCCAAATAATAGCTTTGGTCGTTGATGGGGTCAAAAGTGGAAAAACTCTGACTGAACAATCCCGTAGTATTCCAACGGGTCCCTATGCCGTGTTCAACCACATATCCCATTGAGGCATTGGGGTTGTTCTGAAGATAGGAAACGGCTGGCATCTTATTGTATTGAGGATTGTTCCAACTGGTATAGCCAATGTGGGTCTGGGCCATGAAGTGGTTCCATTTCCCGTCCTCAAGCTCCTCATGAAATTCCTTGGTAAGGGCTTCGTCCTTGAAAAACAGCTCCTTTACTTGATTCCCATACGTATTGGCCGAGGCTCTTCCCTGTTGTGCATATTGGGCGTTCTTTCCGGCGGCCACATACATTTCATTCAAATTGCTGCACAATTCCACTGGGGAGAGCACCAATTGATAAAAGGCTGATTTATATCGCTCTGGCAGTTTGTTGTAAATGGCTTTACTTTTCTCCACCAACTTTTTGTATTCATCCACGATTCTATCCGCTTCCCGATAATTGTTGAGGCTGTACGTATCAGGTTTTAGCATTTCGGGGGTACGTCGGGCATTGTACTTGGTGTAGAGGGACAAAATTTCTGCGATTTCCTCGGCGTGTTCATCCCCAAATTGCTGTGCGGCCCAACTCACATAATAGTTGGGCAGGTCTTTGGCTCGAATAGCATCGGTATTCCAAGCAAAATCCAAGAAAAAACTAATGGGAAGCTCCATGGGCTTCAAGTCGCCCACGTTTACAATCCATAAATCCTTCACGCCCCATTCGTAGGACAAATTCATCTGCTCCCAAACTCGTTCAAGTTGGGTAACATTGAGCCATCGGTAGGACACGGGACCGCCCACAAAATCAAAATGATAGTACATTCCATACCCACCGGAGTGATTCAAGTCCTCCTTTTTGGGAAGAATGCGGACATTGCCCCAGTTATCATCGCAATACAATACCAAAATATCATCATCTACCCGTAGGCCTTTGTCATAATAATCCTGGACCTCTTTGTAAATGGCCCAAACCTGAGGGGTTTCCTCAGCGGGTTTTTTGGTTACATCGGCAATGATCTTGCGCTGGTCGGCAATGATGGTTTTAAGAAGGTCAACCGCAGTCTCTTCGGACATGGCCTCATCGCCATCGCCCCGCATACCCAGGGTCACCACACTTTCATGATCGCCCATTCGTTCAATACCCTTACGCCAAAACTCCTGTAACTTTTCTTTGTTGGTCTCATAATTCCATGCCCCTTCTCCATAGCGACTCCATTCGTCATGGGCACGCATCATGGGTTCATGGTGACTGGTAGACATTACAATGCCGTATTCATCCGCAAGGCGGGCATTTTCTGGGTCATCATCCGCAAAGGCCGTGGGCTGCCACATGGCTGGCCATAAATAGTTGGCTTTGTTTCGCAATAGCAGTTCAAACACCTTTTCATAAAATTGATGGTTGAAACCTCCAAATGTTTCTTCGGCCCATCCGCGGAGAGCCGGAGCTTCATCATTGAGGAAAATACCTCGGTATTTCACCGAAGGTGCATTGGAAACGTACTTGCCCCTTTCCACATAAATGGCCTCTCTTTGTTTGGCGGGAACATCGGCCCAATAATGCCAAGGGGATACCCCAATTTCTTTGGAAAGCGAAAAAACACCATAAGCGGTGCCGCGTTTGTCACTACCGGCAATGACCAAGGCTTGGGAAACACCGGGATAGGGATTTTTAACGGTCTGCATTATAAAACGTTCCCATTGCCCCTGAATCGGTTCGACATCCAATTTTTTTGAGGCTATCAATTCATCAATGAATGTGCTATTCCCAATAGAGCCTATAATGACCAGGTTCTCAGCAAGAGATGCCTTTGAAGTAACCGCTTTTGGTTTTTTCCCGGTCACTTTTTCAATATCGTCGGCTAGAAATGATGCCGTTTTATGGATTAATTCCTCATCCGAAGCGTCATACAAAATCGTTGCTGTGGAAGTTTCACTTACAATTGGAAGTTGCTGGTTGTTGTCCCTGGTACTGCTTACCTGCAATTGGGCATGGGATAAAAGGGGCAATAGCAGAAGCCCTAGAATTAGTTTTCTCATTTTTATGTGACTGATATGGGCCTAATTAAAAAACAGGCGTAGTTTGTTGCCCGAATATACGCAATCGATTGCGTAAATCAATCAAAGTAAGTAGAAAAAATGCAAAATTACGGCTGAAAACTAAACTCAATGTAGGCTATTATACCCCTCCAATGTTGTTGGTAGTGTTTATTTCACGAATGAGATACCGTGATTTCCACAAATCTTGGATACTTTTTCGAAATCTGGCGGGCCGGGAGGTAATTCAGCTAATTCCTCAAACATTTTTTCGATTCCAGCGGGGAAAGCACTTGTTATCATTTTTGCTTTTTCTGTCCCAACTACTTTCCAAGAATGCGGTAGGTTTCTCGGTGCAAATGCAGTATCCCCTGCCTCCAAAACAACAGTTTCTCCGTTAACCATTATCTCTACTTGCCCTTTGATAACCCTGAAAATTTCGTCTTCATTGGTGTGGATGTGAGGCGGAATGCCAACACCGGGCTCTACATTATCCACCCATTCCGTTATCTGGTCGTTGGTGTCGCTCCCTACTAATTTGTGGGTTTGAATGTCGCCTATGACGTTTAGTACTTCTCCTTCGCTGTCCTTAATAATCTTTGGATAAAGGTCAATATTGTTTTTATTGTTTTCAGATTTGGTATTTCCAAAGACCACACCTGGCATAATGGAAACTCCAAGTCCAAGTCCAACTCCTGCTGCTTGAATAAACTTTTTTCTGTTCATACTACTGGTTTTTGTTTGCAAACAAAGTTACCGGGCCCAATAGTTGTGGACACTTAGAAAAACACGGTATTTCAGTAGAATTTAGGGATGGTCATTCTTTTCTTACCTGTGATGGGGTCTTTCCTGTTTGCTTTTTGAAGTAGTAGCTAAAATATTCTGGGGAACTGAAGCCGATACCGTAGGCTATTTCTTTTACTGATTTGTCGGTGAACTTTAATTCTCTACGTGCGCTCATTGTCAATTGTTCGTCAATGAGGTGTTTGGCGCTCGTGCCTAATACTTCTTTCACACATTCGTGCAGGTATTTATCAGAAACATTGAGTTTCCGGGCATATTCGCCCACTTCGTGAAATTCGGAAAAGTGTTCGTTTATTGCTTTCTTGAATTTATATACAAGCACAGATTTTGCACTATTTTGGTCAATTGATGATTTTATGTTGCATTTTCCATCTATATAGACAAAGAAAGTACTGATTAATGAAAGTATGGCGTTTTCTTTATGTTTGAGATTGGTGCTGATCAATTCGTCAAGCATTTCAAGAATGGCCTGTATGCGTATTTCAATTCCGGGTGCCAAATTTACTTTGGGAATTTGTTCCGAATTAAAAACCCTTACTTCATTGATATGTAGATTTTTAAATAAGGGGTCTTCCAAAATATTTTTAGGAAGATAAAGCACATACCCTGAAGAAATTGAAGTGTCTTTTCGTATTATTTCCCATTTAAAATTCGGTTTCAGGAAATAAACAGCACTTACAATGTCTTCGTATAAAGTATTGTCTATTGTAATGCTTTGCACAGCATCCTTTATCCAAAGAACTGAATAAAAATCACCTTTTTGGCTTGTGATAGTTCTGCTTGTAAGTCGTGATATTTTTATCTCCCTGGTCATTACAATAGTACCGCTAAGGCTTAAAGATATGATTCGTTTTAATAAATTATATCTACCGTTCCCGAAGATCAGTGAAATTTTGGTAAAAATCCAGTAGCAATAAAAGAGATTACGCTATAATTCCCAACATAAAAGTCCTAAAAAACCCAAAAGGAGATTTCCCACTTCCCTTAAAATGGCAATGATTGGGATTTTCCGTTATTTTGTGGTTCAACAAATATGTTTACCATGAAATCACCCAACTGGCAGACCGCCATGGAATTTGAGGACATTACCTATAAAAAATGTGACGGCGTCGCCCGCATCGCCTTTAACCGACCAGATGTGCGCAATGCGTTCCGACCCAAAACCACCAGCGAGCTTTACAAAGCCTTTTATGATGCACAAGAGGACACCTCCATAGGTGTGGTGTTGCTTTCTGGGGAAGGACCGTCCAGCAAAGATGGCAAATGGGCCTTTTGCAGTGGTGGTGACCAAAAGGCTAGGGGTCATAAGGGGTATGTTGGGGATGATGGCTACCACCGCCTCAACATTCTGGAAGTGCAACGCCTTATCCGTTTTATGCCCAAAGTGGTCATTGCCGTAGTGCCCGGTTGGGCCGTTGGGGGAGGGCACAGCCTTCACGTGGTCTGTGATATGACATTGGCCAGCAAAGAACACGCTATTTTTAAACAAACCGACGCCGATGTTACCAGTTTTGACGGTGGCTACGGTTCTGCGTATCTCGCCAAGATGGTAGGACAGAAAAAAGCCCGTGAGATTTTCTTTTTGGGCCGAAACTACTCCGCCCAGGAAGCCTTTGAAATGGGTATGGTGAATGCCGTGATTCCCCATGATGAGTTGGAAGATACGGCCTATCAATGGGCACAGGAAATACTGGCCAAGTCGCCCACCTCAATTAAAATGCTCAAGTTTGCCATGAACCTTACTGATGATGGCATGGTGGGGCAACAGGTTTTTGCCGGAGAGGCCACGCGTTTGGCCTACATGACCGATGAGGCCAAAGAAGGAAGAAATGCTTTCTTGGAAAAACGCAAACCTGACTTTGGGAAGGACAAATGGATTCCGTAGCACAATGGACAATTTTCAATGAGCAATTATCAATAGTGGAGGGTAATTGGTGCTATTCGTGAAATTTGTGTCAGTTTAGCTTAATCACAAAAGGTGCTAAACCAAAAAGAGCCTTGCCACTTGGGTCAAGACTCTTTTACGAGAACACTATATGAAAATGAAAAAATTTACTTTCGTTTTTAATTACATTGTAAAAGTACCACCAGAGTGCCCGCAAATGAAATTATTGTTGTGAAACTCCCCATTGTTGTGGCGATGAGGATTGTTTTTGTAAGTCATCCGTTTTTTTAAAGACTTAATCGGAAATACCAACGCCATGAAAATCAATATTCTAGCCCTGTTTTTGCGTGCAATACTGACTTCCTACCCAACATCATACAGTACAGGGGACATGGTTTTGGAAGTGATCATCCCTTAATGGCATCAACTACCGCTTTTAAGACACCATTGGCATCAAATTCCGGTTCTTCTGCCAGACCAGTGCGTACCACCACCAAATCCTTTGAAGGAATCACAAACACATGCTGCCCCTGATATCCATTGCAAGAAAACAGGTCTTTGGGTACATCGGGATATTTGCCTTCAGCGTTCAACCAAAAGTGTGCGCCATATTCCCCATCAGAATGTAGGGTAGGAGTGGCAATATAATCCACCCATTCAGCATCAAAAATCTGTTCCCCGTTCCATGTGCCTCTATCCAAATACAATTGACCAAATCGGGCCCAGTCCCTTGTACTGGCCCACGCATAGGACGAGCCCACATAATTTCCGGCAATATCGGCTTCCAAGACCATGGAATACATCCCGATTTTGTCAATCAATGCCGAATAGGGGAAATCCAAATATTCCTGATGGCTCCGAAACTGCTGTCGAAGAATCCCGGAAAGCAAATTGGTAGTGCCTGAGGAATAGTTCCAAATTTCGGTAGGTTGGGCAATGGCTTTTTTCTCCTTTTGTATTTGGGTCATGTCACTATCCAAGAACAACATCTTGGTCACATCAGAAATACCGCTATAATCCTCATCCCATTCCAACCCGCTCTGCATGCGAAGCAAATGGTTCAAGGTAATATCCTTGCGCTCATCATCCTTCCATTCTGCAATGGGAGCCGGCCAGTCCATCTCCAGTTTTCCTTGATGTTCCAAAATTCCGAAACAGGTTGCCAAAACACTTTTGGTCATGGACCATCCTAAAATTGGGGTGCCCTTGGTAAAGCCATCAACATACTTTTCGGCCAACAAATGTCCTTTGTACAAAATCAAAAAAGTTCGAGTTTTCTGCACTTCGGGATTGGCAAAGGCCACCGCCAATGCTTTGTTGATTTGATCCATATCCACTTCTTCAAAAATAGAATCCAAAGGGGCAGCTTGACCATATGGATAAGGAATGGTGTCCATTGATCGGTTTCGGTTAGGCCGAATGGTGAGTTTGCTTGGGTCATAATCATCGTTGATCAGTACGGTTCCCAATCCATCACGATACACCGCTGTACGTTCCATGAGCCCATACACTGTTGAAGAAGCTGAATTTGAAGCTTCGTTCACTTCCGTGGTAGCCAATTTTATCATAGGCACATTATTGTCGTTCAGGTTCATGGATGCTTCAGAACGTTCGGCAACAAATACTCCGGATGCCATATTTTTGGCAGCATAGCCAGAGATAATGTTCAGCTTGGGGTAATTGAGATAGACCACCACTCCTATAACAATCAGAAGCAGCAGCAAAATGCGTTTAAGTAGTTTCATGGTTTTGGATTTGTTGTAACTTTCTGCATCTAAATATAAAATATATGTCTAACATTGGATTGATCATTGAGGAACGCAGCAGGGATATCGGGGATTTTTTGGTGGGACGACTTATCCCTTTTCGGAAGAAACGGATGATAGGCCCCTTTATTTTCATCGATCATATGGGGCCCACAGAACTAGGCCCTGATAGATATATGGATGTAAACCAGCATCCGCATTTGGGGCTTTCCACCTTAACCTTTATGCTGGAGGGGGAAATTATTCATGAGGACAGTTTGGGTACACAACAACGCATAAAACCGGGTTCGGTAAACTGGATGACCGCCGGAAAAGGGGTCACACACACCGAACGTACTCCAAAAGATATGCGGGAGGGGACTATTTTTACGGCCCATGGCTATCAAATTTGGGTGGCCTTGCCGAAAGAGTTGGAGGATATGGAACCCCAATTTCATCACATTGATGGTAAGGATTTGCCCAAATGGCTGGATAATGGTGTAGAATTCACCTTGGTGGCAGGGGAAGGGTACGGAAAAGAGTCCCCAGTGCCTGTGCATTCCAATTTGTTTATGGTTGAAGTGAAAAACACCGAAAGCTATTCCCTTAATGTGAACGGGAAGCTTAAGGGTGAAATCGGGATCTGCATTGTGGAAGGCAGTATTGAAGCTTGTGGAGAGGTGGTTGAAAAAGGGAACATTCTCGTGTCCAAGGTTGAGGACACCTGCAACATTATTTTGCGCCCAAACACTCATTTATTGTTGTTTGGTGGAGAGCCTTTTCCAGAGGAACGCCATATTTATTGGAATTTTGTATCATCCAGTAAAGAAAAAATTGAAGCGGCCAAAGAAGCATGGCGGAACAAAACTTTTCCCATGATGGAAAACGATAACACCTATGTTCCCTTGCCCGAGTAAATTGTGGAAATATGTATCTTTAGGATGCAACCATTCCCAATGCCTATTGAAAAAATTACTCTTCTGTTTTATTGTGGTGGCGGCTTGCACCAGTAACGAGCCTATCCAAAAACCCACCCATGAGTGGATAGGGCGTGAGGTTACGGCTTCGGCCTACAATTCGGTGTTTTGGCAGACGGATAGTGTCAATCCCACAGTGGCGGCTTGGGGCGATACCCTAAAACCCGGCATGAAGAGCATTGCGGTATCACGCGACCTGATCAAAATGGGATTGAAGCACAATACCATGGTGAAAATCGACACCTTTCCCGACACTTTTTACGTAAAGGACAAAATGCACTATCGGTGGCGAAACCGAATCGATATTTATATGGGAAAAGATGTGAAAAAGGCACGGGAGTGGGGGCGAAAGAAACTCATGATCTGCTACGCCATCCCCATTGAGGAATAAATTATCCCTTTTGATTTTTATAGGAATTCCACAAACTTTCCGCTCGTTCTGCATCCATTTCGCCATCAAAAACCACTAATCGGTATTGTAAGTTGTAGCTATTTCCAGCCTTCATGAGCCAATCCATGGTCTTGATAGGGCAAACGTTCACAAAAATATAGCCGTCGTGCATTTCCTTGGGCCAAATTCGTAAAGGTTCGGGGTGGTTGTAGTTGTTTGGATTGGACATCAGCAAAAAGCCACCATGACCATCACCC
Organism: Allomuricauda sp. CP2A; assembly: GCF_001683915.1. Lineage (GTDB taxonomy): Bacteria > Bacteroidota > Bacteroidia > Flavobacteriales > Flavobacteriaceae > Flagellimonas. The sequence continues at coordinate 27,920 of NZ_LXTT01000139.1, read as the reverse complement.
AATTTACCCTGAACCAAACACCATTTGGCCAAAGAGCCATCCACATTCTCCCGGGTAATGCCTTCTGAGGTCAAAATTTCGCTAGTGGCATCGGTCCATTCTTTGGTAGCCCGGATGGAAAACCCACCATACCGATATTCAATAAGTTTAAAATCACTATCCGTGGTCTGGTATTCAATGTCAACATCCAAAGCGTAGGTTTTGTCATCCAATTCGGTTACGGTCACGGTCTGAACTTCATTGAGTGCTATTTTCTCCGGTTCTTGCTTCAACACAACATGCTCATGGTGTGTACGGAACGTATTGTCCCCGATTTCCTTGAATTCTTTGAACCGTACCGTACCTTTCTTATCGCCCAAATTCCAAAAATCGATGGTGTCACCCTCAAAAACAACCCGTGTCCATGGGTTCCACACCCCAAAATGGTGGTAATGATCTTCAGGGTGAATGGCCGTCAAGGTATGTCCCCCCAAAGTTTTTAAGGGATGGATAAATCCACTGCGATGGAAAGCGGAATCAACGCCTTCCGGTGGGGGCATGGTTTCAAATTGATAGGAGAGAACATCGGTATCGGAAATGGACAACACCAACCTTTCAGCTTCTTTTCTGGATGCGTAGGGGCTTTTGTCACAGGAAGCTATCAGTATGAACAGTACAGAAAGATAAACAAGGGAATATTTCATGGTTAAGGTTGTTGGTGTTTCTAAAGATATTAAATAATCGTTGACCCAATTTTGAATTTTGGGCTACATTTGGGTATGGTTCCATTTCAATCTTTTTTGAAAAAAATTAGGCTTTTTGGTTTTATAAGTGTTCTTTTCATGTCGTGCACTATTCAAAAAGAGATTGTGGACATTCCCATCATCTTTGATGAACAGCGCATCGAACTCACCAAGGAATATATGGCCCAGCGCTATGGTCTGGAGCAGGACACCACCACGATTGTTCCCAAAATGATCGTGTTGCATTGGACGGCCATTCCAACGCTGAAAAGGTCTTTTGCTGCTTTCAATAGGTCTACCTTGCCCAATTGGCGACCTGATTTGGAAAATGTGAGTGGACTGAACGTTTCCTCCCATTTTTTGGTGGATCGCAACGGCACCATTTACAGATTGATGCCCGAAACCACCATGGCGCGACACACCATTGGCCTGAACCATTGCGCCATTGGCATTGAGAATGTGGGTGGTACGGAGGGACTTCCGTTGACCAGAAAACAATTGAGGTCGAACATCTATCTGGTACAGTATCTCGCTTCAAAATATGACATTGATTACCTAATTGGCCATCAGGAATATACCCAATTTGAAGGTCACCCACTATGGTTGGAAGTGGATGATGGCTATCGGACCAAAAAGACCGACCCGGGCATGGATTTCATGAAAAAGGTGCGAAAAGCGACGAAAAAATTTAACTTTAAACCCGTTCCAACACAATAGAACCATGCTCAAAAGACTGCTTCCCATTTTTATTGCATTGCTGACACTTTCAGTACAGGGTCAGGACCCGATAACCTCCAAACTTTACGAAACCTATGAAAAGTACAAGGAACCGTCCTTGGGGGAACGGCGTATAAAGCATAGTCAGTTGCAGCCTTTGATCCAACAATTCAAGGCCAATCCAAAGTTTGAGGTACAGAAAGTAGGGGAGTCCATTCAAGGTCGGGATTTACACCTTATCAGTATAGGAACGGGAGATATCAATGTTTTTTTATGGTCGCAGATGCATGGCAACGAACCTACGGCCACCCAAGCCATTTTTGACATCCTCCATTTTTTGGATGCCCCTGACTTTAAGGAGGAGAAAGAAGAAATCCTATCCAAGCTGAAGTTGCACTTTTTACCGATGGTAAATCCAGATGGGGCAGAAGTGTTCCAACGTAGAAATGCTTTGGGCATTGACATCAACCGGGACGCTTTGCGATTGCAATCGCCCGAAGGGCGGGCCCTGAAACGTATCCGTGACAGTTTGGATGCGGATTTCGGCTTCAATCTCCATGATCAAAGCACCTATTACAATGCGGAATTGACGGACAAACCCGCCACCATTTCCTATTTGGCCACGGCCTTTAATTATGAAAAAGACATTAATGAGGTGCGGGCCAATGCCATGAAGGTGATTGTGTACATGAACAAGATCATTCAAAACTATGCGCCAGGGCAGGTGGGACGATACAGTGATGATTTTGAGCCCCGTGCTTTTGGCGACAATATTGCCAAATGGGGCACCAGTCTTATTTTAATTGAATCCGGTGGTTATGCCAACGATGTGGAGAAACAAGAAATTCGAAAGCTCAATTATGTTTCCATTATTTCGGCACTGTATACCATCGCCACGGGCAGTTACAAGAACATTCCTGTGGAGGATTACGAGAAAATTCCCCATAACGATAGGAAGTTGTTCGACCTGAAAATTGAAAATGTAACCTATGAACTTTTGGGGAATGATTATATTTTGGATTTGGGCATTTTTAGAAATGAAGTGGACTTAAAGGGTCATATTGATTTTTATTACAAAAGTGTTGTTGATGACCAGGGAGACCTTTCCACATTTTACGGGTATGAAACCTTTGATGCTTCTGGGTATACCATAGTGCCCCCAAAAGTGTCCGCGATGGGCAATGGACAGGAACCAAAAAATCTCTTGCAGCAGGGTATTGCTTATGTAAAGACAATGCTTCCGGACAACGGATTTTCGGTAGATCAACCCTTGCATAAGACGGGACCTAACTTTAAACTAAATTCTTTTAATCTACAGCCCGGGGTCAATCCCACCTTTTTTTTGGAGAAAGAAGGCAAAATAACCCATGCGGTCATCAATGGATTTTTATTGGATCTTTCCAAACCGCTTGACGAACAAAAATTCGGCAATGCTTTGATTTTTCGTTAATAGCCATAATGGAAGGTAATGCTGGAACCATGGAGGATTAAAATGGTCAACATAATCAGCAATACGCAAACAATGGAGGCGAATAGGGAAAGTACCAGGCTTTTAAATCCGTTGGAAAATGGGCCTATGGCGCTGTTTTCGATAATTTCTTTTACTACATCCATCACATTTCATTTTAAGTTCAACTTATCTTCGGGGTCATTAGGATGTTTTTAGTTGTCGTCTGTATACTATAAACAACTATCGGTCTAAAAACCCTACATTTTGAGGGTTTTCACAAAGATTTCCAGTATTTTCTTGCCCAGATTCACACAATTATGAAAAAACTGATTTTAACTGCATTATCCCTGTTGGCCATACAATGGATGTCGGCACAGGAAAACACCATCGATTTGTTCAACGGTAAAAATCTGGACGGATGGGTCAACCATGGTGAAGAGAAATGGTTTGTTGAAAATGGCGAACTTATCTGCGAAAGTGGCCCCAAAGCGGAATACGGCTATTTATCCACAGAAGATTTTTACGACGATTTTGAACTGACTTTGGAATTCAAACAAGAAGCTGATGGCAACAGCGGTGTTTTTATCCGCTCCACATTTGAAGGCACAAAAGTCAATGGTTGGCAAGTAGAGGTTGCCCCTCCCGGAAAAGACACCGGTGGAATTTATGAATCCTATGGCCGCGGTTGGTTGATCAAGCCCGACCCAGAAAAAGATAAAGCCCTAAAAATGGGGGAGTGGAACACCCTAAAAATCCGGGCAGTAGGTTCAAGCGTGACCTCTTGGCTCAATGGAACCGAAATGGTGCATTTGGAAGATGAAAAAATTGGAGAGGGAAAAGGGGCCATCGCGCTTCAGATTCATGATGGCGGTGGCATTCGGGTAAAATGGCGAAATATTAAGGTTACGCCCTTGGGCACTAGATAAAAAAGAAGCTGTCTAAAAAGTATTGAAACACGTCATTCTGAATTCCTGCCTGCCGCCAGGCAAGGTATTTCAGAATCTCACCATACTGATAAACAAATCATTATGGGAACCTGAAACAAGTTCAGGTTGACGAAAATTGACTTTTTAGACACCCTCTTTTTATGATTTTTATTTGAATCTTTATTTCTTCAAAGGAGTCACTACAAAGCTTTTGTACTCTATGGGGCCGTGATCTCCCTGAATCATGAAAGGACCGGGCTCTCCTTCTTTACTGTCCAATGCACCCCCGGTAATACCCGGGATAGTAGCGTCGCTTATAACGGTTTTGCCATTGAGGACCACAGTTACGCGTCGGCCAATTAGGGTAATATCATACGTTTGCCACTCCCCAGCGGGCTTGGCCGCATTTTCATTGGGTTCCAGAAAACCGTAGATGCCGCCCAAATAAATATCCAAGGGCTCCAGACCTTCGCTGTCCACGATCTGTACTTCGTAACGGCCTCGTAGGTAGATGCCACTGTTACTTCCTTTGGGGTATCTGAACTCCGTATGCAGCTTAAAATCCTGGAATTTTTCATTGGTGATGAGGTTGGAGCCCGATTCAGGACTGGTCAATATGCCATCTTTCACCACCCATTGGTTCTTTTCGCCATCCACATGCCATCCAGTCAAGTCCTTTCCGTTAAAAACATCGATTGGTGTATCCCAGTTTGGATTCTCGATATAGGTCAATTCAGGAGCTTTCACCCCGGTCCATTCGGTAATGGAGCCATCGGTGTAGATCATCGTACCCTTGAGTTTGTCATCGGCCAATTCTCCATGAAAGATCATATCGCTTCCCTTGGGCTCCCATTGGTTGGGAATACGGAAGGTAAACTTGTTGTCACCGTAGGTTTCCACTTCGGCAATAGGGCGAGCACTGCCAAAGGCAAATACAAATCGACCAATCAATGTTGCGGTTCCCGAATGCAGTATTTCCAGCCAAGAAGGAACGGTTTGGCCATTAAACGCCATGTCCAGGTCCCATCGTCCTTCCAACGGGCTAATGTGTTGGGAATACGATTTAATACTCGTTCCCGTAATGCATACAAAAATAAAAAGATGTAGCAGTTTTGCTTTAGAAATCATAGTTTGATGTTTAGTTGACATCCAAGATACACAATCTTGTAAATGTCCCCTGCATCACCCTATAAAAATCCATTATTCACATCCACCTGTGAAGCCGTTGGCATTGAACTTGGTCTGTACCGCACCTTGAAGGCTCCCATTGGTCAATTGGATCACAAGGTTGTTTTCCCCACTACCATCCCGTTTTGGGGTACAGTATTCAAAAAGATAAAAGCTATTGGCCTGCTCCGACACCCGTTGCGAAATTTGGTTGAAGGTAGTTTCCAATTCTTCCTTGTTTCCGGCAAACACACTCGCCGTTTTCCCAATTTCCATAAGAATGTCCGCATCAATCTCCGCACCCAAACCAATGGTGTAGTAGGAGATATTTCTACTTGCGTTTTCAACGGCCCGCAATGCATTTTCCTCACTATAGCGGGAAGCTTGGTCCGTTCCATCGGTGAACAATACAATGGATGCCGCTCCAATTACAGATTCTTGTTGGCTCTCCCTCAATAAATCTTCGGCAATATCCGTGGACTTGATTACCGCACCATATAAATCCGTGGAAGGATCACTGCTGATATCCGAGGTTATGCCGTCAATGGCAGTGGTGAGTTCCGTTGCGGAAGAAGTCAGCGGGTTCAATAGATGCAACTCATCTTCCCCATCAAACCAATAAATGGCCATTTTAAAGGAATCTGTTTCCGGGGTGGGGATCACATTGTTGACAAAACTGGTAGAAGCTGATTTCAATTCCTCCAAACTACCTTGAAGCACACTGTTGCTTAAATCCAACACCAGTACCGTATTATTGTTGAACACCTGCGTATTTGGTGAAATTCGGGCTTGTGATTCCGAAGGGGATATTTCATTGAAACAATCATCGTTCCGGCCTTGCTCATATATGGTGAATTGATCTGCGCTCAATCCAGAGACCGGGTTTCCTTGAAGGTCGGATACCTTAAAAAGAATAGAGACTTTGGCAGGCAATGCAGTAAACTGATCCTGTATGGACAACAACAAATCATTTTCTTCAAAGCCAAGACAATCATCGGGGTTCTGTCCTTGTCCCAATTCTCCATCATTAATGTCAAAATTGACATCATCATCAGCATTTCCACAGGAAAAAATTAAAAGGGCAAGGGCAAAAAGAGAGCAATAGCGAAAAACGTTTTTCATTTTCATAAAAGTTAAGGTTCACCATGCAGAACGTTGAATTTGCTTGAAAATTATCTTACCAAACCACAATAGATTTAAAGAAAAGTTAAAAAAAAGGAGCGGCTGTTAAAAAAAGAACATTCCATCCATTTTTTGGTAACTTCAACAGCAAACATTGACAACAATAATCAATTCAAGAAACTATGCCAACGTATCAAATCACAGTCAATGGCGCGTCAAAAACCGTTGACGTTGCCGAGGACACCCCTGTTTTATGGGTGCTCAGAGATCATTTAGATCTAGTAGGCACCAAGTATGGATGTGGGATAGGGCAATGTGGTGCCTGTACCATCCATGTTGATGGCACGGCCATGAGAAGCTGCTCGCTTACCCTTTCGCAAGTGGAAGGAAAATCCATCACCACCATTGAAGGACTTTCCGAAAATGGAGATCACCCTGTTCAAGAGGCTTGGAAAGAAATGGATGTGCCCCAATGCGGCTACTGCCAAGCCGGTCAGATCATGACCGCCTCCGCATTCCTGGCAAGCAATCCCAACCCAACAGAAGAGGATATTGAAAATGCCATGCACGGCAATATCTGTCGATGTGCGACCTATACCAGAATTCGAAAAGCAGTAAAGATTGCTGCGGACAACATGGAATAATCAGCTTTCATCCCAAAAAACAGAAAAATGTCAACGAACAATATCAATAATACACTAAATAGAAGGTCATTTCTGCGCAACACTTCCCTTGCTGGAGGAGGTCTGCTGATTGGCTTTAACCTTTTCCAGGCGTGCAAACCCAAAGTAATCAAAGAACCCGCCATTGATTTGGCCAGTTTGGATTACAACGATTTTAATGCCTTCATCAAAATCGCCGACAACGGTGCGGTCACCATTTTTTCTCCAAACCCAGAAGTGGGTCAGAATGTAAAGACCTCCATGCCCATGATCATAGCCGAAGAGCTGGACGTGGCATGGAAAAATGTTCATGTGGAACAAGGTATTTTAGATACCAACAATTACACCCGGCAAGTTGCTGGTGGTAGCCAGTCCATCCGATTTGGATGGGACGCTTTACGCCAAACCGGGGCGGCTGCCAAGCAGATGTTGGTGAGCGCCGCAGCGGCACGCTGGGGTGTGGACCCATCAGAATGTACGGTGAGCGAAGGTGTCATCACCAATGCAGCAGGAGAGACTTTGGGCTATGGGGATGTAGTAAAAGAAGCGGCCCAATTGGAAGTTCCGGAAGATGTGACCCTCAAAAAGCCCAGTGCGTATAAAATCATGGGCAAACCCACCCCTAATGTGGACATCGATGAAATCATCACCGGAAAGCCTTTATATGGAATGGACTACAAAGCTGATGGCATGGTATACGCTTCCGTTTTGCGTCCACCTGCCTTTGGTCAAAAACTGGTTTCCTATGATGATTCCGAAGCACGGGCCATGTCCGGTGTGGTGGATATTTTCACCATAGGGGAAAAAGTACGCGGTCTTGCAGAAAAAGACCCTGGGGTATTAAATATCATCAGTGATAGTGATAAGGTGGTGGTCCTTGCCAATTCTACATGGGAAGCCATGAAAGCCAAGAAAGCGATAAAAGCCGAATGGGAGCAAGCCACCAAAGCGGAAAATACCGAAGAACACGACAAAATTTTGACAGACCTCCTGGATGGGAACAAGTTTGAAACTCGTAGATCGGACGGAAATATTACAAAGGCCTTTGCTGAAGCGGACCAAATTTTAGAACGTACTTACGAGTCGCCCTTTTTGCCGCACAGCTGTATGGAACCCATGAACTTTTTTGCGGACATAACCGATGAAAAGATACATTTGGTAGGGCCCATTCAAACTCCTGAAAGAACTGCTGGATTTGTGTCCGAACTTTTGGGCCGTGCTCCAGAAGAAATTCATTTGGAAATGACCCGGATTGGAGGTGGTTTTGGAAGAAGATTGTTTGGAAACTTTGCCATAGAAGCCGCTGAAATTTCCGATAAGGCCAAAAAGCCCGTGAAACTGGTCTATTCCCGAGAAGACGACATGGAAGATGGAATCTACAGGATGTCCATCAAATACCGCATAAAAGCAGGAATCAAAGATGGTAAGGTTTCGGCATACCATTTAAAGGAAGCTGCGGTCAATTCCAATATGTATGGGTTGATTCCCCACTTCTTCCCGGCCGGAGCCATAGAAAATTATCAGGTGGATAGCGTGGCCTATAACAGTAATATAACTACAGGGGCCTGGCGGGCACCCTATACCAATTTCTTGGCCTTTGCCGAGCAAAGTTTCTTTGACGAGTTGGCCGAAGTGATGGAAGTGGACAAAATTCAATTGCGATTGGACCTTTTGGATAAAGTAAAACCAGAAGAGGACGAACGCATCCAATATTCGCCTGAACGGATGAAAGAGGTGATTCGCACAGCGGTTGAAAAATCGGGTTGGGGAACCAAACCAGACAATGTGTATCAAGGCTTTGTGAATTATTATTGCCACAACAGCCACGTAGCAGAGGTAGCCGATGTGGAAATTGAAAACGGAGAGCCCGTTGTAAAGAAAATCACTTGCGTAGTGGATTGTGGCATCGTTGTGAACCCACTGGCGGCCAAAAATTTGGTTGAAGGTGGTGTGTTGGATGGTGTTGGGCATTCCATGTATGGCGATTTTACTTTTAAGGATGGAAAACCCACCGCCACTAACTTTGATGGCTATCGACTCATCCGAATGAAAGAAGCTCCCCTAGTGGAAACCTATTTCATAGATAATGGACTTTCACCAACTGGATTGGGAGAACCGACATTGCCACCAGCGGGAGGTGCTGTGGCCAATGCCATGAAAGCCGCTACGGGCAATAGACTATATAAACAACCATTCACCAAAACACCAGAACTTTTAAAAGTACCAGAAAAAGAAATTATAGGTTGATTATATGACAATACTCTTGTTTGGAATTACAAAGGACATCGTGGGTGCGCCCACTTTGTCCGTTCCCACAGCTAGCATTACAGGAAAAAAAATACCAAAAACAGTAAAGGAATTGAAAACATTTCTGGGCAATACGTATCCAGAACTGAACAAACTGTCCTCTTTGGCCGTGGCCGTCAACAACAGCTATGCCGAAGATGACCAGGTTATCAATTCCTATGACGAAATTGCACTTATCCCTCCGGTAAGTGGGGGATAATCCATGCAAAATCGGTAACTTACCCCTATAAAAGAAGTAAAGGATTTATGCTGATAGACAATCACGGAAGAAAAATCAATTATTTAAGACTGGCCGTAACCGACCGGTGCAATCTGCGTTGCAATTATTGCATGCCTTCGGAGGGCATCAATTTTGTGAAAAATGACAGGTTGTTATCCATATCGGAACTCAAAAAGGTCAGTGAAATATTGGTTTCCCAAGGGATTGATAAAATACGGATTACCGGCGGAGAGCCATTTGTACGGAAAAATTTGATGAAATTGATGCGCCATCTTTCAAAATTGGAGGGTCTCAATGATGTATCCGTCACCACAAATGCCACCTTGATCGGCCCCCATATTGATGAACTCAAGGAGTTGGGCATCACCAACATCAATGTGAGTTTGGATTCCATCAATAGGGAAACCTTTGAGCGGATCACCCGAAGAAAACAATTTGATACTGTACACAACAATCTCATCCGGTTGATCACCGAAGGGTTCAATGTACGTATCAACTTTATAGTTTTGGAGGGACAAAACGAGGAGGACATCATTCCTATTCTGGATGTAATGAAACATCATAAGGTTTCCGTTCGTTTTCTGGAAGAAATGCCGTTCAATGGCGGCTCCAAGAATTTCAATACCATTAAATGGAACTACAAAGCCATTTTGGAGCATATCGCCGAGACCTATCCCAATTACGAGAAACTGGAATCTCCCAAGGAATCAACCTCCATCAACTATAAGATTGAAGGGCATAAGGGCACCTTTGGGATCATTCCTTCTTTTAGCCGGACTTTTTGTGGCAGTTGCAACCGCTTACGGATTACCGCAACGGGGGATGTCATCACCTGTCTATATGGCAAACCCAAGGCCAATTTACGGGATTTGGTTCGTGATGAACCCAACACCGAAAAAGTAAAGGAAACAATCCTTACTGCCATTGGCGACAGAGCGAAAACAGGTTTTGAGGCACAAGAGAAGCATTCCCAAACCGTATTTGACAGTTCCATGACCTCAATAGGAGGCTAATTTTCGGATAAAACAATATAGTATGTCCAGCACAACACCTCAATTATATGGATTGGTCCTTGCCGGAGGAAAAAGCACCCGAATGGGTTCGGACAAAGGTCTTTTGACCTACCATGATGTTCCGCAACAGGAATATTTATATGGGTTATTGAGGCAGCTTTGCGATGATGTCTTCCTCAGTATTCGGGAGGAGCAAGAACCCACCATTCCCGATGGATTCAAGTCCATTATTGATAAAAATGAATACCGCGGACCGTTCAATGGCATATTGAGTGCCCACAAAACCCACCCCAATATAGCCTGGTTGGTACTGGCCTGCGACCTTCCCCTGATAGATTTAAAAACGTTACAACAGTTGGTGGAAAACAGGAATCCAAGCCAATGGGCCACCTCCTTTGCCACAAAAAAAACAGGACTTCCAGAACCATTGATCACTATTTGGGAGCCCGAGGGGTTGAATGGGGCAATGCAATATCTGGAAACTGCGGAAAGTTCATGTCCCCGCAAGTTTTTGATCAATTCTGATACAAAATTGGTCTTTCCCGAGCAAGACGAAGTGCTCTACAACGCCAATAATATTGAGGATTACAAGTATGCCAAATCCAAAATAGAGTGACCCATGAGCAGGTATACCAGACAGACCCAATTGAAGGATTTTGGACCCGAAGGGCAAAAGAAATTGTCCCAAAGTAAGGTCTTGGTCGTGGGTTTGGGCGGATTGGGGCTTCCCGTGCTCCAATATCTGAATGCCATGGGCGTAGGAACTTTGGGGTTGATGGATCAAGATATCATTGAACTTCACAATCTGCAACGACAGGTACTCTACACCGAACATGATTTAGGACGACAGAAACTGGAAGTGGTCCATGAAAAGATGAGCGCTCAGAATTCGCAGACCCACTTTAACCTTTACGACACTTTTTTGACCAAGGACAATGCGTTGGAAACCATCAAGGATTACGATTTAGTGGTTGATGCCACCGATAATTTCCCAACGCGATATCTCATTAACGATGCCTGTGTTTTGCTGAAAAAACCATTTGTGTATGGAGCCTTACACGGTTTTGAAGGACATGTGAGTGTTTTCAATTATCAAGGTGGGCCAACCTATCGCTGCCTGTACCCCAATATGCCCAGTGCCGAAGAAGTACCCAATTGTAATGAGAATGGGGTGCTGGGGGTTATTCCGGGTATTATCGGGACGTTTCAAGCGTTGGAGGCTATAAAAGTATTGACCGAAATAGGGGAGGTGCTCTCAGGAAAACTGTTGTTGTTTGATGGATTGAGCCAACAGTCCACTAAAATTGGTTTCAAACTAAATCCAAAGAATTTGGAGTTGAAGAAACTCCAGGATTTTTATGAACCTTTGGATTGTGATGTGGTTCCCGCGATAACTGCTGAAGATTTCCAATCGCTACTGGGATCCAAAACAAGAATCACTTTGATTGATGTCAGGACCGAAGAGGAGTTTATGGATCGGAATCTGAAAGAAGCCATTAATATTCCTTTGGATAGTTTGGAACATGCTTCAGTGCATGTAGATACAGCAGAAACGGTGTATGTGGTCTGCCAATCGGGAAAACGAAGTGAATTGGCCGTAAAACAGTTTCAAAACCAATATCCAAACAAACAGTTCTTCAATATTTTAGGTGGAATGAACAAAATTGCGACGCTATGTCCCTAGATGCAACGGATTTTATCTTGTTGACCTTGGCATTTTTCGTGGTTGCTACGCTCTATTCCGCTGTGGGCTTTGGCGGCGGGTCCAGTTATTTGGCCATTTTAACCTTGGTCCTGACCAGCTTTTTTGCCATTAGGACTACCGCATTGCTTTGCAACCTGACCGTGGTTACGGGAAGTTGTTACCTCTACTACAAAAATGGGCATTTACCGCTTAAAAAATTCTTGCCCTTTGTCATCACCAGTATTCCCATGGCATTCATTGGAGCTTCGTTCAGACTAAAGGAACAGGTTTTCTTTATCCTATTGGCACTGGCACTGATTGTTTCCGCCATTGCGCTCATTTATCAGACCATGGCGCTTAATTCAAACTTCAATGTAAAAAAATACCCTCCGTATATGTCCTATTTGTTAGGTGCTGGAATTGGATTTTTGTCTGGGCTTGTGGGTATTGGTGGAGGAATCTTTTTGGCCCCAGTGCTCAATCACATGAAATGGGACAAACCCATTGTGATTGCATCCCTGGCCAGTTTTTTTATTTTGGTCAACTCCGTTTCGGGAATTGGTGGATTGTTCACCAGCAATTCCTTTGAACTATTTTGGCCCGAAATATTGGGTCTCCTTTTTGCCGTATTGTTGGGCGGCCAGTTAGGCGTTCGGCTCAGTATTGGTAAATTGTCCGCAAAACGCATTCGGATGCTGACCGGTATTTTGGTATTGTTTGTAGGCATTCGCGTATTGTTGAAAAACGGATTTGAAATAGCCCTCTTTTCATGATTGCATTTGATGAAGCTTTACAAAAAGTTCTGGATCATTCCCAAGACTATGGGGATGAATCGATTGAATTGGTTGATTCCCATGGAAGAATTTTAGCGGAAACCATTAGAGCAGACCGAGATTTTCCTCCTTTTGATAGATCCACCAAAGATGGTATTGCGATTCGGTTTGATGCCCTCAATGCCCAAAATCGAGGTTTTAAGATCGCAGGTATTGCGCAAGCGGGAAGCCCACAATTGGTTTTGGAAGATGCAGATTCCTGTATTGAAGTGATGACCGGGGCCATTGTGCCCCACAACGCCGACACCGTGGTCATGTACGAGCATACCACAAAGAATGAAGAGGCTTTTATCATTAATGAACCTCTCAAAAAAGGACAGAATATTCACTATCAGGCCAGTGATGTTGAAAAAGGTGAAGTTTTACTTCAACCCGGTGTAAAAATCACTGCAGCCGAAATTGGGGTGCTGTCCACCGTGGGAAAGGCCAAGGTTACAGTAAAAAAGCTTCCAAAAGTTGCGGTAATATCCACAGGGAATGAGCTTGTGGATGTAGACAAAAGCCCATTGCCGTTCCAAATTCGAAAATCCAATTCGTATTCCTTGATTTCCCTTTTGGAAAATGAGAAAATTAAAGGGGATATCCACCACCTTTTGGATGATCCATCCACTATTAAGCAGACATTGGAAAACCTCCTGAAAAATTACGATGTGCTCTTGCTGAGCGGTGGTGTTTCCAAAGGAAAATATGATTTTCTGCCAGAGGCTTTTGATAGCCTGGGGGTTGAAAAAGTTTTTCACAGGGTATTGCAACGCCCCGGGAAACCATTTTGGTTCGGACAACATAAAGCGTTTAACACCACCGTGTTTTCCTTTCCGGGAAATCCGGTCTCCACCTTTGTCAACTACCACTTGTACTTCAAGCCATGGCTTAACAAAACTTTAGGAACGAACACATTGCAATTTGGTGTATTTTTAAACGAGCCCTACGTAAACCATACAGATTTGACGCTGTTCGTTGGGGTTAAAATAAAAATGATAGCGGGAAAATGGGCTGCCAGCACCATCTCCTCAACAGGTTCTGGGGATTTGTTGGCTTTGACCAAATACGATGGCTTTATAAAGGTACTTCCAAAGGAAGAAATACCAAAAGACAAGGTTGTACCCCTTATCCCAACCAGAAACAACGGTGTACTATGACACATGAGCTAAAAACCATTATCCAACATTACGAAGCAAGACAGGAAAACGCCATATTGGCTACGGTTGTCGCTTTGGACGGCTCTTCCTATCGTAGGCCCGGTGTCCGTATGTTGATTTTTGAAAATGGTGACATGATCGGAGCGGTTAGCGGCGGCTGTGTGGAAAAAGAGGTGTTACGACAGGCTCAATCCGTTTTTACCACGGGCGTATCACGGGTCATGGTATACGATGGTCGATACCGCTTGGGGTGCGAGGGCATTCTCTACATTTTGTTGGAACCCTTCAGCCCGGACCATTCCTTTTTGGCCGAATTTTGGAAGACCATCGAAAGTAGAAAATCGTTTCATATTCGGTCCTATTTCCAAAAAGAGCAAAGTGACGATGCTGGATACCATTCGGTATTTCAATTTGGTGAAAATGAGGTTCCAATCGCTCAAAATACTGAACCCAATAGCGATTTCTCTGTTTTTGAGCAGGAATTGCTTCCTTGTTTTCAACTACTGATTATAGGGGCAGAACATGATGCCGTCCAGCTGTGCAAATATGCTTCCCTCACCGGATGGGAGGTAAGTGTAGTGGCCAATCCCAGGGAAGAAAAGACCAAAAAGGATTTTCCGGGCATCCATAAATTCATCCAAGTGGAGCCTGAAATGTTTCAACACACCCTGGACGATCAAACTGCTGTGGTTATCATGACCCACAGTTTTGTGAAGGACCTTCAGTTTGTCATGGCGTTGAAAGAAGAGCAAGGCGCTTATATTGGACTGTTGGGGCCTTTCAAGAGACGGGAACAACTTTTTGACGAACTGTTGGAACGGTTTCCGGACATTTCCGAAGATTTTTTGGAAAAAATCCACGGTCCTGCCGGTATCGACATAGGTGCCGAAACACCCCAGGAAATTGCCCTTTCCATTTTATCCGAAATTCTGTCGGTGGTCAATAACAAAGCTCCCCAATTGCTCAAAGATAAAATGGGGAAAATCCACAGTTAGCCAATGACTTCCATTACTGTTCTTATATTGGCTGCCGGTGCCTCCACAAGAATGGAGGGCGGGCCCAAGCAACTATTGCCCTGGAAGGACACAACGCTATTGGGCCATGCCATCCGTCAGGCCAGGCAAATCACCGAATCCGTATTTGTGGTTTTAGGGGCCCATGCTGACGAAATCAAGAAAATCATCCCCAACAATGTGAAAATCATAGACAATCCCAATTGGGAAAAAGGAATGGGCAGTTCCATTTCTGTGGGGGTCGAAGATATTTTGGGCACCAACAGCAATCCATCTGGATTGCTCATCATGCTGGCAGACCAACCTTTGTTGGATGCTTCCTATTTAGATGAAGTAAAAACGGAATTTCAAAATAACGAATGCAAAATAGTGGCAACTGCTTATGGGGATAAATTAGGCGTGCCAGCAATTTTTCATCCTTCCTTATTCCTGGAACTTTCCAAATTGGATAAAGATTTTGGAGCCAAACACATCATTGAAAAATATAAAGCAGATACCATCATTGTATTTCCCGAAGGGAAGGAAATCGATATTGACACTAAAAATGATTACATCCAATCAACTGATATTAAATAATTTATACATGAAAATCTATACTTTTACTTTAGCAGTCATCTCCTGCTTTGCATTCACCCATGCCCAAGAAATGGGATTTGAGGAATACAACCCCACTTCAACCTTAGTGGTGCCAGAACACCCTGTGGAAAGGGCCAAGTTTACTTTTATTGACGTGCACAGTCACCAGTTTCGAATGGATAGTCAAGATTTGTCTGAACTGATCAAGGACATGGACAAACTCAATGAAGGCATCATGGTGAATTTGAGCGGCGGTTCTGGGGAGGACCTCAAGGCTAAATTGAAGAATGTGAACGAGCATTATCCCAATCGGTTTGCCATTTTTGCCAATGTGGACTACAGTGGGGTGGGAAGTCCAAATTGGGGTGAACAAGCCGCTGCGCAATTGGAAAAGGATGTGAAAAATGGGGCTAAAGGATTAAAAGTCTATAAAAGTTTAGGCTTGCGAAACAATGATGTCAATGGAAACCGAATTCCTGTGGATGACCCCAGACTGGACCCCATTTGGGCCAAATGTGCCGAGCTTGGGATCCCTGTACTCATCCATTCTGCCGATCCAAAGTCGTTTTGGGACCCCATGGATGGGGATAACGAACGATGGTTGGAGCTGAAGACACACCCCAGAAGACTACGTTCGGCCACAGACCCAGTGCCTTGGCAACAAATCATTGATGAACAGCATCGTATGTTCAAAAAGCATCCCAAAACCAAGTTCATCAATGCGCACATGGGATGGTACGCCAACAATTTGGATAGGCTAGGGGAGTTGATGGATGAAATTCCCAACATGAATGTGGGCATAGGGGCCATTATTGCTGAATTGGGACGACAACCGAGACGGGCACGGGAATTTTTCATTAAATACCAAGATCGCATTCTCTTTGGAAAGGATAGTTGGCAACCCGAGGAATTTCCTACCTATTTCAGGGTACTGGAAACCGCGGATGAGTATTTCCCATACTACAAAAAATACCATGCGTTCTGGGCCATGTACGGGCTGGACCTCCCCGATGAGGTTTTAAAGAAAGTGTACTACAAAAATGCGCTCAATCTGATTCCAGGCTTGGACAAATCCTTGTTTGCGGATTAAGGCTGCGCCCTATTTTTGGTAACAGGCCTTTTTGGGTCCAGTTCCACAGTATCCAAATCCTGAAAAATGCCACAGGATATCTGTTTTTTGACCAATGAAGGAGATTTTTTCCTTTTGATCAATGCTTCAATTTCCTTATTTAAAAATTGCATGGGAAAATAGTTTTATTCAAAAACGAAATCCAGTTCGATTTATTTTGATTTTCAGGGGGTTGCTGTTCCTTTCTCATCCATTTTTCGCTGAACATACTCCAAAACCGTCATCCAGTTCATTTTCAAGATCAAAGCGGCGGTAGGAATGTTGTCCTGCTCAATAGCTTGTGTAATTGACTTATTTTGTCGGTTGGCCGATTCAAAAAAAGTAGTGTCCTTAGCAAAACCTTGTTCATAAAAGCGTAGTCGAACTTTAAGGCTTTCCAAGGTTTGTAACAAAACCGTATTGGTACAGTTTTTTACAAGAAGTCGATGGAATTCAAAGCGGCCATTCAGGCTTTTTTCATCATCCAATTGCTTCGCTTGGCGCCACAAATGCTCAACATCCTCCGGATGGAACAGGGAACTCTCCAGTGCAATTACTTCCAGCTGTGCTACGGTCTCGTAAAGGTTTCCGGCTTCTTTTTTGGTTAAGTGTGTGACTACAAAACCTCGATTGGGGACCGCATTGATTACCCGGGCCTGCTCCAACTGGCTCAACGCCTCACGGATAGGGGTGACACTAATGCCAATAGTTCGCGATAAGGACGCAAGATTGATGGTTTTTCCAATGGTAAGCTCCCCTTTTTCTATCTGGCCCAACAAATGGTCCTTCACTTTATCCCTTAGGATGGTAATTTGGCTCATGGCACTAAATTACAAATCGTATACGATTTAACGGGAAACCATTGCGCTTATTATCCTATATTTAGAATCAATTTTTGGTGAAATGAAGTAAAAAGACATAAACTAAACTTTCATGGCAGGCTACTCAGCAACACCTTTGGCCAAAAAACTGGGAATCAAAGAAGGATTTTCCATTACGCTCTACAATGCGCCAAAATACTATTGGGATTTGTTCACGGATTTGCCCGGCAATTTGGATGTTCGCAATGGACTGGGAGAGGACAAGCAGGATTTCATCCACATTTTCTGCACAGATTTGGAAGAACTGGTCAGTGTTGCCTCTCCATACAAAGAAATACTAAAAATGGATGGAATTCTTTGGGTAAGCTGGCCCAAGGGTACGTCCAAAATACAAACTGATTTAAAACGTGAGCCCGTTCGCGACCATTTGCTCTCGCTTGGATTGGTTGACACCAAAGTTGCTGCCATCGACGAGGATTGGAGCGGACTCAAATTTGTATATCGATTAAGGGACAGAAAGTAACTTTCATTTTTTCCATATTCGATTGTTTTTTCACATTTCTTTTAGGAATAAACCTACGGTTTTGGTTATATTACAATGCTAATTCAACTAAAACTGTTATATATGGGACATTGTTACAAATTCTGTTCTGCACTTTTTCTATTCACTCTTTTTTCTTTATCAACAACTGCCCAAAAACCTGATCCTTCCCCATATGCGGGATTGGAATTCAGAAGTATCGGGCCTGCGCTGACCTCTGGGCGTATCGCTGATATTGCTATTCATCCAAACAACGAAAGTATTTGGTATGTTGCCGTTGGTTCGGGTGGCGTTTGGAAAACCATCAACGCTGGGGTCACTTGGGACCCCATTTTTGATGACCAATCCAGCTATTCCATTGGATGTGTTACCATAGACCCCAACAACCCCAGTACCATTTGGGTCGGAACCGGTGAAAATGTGGGAGGTAGACACGTTGGTTTCGGCGACGGGGTTTATGTGAGTCACGATGAGGGCAAAACCTGGAAAAACACAGGGCTAAAGACCTCTGAACATATTTCCAAAATCATTGTCCATCCCGAAAATTCCAATATTGTTTGGGTGGCCGCTCAAGGGCCGCTTTGGGCCAAAGGTGGGGAGCGAGGCTTTTATAAAACCACGGATGGCGGAAATACCTGGAACAGAACCCTCGGCAACAGTGAATGGACCGGGGTTACGGATATTGTGATGGATCCTACCAATCCAGATGTGTTGTACGCTGCCACATGGGACCGCCATAGAACAGTTGCTGCCTATATGGGGGGAGGGCCCGGGTCTGGAATTCACAAAAGTAGCGATGGTGGCGATACATGGACCGAATTGACCAACGGAATCCCGACCTCGAATTTGGGGAAAATCGGTTTGGCCATTTCTCCTTTTGACCACGAAACGGTTTATGCGGCCATTGAATTGGACCGAAAAAAAGGAGGGCTGTACATGACCGAAAATGGTGGTGCTTCTTGGACCAAGCAATCCGATGCGGTTTCAGGAGGAACCGGGCCACATTACTATCAAGAATTGTACGCTTCCCCTCATCATGAAGGAAGACTTTATTTAATGAGTTACATTGTGTTGATTTCCAATGACTATGGAAAAACATTTACACAAATGAATGAAGAGAAAAAGCATGTGGACAGTCATGCCATGGCCTTTAAAAAGTCTGACCCGGATTATGTGCTTTTCGGAACGGATGGTGGCCTGTATGAATCCTACGACCACACCAAAACATGGCGCTACTTTGACAATCTTCCCGTGACCCAATACTATAAAATTGCCGTTGACGATTCCACACCCTTTTACAATATTTATGGTGGCACCCAAGACAATGGCTCCCACGGAGGGCCATCCCAAACCAAAAACCAAGCTGGAATACTGAATTCCGATTGGTGGATCACCTTGGGCGCAGACGGTCACCAATCCGCAACAGAACCGGGAAATCCAGATATCACCTACGGTGAGTTTCAACAAGGGTGGTTATGGCGAATAGACCAGACCACTGGAGAAACCGTTTTTGTACAACCACAGCCAAGGGCAGGGGAACCCCACGAACGTTTCAATTGGGATGCCCCCATTTTAGTGAGTCCCCATAAGCCCGAACGCCTTTATTTTGCCTCGTACCGTGTGTGGAAATCAGAAAACAGGGGAGATGAGTGGACCCCAATTTCAACAGACCTTACCCGAAATGAAGAACGTTTGACCCTTCCCATCATGGGAGGGCAACAAAGTTGGGACAATCCTTGGGATGTCGATGCCATGTCCAACTACAACACCATCACCTCATTGGCGGAATCCCCGGTACAAGAGGGGCTCATCTACGCAGGTACGGACGATGGAATCCTTCAGGTTACGGATGATGGCGGCAACACTTGGCGAAAAATCATGTTGGGCAACATAAAAGGTGTTCCCAGCAGGGCCTTTGTCAACGATGTTAGGGCCGATCTGCATGATGCCAATACCGTTTATTTGGTTCTGGACAACCACAAGGAAGGAGACTTTAAACCTTATCTGCTCAAGAGCACGGACAAAGGCAGCACTTGGACCTTTATCAATGGGAATTTGCCCAAGCGATTGATCACCTGGCGGATTGTGCAAGACCACAAAAAGAAGGAAATGCTATTTGCCGCTACGGAATTTGGCATTTATTTCACCAACAATGGGGGGAGCACCTGGACAAAACTGGATGGGGGAGTCCCCACCATTTCTTTTAGGGATGTCACCATCCAAAGAAGGGAAGATGATTTGGTTGGAGGCACCTTCGGGCGTGGTATTTATATTTTGGATGATATTTCCCCACTTCGGGATTTTGATGCTTCCACAAAAGAGCCTACCTTATTTAAAGTACAACCGGCCTATTGGTATATGGAAAAAGAAGCCGTATATGGACAAGGGCATTCAGAATATGCGGCCAAAAATCCACCTTATGGGGCCACATTCACCTATTATTTACCTGAAAAACTAAAATCCTTAAAAGAAGTACGGACCGAGAAAGAAAAAGAACTCACCAAACAAAAGGCCAACATTCCGTTTCCGGGATGGGACAAACTTGAGGATGAAACCCTTCAGGAAAAACCGGCTTTAGTGCTTATGGTAAAGAATGCTGATGGAGAAGTGGTCAATACAGTGGAAGGAACCAACAAAAAGGGCTTCAACCGCGTAGCTTGGGACTTGTCCTATGCGAACCGAAGTGGTATCCCTCTGGAAAGCCCAACTAGTGCAGGAGGGGATGAAGAGTTTTTACCTTCACCATACAAAGCCACACCAGGAACCTATTCCGTGGAATTGTACCAAAGCGTGGATGGAGAGTTAGTGCAACTTTCCACTGCCCAAAGCTTTGAGGTGAAACCCTTGGGCGAAGGCGCACTTCCTTCAAAACCAGTTGCTGAAATTGATGCGTTCCGTGATAGGTTCCAGAAATTCCAACAAGACCTTACGGCCACTACCACTGTATTGCAGAAAAGTTTACAGAAGGTGGATGCCATGAAACGGGCCATGGAACAAGCCGAACGGCCGAGCACTGCGCTTTCCAACAAAATTTTTGAGGCAAAATCCCAATTATTGGCCTTGGATGTAAAAATGCGCGGAAATCCGGCCAAAAATGAAATAGGGAAGCGGAACCCTCCACTACCTGAAGATGGCGTATTTATTGGAACGGTGGCCCTAGGAAACACCTATGGACCTACTGGAAACCAAAAAGCAGCCGTGGATAGGGCAGACAACCAGTTGCAGGAAATTAAAAACGAATTGTCCGTTTTGGTCAATAGCACATTACCTGCTTTGGAATCTGAATTGAAGGCCGCAG
The DNA here is from genome assembly GCF_001683915.1 of Allomuricauda sp. CP2A. Taxonomy (GTDB): domain Bacteria; phylum Bacteroidota; class Bacteroidia; order Flavobacteriales; family Flavobacteriaceae; genus Flagellimonas. The sequence goes on along the minus strand of NZ_LXTT01000139.1, from coordinate 6,601 downwards.
GAGCACCTTGGATTGAAAGTCAAGGACTCATCAAAAACTAAAGTTTATGCCATTTTTCCGTTCCTTCCTGTTGATCTTTATAAGTTCTGTGTTTGGGCTTCAGGCGCAGTACACAGCGTCGGATTGGGGGGAACGGGACAAATGGATGAAAACCGATTCCCTACTTGCGATGACAGCAGTGGGCGAAGGGGACAAGGTGGCTGATATTGGTTGCCATGAAGGCTATTTGAGCATGCATTTGGCCAGAAAGGTATCAGAGACCGGCAGGGTCTATGCCGTGGACATTCGGGAAGACCGATTGCAAAAGCTGCGTACCAATGCCCATGACAGAAGCCTTGGGAACATCATCACTATTCTGGGGGATACCGATAATCCAAAATTACCGGAAGGCACATTGGATGCCGTTTTCATTTTTGACACTTATCACGAGATGGATGCCCATGAGGAAATCCTTCAGCATGTAAAAAAGGCCTTGAAACCGGGAGGACAGCTCATCCTCATGGAAAAACTAAAGGATTGGGTGCGCGGTAAATCAAGAAATCAACAAACTGCATCACATTCCTTGGGCCCAGAGTATGTCCGCGAAGAGTTGAAACAAGCGGGCTTCACCCTAGTTTCTGAAATAGAAGACCATGGCGATTGGGAACGGGAAACCGATAAGCAGATGTGGGTAATCCTTGCCAAAAAATCAGACTAGCGGATGATACTACTCACGGCGAACGTACACATAACTCTGGATGCCGGGTAAATCATCCCCAACGGCATAGGTAAGACGGTCACCACTAAAACTAAGCGTCCCCAAGGTGTTGCTGCCTTGAAATGTGATTTGGTTTCCACTGACAATCCAAGCACCTGTGCCCATTGTTGTATTATCGGTGCATTGGGCAAAATATTGACCCCCGGTAATGGCTGTAACAGATATGTCGGTCTGCTCAAAAGTCCAGGTATTGTCCCCATCGATCAATATGGTGCCTGAAGCACAGTCCAATTCATTCATCAGATTGGTGGAAGAAGTACCATCCATATCAATATCCTGGGCCGAACTCACATTTACCTCGGACAAATCCCATATCCCGATTACCTGTACTTCAGCCGCAACAGCTCCATCACCATCATCGCTGCTGCAGGACATCATCAAGAAAATTAAAAATAAACAGGGGAAAAAGGCTCTAATTTTTTTCATAGTTCAATTGTTTAGTTCAAGTTACAGATTGTCCGAAATCAATCATATTGCCCTGTCACTTCGAGACCTTCGACTACGCTCAGGATAAACTAAAGTCGAGAAGTTATTGGATTCAACGTCTTAAAAATAAGGTCTCGACTGCGCTCGACCTGACAACTCTTTATTTATATGATTGATTACGGATATTCAAGTTCAAGTTTTATACCCTTAAAATAACACAAATCAGGATGTATTATTTTAAAAGGGTTGCATTTTATCGATAAATGATTTCAAAAAACACTAAAAGATATGCCATATCGTTAGTGAACCGTAACCCTTAACTAAAGTAAAATGAACGGACTTACGAAAAAAATTTACACGATTGCCATATCGGGTGCTTTTTTGCTTTTTGCCCAATCTTGTAGCGAAGATGGCAAACCAAACGCTGAACAAGAATTGACCCAGACCGAGTTGCAGACCATTATGGAGACCGATGACATCTCCAGTGTTGCCGATAATGCCCTCGCCGAACTTTTTGCGGATAACAGTGCTGGCAAATCTGCCGTCTCTGCCAAAACCAATGATTGTTATGTTGCGGAATATTCAGAAACCGGATTTGTGGCCACATTCAATAACTGTGTATTGAACGGAACGGACAACGTGAACGGTACTGTGACCGTGACCTACGAAGTAGGGGAGGAATCGGCTTCTTTTACCGCCACGTATGTGGATTTTTATGTGGGTACCATCAAAATAAATGGAACCCGAAGCTTTGTTATGAATGGAAATATGGACACCAACTCCTTTTCATTTACCGTTACCAGCGATATGAACGTTGAGTTTGAGGATGAAAGCATCATTTCTGAATCAGGTACAAAAACCTTTGGCTTTACTTTTGGCGAAGACCTGCAGAGCAGCACCTTTAGCCTTGCCGGCGATTGGACCATTCAGGCTGACGGCAACACCTACGCGGTAGAAATAGTGGACACCCTTGAAGGTAGCCTTAGTTGTGAAAATATAACCTCGGGAAGCATGATCGTCACCAAAAACGGTCTCGACATTGTGGTGGATTTTGGAGCTGGTGAGTGTGACAACACCGCCACTTTGGTTTATCCCAACGGGGCTTCGGAAGAGATAACACTATAAGTTTCCAAGAACAACATAAGAGAAAGCATCGGCGCAGGTCGGTGCTTTTTTTGTTTCCCCAATTCCAACACAACCTTAATCATAGAATTCCTCGGGGCTTTGCCCTTGGTTTATTTTGTCAGTTCGCTTCACCTCTCCTTTGGAGAGGTCGAAATTGCCATGGGCAGTTTCGGGTGATGAAAATAAAGAATTTCGGTTTTTGATCTTTAGGTCAAAATGAAACTGGGGAAATACCCCTATGCTTGCCTTGCGGATAGTCGGCTTCAAGAAATTCTTTATTGGGGTTTGACTATATTTATGGAAATCTTTCGAACTTGACCATGGTACAGGATATTGTAAATGCCCAAAACGATTTTTTTGCGACCCAAAAGACCAAGAATGTCGCTCTTAGAAAACAACTCTTAAAACGGTTGAAACAAGAAATCGAAGTGCAGGAAGATGCCATTTGCAATGCACTGTATGCCGATTTTAAGAAACCGAAGTTTGAGGCCCTGGCCACGGAGACCCAATTGGTGCTTGCCGAGCTGGGCCATGCCATACAAAATGTGGAGCGGTGGAGCAGGCCCATTCCCGTTGAAGCTTCGTGGACCAATTTCCCGTCAAAGGACTGGATCCAGCCCGAACCCTTTGGCAAAGTATTGATCATTTCGCCGTGGAATTATCCTTTTATGTTGACTTTGGCCCCGTTGGTGGGTGCGTTGGCCGCCGGGAATACGGCTGTTTTGAAACCCTCGGAATTGAGCCCCAACACTTCACGGATCATTGCCCAGATCATTCAGAATGTATTTCCTGCTGAATACGTGGCAGTGGTGGAAGGGGGCGTGGAGACTTCACAAGCGCTTTTGGCCGAAAAATGGGAGTACATTTTCTTTACCGGAAGCACCCGTGTGGGTAAAATCGTGTACAAAAGTGCTGCGGAACACTTGACCCCAGTGACCTTGGAACTTGGGGGCAAAAACCCTTGCGTAGTGGACGAAACGGCATCCGTCAAGTTAGCGGCCAAACGTATTGCATGGGGCAAATTCATCAATGCGGGACAAACCTGCATCGCCCCGGATTATATTTTGGTCCATAAAACAGTCAAAGAGCGGTTTGTGGAGGAGCTCAAACACCATATCACCGAATTTTATGGGTCGGACATTCAGAAATCCCTGGATTTTGCCCGAATCACCACCGAAAAACACTATCGGGAACTTAAAGAAAAACTTGAGGGTCAAACCCTTCTTTTTGGGGGAAGCTGTGTGGATTCCGAAAAATATGTGGCGCCCACCTTGGTGGATGAACCCGATATGAACAGCAAATTGATGGAAGGGGAAATCTTTGGGCCGATTCTGCCCATCATTGCGTATGAAACCGAGGGTGACCTGCACCGTTATATTTCAAACTATGGAAAATCCTTGGCGTTTTATCTGTTTTCCACCGATAAAAAATTCCAAAAAAAGCTGATGTCGCAATACTCTTTTGGTGGGGGAACCATCAACGACACCGTGATCCATATCAGCAACAAACGTCTGCCTTTTGGCGGTGTGGGCCCATCGGGAATAGGGGGGTACCACGGCAAACATTCCTTTGATTTGTTTTCGCATAAAAAATCGATTGTAAAGCGGGGCAATTGGCTCGACATCCCTTTGCGGTATGCGCCCTACAAGCTCTCAACGGCATGGGCAAAGCGTTTTAAGCACCTTTTTTAGCGGCATTTTTTTGTGAAATCCGTAATTTTAAGGGTATCTCACTGAATACCAAACATTTATTTATTAATCAAAAGTTAAACTGGGAAATGTTGTGCAAATTTGGTGCTATATTTAAAATACACACCAAAACAATGACACCATGAACGCTAAAAACACCTCGAGCAAATACCGCATCTCCGTTTTACTTGATCTATCCAAAAGCTCCGAGCTTGTATTGACCAATGCCGTGCAACTGGCAAAGGCCTTGAATGGGTCGGTGGAGGTCTTTCACGTAAAGCCGGCGACGGATATCGTAAAACGGGAAAGTCAATTGTCCGCCATCCGAACCATTTATAAAGATGACCGGGACACCCGCTCCAAAATGCAGGATTTGATCCGTACCATAGAAGAAGAGGAAGGCATTAAGCTTTCCTATAAATTGGAATATGGCAATGTAAAAAACAGGGTAAGGGACTATTTGGCCCTCCAAAAACCAGATATTTTGGTCCTGGGCAAACGCAGACCCAATTTCCTAGGGGAAAGTATCACCGATTTTGTGATCAATGAGACCAATATCAATGTGCTGATTACTGGAAAAGATGACAAATTCCATACATTCAAGGACATTAATTTGGGGGTTTTTGGCAGTGGACTGCGCGAAAATGGTTTGGAAATCATAAAAGATTTGAAGCGGGACAGCGAAAAGCCTGTGCGAATTTTTAATATTAAAGGTAAAATAGCACTAGGCGAACAAGATAGTAACCCTTGGCCTAAAACCGTTTCCTATGTGTTTACTGAAGGCGCCAATGCCATGGACGGTCTGGTGAGCTATGTATCACGGACCAATACACAATTGTTGTGCGTTTCCAAAAACGAGGGTAAAACCTTGGCGTTTCAAACCAATCCTGCCAAAGAGGTAATGCGCAAAGCCACCGTACCGATTTTTATTATGGCATAGAAAGAATAGAAAGGGGAGTTTTATGGCTTTCTTTGGTTTTGAGTTGTTCTGTTTTACATAATGTAGATTATAGTTCAAATTATAATCATAAACAAATTGCGGGCAGCCCTGCCTGCAGCAGGCGGATTTGCTATTTGATATAATATCAGTTCTGTACACCGGCCTGTATTTCTTCTGTCAAGTTATTAAAAATCAGATATGTTAATATTATTGCCATGCATAACCAGAGCACGCCTATTTGCTACTAAGTCTGCCGCAACCATTGGGTCTATTTCATACATTTTATCAATTTCCCGGTTATATTTATCAATCATAGAATCAAAAACTTTGCTTGTATCTTGGCCGTTAAAAAATTCAATTAACCCAAAATTAGCACATTCAATAAATGGATCGAAAAAATTTGTCCAAATGTATATTACCTCTGAATAACCAATGAAACATTGACAATTACAAGATATCAGATCTTTTCCTAGTTCTTTTCCAGAACTACAGGAAAAGGTGTACACAAAACCTCCTTCAAAATCTTTTCCATTTTGTGCTATAGAAACATATTCTGTTGTAGCTGATTTTAATAGCGAATTGCTAGAGCCATGTGAGTAAGCACCAAATATAAATTTTGGTAGGGGGCTTATGTGCATAGATATTGACAAATCATTTAATTGTTGACTGCCTAGCTCTGAAAATTTTATGCTTTTTGATTTTAAAAAGGCATTTAATCTTTCCTTGCACGCTAAGAAAAATTTACCCATAGATAAATCTTCCTCATCACAAACAATAAGAATATCAGCCATTACAACTCCTTTTTCCCTCTTAATAATAAATCAATCGTAAGAGCATTAAGTTTCACCGCAAACTCTTTCCCAATTTCTGTTTGCGCCCTAATTTCTCTCAAAATATCATTTAAAGAGTATGATTTTCCATCTGTACTGATATAAATTGGTTTATCCTTATCTTCTTCATTTTCTATAATCCAGTCTTCTATTGTATTATCTAAGCTTGTTTCGAGTTTTAAATATGCTTTATCAACCATTTCTATGGATTCTTCTAAGGTAGAATCTTTACTTAAAAAACCATAGGCGTGGTTATTTATGAAATCACCAAATTCCTCTTCAGTTTGATTAATTCCACTCCATAATATAACAGGAATCAAGGCTGATGTTTTGTTAATTTCTTCTAGTAATTTGTGACCATCTTCTCGATCACTCCCTGAAAATTCAATATCAAGTAGAACAATTTGATTTATGTCCAAGTTTGTTTTAATGAAATTCAAACCTTCCGAAGGCTTATCAAAAAACTCAACTTTACCATATTTGTCCTCAAGGCTAAAAAGCAATGCATGCTCTTCTATATCTTTGTTATCATCAATTACAACAATTGTCACTTCCATTGATTTTATTTTTTAAAGGGCAATTTTATCTTAAAAGTTGCTCCAGTAGGTTTAAGTTCATTTTCAACTACTTCAATTTCTCCTTGCATGGCCTCTATTCTAGTCTTAACCATGTAAAGTCCCATCCCAGCTCCGCCATCTTCTGCTGTCTTTGTAAAGAAAATGTCAAAAATCCTAAACTTATCTTCTTCTTTAATTCCTATGCCATTATCAGAAAAAAGAATTGTTACATCATCCTTAGTAGTTATAGTACTACACTTAATAAGTTTATTTTTTTT
>NZ_LXTT01000154.1 GCF_001683915.1 Allomuricauda sp. CP2A | reverse complement strand
GTCTTGCCGCCGTTACATTGCCCAATATGGACTTTATCAATAGTTTGGAAATAAATGAAAAGTTCCAGGTAGGGGCCACTTTTATTCTTTGGGGTTACAATCTAAAAAACTTGGAAACGTCCCTTGAGGAAATGTCACGATTGGGCTTCCATTCCTTTGAGACCTTTGGTTGGACCATACAGGAACTGGAAGACTCTGGTGTTAGATTGGAAGAATTGATTGAAAAGCACAACATTCCCATCAGGTCTGCTTTTTGCATGACCGATGTTCTAGATCCATCACCATCAAAAAGAAAAGAGGAAATCGAGAAATTGACCAGTTGGACCAAGCTCCTTAAAAGAGCAGGGGGTACTTTGGTGGAGTATTGTCCTGCATCGGTTGACCGTAAAGATTTTGTTTTTAAGGAACACAGAAAAAATATGGTGGATGCCATGAACGACTATGCCAAAGTGGTCACAGATCTTGGTCTCACCTGCGCATTGCATCCACATACGGGAACCCCTGTTGAAACCGAAGAGGAAGTGTACTTCATCATGGAAAATGTGGACACCAACTATATGAAATTTGGACCTGATTCCGGACAATTGGAAAAAGGTGGTGCGGATACAGTGAAGATATTCAGGGATTTTATGCCATTGATCGAACATGTCCATCTCAAGGATTATGAAGGTGGCGATAATGGTTACTTGGGATATGCCCCATTGGGAGAAGGGCATGTAAAAATCAAGAAACTCATGAAGATGCTTGAGAGAGGAAGGGACAAAATGGTTGGCGATATTATGTTTGAGCTGGATTACGACCGAAAAATAAAACCGGCCTATTCCACTTTTGAAGCGGCAAAAATATCACGGGATTACTTAGTGGATCTTGGGTATAGTTTCACTTAAATGAATATGCTGTCAGAAGAGCCCAAAAAATAGTTATAGACGATAAAATCAAAAAATCAAAATCAATA
>NZ_LXTT01000129.1 GCF_001683915.1 Allomuricauda sp. CP2A | reverse complement strand
GTCATCACTCCTGATGGAGAATTCTATTTTATTAAAGAGCTCGTGGGAAGAATACGAAATCTAAAAATAGAAATTTACCCTAATGACCATAACCCACCTCATTTTCACGTGAAATCAAGTGATAATTCAATTAATGCTGTTTTCAGGTTAGATAATTGCCAATTAATAAAAGGTGATTTAAAAAGTAAGGATAGAAAAAGAATTGAAAAATTTTTTGAAGATGAGACCACCAAAGATTTGATGAAAGAAATGTGGAATAAATCAAAGACTGACGACAGAAAACTGAACTAAAGGCCAGAAGGCAATAACTTATAGCCGAGATATTTAGAATAAAAACAACACAATCTACACTCTACACCCCCGTATAATTCGCCGGGGTAATCTGCTTCAACTCCGTTTTAATGGCATCCGAAACCTCCAAGGTCTCAATAAAATCCGCAATGGACTTTTGGGTGATTTTTTCATTGGTTCGGGTTAAGCCCTTTAGGGCTTCGTAGGGATTGGGATAGCCTTCGCGACGCAAAATCGTCTGGATGGCTTCGGCCACCACGGCCCAATTGTCCTCTAAATCCTGCTCAAATTTGGCTTGGTTCAACACCAATTTGTTCAACCCTTTTAAAGTAGATTGGAATCCTACCAAAGTATGCGCAAAGGGAACGCCCACATTTCGCAATACAGTGCTATCCGTTAAGTCCCGCTGCAATCTGGAAATGGGCAGTTTGGCGGACAAATGCTCAAAAACAGCGTTCGCCAGGCCCAAATTTCCCTCGGAATTCTCAAAATCGATGGGGTTTACCTTGTGCGGCATGGCCGATGAACCCACTTCCCCTTTTTTGATTTTCTGCTTAAAATACTCCATGGAAATATAGGTCCAAAAGTCCCTATCCAAGTCAATAAGGATGGTATTGATGCGCTTTAAGGCGTCAAAAAGGGCCGCCATGTGGTCATAGTGCTCAATCTGGGTGGTGGGGAAGGAGTGGTGCAAGCCCAATTTCTCCTGTACAAATTGCTTTCCAAAAGCTTTCCAATCCGTTTGGGGATAGGCCACTTTATGGGCATTGTAATTTCCGGTGGCGCCACCAAATTTGGCTGCGCTGGGTATATCATTCAATAAATTGAACTGCTCCTTGAACCGTTCCACAAAAACGGCAATCTCCTTGCCCAAACGGGTGGGGGAGGCGGGTTGCCCGTGCGTCCGTGCCAACATGGGAATGTTCTCCCATGCCGCGGCCAGTTCCTTCAACTTTTCGAATACCTCAAAATACGAAGGCACATATACATCGTTCATCGCCTCTTTGATGGAAAGGGGGATGGCGGTGTTGTTGATGTCCTGCGAGGTCAATCCAAAATGGATAAATTCCTTGTGTTTTTCCAATCCCAAGGCATCAAATTGTTGTTTGATGAAATACTCAACCGCCTTTACATCGTGGTTCGTGACCTTTTCAATCTCTTTGATGGCCTGCGCATCTTTCGAAGTAAACTCTTGATAGATTTTCTGAAGTTCAGGGAATTTTTTTGTGTCAAAATCGGCCAATTGTGGCAGTGGAATTTCACAAAGCGCGATGAAATATTCAATTTCCACCTGAACTCGGTACTTGATGAGGGCCTCTTCGGAAAAATAATCCTTCAGGCTTTTGGTCTTGCTTCTATACCTGCCATCAATGGGTGAAATGGCGTTGAGTTGTGTTAGGGACATTTCTACGAACAATTTTGAAAGTTGCAAAGATACTTAAACCCATGGAGTTTAGCGGCCTATTTGGGCTAACTTGTCCAGTGTTTTTTTGGCCCGGTTTTGATACCCGGTGGTCCCCGATGCATAGGTGTCCTCCAAAATCAGTCGTAATTGTGGGTGCACCCAGTCAAATTTTAGCCCCAAATAGTACAGACTGGTCATGGAAAAGACCTTGGGGGCCATGTTCATGTCACTGATAAGCCAATCAAAACAGGCGGTCATTATTTTTTCCAATTGTTCGTCTGAGACTACCTTTTGAAAGGCTGGGTCTTTCTTTTTGAAATAGGCCACGCACACCATTTCACAGACACAGGCCACGGCTCGGATGGTAGCTTCGGATTTTAAGCTGCCCAATAGTTCTGTAAATTCGTTGAAAAAAGGTAACAAGTAGTCCAGTTTCTTTTGCATCAGATGTCGAAACGTCCAACTAGCGTTGAAGGTGCCTTCCTGTTCTTCCAGCAAAATTGCTTCGAGGAGTTCGCCCACCAAGTCAGGGTACTTTACCAATTTGTTGACGAGTTGGTCCACATCGGCTTTGGAAAGTCTTCCCGATTTCAGGGAAATATGCAGTTCTTCTTTGGTCACAATGGCGTATCTTTATAGGAAATCTTGAGTGATGAAAATAGTGAAAAAAATAGCAATTGCATTGTTGGTCATCTTTGTCTGCATGCAGTTTATCAGACCTGCCAAAAACCAAGCGGAAGGTAATTATGTCGCGGCTTTTGAATCGGAGACCCAACCCAGTACCGAAGTGAAAACCATTTTAAAAAGTGCTTGCTACGATTGCCATAGTGCCAATACCATTTATCCTTGGTACAACAATATCGCCCCGGTTTCGTATTGGTTGGCCGACCATGTTGAGGAAGGCAAGGAACATTTGAACTTTTCGGATTGGGAAAACTATACCGTAAAAAAGAAAGACCACAAGTTGGAGGAACTGGTTGAAGAAGTGGAGGAAGGTAAAATGCCTTTGAAGGAATACACTTGGACCCACCACGCTGCACGATTGGACGAATCCCAGAAAACTGCGTTGATGGATTGGGCCAAAGCGGCTAGGACCAGTTACGAATCAGCTCTTCAACAAGAATAGGGACGCCTTTTGCAGCTGTTTCTGCCCGTACCGTAAGATTGTCAAAATCTGATTGGCGCACGGTGGGCTTGGGGTCCACAAAATGAATTGGAATTTGTTTTGGGGCATAGTGGATCAGTCCAGCGGCGGGATACACCTGCATGGAGGTGCCGATAATGATTAAAATATCGGCTTGTTGGGTAATGCGGGCCGCGGTTTCCATCATGGGCACCATTTCTCCGAACCAAACGATATGGGGCCGCAATTGATGCCCATTTTCATCCAAATCACCCAAGACCAAATCGGTTGTCCAATCCAAAATATAAGTCTCATCCCGGATGCTACGCACCTTGAACAACTCGCCATGGAGATGCACCACATGAGAGCTTCCTGCCTTTTCGTGGAGATTGTCCACGTTTTGGGTGACAATGCTTACGTCAAAGTGTTGCTCCAAGTTGGCGAGGGCCAAATGTCCCGCATTGGGGCGAACCTCCAATAATTGTCGTCTGCGTTGGTTGTAAAACTCCAATACCAATTCCGGGTTTTTGGCAAAACCATGGGGCGAAGCCACTTCCATGACATCATGGCCTTCCCAAAGTCCGTCAGCATCCCTGAAGGTTTTTAGGCCGCTTTCGGCACTCATTCCGGCCCCGGTAAGTACGACTATTTTTGGTTTGGGCATTTTAAATAAATATTTTCAAACTATAGGTTCGATTTTTTAAAAGGAGATAATTATTTCGTACAATTCAATTTTTGCAACCAACAATAGGTTGTTTACTTGGAATATTGATTAAAAAAGTCTTCAACATCTCTAAGGTCATGTACGCCTAATATCCAGCAAACTTCGGACAAATCTGAAAAGTCCAATCCACCTGCCGAAATAGCCTCGTTGTTGTAACGCCCTTCTTTTCCATTATAGGTGTTGGACAAATCAATGGCATGCTCCCAAATTTCAATCACTCTAGGATTGGTCATATTCTTGTTCCAACTGGTGTGCTCAGCATCCCTAAACCCTGGAGTTCCGTTTCCCACCGCATTACCATCAGGAATCTTTATGTAATCTGAATTCTTTTTAACGAATTCAAGGCTTTCGGGAGAAGTAGATTCTTCATTCCAATTACTATGTTGAACTACATGAATGCGTTCCTGTGTACTAATTTCAGGAAAATCAGCATGAACCGCCTTAATTAGTTCTGCAGTAAAATCTGATTGACCGGCTTCCGCTATCCATATATCCCCTTGTTTATCAAAGGTTGACTTGATTATGGTTTTGACACGTTCAACGGCTCGTTTTGTGTTAGTATGGGCATCGGTCCAGTTGTCGCCAAAAGCGAGTTGAAATAAGCTGTTTGGTGGAACATACAGCCCATCTTGAATGCCATAAGTGCCAGCAACTGCGTGGTAATTTAGGCCATTGAAACTTGAATCGGCCAATAATGTGGCAAAAGCAGCAATGGTATGAAGATCATCAACATCGGTTTTGCAATCAAATTGCGCCAATAATAAGTCCTTTTTTATATCGAAACTTTCCCTTTCTGAATTGCCATTATCCACAAATTTATTTGTGAAAGAAAGGAAAAGAGCAATAATGCCAATGAATGTGGGTATTTTTAAAACCATCATCCTTTTTTTTATTGTTTCCAATTTTCCCATGATTTCCCCTATTACTTGATTTAGCCCCAAGATAGCAAATCCATTTTTTAAGAATCCACGTTTTTAAATTTTCCTATCTTGTTTTTATGTTTAACGATGACTTGCTCACTTATCTGGAAACCTACCTCACCGAAGAACGGAAACAGCGTTTTTTGGAGGTGTTGAAGCACAGGACCAAGCTGCTTACCGTGGCCATTGAGGATGTGTTCCAGATGCACAACACCAGTGCCATTATTAGGAGCTGTGATGTTTTTGGCATCCAAGACGTCCATGTGGTGGAAGACCGTTTTGGAAAACGGTTGGACAAAAATATTGCAATGGGGGCAGAGCAGTGGGTGGATGTGCATCGGTATCGGACTACGTCCGAATGCATAGACCAATTGAAAAGCGACGGCTACAAAATCATGGCCACCACGCCCCATGACGGTTCCCAATTGTTGCATGACTTTTATCCCAAGACCAAAACCGCACTCTTCTTTGGCACCGAAAAAGAGGGACTGAGTGAAGAAGTGATGCAAAAGGCCGATGGGTTTCTCAAGATTCCCATGGTGGGCTTTTCGGAAAGCTTGAATGTTTCGGTCTCTGCGGCCATCATTATCCAAGATTTGGCCCAAAAAGTGAGGGATTCCTCATTGGATTGGCAGTTATCCGATATTGAAATTTTGGAAAAGCGATTGGACTGGACCAAAAAGTCGATTAAAAATGTGAAGGGCATTATCAAAAGGTATTTGTCCGATTAAACTTTTTTGTATTTTTAGCTGTTAACCAATCACTTACGATCATGACAACACTACTCTACATTTTGGCAGGCCTTGTGCTGCTAATCCTTATTTTGGCCCTTATAGCGCCAAAAACGTACAATGTTTCCCGCTCTATTGAAATTGCCAAACCCAAGTCCACGGTTTTTACGTATTTGAGGTCGCTTAAAAAACAGGGTGAATGGTCGCCTTGGGGCAAACGTGATCCCAATATGGAACAAAAATTCACGGGCACGGATGGTGAGGTCGGCTCCATGAACTACTGGAACGGCAACAAGGAAGTAGGCGAGGGAGAGCAGGAAATCACCAAAATTGTGGAGGGAGAACGCATAGAATCTGAACTTCGATTTTTAAAGCCATGGAAATCCACTTCGGATGCCTATATCACCACTGAAGATGTGGATGCGAATACCACGAAAGTAACATGGGGCTTTTCAGGAAAAAACAAGTTTCCCATGAGTATTATGATGTTGTTCATGAGCATGGACAAAGCTGTTGGGAAAGATTTTGAAGAAGGCCTTTCCAACCTCAAAAAGCAACTGGAAAAATAGGTTTTTGGGTTACTCCACCAGTTCCAAAAGGGCAATATCAAAGTCATTTTCCAAAATGACCTTGCCGTTGGCAACGGTCACTTCGGTTTCGGAGTAGGTATCATATAGTTTGGTGCCATCCCCAAAGAATCCCTTTACCCAAAGTGATTTTTTACCTTTAGGTAAATCAAGTCCAACCACCACTTTGTCTCGATATTTGCCATTATCATACGTTCTGGAGAATACATAGGGCGATTTGGCCAGCCTTTTGTGCTTTCCGGCCCCAATGGCAGGGTGGTTTCTTCGGAATTGTCCCAATTTTTGCCAGTGTTTATGGATTTTTTGGATTTCAGGGACACTGTCCAGTTCTTCCCAGTTCATAAAAGAGCGTAAGGTGGCATCGCCCTGGGTGCCTTCAATAATGAGACTTCGTGAGGTTTCATCGCCATAATACACCTGGGAGGCCCCGGGTGTCAACAAAAGTACATTGGCGGTGCGATAGGGTTTTTTCCGTTCCGGGTCAAAAGGAGCACCGTCATCATGGGAGGTTAAATAGTTCAGCACACTTTTGTCCTTTAATTTGGTATGAAGGAGCCCACTGTATTTTTTGAAAATGCTCTCATAACTTTTGTTGGCATCGGTCTTCAACTCAAAATTGATAAGACTTTTAAAGCCGTAATCGAAGAAATCCACTTTTTTGTCCCCAAAATCAAAATTGCGCCCTCCGGAAATGCCGTAATTGTACACTTCCCCGACCATATAAAAGGGATTGTCGTCCAAAATATGCTTCTGGTGTTTTTTCTTCCAGGTTTCAAAGGCGTAGTTGGCTTCTTTGTGCAGCTCTTCCCATGCGTCCTCGTTGACGTGCTTTACAGTATCCACCCGAAATCCATCCACACCATAATCATTGATGTAGTCCGTTAACCATTTGATGATGTAATATCGGGGTGCCCTGGGATATCCGGTTCGTTCAAAGAAAAGTTGCAGTTCATCCAACTCCTTGCTCAACCGACCCTCTTCTTTCCATTTGGCCAATAACGCATCAGGGAGTTCCACATTCTCATCGGATTCGGTAAGAATATCGGGCAGGTTTTCCACCAAAGTACAAGCGGTGGTATTTTCATAGGTGGTGAACTCGCATGTGGGGCCGGTCCGCACCCAATTTTCGGGCCATACCGGGTCTTTTTCCGTTACTGGGCCTGTATGGTTGAGCACTACATCCAAAAGAATTCGAATGCCTTTGGCATGAGCGGCCTTTACCAAGTTTTCCAAATCGGCCCGTGTGCCAAAATTGGGGTCAAGCGAAGTCCAATCCTTGGTCCAATACCCGTGATAGGCGTAGGTGTTTCCGGTACCTTCATCCGTGGCGCCATGCACTTGTTCCACCAATGGGGTGAGCCAAATGGCATTTATGCCCAAATCCGTAAAATAGCCGTCTTCAATTTTTTGGGTGACGCCAAGTAGGTCACCGCCTTCAAATCCCCGGAGTACTCCAGTTTCCTCGGTTCTTTCAAAATGAAGATCGTTATTGGGATTTCCGTTGTTGAAGCGGTCCGTCAAGAGAAAATAGATGTTGGCACCCTCCCAAACAAAGGGCACTTTCTTTTTGGGCACTTCTTGTTCAACTACCTGCTCTGCTGTTTGCTGCTTTTTTTTAACTTCCTTGCAGCCAATAAAAAAGGGTAGGAAAGACATGAGAACAAGTAGTTTTTTCATGTTTTGGGATTTTGTTTAAAGCTATAAAATGAATACGGAATTCTAAAATTTATTTAGAGCTTCACAACATCAACCCAAAAAAAAGAAAAACCATTAAGATTTAATTTCGATTGAGCACTTTATACTCCTCATAACAGCTAGAGATGGCATCCAAAATCTGGAGATCATTGGCGGTGGCGATAAAGGATTTGGAATAATTACAGTTGTTGAGGATGTCCTCAATATCCACTTTCTCCAACTGAAGCAGTTCGGTAAGGGTTTCGCGGTCAAATTTGGATGCGAGTAGGTTCTTGATCTCGTCATCCTCTTTCATTTGCCGCAATTTGCGCATTTGTTTGGGTTTCTTGCCAAAGAGGTTCCGCAAGAGATCCGCCGGATTCAGAATGGCCCCCAACACCTTCGTTACCGCACTGGGACTTTTGCTCCCGGCTTCATAACTGGTGTTGAGTCCGGAAATACTATATTGGTATGCGGTGTTGACGGGAAGGTTCTTCACATCAATTTCCAGATACCCGGTAAGTTGATACGGGCTTACGATCACCTCTTCCAACGCATAGGCCAGCTCGGTCAAGGCTATTTTGGTGTCCTTGATCTTGAACATATCATTGGTGACCCGCACTTTTTGTGATTTAAAACCCAAATAACTCAGGTATAGCGTATCGTTGACCGCGGCTTCTATGGTAAATTTCCCATTTTGGTCCGTAATGGTTCCTATCACCTGATTCAGGTTGATGACGTGCACACTTTCCAAAGGAAAATCTGTCTGCGCATTCACCACTGTAACGGTCAGCTCTTCCAAAGCGGGTCTTTCATCCTCATTTTGGGCCAAGCATAACAAAGGGATAATGGAAAAAAATGTAAGTAGAATTCTTCTCATGCAATCTTTGTAGGTATAAAAGTACTAAACAAAGAAAAATAAACAGGAGACCCTTGGCTTTTAATATAGAATTAACTAATAAAACCCTTGTCTTTTTTTGCCTCCTTTTTTACCGTAACCTCCCTTTTTGCCCCCTTTGAACGATTTATTTCCGCCACTTTTTCGGCTGCCGCGATTTCTGTCACGCTTGCGGCCACCTCCTTTACCTGAACCTCCGGGATTTTTGGACACTTCAACATTGATAAAGCGGCCATCCACCTTAAATTCAGAAAAGGTCTGAAGGATAAGATCGGTAAGTTGCGCATCTGAGTTGAAGAAGGAGAAACTATCCTTGGTATCCACATTGTAAATATCCTCTTTTTCAAGGTTTAGGGTATCTCTGAGAAAATCTTTCAGCGACATCCAATCATAACCGTCCCTTTCCCCAATGTTGATAAAATAGCGAACGGAACCACTGTTGCCTGTATCAGCACCTCCTTTTTGTCCACGTTCACTTGTACCACTGTCAGAAGTGTTCAAGTCCTTGGTCTTGCTGTAGTAATTGGTAAACTGTGTAAACTCAACAGAAACCATTTTTTTAATCAGCTCATCGCGATCAATCCCTTCCAGCACATCATTGATGGCCGGCAAATAGGGATCGATTTCCTTGTTGATTTTGGTATCTTTGATCCTATTGGCCAAGTGGTACAATTGAATCTCACAGATTTCAATGCCCGAGGGTATCTTTTTGGCAACAAATTCCTGCTTGACGATTTTTTCAATGGTCTTGATTTTCCGTAGCTCGGAACGGGTAACAATGACCATGGAAATTCCGGATTTTCCAGCTCTCCCTGTTCGTCCGCTTCGGTGGGTGTAGGTTTCTATCTCATCGGGAAGTTGGTAGTTGATTACGTGTGTGATATCATCCACATCGATGCCTCGTGCGGCAACATCCGTGGCCACCAACATCTGCACTTGTTTTTTCCGAAAGGCATTCATTACCAGATCACGCTGATTTTGGCTCAAATCCCCGTGCAATGCCCCGGCATTGTAACCATCCTCGATCAATTTTTCAGCGACACGTTGGGTATCACGTTTGGTTCTACAAAAGACCACCGAAAAAATACCCGGATTGGCATCTGCTAAACGCTTTAGGGCAGCATAGCGATCACGGCCACCCACCACATAATATTCGTGTTGTACCGTGGAAGCTCCAGCGTTCTTGGTCCCAACTGTAATTTCAACGGGTTGGTGCATGAACTTTTTGGCTATGGTAGCCACCTCCTTGGGCATGGTTGCCGAAAACAACCACGTCAGTTTTTCTTTGGGGGTGTTGGACAAGATATCTTTGATATCCTCAAAGAAGCCCATGTTCAACATTTCATCGGCTTCATCCAAAACGCAATAATCAATTTTGGAAATATCCACCATCTTTCGGCCAATCATATCCTTCATCCGTCCTGGCGTAGCCACAACAATTTGTGCACCTCTCTTGATTTGTTTGGCCTGCTCGGTAATACTGGCGCCACCATAAATGGCCACAGTATTCAGTCCTTTTACATATTTGGAATAGAGCTTGAGTTCGTTGGTGATTTGCAGACAGAGTTCACGGGTCGGAGAGAGAATCAATCCTTGGGTGGTTCTGCTGTCAGCTTGTATTTTTTGGATCATGGGAAAACCAAAAGCGGCGGTTTTTCCGGTTCCTGTTTGTGCCAAGGCCACCAAATCGGTGTCTTGTTCCAATAAAATTGGGATTGATTTTTCCTGTACTTCTGATGGGGTTTCAAATCCAAGATCGGAAATAGCATCCAATAGGGGTTTATCCAACCCCAAGGCTTCAAATTTTGTCATAGCGGTGTATACCTTAAATCGCAAATATGTTGTGTTGCATAGAGCGATTCCTGTATAACCTTTGAGCCCATCGCAACACCTTGCCCATACCGGCGGCGTTAATAAAGCGGCAAATGTACGCTAAATTTATACGGTGGCTACTATAAAGTCTTGTTTTTTAAAAAGTTTACCAATTTTTCGATAGCCCTGCCACGATGGCTTATGGCATTTTTGGTTTCTGGTGGGAGTTCCCCAAATGTTTGGGTAAACCCTTCGGGTTTAAAAATGGGGTCATAGCCAAACCCACCTGAACCATGCTCCTTTGTAGTGATGGTACCTTCCACAATGCCGTTAAACCTATGGCTCTGTCCCTGAAGGTTTAGGTGGATGACGGTCTTGAAATGGGCATTTCGATTCTTTTCCCCTTCCATTTCCTTAAGCAGCTTGGCCATGTTTTCCTTGGCATTTTTCTGTTCTCCGGCATATCGGGCCGAGTACACCCCGGGATTTCCGTTCAACACATCCACCAAAAGCCCGGTATCATCCGAAAAACAATCCAAACCATAGGTTTGGGTCACAAAATCGGCCTTGATTTTAGCGTTTTCCTCCAAAGTCTTTCCTGTTTCCGGGATTTCATCATAACACTGAATGTCTTTCAAAGACAAAAGCTCGATGGATTCGGGCAAAAGCTGCTGGACTTCCTTTAGTTTATGGTCGTTATGGGTGGCAAATACAAGTTTCAAGTGGAAAGGGGTTCTATTTGAGTTTCAAAAATAGTAATTTCGAGGAGCAAACGTTACACTATGAAATTTTGGATGCCACCAGTTTTTGTGATGATAATTTTTGGAGGATTAATGTATGCACTGGCAAAGTTCCTTCCCGTTGGGGATTTTGATTTTTTCGGAAGAAGAGAGCTGGCCTATTTTCTTTTTGGGTTGGGTTTTTTGGTCATTTTGGTGTCATTGATCCAGTTTGGTAGACAACACACCACCACGGATCCGCTTCGTTTGGAAAAGGCAAATAGTCTGGTCACAAATGGCATTTATAAATACTCTCGGAACCCCATGTATTTGGGCATGCTGTTGTTTTTATTGGCTTTCGGACTCATGTTGGGGAATGCCTTTAACACACTATTGGCTGTTGGTTTTGTGTATTGGATGAACCATTTTCAGATTAAACCGGAGGAAGAGGTGCTCTTGGAGAAGTTTGGCCAGGAGTATAGTGTCTATTGCAAGTTGACCCGAAGGTGGTTTTGATGGTTGGAAGTCCGAAGTCGGAAGTCGGAAGTTAGTTATTGAGTTATTCGGTTGTTTTGTTATTCGGTTTTTGTCAAAAGAGATGTTGGAAAAGAGAACATAGACCTTTAGTTATTCAGTTATTGGCAACGGACTATTGGATTATTGAACTTTAAACTTGAAACTTGAGTTTTGAACTTGTACTATAAGCCTAATTGCAAAATGATGCTTTTTGGGTGCTATTTGAAACAATTTCAAAGGGATTTTTGATTTATCCATAAATGTGTAAGGTTTTTGATAAGTTCCGATTATAAGGATAGAATTTATGTTTAATTTTGTCCCTTAATTTTTTGAAGATGTCCATGGTGGAAACAGGGCGCAAATATGTGTTTGATTTTGACAGTACCCTTACCAGGGTAGAGGCGTTGGATGTGTTGGCGGAAATGACCCTCCAGGGAAATCCCAAAAGAGAGGAGATTGTAGCTGAAATTCAACACATTACCAATTTGGGGATTGATGGGGATATATCCTTTACGGAATCCTTGGAAAGGAGAATCCGATTGTTGAACGCCAATAAAAGCGATTTGGAAAATTTGGTGGTGGAACTCCGACAAAAGATTTCTAAATCCATCGCTTCAAACAAGGACTTCTTCCATGAATTTTCCGAAGATATTTATGTGATTTCCTGTGGTTTTAAGGAATTTATTGACCCTATTGTTGCGGAATACAATATTCCTTCGGACCGCGTATATGCCAATACATTTACCTTTGATGAAACGGGAAACATCACCGGTTTTGATGAGGCCAACGTGTTGGCTTCCCATAACGGGAAAATTGAGTGCTTAAAACGACTTGACTTGGACGGCGAGGTTCAGGTCATAGGGGATGGCTACAGCGATTATGTGATGCGCGAAGCCGGAATTGCCCACAAGTTTTTTGCTTACACTGAAAATGTGCACCGTGAAAAGGCTGCGAACAACGCCGACCATGTTGCACCTAACCTAGATGAATTTTTATTTGTGAACGATTTGCCAAGAAACCTATCCTATCCCAAGAATAGAATCAAGATCCTTTTACTTGAGAATGTACACCCGGCCGCTTTTGAGAACCTATCCGAAGAAGGCTTTTCTGTTGAACTTGTAAAACACAGTCTCCCCGAAGAAGAACTCATTGAGCGTATCAAAGGGGTGCATGTTTTGGGAATCCGTTCCAAGACCCAAGTGACCCAAAAAGTATTGGATGCCGCCAATAAATTGATGGTAGTAGGTGCGTTTTGTATTGGAACTACCCAGATTGATTTGGAATACAGCAAGAAAAAAGGGGTAGTGGTCTTCAATGCACCATACAGCAATACCCGTTCCGTGGTAGAGCTTGCCATAGGTCAGATTATCATGCTTATGCGTAATATCTTTACCAGAAGCACGGAAATCCATAACGGCGAATGGAACAAGACGGCAGCCAATTCCCGGGAGGTGCGTGGAAAAAACTTGGGTATTGTAGGCTACGGAAATATTGGAAAGCAAATGTCCGTTTTGGCCGAAGCCATGGGCATGCGGGTCTATTATTACGATGTTGCCGACCAGCTGGCCCTGGGTAATGCGGTTAAATGCAACACTTTGGAAGACTTGCTGTCCATTTCTGATGTGGTTACCCTGCATGTGGATGATAACAAGGCCAACAAAAACTTTATCAGTGAGCGGGAAATCAACCAAATGAAGGATGGGGCCATGCTCATTAACCTGTCCAGAGGTTTTGTGGTGGACATTGATGCGTTGGCGGAAGCCCTGAAAAATGGAAAACTGGGTGGAGCTGCCATTGACGTGTACCCGTCAGAGCCACGAAGCAATGGCGAATTTTCAACTCCATTACAAGGATTGCCCAATGTTATTCTAACCCCACATATTGGGGGAAGCACAGAAGAGGCCCAGCGCGATATTGCGGATTTTGTTCCCAATAAGATCATGGATTACATCAATTCAGGAAATACGGTGGATGCCGTGAATTTCCCAAATATCCGACTGCCCAAACAGAACAAGGCGCACCGTTTCTTGCACATCCATAAAAATGTTCCGGGAATCATGGCCAAGATCAATGAGGTGCTCGCCAAATACGGCTTAAACATTTCAGGGCAGTACCTGTCCACAGACCCAGATGTGGGCTATGTGATCACAGATTTGGACAAGGAGTACGACAAAGAAGTGGTCAAGGCACTGAAAAATGTGGAAAACACCATTAAGTTTAGGGTACTTTATTAATTGCAAGAGACTAGAAACCAGGAACTAGAAACCGTCCATCAAACAAAAGTACAAGTTCAAACTTCCGACTTCCCTGCCTGCGGCAGGCAGACGACTTCTGACTTCCAATGACTCAGTAGGCAGTAAGCAGTAAGCAGTAACTGAATAACCCATTACAAGAGACAGGAGTATGTCTTGATTCTTGAATCTTTAAGCGGAGCGGTCTATTGTCTCATCTAACTTATTGATGATGATACGGTTCGTTCCGTAAAATGGTGAAGCCACGATAAAGCTGTTCCACCAAGAACACACGTACCATTTGATGTGAAAAGGTCATTTTGGACAAACTGATTTTTCCATTGGCCCTTGCATACACCGATTCGCTGAAACCATACGGACCACCGATTACCAAAACAAGGTTTTTGATGCCGCTGTTCATCCTTTTTTGGAGGAATTGGGAAAATTCCAGCGAAGTATATTGCTTTCCCCGTTCATCAAGAAGAATCAGGACATCGGAGGATTGAAGTTGACCTAAAATCAGTTCTCCTTCTTTTTCCTTTTGTTGTGCTTCAGAAAGATTTTTACTGTTCTTTATATCAGGGATAATGTGGAACTGGAACTTTATGTAATGCTGCAACCGTTTCTCATAAATCGATATAAGTTGTTCTAGCTCAACACTATCCGTTTTTCCAATGGCAATCAATGTAATCTGCATGTCCAAAAATACTGTTTAAAGTGAAATACAACCCCATAGATATTGTAGAGAAGGAGCAATGTTTTTACTATTTTCGTTAAAACCCCAATGGGATGATATCCGAAAAACAATTCCAAAACGAACTTGATTTGATCATTGCCAACGCCATCAGGGAGGATGTGGGCGATGGTGATCATAGCTCATTGGCCTGTATTCCTTCAACGGCTACCGGAAAGGCAAAATTGTTGGTCAAGGACAAAGGTATTATTGCCGGTGTTGCATTTGCCAAGCAAGTGTTCCACAAAGTCGACCCAAAGCTGAAGGTTGAAGTGTTGATGGCAGACGGCAGCCCGGTGGAGCATGGAGACATTGTTTTTTATGTGGAAGGAAGCTCGCAAAGCATTTTAAAAGCGGAACGATTGGTACTGAATGCCATGCAGCGCATGAGTGCCATTGCCACCAAGACCCAACACTACGTGGCGCTTTTGGCGGGCACAGGCACCAAGATTTTGGATACCCGAAAGACCACTCCAGGAATTAGGGCTTTGGAGAAATGGGCTGTGAAGATTGGAGGAGGGGAGAACCACCGATTTGCACTGTACGACATGATCATGCTCAAGGACAACCATATTGACTTTGCTGGGGGCATCACCAAAGCCATTCAAAAAACACAACAATACCTAAAAGACCACCAAAAAGACCTGAAAATCATTGTAGAGGCCCGGAATTTGGATGAGGTTCAAGAAATTCTGCAATCCAAGGGAGTGTACCGTATCTTGTTGGATAACTTCAACTACGAAGACACCAAAAAAGCGGTCAATTTGATTGGGAATCAATGTCTCACAGAGTCTTCAGGAGGAATCAACGAAGGCACCATCCGGCAATATGCCCAGTGTGGGGTGGATTACATATCCTCTGGTGCGCTTACCCATTCCGTGCATAATATGGACCTAAGTTTAAAAGCCGTATAATGTCCAAAGTTATAGAAGAGCAATTGGAAAAGATTCCGGTCGTCAATTGGATGGTCCGGTTATTTAAAAAGATAAGGCTCAAGGCTTTTGAGGGGCTCTCTTTCTATGATTTGATGGAAATGTACCTACTGGGCATTGTGAGAGGTGCCCTTTCCACCCGGGCCAGTTCCATTGCGTTCAGTTTGTTTATGGCACTGTTCCCTTTACTTATTTTTTTGGTGACCATGATCCCGTTTGTGATTCCCTACGTTAGCGTTGGGAATGAAAATTTCGATGCGCAATTCTTGGTGTTTTTGGAGTCGTTTTTGCCATCTGCCACAGGAGACTACTTTGGCGATATTTACCAACAGATCAAAGATCAAAAACAAGGAGGACTGCTTTCATCAGCCTTTTTGGTTTCCATTTTTTTGATGGCCAATGGGGTGAACGCCATTTTTGGAGGATTTGAAAACTCGTACCATGTGGAACTCACCCGGAATTTTTTTCGTCAATATGCTTACGCGTTAATGGTTGGACTGATTCTTTCCATACTATTGATCGTTGGGGCGGTGGCTTTTGTGTACTTTGAGTTTTACATTGTGGAATACACCAGCGAATATCTCGGGAAAACCTTCGGGTATGATGTTGAAAAAGGGGATACTCTTGGTATTCAGATCGCCAAAATATTATTTTTCATCTGCCTCTCCTATCTGACCACCTCCATTCTGTATTATTTCGGAACCGCTGAGGGCAGAAAGGCACGCTTCTTTTCCATTGGGGCATTAATGACGACCTTATTGTTCCTGCTGACCTCGTACCTCTTTGGAATTTATGTGGAAAAATTTGCCAGATATAACGAACTTTATGGAGCTTTGGGGGGATTGCTGATCTTAATGGTTTTCATATGGTTGAATTCCAACATTCTATTATTGGGGTTTGAGCTGAATGCAACCCTTAATTCACTAAAAAAACAACATGAAAAACAACAGGATGCCCAATAAATTGATACTGCTTTCATTTTTTCTGCTTCTTCAAACCGCATGGGGACAGACCGTATTCGGAAAATGGAAAACAGTGGATGACCGCAATGGAATAAACAAAGCAATCATTCATGTGTATAAAGAAGACGGGCTTATGCAGGCCAAAGTTGTCAAAATTTTGGAAGAGGGAAAGGAAAATGCCCTTTGCACCAAGTGCGATGGAGAACTCAAGGACAAGCCCATTGTTGGCATGAAGATCATGGACGATTTTGAAAAGAGCGGCAAGGGAGAATACAAAGGAAAGAGGTTGTTTGATCCAGAGCAAGGCATGACCTTTCGGGGAAAGGTATGGCTGGATGATGAAAATGAGAATCGGCTAAAAGTTAGGGGCTATTTGGCATTTTTGTACAGGACACAAACCTGGCATAGGATACTGGAAGAGTAAGAGTAAGTGTATGGATTATTTTTTAGACGTTGTCCTGCCCATTCCTCTGGAACGTCTTTTTACCTATAAGATCACCCCACAGGAAGCAGATTTTTTACACCCTGGCATGCGGGTGGCCGTTCCTTTTGGCAAGACCAAGATTTATACCGCATTGGTGTATCAGGTTCACAGCAATGCCCCAACTGCCTACGAAGCCAAGGAAATCTACCAGATTTTGGATGAAACACCTTTGGTCAACCCATTTCAGCTGAAACATTGGGAATGGATAGCCCAATATTACATGTGCACTTTGGGTGAAGTCATTCGGAGTGCCCTGCCCAGTGCTTTTATGTTGGAGAGTGAAACCTTGGTGCTGCCCAACAAAGAAGCTGACATTGATGAAATGGAACTCAAGGATGATGAGTTTTTGGTATATGAGGTCCTTCAGCACCAAACCGCATTGAAAATTGGGGAAATAAGTGACATTGTCGATAAAAAGCATGTGTTGTCCTTGGTCAACAGACTGGTGCAAAAAGGCGTGGTGAACCAAAAAGAGGAGTTGTATGAACAGTACAGACCCAAATTGGTCAGATATGTGAAACTCTCCGAAGTGTATGATGACGAGGGCCAACTGGAAGCATTGCTCAACGAACTTTCCCGGGCACCCAAACAGAGTCAGGTAGTGCTGTCCCTTTTTCAGATACGGGCCAAAAACAACAAACCCATCCCCATTGAAGACCTTGAAAAAGAAAGTGGTGCTTCACGGGCGGTGATCAAGGCACTCATTGATAAGAATATTCTAGAAGAATATCAAATCAGAAAGGATAGGGTGGATTACAGGGAAGAATCCGAGGAATCTGAAAATATTGACCTAAACGAACATCAAGCCAAAGCTCTTGAAGACATAAAAACCGGGTTTGACCAAAACAAACCCGTCCTGCTCCATGGAGTGACATCATCCGGGAAAACCGAGGTCTACGTTAAACTGATTGAGCAATGTTTGGATCAAGGAAAGCAAGCACTGTACCTATTGCCTGAAATTGCATTGACCTCCCAATTGATCAATCGACTGCGACATTATTTTGGCCATAAAGTCTCAGTGTACCATTCCAAATACAGCATTCATGAGCGCGTTGAGGTCTGGAACAATGTATTGGCCCAGGCCGAAAAGGCGCAGATTGTTATTGGGGCACGCTCTTCGCTGTTCCTTCCGTTTTCCAATTTGGGATTGGTGGTGGTGGATGAAGAGCACGAGAATTCCTTTAAGCAATTTGATCCCGCCCCACGATACCATGCCCGGGACGCTTCCATAGTCTTGGCTTCCCTGCACAAGGCCAATATTGTGTTGGGGACGGCCACGCCAAGTATTGAGAGTATGGATAATGCCAAAAAAGGGAAATATGGGTATGCTTCCATCCAATACCGCTTTGGAAATGTGTTGATGCCGGACATCAGCCTGGTGGATATTAAAGAAGCTACCCGCAAGAAACGAATGAAAGGGCATTTTTCTGAAATTTTGCTCAAAGCCATTGAAGAGACCTTGGAAGAAGGGGAACAGGTGATTCTTTTTCAAAACCGAAGGGGTTTTGCCCCAGTGGTGGAATGCACTACCTGTGGTCATGTGGCCCAGTGCCCCAATTGCGATGTGAGCCTTACCTTTCATCAGCATAGAAACCAACTGCGGTGCCATTATTGTGGCTATCACATGGCGTTACAGCAAGCTTGTTTGGCCTGTGGAAGTGCTACTTTGGATAAAAAAGGGTTTGGAACGGAGCAGATTCAGGAGGAACTCAGCCAGCTTTTCCCCAAAGTGTCCGTGGGGCGGATGGATTTGGATACCACCCGAGGTAAATATGCCTATGAAAAAATCATTTCGGCCTTTGAAAACCAAGAGATGGATATTTTGGTGGGCACCCAAATGGTCACCAAGGGATTGGATTTTAGGAATGTGAGCTTGGTGGGCATCATGAATGCGGATTCCATGTTGAATTTTCCCGATTATCGAGCCCATGAACGCAGTTTTCAAATGCTGACCCAGGTGGCGGGTAGGGCAGGGCGGACGCAGAAACGGGGAAGAGTGCTCATACAAACCTATAATCCATATCATCAAATTCTGCAACAGGTCACCACGAACAACTACGACAAAATGTTTGCGGAGCAACTGTATGAGCGGGAGCAGTTTAAATACCCTCCTGTGGTGCGTATCATTAAAGTGACTTTAAAGGCAAGGGATTTCAATACATTGAACGAGGCGGCCCAGTGGATGGCCGGTTCACTGCGAAATGTGCTGGGGCAACATATTTTAGGGCCAGAATATCCTCCCGTGGCACGTATCCGAAGGGACTATCTGAAGAACATCCTGATCAAGATCCCCAAAAAACAGTCGTTGGCACAAACAAAAAATAGCATTAAACGGATTGAAAAATCCTTTAATGCTATTTCCAAGTATAAAAGTGTAAGACTGGTCTACAATGTGGACCACATTTAATTATACATTGGCCAGTGCTTCGGCCAACTCAGTCTTTTTGTTTCTACTCAACGGAATCTGTCTTCCCCCTACTTCAACATTTTTACTGTTGAATTTTTCAATCTTCTCCAGATTCACAATATAGGATTTATGGATGCGTAGAAATTTATCGGCCGGCAATTGCTTTTCGAAAGATTTCATGGTGGAAAGGATTACGATGTTGGCTTCATCTGTCACCAACTTAATGTAATCTCCCAATGCCTCGATCCATTTAATATCGTTTAGGATAACCTTACGTTTTTTAAGGTTGCTCTTTACAAAAATATGTTCTTCATCTTCATCAACACGGTTCATCTGCTCGTATTTGGCCACGGCTCTTTTTACAGAGGCTTCAAAACGGGCCAAAGTGATGGGTTTGTGAAGGTAATCGGTTACGTCGTAATCAAAAGCTTTGAGTGCGTAATCAGGTTTTCCTGTAATAAGGATAACCTGTGGTGGGTTCTCTAGGGCCTCCAAAAGGTCAAAACCGCTTATAATGGGCATTTCAACATCCAAAAAGATCAAATCGACTTCATGGTTCTTAAGGCCATTTTTGGCTTCAATGGCATTGCTGTACTCAGCAACTAAAGCAAGATGTGGATGATTGTTGACCAATTTTGCAACAGCCATGCGCTGCATGGAGGAATCGTCTACAATTATACTTTTTAATTTCATAGAATGGGGTGATTTGTAGGGTTTTAAATCATCGGCAAATTACATAAAAAAGACGTTTAAGAGCAACAAAAGATGTAAACATGGTCTATTTTGTTGTGTATATTGCCATATACGTTATGTATGTTTAAAGGGTTCGGTTTTGTTGATAACTCTTGTACTTAAACGAAGTTTTTTTAGTTTTCTTGCAGGGTGAAGGAAATATCACTAATTTTGCGCTCCTTTAAAATATATAATATGAACCATTACGAAACTGTTTTCATTTTAAATCCCGTTCTGTCTGAAACACAGATAGAGGAAACAGTCAAGAAATTTGAGGATTTCTTGATTAAGAATGGTGGCAAAATGGTCTCCAAGGAAGATTGGGGACTTAAAAAATTAGCCTATCCCATTCAGCACAAGAAAAGTGGTTTTTACCACTTGTTCGAATTCACCGCTCCAGGCGAGGCCATTGGGCCTTATGAGTTGGAGTTTCGAAGAGATGAGCGCGTTATGCGTTTTTTGACCGTTAAACTGGACAAGCATGCCATTGCTTGGGCCGAAAAAAGAAGAACCAAATTAAAAGCAAACGCATAGGGTTATGGCATCTATTGAACAACAAGCAAAGTCAAAGAAAGACGGGGAAATTAGATATTTGACCCCGCTTAACATTGAGACCAGCAAACAAAAGAAGTATTGCAGGTTCAAAAAATCAGGCATCAAGTATATAGATTACAAAGACCCGGATTTTTTGATGAAATTGGTAAACGAACAGGGTAAATTGCTTCCCAGAAGACTTACCGGTACTTCCTTGAAATACCAAAGAAAAGTGGCACAGGCCGTGAAGCGTGCACGCCACCTAGCGTTAATGCCGTACGTTGGCGATATGTTGAAATAAAAAAATACCAGAGAATGGAACTTATTCTAAAAGAAGATGTACAGGATTTGGGATTTAAAGATGATATCGTTTCCGTAAAGAACGGTTACGGCAGAAACTTTTTAATCCCTCAAGGATTGGCCACCTTGGCCACGCCTTCCGCCAAAAAAGTTTTGGCAGAGAACCTTAAACAAAGAGCCCACAAAGAGAAAAAGATCATTGATGCGGCCAACAAGACAGCGGAAGCCCTAAAACAATTGGAAATCCGTATTCCAGCCAAGGTTGGAGCGGGTGATAAATTGTTCGGTTCCGTGACCACAATTGATCTAGCGGCCGCGTTGGACAAGGAAGGGCACCAAATAGACAGAAAGTTTATCAATATTAAAGGAGGGGCCATCAAAAGGGTAGGACCTTATGAGGCTGTCATCAGACTTCACCGAGAAGTTGTTGTTGAATTTCCTTTTGAGGTGATAGCTGAAGCGAAGTAAATACTGGTTTTCAGTCAATACTATAAAAAGAGCCATGCAAAGCATGGCTCTTTTTTGTGATATCCGTATGCTTGAATATCTCCCTATTGCTGTACTTGCGTCAAAATGGTTTTTAAGCGGCCTTGAAGCTCAGTATCGCTTTGCAAAGCCATGGCTATAACTTGGTAGCGTTCCAGACTCATGCCTTCATTGCTGATGACTTCTTCAATTTGTTCGGTAAAACCAACCTGTAACTGTTGTATTTCGCTCATTAATTTCCCAAATCGTTCTTTTTCTTCGTCGCTGATATCAACTGTTTTGTCTGCGGATGCTGAGGCTTGGTACAACTCATTGAACCTATCGGTCTCAAAACCATTTTCCTCAACCGTTTCCATAACCTTCTGTTGTGCCGCTCTATTTACTTCTTGGATGCCTTGGAACGCAGAGGCAATCTTGTTCAGTTCAGCATCGGACACCTCTACCTGTTCTTGGGCGCTTAGCGGAGAAATAGCGCCCATCCCAATGGCTAATAGACAAACAAATAAAGTTTTACATGGTTTCGAAAATCTCATTCTAAAAATATTTTTATATAGGTTATTTTTCGAAACTACAATAAATTAAGGCGCTTCCCAAAATAAGGCTGTTAACTAAAACTTAAGGAGAATACGGTTAATTCTGATGGCTGACCGCTTTATTGGACCAAAAAAGGGAATGTTCTCCATGTCCTTTTTTATTTTTGCAGCATGAAATGAGCCAGAGGAATATGAACTTGATGTAAATGTTGAGCGAATTACATCTGACCTTTGAAAATAGAATACAACAGATGAAATATAAAAGACTTTCAAAAGAACAATTGGAGGAGTTGCACCCCGAGTTCATTAATTTTTTGGCCACACAGTCCATAACGGCAGAGGAGTGGAAAACCATTAAAGAAGAAAAACCGGCAGTGGCCGAAGAGGAAATTGATGTGTTCAGTGATCTCATTTGGGAAGGTGTGCTTTCCAAGGTGGAGTATTTGGAAAATGTTTCTGAACGACATATGCATCTTTTTCATTTGACCGATAAGGAAATGAAACTCCTTTCGGTAAAAGTGATGAATCCCGAGATTGATTTGCGTACCAAAGTGGGCTTTGATTGGTTCAAGCGTAACTTTCAGTCCGATTTTGTGGAATATCTCACCGCCTCAAAGGCCTATGGAGAGGATAAAAACGCGGATAAATTTGAAATCATCAAACAGGGAGCGGTCATTACCAAAGGAGAGCTCTACCAGTGGTTTGAGCAGATTATGGAGTGACCATGTGAATATATAGACATTAGATTTAGCGTCGGGGTTTGAATTTCAATGTCATCCTGAAAGAGCGAAGCGATTGAAGAATCCCATCCGCGGTATATTACCAACTTTTATCAAAAAGCACCAAAAAAAAAGGACTCCCTTACGGAAGCCCTTACTTGTTTATATTAAATGTTAGGCTGGTATTCATCTATTTCAAAATAACGCATTACCTCATGGTAATCATTGGCGTCCACCCCAAGGCCTTTTAAGGAAGCCATAACATCAGCTTGGGATTTGCCTGCTAAATCTGTGGTTGGGATAAGAACGATGTGTACCTCAGTCAAAGTATCTGACCAGCCAGGACCTACATCAAAACCATCATAATCAGACATGGTTATAAGGACGGCCCCTGTGGCAAAAGTTACATCGTACTGTAAATCCAAGAACTCAACTCTTCCAGGAATGGATATATAGGTGCCCCCATCACTCAAATAAACTAAGACCGCATGGGTGGCCAAAACTTCTTGGGTCAATGCGGCAAGTTCTGGATATGTGGCAGTATCCAGTGTTACAGGATTTGTGCCTTCCACAACAGCGCTTACATCCACAATAATGCGTCCTGCAGTAGTGCCTTGTCCATCTGCACCTTGGCAATCCAAGGCATCCACAACTTGGTCGCCATTTACGTCTTCGGTATATTCTCCAGTCATATTGGCAATACCATCACCGTTCAAATCCCAACAATTGATTCCATCGGCTCCATCAGTACCATCAACACCATCCACGCCATTCGTTCCATTTGTTCCATCCTTTCCGTCAATTCCGTTCTTTCCTGGAGCTCCATCTTCTCCATCCGAGCAAGAAGTGACAAGGGCCATGGATGCTACCATACAGCCCAACACAAATAATCTTTGTAGTTTCATAATTTAATTTTTTTGTTATTATTTTTTACAGATTAGGCAAATGTAGAAGCCATTAAGGTCCTAATTTGACCTTGATTGACGGATGCACCTTTTGGGTTGACCAAATGGCTGTATTTTATAACGGATTAATTTTCGAGGGATTTTTCTTGTTAATAATGGTGTGCGATAGATCCGAAACTTCTTTTTAAAAAAGGATGAGCCATAAACCTTCACCTTTCACCTTTCACCTTTCACCCTTCACCCTTCACCTTTCACCCTTCACCCTTCACCTTTCACCTTTCACCCTTTCCCCTTTCACCCATCACCCAAAACCGTATATTTGCACGAGAATTTAAAAGTACATGGCACAGAAACCATCCATACCCAAAGGAACCCGAGATTTTTCGCCCGCTGAGGTGGCCAAGCGCAACTATATCATCCAGACAATAAAAACGCATTTTGAAACCTATGGTTTCCAACCCATTGAAACCCCTTCTTTTGAAAACTCCGAGACCCTAATGGGAAAATACGGGGATGAAGGAGATCGGTTGATTTTCAAAATCTTGAACTCTGGGGATTTTATCTCAAAAGTGGATGATGTGACCTACAGTTCCAAGAATTCTGCCTCCCTAACTCCAAAAATCTCCGAAAAAGCACTGCGTTATGACCTTACCGTTCCCTTTGCCCGCTATGTGGTGATGCACCAAAACGAAATTGATTTTCCCTTCAAACGCTACCAAATTCAACCGGTTTGGCGTGCGGACCGTCCCCAAAAAGGGCGTTTCCGTGAGTTTTATCAGTGCGATGCGGATGTGGTGGGAGCGAATTCACTTTTGCAAGAGGTGGAATTTGTACAATTGTACGATGCTGTTTTTACCGATTTGGGGCTGAAAGGCACCACCATTAAAATCAACAATCGTAAAATTCTTTCCGGAATTGCCGAGGTGATTGGCGCCAAGCACCTCCTAATCGATTTTACGGTTGCCTTGGACAAGCTCGACAAAATAGGCGAGGAAAAGGTTAAGGCCGAGATGTTGGAAAAAGGCATCTCTGAAACTGCCATTGCCAAAGCCCAGCCCTTGTTTTCCATGTCAGGTTCAGCCGCCCAGCAGTTGGAAGAACTCAAAAATTTGCTTTCAGATTCTGAAATTGGCCAGCAAGGGGTGGCCGATTTGGAAGAAATCATCAATACCGTTGAAGCAGTTGGATTGCAAACGGCAACCCTACAATTGGATGTGACCCTTGCCCGTGGTCTCAACTACTACACTGGGGCCATTTTTGAGGTTTCCGCCCCAGAAGGGGTCAGCATGGGCTCCATTGGCGGCGGTGGACGTTATGATGATTTGACCGGTATTTTTGGGTTGAAGGATGTGAGTGGTGTGGGGATTTCCTTCGGACTGGACCGTATTTATTTGGTTTTGGAGGAATTGAACCTCTTCCCGGACAGCTTGGACACTTCCTTGGACATACTTTGTCTTAATTTTGGAAAAGGAGAAGGTCTTGCAAGCTTAAAACTGGTATCATCCCTCAGAAAGTCAGGGCTACGCGCCGATTTGTATCCTACGGATGCCAAAGTGCAAAAGCAGTTCAAATACGCCGATAAAAGAGGAGTTCCCTACGTGATTCTTTTAGGGGAACAGGAACTTACCCAAGGTAATTTTGTGGTCAAGAACATGAAAACAGGAGACCAAAAGGCCTATAAATTGGATGAAGCCAAGCAGTTCGCTGAAACCGTCAAAGCCGCTTTTTGATTTCCTTGATGATGGTCTTGTAATACTCGGTACCATGGGGAACATATTTCCCCGTATTGGCCATGCCCCAAGTTTCGTCAGCAAATTGGAGCAAGGGAATCAAATCCAAGGCATCCACTTCGCTGTCCTGTTTGGTCAAATTGCTTAACGGCACTTGGAGCTCGCACAAAAAAACATGGTGGAACTCGGCATCAATAAAATGTTTGGAAATTTTGTGGACTGCTTTAAAACTACCGATAGGTTCCAAATCCGTTTCAGAAATGGGTAGACCAACCTCTTCGGCAACCTCGCGTACAGCAGCCACTTTCAGGTCTTCCCCAGACGCTACGTGACCTGCCACGGAAACATCCCAAAGTAGGGGGTGGGTAGCCTTGTGTTTTCCCCGTTGTTGAATGAGAACCCTGCCATCTTTGGTGTACAGCCACACATGGACCGTGGGATGAAACAGCCCTTTTCGGTGCGCTTCGGATTTTAAACAGGATTGCCCCGTGGGGTTTCCCTGCTCATCCAAAATGTCCACCCATTCATCCATAACACAAAAATAGCAATTCGTCACCCTGAACTTGTTTCAGGGTCCCATTAATTTTGAAAAGTAGGTGTGAGATGCTGAAGCAAGTTCAGCATGACGTCAAGTCAGCAATATTGTCACATCGAGCGCAGTCGAGATGTATATTAAGTTCTCGACTGTTCTTTCGACTGCCCCTTCGACTACGCTCAGGGTACAGATCAAGATGACAGCTCGAACTGACGCTTATTCCCTTAATCAAAATAACTGAACGTCTCCCCTTCCTTAATGGTCAACAGCGTTTCGTAGATTAAACGGATCACATTTTCCACATCATCTTTATGAACCGTCTCCACCGTGGTGTGCATATAGCGCAAGGGAAGTGAAATCAACGCAGAGGCCACTCCACCATTACTGTAGGCAAAAGCATCCGTGTCCGTTCCGGTATAGCGGGAAGCCGCCAACCGCTGGAAGGGTATTTTTTTGGCTTCAGCAGTTTCCAAAATACGTTCCCTGAGCTTGTTCTGTACTGCAGGCGCATACGAAACCACGGGCCCGGAACCGATCATGGTCTCACCCTCTTTCTTTTTGTCGATCATTGGGGTGGTGGTGTCGTGGCACACATCGGTAACAATGGCCACATTGGGCTTAATGGTCTGTGTGATCATCTCAGCACCACGCAATCCAATCTCTTCCTGCACCGAATTGGTGATGTACAACCCGAAGGGTAGTTTCTGCTTGTTTTCATGGAGCAAACGGGCCACTTCGGCAATCATAAAGCCGCCAACCCGGTTATCCAGTGCGCGGCACACAAATTTATCCTTGTTCAGTATATGGAATTCATCGGGGTAGGTGATGACACAACCCACGTGGACGCCCATTTTCTCAACTTCTTCCTTGTCCTTGGCCCCTATATCGATGAAAATGTTCTCAATCTTCGGCGTTTCTTCCTTGGCCTTGTCCCGTGTATGGATGGCCGGCCACCCGAAAACACCCTTTACAATGCCATTTTTGGTATGGATATTCACCCATTTGGAAGGCGCAATTTGATGGTCGCTGCCCCCATTTCGGATGACATAGAGCAAACCATTGTCAGTAATATAATTCACATACCAAGAGATTTCATCGGAATGTCCCTCAATGACCACTCTGTATTTTGCATCGGGATTAATAACAGCCACCGCGGTTCCGTAGGTATCCGTGATAAAATCATCAACATACGGTTTTACATAGTCCATCCATATTTTTTGCCCTTCCCATTCATAACCCGTAGGAGAGGGATTGTTCAAATATTTTTCAAGGAACTTGAGCGATTTCTCATTGATAATTTTTCCTGCTGCCATGTGATTTATTTAGTCCACAAACATACTAATATTCACTTTTATTTAATAACCAAATCATACCTTTATCTTTACATTTGGCAAGACTTTTGAGAAATGAACCGGATGAGCCGTACAAGTTTTCTTGTTGTTTTTTTTGCGTTTCAAGCCTTGGGTTTTTCACAGGAGATTGAAAACGATTCTGTGTTGAACCCCAACGATTCCATTGCGGATTATTACGTTCGGTTTGAAGGGGATTCCATTCTGCACAGCTCTATTGAACTGGAAGAGGTCTATATTTTTGGCAAGCTGGAGTTTGCTGATAGAAATGAAAGGCTCAGGTACTACATACTCCGCAGAAAGACCTTGAAAGTCTATCCGTATGCAAAAATGGCCGCGGAACGCTTGGTGGAACTGAACGATAGTTTGAAGCACATCAAAAAAAGGCGGCACCAACGCAAATATACCCGGAAAGTGCAAAAGTTTATTGAGGAGGAATTTTCGGAAGAACTGAAGAAATTGACCCGTACCGAAGGGCAGATTTTGGTGAAACTGATCTATCGCCAAACGGGGACAACGGCTTTTGATCTAGTGAAAGAACTCCGAAGTGGTTGGCGGGCCTTTTGGTACAACACCACGGCGAGTTTGTTCAAAATCAGTCTTAAGGAAGAATTTCATCCAGAAAACATACACGAAGATTACCTGATAGAGGACATTCTACAGCGTGCATTTGCCGGCAATCGGTTGGAACGGCAAGAATCGGTGTTGGATTATGACTATGCCCAGTTGAGCAACAAATGGAAAAATTCGCATCCAGACCCTGAAAATTAATCCTTGGATTTCTTACCGAACACCGCATCCATAACAATGTTCACGGACCGAAAGCCCAAATAGATGGCCAAACCCGCAACGAAGATGCCCAAAATCAAGACAGGAATATAAAGAAAGTGCCCCTCATTTTTAAACGCTTCATAAATCAAAAAAGGGCCTAAAAACATAGCGGCCACGGTAAAACCAAACGATTTTAACCCCTTTACCAAAAGTTCCTTATCTGTTCGCCTCATGGGACCAAAGTAGGAATATTAGCTTATATTTAGAGGATATCGCATAAAAATTGACCATGGAACTATTCGTTTTGGGGGTGGTGGTGCTTTTCATCATTGTTGCTACGGTAAAGTTTAAAATGCATCCTGTTTTTTCCCTGACCTTGGCCGCGGTGGCGTCAGGATTTCTTTTGGGACTGACCCCCCAAAGCATTATGACCACCATAGGGGAGGGATTTGGCAAAACACTTTCCGGTATTGGGTTGGTCATCGCCTTTGGAACGGTGATTGGAATTTATTTGGAGAAAACAGGCAGTACCCAAGTGCTGGCCAATAGTATTTTAAAGGTGATCGGTTTAAAGCGTTCCCCCTTGGCCATTAATTTAGCCGGATTTGTAATTTCAATTCCGGTGTATTGCGACTCAGGGTTTATCATTCTTTCCTCCTTGAACAAGGCCATCAGCAAAAAAACGGGCATCCCGGCATTGGTTTTTGCCATTGCCTTGGCCACAGGATTATATTCGGCCCATGTATTTGTGCCCCCTACACCGGGGCCGTTGGCTGCGGCGGCCATAATGGAAGCCGATTTGGGATTGGTGATGACCTTGGGGCTTTTGGTTGCCATTCCAGTTTCCATTTCAGGTTATTTTTGGGCCCGATTCATTGGCAAATCCCTAAAAGAAGATGACACCACTGAAGCAATGGAGGAAAAGGAAGAAGTTCCTTCATCCGTAAAACCGTTCCAAGCATTTTTGCCCTTGGTTGTCCCTATAATTCTGATAGCCATGAAATCGTTTGTCAATTACCCAACACACCCTTTGGGTGAGGGTTGGTTGTTTATGATGTTTGATTTCTTTGGAAGCCCCATCATTGCCTTGCTTGTTGGGGTCTTCTTTGCGTTTTCATTAGGCAGGAAAACACCTTCCAAAGAAAAACAGGGATGGATGGCCGAAGCTTTTAAACAGGCGGGTGCCATTGTGTTGATTACGGGAGCAGGAGGTGCCTTTGGTGCCATTCTACGAACCATTGATATTGCTTCCATCATTGATTTAGAGTCGGGCTCTGGGGTAGGTGGACTTTTGATTGCCTTTGTGATCGCCACTGTTTTAAAAACAGCACAGGGATCGTCCACGGTGGCCATTATTACCACATCAGCCATTGTAGCGCCTTTGTTGGAAACTTTCGGGTTGGTGTCCCTTACCGATAAGGCCTTGGCGGTATTGGCCGTTGGTGCCGGGGCCATGACGGTTTCACACATCAATGACAGTTATTTTTGGGTGGTGTCGCAATTTTCCAACATCAATGTAAAGACGGCTTTGCGGGGCCATACTTTGGGAACCTTGTTGCAGGGCATTACCGGTATTTTAATGGTTCTCTTGCTTTACTTTCTTGTTTGATGCCAAAGACTATTCAATGGTCAAGCTACTTGAAAATTCCTGTGCCACGGCAAAATAGCCCAAAGCATAATCGTTGGGTCGTTCCACATTGTCAAAAATGTCGATGTTGTCAAGCCCCGTAATGTCAAACACGTTCCCCCGAACTGTAGCCACAGGGGTTTCAAATACTCCGCCATTATTCTGTGTTTGCTCTACCAAAAGGTCCATGTAATTGTAAAAATCTTCGGTGGCACCCAAAATGCTTACGTTAATATCGTTTCCTGCCTGTAGTTTATCATCATAGAAATAGGAAAATCCGAATTGTTGGCCTTGGAAAAACTGGTCATCAACGGTTTGAAAATTGCCAAACCCAAAATCAAAAACGTAGAAGTTGGCATAATCTGGATTATCGGTTATAGTTACAATGATCTCCGTATCTTCTTCACCAAAAAGGGTACTCCTGCCTTGTTCCAAATTGTCAATCGGGACAGTAGGGGCATATTCGGTACGGGCATAATAGAATTTGTCTTTATGCGAAATCTGGAGTACAAATACGGTCCCTAGCTCAGCACTTTCGGTCCGTATGCGTTGATCTGAAGAAAAGTTGGGGTCTGGGACATAAATCCCTGTACCGGGCTCTTCCTCGGTCAATGAAGAAAAGGCGAAGTTCACAAACTCACCGAACTCGTTGGGAACCCCATAAGCAATCACAGCACTTTCAACTTGGGTGGGGGGATTACTCTCAAAGAAGTTGCTGGTTTCCCGCATCCGTATTCTAACATCAATGAACTCCTGACTTTTGTCCACCCGCAAAAGCCCATCCACAATAAGCCTCGGCTCGGTTTCCGGCAAATCCACATCCACAACGTCTTCGCAAGACGTGAAGAGAAAAATGGTTCCTATGATAAAGATTGCTTTTTTCATGTGCTAGAATCTAAAATTATAGGTTATGGCCGGGATGATTCCAAAAATAGAGGTCCGAATCGCTTCGTTTCTTCCTGTATCCTCGTTTTCCCGAAAGTTGATGGATGCTGCATTTTTTCTACTGTACAGGTTGTAAATACTAAAAACCCACTCGGATTGCACTTTTTTTCGTTGGTTGCGTTTTGGGGTCAATATGGCGGAAACATCCAAACGATGATAATCTGGAAGTCGTTCTTTGTTCCGAAGCCCATAATACGGGACCGTAAGCCCTTCAAATTCAAATTGACCAACCGGATAATTGGTGGGTTGACCTGTTTGGAAGATGAAATTTGCGTTAAAACTCCACTTTTTATTGAGGTTGTAACTTCCGTAAATGGAAAGGTCATGTCTTTTATCATAGGGAGTACTGTACCATTCCCCTTGGTTGATTCCCGTTTCCAAATCGGATCGTCCAGTGTCAATACCAAGATTCCTGCCCGGGGTTTTTTGCTCCGATTTTGACCACGTATAGGCCAACCACCCCGTTAAGCGACCTTCGTTCTTACGAATAAGAAATTCCAGCCCGTAGGCTCTGGCTTGGCCGTTTAAGATAATCCGTTCTATGGCATTGTTGGCAATAAGGTTGGCACCATCAATGTAATCTATCCGATTGGCAATATCCTTGTAAAAACCTTCGGTTTCAAAACTGTAATCGCCACCCTTAATGTTTCTGAAGTAACCCAAAGCATATTGGTCCAGCAACTGTGGCTTTACAAAGGGGCCACTGGGGGTCCAAACATCCAAAGGTGTTGGGGAACTGGTATTGGACAACAAGTGAAGGTACTGGGCCAAACGGGTGTAACTGGCCTTGATGGAGCTTTGGCCCTTAAAATTATAGGAAGCGGAAATCCTTGGTTCCAGGTTAAAAAATTTCTTTAAGGTGCCACCTCTACCTGGATTGATGGTATCTATGGGTGTAGCTTCCCTGTACACAAGCGTAAAAGGGTCGAACTCGACAGGATTGTCATTTTCATACACATAGAATTCATCCTGCCCCAATCGGTTAAATTGGCTTGCCCTTAACCCATATTCCACGCTCAGGTTTTCCGAAATTTGATGCTCAATATCTATATAGACGGCATTTTCATTGGCGTATTTTTTGGTGAGCTGCTCTTCCAGAATGCCAGAATCTGGACTATTGGGCTGTATCCTACCAGGATTGAAGACATAATAGGTATTGTTGAGACCGTAATTGATTTGTAGTTTGTCATTGATGTAATGTTTCAGGTCGTACTTCAGGTTGAAGTTTTGGATTCCAGAATTCCATTCAAACCCCACAAAATCAAGTTCCAAGCCATAAAAATAATCGGAATAGATAACGGAAAGGTTGGAAAACAACCTATCAGAAAACAAATGGTTCCACCTGAAATTTCCAACAGCATTACCGTAGGTGTTCACAAATCTATCACTGATACTGAACAAATCCCGTCCAAAATACCCCGAAAGAAAAATACTATTCCGGTCATTGATCTTATGGTTGATTTTTGTGTTCAGGTCATAGAAGTACGCTTTATTGTCCACATCGAACAAGGGTAGGAACAAATGGGCATACGAAGCCCTTCCGCCTATCAAAAACGCGGTTCTATCCTTTAGGATAGGCCCTTCCAACAGCAGTCTGCTGGCAACGGCGCCAATACCGCCATTTACTTTAAAATCTTTGCTGTTCCCTTCTTTTTGAAAAATTTCGAGCACCGAGGACACCCTTCCACCGTAGCGGGCAGGAATACCGCCCTTGAACAGTTTTACATCCTTGATGGCATCTGGATTGAAGACAGAGAAGAATCCAAATAAATGCGATGAATTGAAAACAGTTGCCTCATCCAAAAGAATAAGGTTTTGGTCCGCTGCACCGCCCCGCACGTTGAACCCGGAAGAGGCTTCGCCCGCATTGGAGACTCCCGGTAAAAGCAACAAGGATTTTATGACGTCCGATTCTCCCAATACCACGGGAATCTGCTTAATGGTCTGGACGGCCATGGTGTTGACGCTCATCTGGGGTTTTCGGATATCGAGACGCTCCACGTCATCGGTGACCACAACCTCCTCCAGTTCCTCGGCTTCTTCCAGCAAACTGAAATCCCGTTTTGTGTTGGAATCCAAGTTGATGGTTTCCCGAATATCCTGAAATCCCAAATAACTGACCACCACATTGTATTCACCCTGTGGAAGGGTAATGGAATAAAAACCATATTCATTGGTAGTGACCCCGGTGTTTATATCAGGAAATGCAATGGTGACCCCTATCAAGGTCTCATTGCTATTGGCTTCTGAAATGGTACCGCTAAGGGTGAATTTTTGTTGTGCCTGGGTAAAAACACCGAAAAGGAGTAGGCCAAGGCTGATGACAAAATGTCTATTCGGCATTTTTAAGATTTCCCTAAAAATACACATTATATGTGTAGTTGGAAAAAATTAAAAAAAGAACAAAATCCGTACTTTCTTAACCTATGGAATCCAGTATTTTGTTTAACGTTTCACTGGGGCGCATGGCTTGGGATGCCATCTCTGCACTGGGCAAATAATACCCTCCAATATCAACTGGCGATCCTTGGGCATCAATCAATTCCTGGGCAATTTTAGCTTCATTGACGGACAGGGCTTCATGCACTTTAGCGAAAGTGGCTTTCAATTCCCCATCTTCATTTTGGTTGGCCAATTGTTCGGCCCAATAGAGTGCCAAATAGAAATGGCTGCCTCTGGTGTCCAGTTCGTTCACTACCCTGGATGGGGATTTGTCGTTGTCCAAGAACTTCTCGGTTGCCTTGTCCAAAGCTTCTGCAAGGATCAGGGCCTTTTTGTTTTTGTTTTTTTCGCTGTAGAATTCCAAAGAAACCCCCAAAGCCAAAAATTCGCCTAAAGAATCCCATCGCAAATGGCCTTCTTCCAAAAATTGTTCCACGTGCTTGGGAGCGGAACCACCTGCACCGGTTTCAAACAATCCGCCGCCATTCATTAAGGGGACAATGGAGAGCATTTTGGCACTGGTGCCCACTTCCAAGATAGGGAAGAGGTCCGTTAGGTAATCCCGGAGTACATTTCCGGAAACTGAGATGGTATCTTTTCCATCCTTGAGTCGTTTCAGCGTAAATTTGGTGGCTTCAATTGGGGATAGGATCCTAATATCCAATCCGTCTGTGTCATGGTCTTTAAGATACAGATTGACTTTTTTGATCAATTCAACATCATGGGCCCTGCTTTCGTCCAACCAAAATATGGCAGGAATATTGGTGGCCCTGGCACGTCCTACAGCCAATTTCACCCAATCTTGAACGGGAGCATCCTTTACCTGGCACATTCTCCAAATGTCACCTTGATCAACTTTGTGTTCAATCAGGGTTTCACCGGTGGATTGGCTGACCACTTTGATCACACCTTCCTTTGGAATTTCAAAGGTTTTATCGTGTGAGCCGTATTCTTCGGCTTTTTGCGCCATGAGCCCTACATTGGGTACGGTTCCCATGGTGGACGGGTCGAATGCCCCGTGTTCCTTGCAGAAATCGATGGTAGCTTGATAAATTCCTGCGTAGCTGCTATCAGGAATGACGGCCTTGGTATCTTGAAGCTCTCCATTTTTATCCCACATTTTTCCTGAATTCCGAATCATGGCGGGCATGGAGGCATCAATGATGATATCACTGGGCACATGGAGGTTGGTAATCCCTTTTTCGGAATTTACCATGGCTAGGTCAGGTCCTTTTTCTATGGTTTTTTGAATGGCTCCTTCAATTTCTTTATGTTGATTTTCCGGAAGCTTTTCAAGTTTGTCATATAAGGTTTCCAGACCATCGTTGGGATCCACGCCGATTTTTTCAAAAGTGTCCCCATATTCTTTGAAGAGTTCCGAGAAATATACTTTTAGGGCATGGCCAAAAATAATGGGGTCGGAGACCTTCATCATGGTTGCCTTAAAATGGAGGGACAACAACAGATTATTTTTTCGTGCATCGGCGATTTCTTTGGACAAAAAGTCGACCAATGCTTTTCTGCTCATCACGGTGGCGTCAATAACCTCACCTTTTTGTAGCGCAAGGTTATCCTTTAAAACGGTTGTGGAACCATCCGCTCCCATCAATTCAATGCGGACTTCGTCTGCGCCTGCGAGCGTGAGCGATTTTTCATTGGCCCTAAAATCGCCATGGGACATGGTTGCCACATGGGTCTTGGAATCTGAAGACCACTCACCCATGGTATGTGGATTTTTCTTGGCGTAATTTTTTATGGCTTTTGGAGCCCTTCTGTCTGAGTTTCCTTCGCGGAGAACCGGGTTTACAGCACTTCCTTTTATTTTGTCGTATTTGGCCTTAATGGCTTTTTCTTCATCATTTTTAGGCTCATCTGGATAGTTGGGAAGGTTATACCCCTTCTCTTGCAATTCCTCAATGGCCTCTTTCAATTGAGGGATGGATGCGCTGATGTTGGGCAATTTAATGATGTTGGCCTCTGGGGTCTTGGCCAATTCGCCCAGGATGGCAAGGTCATCGGTGACCTTTTGATCGTTGTTGAGATATTCTGGAAATACCGCAGCAATTCTACCGGCCAAGGAGATGTCCTTGGTTTCTATGGTAATGTTTGCGGTTTCGGTATAAGCTTTTACAATGGGTAGGAAAGATAATGTAGCTAAGGCAGGCGCCTCGTCTGTTTTCGTATAAAAAATTTTGGCCATTTATGTGTATTTGTTTGAGCGGTGCAAATATACAATTTATGGACGGTGAACTTATAATGAATCTACTAAAAGTAGGCAGGAAAACTTGAAGAATCTCTAAAAAAACAAAAGCCATATCCATGTGCGAACATTGATATGGCTTTCTATAAAGGACTAAAAGATTTGTTTTGTGTTGCTACAAAACCGCAATCCGAAGATTGCATCTGTTGCCCTTTAGACGTTTGCTCTACTCGATTCATTTAATTTTACAACCAAACTCTATCTCGCAAAGTGTCCTGATAATTTCCTAAATCTTATCAAAACGGGAAATTGCTCTCCCATCCGCACATAAAATTTACGAACTCTCCTTGTGGCCCGCCGAAGCGTCTCCCCAATTCAAGATTCCTTTGTGATCAGTAGTGTTACCAATTAAAAGGGAAATTTTCAGTTTTTAAAGAACGTCAACTCTAAAACCGAAAC
Organism: Allomuricauda sp. CP2A; assembly: GCF_001683915.1. Classification (GTDB taxonomy): domain Bacteria; phylum Bacteroidota; class Bacteroidia; order Flavobacteriales; family Flavobacteriaceae; genus Flagellimonas. The sequence goes on along the minus strand of NZ_LXTT01000129.1, from coordinate 10,596 downwards.
ATGGACTTGACTTGCATCATTTTCATATTTCTTCTACTAAAGTAGTCCAAAGAATGAAATAAGCAAATTTTATAACAGATTAAAAATCAACAAGATGTAAACCGAGGTTATTAACAATTGTTCATAAAAAAAAGCACCTTGAAGAAGGTGCTCTCTGTTCTGTCTTGGAATATGGTTTATCCCCTAACTTCTTTAATACGGGCCTTTTTACCGGTAAGACCTCTAAAGTAGAAGATTCTAGATCTACGTACTTTACCTTTTTTGTTTACTTCAATGCGTTGCAAAGCGGGCATGTTGATGGGGAAGATTCTTTCCACCCCAACGGTACCGGACATTTTACGAATGGTGAAGGTTTCGGTGGCACCGCTTCCCCTTCTTTGGATCACAACTCCTTTGAAGAACTGGGTACGGGTTTTTTCACCTTCCTTAATTTCATAGTACACGGTAATGGTATCACCGGATGAGAATTTTGGAAATTCTTTTTTTGGAACAAATTCGTCTTCAACAAATTTTATTAAGGATTCCATGGCTTATTTTTTAATGTTTACCAAGACCAACTTTCACGTATTTCGTCAGAGGTTGATTTTGAGATTGCAAAAGTAATGCAATATTTAGAAATAGCAAGGTGTTTTTTGTTTTTTGAACGGCCTATGAATTTTGAGACTGTTTTTTTACCTGTTTTGCCGCAAACAAGAGCAATCCAATCGCAAAAAGGATGTAAGGGAGGGGCGTCAACAAACTCCCCAAAGCGTTGACCTTGACAACAGATTCGGAGCCTCCTTGGGTAGAGAATGTAGTCCCTAACATAATGACCAATGAAAATACAATGGACAGAACACTGCCGGAAAACATAAGTATGGTTGCCAAGTTTTTCTGTTTCGTGAGTAGAATGCCACAAGCCAATACAAGAATAAGTTTGCCCAAAGTGCTCAAGCCTCCTCCGATCATAAAATAAGCTTCATAGTTTTCCATAAAATTATTTTAAAAGGTCCGGTCTTCTTTCTTGTGTTCGTTCCAAGGCTTGCTCTTCCCGCCATTTTTCAATCTTAGGAAAATCCCCACTCAACAAGATTTTTGGAACTTCCATTCCTTTGTATTCCGATGGACGCGTATACACCGGGGGTGCCAATAGATTATCTTGAAAAGTATCCGTTAGGGCGGAGGTCTCATCGTTTAACACCCCGGGAAGCAATCTGATCACGGCATCACACAAAACGGCAGCCGCCAATTCTCCTCCGGAAAGTACATAATCCCCAATGGAAATCTCACGGGTCACATGCATGTCCCGTACCCGCTGGTCAACCCCCTTGTAATGTCCACATAAAATAATGAGGTTCTTTTTCAGGGAAATCTGGTTGGCTATACCTTGGTTAAGGGTTTCGCCATCCGGGGTCATGTAAATGACTTCGTCATAGTCCCTTTCTTCCTTAAGTTGGGAGATGCACTTGTCAATGGGTTCCACCATCAGCACCATACCAGCCCCGCCACCAAATTGGTAATCGTCCACCTGTTTGTAGTTTCCTTTGGAGTAATCCCTAAGGTTGTGGAGATGCACTTCGACCAAACCTTTTTCGATGGCCCTTTTGAGAATGGAGGCCTCAAAGGGACTCGTCAATAGCTCGGGCAGTACTGTTATGATGTCTATTCGCATGGGTGCAAGTGAAAATGCCTAAAAATGGGCTAGGCGTTTGAATCTTTCCAAAAGTAATGAATGTGGCCCGTATCTTTTTCCCAATCCAAACGTTCATATAATTTTTGGGCGGGATTGTCCACCGCAGTCTCCAAGGCCAATCCTTTGTAGCCCATTTCTTGGCAATGCAATTTGGCTTGATTCAACAATGCCTCTCCTACGCCTTTCTTTCGATATTCTGGGGCGACATATAGATCGTTTAGAATATAGGAGGGCAGGAGCGATACCGATGAAAAAGTCTTGTACAGTTGGGTAAACCCTACGGGTTCTTCATTTTCAAGAACGATAAAGATTACGGTTTCATCGTTTGAAAAGCGTTCTTTTAAAAAACCTCTTGCCGCTTCCAAATCCGAAGGCTGTTTGTAGAACACCCTGTAGGCATCAAAAAGAGGAACTATTAGCTCCAAATCTGAAACGGTTGCCTTTTTGATGGTCATTTTGGCTTTAATTTTAAAAGGCTCCCTTTCGGAAGCCTTGACTTTATTTTTTCTGCTTGTTCAATTCGTCCTGCAACTGACGGCTTATTTTTTGCTCGCGCTCCAAGGCCCTTCGTCTGTGCTGTTCGTATTCCTGTTCCAAATCGGCCAAGGCTGCCTTGGCTTGTTGGGTCAAGAAATTACTGTTCCTAAAACGGTAAATGAAGAACAGTAGGAACAACAAAAGCGCAAAAATGATGGACCAGAGAATAAAGTTGTAGGTTCCTTTGCTGATCAAGGCTCCAAAAAAGGAAATGCTGTCCTTTTCCTCGGTCACCGAGTTCAGCTTAGTGGTGGTATCCTGCAGCTTGGCATTAAGGTCCTCTATTTCGGCTTTATTGGCAGCAATAGTGGCCGAAAGGTCCTTAATGGATTTGTTGGCCGTATTGATGGAATCAAAAACGTTGCTCTTTACTTCGTTCAAGCTGGCCAGACGGATCACTTCATAGGGAACCCCATTTCCAGACCTATAGTTGGTGGACTTTCTTTCCATGTCCTCAAACTGACCTTTTATGGTCATGTCTTGATTTTCCGAGGTTTCCTCTTGTGCAAAAGATGAAAAGAAAGGTGCAAGTAGGGCTAGTGCAATTAAAAATCGTAAATGCTTCATGGTCAATATATTCTCGTAAATAATTTAGATTAAGGGTAGGGCGAAATTACACCAATAAACCTAAAATCAAAAGAAAAACCTATTTACTGGGTAGGTGTGCCCACTTTTCCCAATTCTTAGTAATAGGTATAACGCCTAACCTTGGCTATATATTTCGCCAATCTTATGACTTGGTGCGAATAGCCATATTCATTATCATACCATATATAAAGCACCACACTTTTTCCGTCCGAGGAAACAATCGTGGCCTTGCTATCATAAATGGAAGGGGCGGAGGTGCCTACAATATCCGTGGAAACCAGCTCATTGCTCAGTGAATATTTAATCTGTTCCACCAAATCGCCTTCCAGGGCATATTTCTTTAAAATGGTATTGATACTTTCTTTTGAGGTCTTGTTTTTTACCTCTAAATGTAGAATGGCCAATGAACCATTTGGCACGGGCACCCGAATGGCATTGGAGGTCAGCTTGCCCTTGAGCGAGGGTAGGGCCTTGGCAACGGCAGACCCTGCACCTGTTTCTGTCACGACCATGTTCAGTGCGGCGGCACGTCCCCTTCGGTACTTGCTGTGCATGTTATCCACCAAATTCTGGTCATTGGTATAGGCATGGATGGTCTCCAAATGGCCCTTTTTTATCCCGAGGGAATCCTCAATGACCTTTAGAATGGGGGTAATGGCATTGGTGGTACAGGAAGCTGCGGAATAGATTTTTGTCTTGTCCGGGTCAAACTCCTTATGGTTGACACCATGCACTATATTGGGGACTTCTTTTCCTGGGGCAGTAAGCAACACCTTGCTGGCACCTTTGGATTCTAAATGCTTGGAAAGCGACTCTTTATCCCTGAAAGCACCTGTATTGTCAATGATCAAGGCACTATAAATTCCGTATTTTGTGTAATCGATATCTTCGGGTTTGTTGGCACTGATAAACTTTACCGTGGTGCCGTTAATGATGAGGGCTTGGTTTTTGGCATCCACGTCCACGGTTCCCATAAACTGTCCATGCACGGAGTCGGTTTTTAGTAGCGCGGCGCGTTTTTCCAAAACCTCTTGGTTCAATTCCCCTCTAACCACTATGGCCCTGAGGCGCAATTGGCTTCCCCTTCCGGTCTTGGCCATAAGTTCCCGGGCCACCAATCGCCCTATGCGCCCAAAACCATACAGCACCACATCCTTGGGCTTTATTTCCTTGGTCTGCTGGGCATCCTTCAGCTTATCCACAACAAAAGCCTTTACGTTGAGGTGGTTGTTGTCGTCGGAATGGTATTCGTAGGTAAGCTTTCCAATGTCCAACTTGGCAGGTGGTAAATTGATGTCGTTTATGGCCCTCAATATTTCAACAGAGTCAAAAATGGAGATGGGCTTTTGCACAAATTCCCCAGCATACTCGTGCAGGTTGATGATATCGCTTACATTCTTATCGATAATCTGGTTTTTGAAAAGGACCACCTCAATGGCCTTGTCGTACCAAAGGTCACTGATGATTTTTATAAATTCGGTGGTTGCCTTTCTTCTATCAGCCTGAAAGGCAAGCTCTTTTTCATAGGATTTGATTTCTCCCATAGTTGTTTGTTTGTATTTGTTGAGTTGTAGTTGGGGCTAAATTAGCTATTTTCAAACGTTTTCGTAAAAGAATTTGGGCACAAAAAAACACCCAAAAAAGGGTGTTTTTAAGTGTGAATCCTTCACTTTATATTAGAAGATGATATGCTCTTTTTCACCATTCTCGTTGATCATGGTAAAACTGGTCCTTCCGAATTGTGAAACTTTTCCGAACTGCTCTTCCGCGTCCTCAATGTTATCTATATCTGTGTCATTTACCTTTATAATGACCTTGTTGCGCAAGTCGTATCTACTATATCGTTCTGGAACATCAATGATTTTTACACCTTTGGAAATACCAAACTTTTTCTTGTCCGCTTTGGAAAGGTTCTTTACCAAGAATCCCGTAGCGGGAAGGAGAACGGTCATTTGTTTTTTGAGGGTAACATTTTTGGTGAAGTTTTTGCCATCTCGATCAATGGTCACTTTTACAACATCCCCGGGTCTTTTGGAAGAAAGATAGCCCGACAGTTCGGAGAATTTATGCACTGTAATGTTATCCACCTGTTTTATGATGTCGCCTGATTGTAAACCGGCCTCATCAGCTCCTGATTCCTCGGTTACGTCCGACACATACACCCCTTCCAGGTCATCAACGCCAAGTTCATTGGCCACTTCGGGGTTAAGGTCACCACCTCTGATCCCCAAAAGTCCTTTCTGAACGTCCCCATATTCCATAATGTCCTCCACCACTTTTTTGGCCGTGTTGCTGGGCACGGCAAAGGCATATCCCACATAGGAACCGGTCTGGGAGGTGATGGCGGTATTGATTCCGATCAGGTCACCATTGGTATTGACCAATGCCCCACCACTGTTTCCAGGGTTAACGGCGGCATCGGTCTGAATAAAGGATTGGTTTCTGCCCAAAGAACGGGCTTTGGCACTTACAATTCCTGCGGTCACGGTTGAGGTCAAATTAAACGGGTTCCCAACAGCGAGCACCCATTCCCCGATCTTGGTATTGTCTGAATCCCCAAAAGCCAAATAGGGGAGTGCTTCTTCCGCATCAATCTTCAATAGGGCAATATCAGATTCCGAGTCGGCGCCGATTACCTCTGCTTCATAGGTTCTGTTATTGTTTAGGGTGACCTGTAATTGGCTGGAATTGGCAATTACGTGGTTGTTGGTCACAATATAACCGTCTGGGGTTATGATTACACCGGAGCCTGACCCTACCTGAGGGGTTTGTTGGCGTTCAAAACCGTAGAAGAAATCAGAAAGGCTGCTTGGCCCTTTGCTGATGGTCAGGTTTTTTACGTGGACCACGGAGTTCACCGTTTTTTCCGCAGCCAGGGTAAAATCAACTTCATTGATACCAGCCCCTTTGGCTGAGCTTGGTATGTTACTTGTGGTCAGGAATGGAGTTTCCTGCTCGGAAGGCACCCATTTATAATGGTCTTTTTCAAAAAATAATTTGTACGATCCCAGTGTAATTGCGCCTGCAAATACGGACACTAGGAGCAAACTGCCTATTTTCTTCATAATTCTTTATTTTTTTAACATTCAGTTTCAACAAAATTAAAGGAATTCATTTTTTGGCTTTGTCGGTTTAACTCCCTTTTAACTGCAAAAAAATCCTTAAAGAATACGCTATATTTGTTCCTTTGTAGCGATTATGAAACTGCAGTTTTTCAAATATCAAGGAACAGGGAACGATTTTGTGATCATCGACAATCGCCAGAATATATTTCCCAAAAACAATACCAAACTGGTCGCTCAGCTGTGTGATAGGCGCTTTGGAGTGGGGGCGGATGGCTTGATTTTGCTCGAAAATGACAAAATGTCGGATTTTAAGATGGTCTATTACAATGCTGATGGTGGTGAAAGCAGCATGTGCGGCAACGGTGGACGGTGTTTGGTGGCCTTTGCCCATTATTTGGGTGTCATAGGCAATGAAGCCACATTTACAGCGGTTGACGGATTGCACCATGCCAGCATTGAAGGTGATGTGGTCAATTTAAAAATGGTGGATGTAGATGAAATCCGTGAAAAAACCAACTATACCTTTTTGGACACGGGCTCGCCTCACCATGTGCAATTGGTTGAGGACCTCAAGAATTTTAACGTGTTCAAAGAAGGCGAAAAGTTGCGCTTTGGGCTTTATGGCAAAGCTGGAAGCAACATCAACTTTGTGGAACAATCAGATGCAGATACATTTCAGGTGCGCACCTATGAAAGGGGGGTGGAGGATGAAACCTTTTCTTGCGGTACTGGGGTCACTGCGGTGGCCATCGCCATGCACAAATCGGGAAAAACAACTTCCAATACCGTAAAGATCAGCACGCCTGGCGGGGATTTGTCCATCAGCTTTGAACAAAACAACGGGCACTACACCAATATTTATTTAAAAGGACCCGCTGTTCAGGTCTATAAAGGAGAGATAGCATGCTGAATCTTAAAGGAAAACAGGTGCGTTTAAGGGCTTTGGAGCCCAATGATTTGGAATTCCTCTACCAATTGGAGAACGATACCTCCATTTGGGAAATCAGCGGCACCTTAAAACCCTATTCCAAGAAAGTCCTAAAACTTTATTTGGATAACGCCCATCGGGACATTTACGAAGTAAAACAGTTGCGTTTGTGCATTTGCAACACCCATGATGTCTGCATTGGCTTGATTGATTTGTTTGATTTCGACCCAAAACACGGCAGGGCTGGAATGGGGATTGTCATTGCCAATCCTTCAGACCGAAACAAAGGAGTGGGGGCGGAGGCCATGAAACTCATGTGTGATTATGCGTTCTCAACGCTCAATTTACATCAGTTGTACGCCAATATTTTGGAGGAAAATAAGGCCAGCATCCATCTTTTTGAAAAAATGGGGTTTGAAAAAGTCGGGGTGAAAAAAGAATGGATACGGACCAGCACCGGATTCAAGAATGAAATCATGTTTCAAAAGATAAATACGAATGCATCTTAAAAAAGTACTTTGGGCAACAGCTATTTTGGGGCTTTTGATCTGTGGGTTCATCGCCTACCAGATCTATAGCGCCATTTTCAGTCCAAACACCCAATTTAATAATCAAGAGGCTTTTGTGTACATTACATCAGATGCCACCTTTTCTGAGGTCAAAGATTCTTTGGAGCCTTTGTTGAAAGATCTGTCCACTTTTGAAGCAGTGGCCCAACGAAAGGGATACATTACCAATATTAAGGCGGGAAAATATGCCCTAAAAAAGGGGGTGAACAACAATGAGATCATCAACACGCTCCGCAGTGCCAATTTACCGGTAAATGTGTCCTTCAATAACCAGGAATCCTTGGAATCTTTGGCAGGGCGTATATCGGAACAGATTGAAGCGGACAGTCTTTCATTGCTTCAAGCTTTTAATGACGCTGGTTTTTTGAATGAATCAAACTTTGATGAGGACAGCAAATTGGGCATGTACTTGCCGAACACCTACGAGTTCTTCTGGAACACCGATGCAGAGGACTTCAGGGATCGTATGTGGAAGGAATATCAACGATATTGGAACGAGGAGCGGTTGCAGAAAGCCAAAGATCTTGACTTAACTCCTTCCCAAGTCATTGCCTTGGCCGCTGTGGTTCAAAAGGAAACCGCAAAAGTGGATGAGCGACCCCGTGTGGCTGGCGTATACCTCAATAGAATACGAAAAGGGATTCTGTTGCAGGCAGACCCCACCGTGATCTTTGCCATTAAAAAGCAAACGGGCAATTACGATACCATCATAAAACGGGTTTTGTACCGCGATTTGGAGATGGACTCGCCCTACAACACCTATAAATATGCGGGTGTTCCGCCAGGGCCGATCACCATGCCCGATATTTCATCCATTGAGGCCGTTTTGAACCCCGAAAAACACGATTACCTCTACTTTGTGGCCGATGTTTCCAACTTTGGCTACCATAAATTTGCCAAAACCTTGGCGCAACACAACCGAAATAAGGTGCAGTACATCCAATGGCTCAATTCCCAAAAGGTCCTTAGATAGTGCTCTTTACCGTTAATTTTCAGCACTTTAACGGATTTTAGGCCTCATTTAAGAAAATCTTAGGAGCTTTAGGGTAACCGTTAACATATCTCCCCCTATATTTGCCGGCCAAATTGATTTTTGATACGTATATGTATTGAGATCACAAATATGAACATTATGAAAAGATGGATAGGTTTTATACTACATCTTGCCATGATTGTAGTTTTGACGAGTTTTGGTACGTACACCGTAATGAAAAAAGTGGATGTGGAGATTCCAGATTCATTGAAGGTGACTACAAGCTTTGAAATACCCGCTCCCAAAGATTCCTTGGCATTGCAAGGAGTTGCAAAAATCACCCCTCCCTTTTTGGGAAAAGCCTACAATGGTTTTAAAGACGCCTTGGCTTTTAAAGAATCCCAAGGAAAATACCACGTTGTGAATACATTGGGGTATTTGGGAAAATATCAGTTTGGGGGAAGCACCCTAAGTTTGATGGGAGTTTATGATATCGACACTTTTTTGAACGACCCCATACTCCAAGAAAAAGCTTTTGACATTAACGTGGCCCGGAACAAATGGATTTTGCGACGTGACATCAAGCGCTTTTCGGGAAAACGGATCGGTGGAGTTGAGGTAACTGAATCGGGTATTTTGGCCGCGGCACATTTGGCCGGGGCTGGAAATGTAAAGAAGTATTTACGTTCCTACGGACAGGAAGATGTTGCTGATGCCTACGGAAGTAGCATTTCATACTACATGAAAAAATTCGCTGGATACGATACATCCAAGATTCCGCAAAGGAAGAATCCAAAAATATAGTGGCAAGGTAACAATTAGCGAAAGCCCAGAATTTTATTCTGGGTTTTTTTATGCCTGAATGATATAGATGGTAGGCCTTTTATCCAAGTCGATTTCAATTTCACTCCATTCGTGGGCACTTTTGGTCTGTATGAACTCGGTAGGGAGTGTAATGTCGCAAGCAATGCACAATCGCGTGCTCTTGTGCAGTATCTTGATGAGTTCCTTGAGCAATTTGTTGTTTCGGTAAGGTGTCTCCATGAATATTTGGGACTGTCCCTTTTCCCGGGAAAGATGCTCCAAATTTTTTATCATGGCCTTACGCTCTTTATGGTCTATGGGCAAATAGCCGTTGAACGCAAAGTTTTGGCCGTTCATTCCGCTGGACATCATGGCCATTAAAATAGAGGAGGGGCCTACCAAAGGAACCACTTGGATCCTTTTTTCATGGGCCACACGAACCACCGCGGCCCCGGGATCTGCAATTCCAGGGCATCCCGCTTCCGAAAGCACGCCAATATCATGCCCGTGAATACAGGGATCCAAAAAAGAAGGAATCACCTCGGGCTTGGTGTATTTGTTCAAACTTTGTATGTGCAGGCTGGGTTGTGGTTTGTTGGGGCTCACTTTTTTGATGAAACGCCGGGCCGTCTTTTCATTTTCCACAATATAGTGGTCAATTTTTTCAATGGTTCCCTTAAGGGAAATGGGCAATACCTCCAGGGGAGCATTATCGCCCAATGTAGTGGGAATCAAGTATAATTTGCCCACCACCAAACCAGGTTTAGCTTGTTCCTGCGTTTCTTCCATAAGATCAATTTAGTTTTTTCGCAATTGCCTCGCAAGCCAAATCGATCATTTGATACACATCTTCAAATCCATCTTCATCGCCATGGTAGGGGTCGGGAACTTCATGGATGCCCACATTGACTTCGCTGAGCAACAATTTTATTTTTTCGGCTTCTTGTTGATTTCGGGCCAAACTGGCAATATCAGAAAAGTTGTTTCGGTCCATCACGTAGATGAAATCAAATTCATCAAAATCCGTTCTGGAAAACCGTCTGCATTTTTGGGCACTGATGTCCAACCCATATTTTTGGGCCACGGCAACCGATCTTGGGTCGGGAGGGTTTCCCACATGATACCCAGCGGTACCGGCGGAATCCACTAAAACGGTATCGAAATCTACTTTGGATTGCAGAATGCCTTCGGCCAATGGTGATCTGCAAATGTTTCCCAAGCAGACCATCAAAACTTTGGTTTTCATGAAGTAGAAAAGGAATTACGGGAACCCGTTGTGCAATTTTCTATTTTACCTTTATTATTATTGACTATGATCATAAGATGTTAAAATAGCATAGGTTTTCGTCACCCTGAATTTATTTCAGGGTCACATTTTATATGTATTGGATGAAAATATGTGATGGGATGCTGAAACGAGTTCAGCATGACGCAGTTTCCAATAGATTGTTGCTTCAAAA
>NZ_LXTT01000153.1 GCF_001683915.1 Allomuricauda sp. CP2A | reverse complement strand
TGTTATATCAAGTAGATGACAATATCAATAAATAAATCTAAAGAAATATTGTATGGACTTGTGGGAAGTAATAGTTATGGCTGGTATTTTGTCCCATTTTCCTCTCAAAAGAGGCCTGCGGTCCAAAAAATTTTACGAGGAGAGGTATTTGAACCTGATACCATTGAGTTTATAAGGGAGAATTGTGGAGAAGGTGATGTGATTCACGCTGGCACCTTTTTTGGAGACTTTCTTCCCGGGATATCAGCTTCAATCGGTAAAGACAAGAAAATATGGGCTTTTGAACCCTGTTTGGAAAATTTTCGATGCGCACAAATTACCTCTCAAATCAATAATTTAAAAAATGTTGAATTGTTCAATTACGGGCTTGGAGAAGCAAATACAAAATCAAAAATGCTTATTGAAACAAATTCAGGAATTCGTTTAGGCGGAGCAAGTAGGATATTAAAAGAAGATAATGGAAAAGGAAAAACTATTGATGTGGAAATTAGGCGGATGGATGATCTTATACCTGAAAACAGGTATGTGTCAATTATTCAACTTGATGTTGAGGGATATGAGAAAGAGGCTATAGCAGGAGGCCTTGACTTGATTAATCGATGTAAGCCAATGCTTATTCTTGAAGACAATAAAAAAATAATTTATACAGATTGGTTCAAATTAAACATTAACAGTATAGGTTATGAAGTCGTTCAAAAAATCCATGACAACACTTTATTGGCGATAAAATCGCTGCACAACGTTTTTTAGATGGAATATAACATTAGAAACCTTTTATCAAATGTTGATTGCTGAGAAATTCATTTATTTTGAATTACAAAAGACAGGTAGTTCCTATACAAAGGATATACTTATTTCACTTGCTAAGGATAATTATGTTCTTAAGGGGGTTCATAACACATATGATTCAATTCATCCAGGCCTAATTGGAAATTTTGACGACAAACTTAAGATTGGCAATATTCGAAACCCTTGGGATTGGTACGTTTCTTTATGGGCTTTTGGTTGTATGGGGAAAGGCGGATTATTTAAAACGGTCGCTAAGATTCAAAAAAGGGAGTTTAAAAGTATACCCAAAGACATTGAGAAAAAATTTATACCAAAAAAATACCCTCAATTGAACATGAAAATTTGGAATACCCTTTATTCAGATCCTAATAATATGCACAATTTTCGGTCATGGCTAGAGATTGTTATTTCAAAACCTGAAATTTCCATTGGAGAGGGTTATAAAGAATGTGAAATATCGACTGAAATAGGCCTTTTATCATATAGATATTTAAAACTTTTTACTTACAAAGCAAACAAAATCAATACAATCGGGAATTTTCAATCGGCCTTCAAACACGACAAAGAAAATAACTTCTTGAATTTCGTGATAAGAACTGAACACATTCAAAAAGACTTATTGTTGAATAGTGATATATTAGGTTATAAGCAGGCCGAAATGAAAAAAGTTCTAGATGCAAATCAAAAGCCTACTAACACTTCAATAAGGGAGCAATATAAAAAGTATTATGATAATAATACAGTATTATTGGTAAAAGAAAAGGAAAGACTGATCATAGATAAATACGGATACTTTTTCTGATTTGAGAGTGTTACAGTTAAAATGTAATAATTAGGGCCTAGTCTTCTGGTAATTTATTTACTGATTCAAATATTTGAGAAAACAGATTGTCCCATAAATTTGTTTCTCTTATTACAATGGTTCCCTCGCCAACAATATTTTCCTTAAGATCAAATTTTTCATCAAACATTAAGGCTACTACATTTGAATCAAAAGATAGCTTACAGTTTGTTTCCTCATTATGAGTATATTTTTCTATCGAAGAAATTTTAGCTCGAACCTCATCCAAATGCTTGAATGGATGTTGTTGGAATTTTAATAAGATTAATGAATTCTCTTTGACTTCTTTTAGATGGTTTGATTTTGCTCTTAGTTGTGCCTCAAGACTTTTTAATTCATTGGGGATAATGACGAAGATTGTATCATTTATCGATTGATCATTGAATACGGCTTGAGGGTAAGAATACAATACTTTACCTGAAATTGGGCTCTTGACAGTATATTTAGACTCCCATTCTTCAATTTTACTTTTAAGTTCAAATAGACTGGAGTAAAGACCCTTTTTTGGAAGAAATGTTGGTGTTGTCTCTGGTAATATGAAGTCATTCATGAAATCAATTTCCATTTCAAGTAGGCTAATCGAATCTTTAATATTGTCTGTCCTGTTCTTGCGTTCTAAATACTTGGTCAATGCTTGTTCGAATTCATGAATTCTACCGTGATTTGTAATTAGAGACTTCTTTTGCTCCAAATAGTAAGATTTGGCAACTTGAGTTTTTTCCTCCTCTATGATTAGTCTTTTATTTTTTAAAAATACCAGCCTGGTTCGACTTCGTTTAATTCTCTCGTTAATTAAAGTTTTTTTTGGGGACATAAAACTAGCCTCTAAGTACTGCTGATATTTTGAAACAAAATCACGATAGGGGGTATTCATTCCTCCTAATCTAACGTTTAAAGGAAATTGAGTCTGGACTGAGTAATGATTTAAAAAGCCTGAATCAAGGATGCTGTTTAACTTGTTTTGAATTAGTTCTATATCTTTGTTGTTGGCGTTATTTTCCATAACGGCAAGTATTTCTCCTTCCTTGACGAATTGACCATTCTTTACCAGTATGTGTTCTATTTTCTCATTGGTTTTTTTCCTTAAATAGCTAATAGACTTACTAATATTTAATTC
>NZ_LXTT01000117.1 GCF_001683915.1 Allomuricauda sp. CP2A | reverse complement strand
TATAACAATTTTGTTACATAACATTTTTGTTATAATTTTGTTTAGTGAAATCAAGTCAGTTGATTAAGATAGTGGAAAGTGATGGTTGGAAATTGGTCAGGACCAAAGGAAGCCACCATCATTACAAACACCCCAAGAAAAAAGGCTTGTAACCATACCGCATCCCAAAAAGGATGTTCCATTGGGCACTGTGAAATCTATCTTAAAACAAGCCGGGATCAAATAAAAATTCTGGAGTTGATTTTTAAGGCATCAAAAAGCAAGAGGAATGGAATCAGTAAAAGTGTTTGTGGAGAAAGCAGACGATGGAACGTATTGGGGCACTACCCAAAATCTTCCAGGTGTTGTATCTGCCTATGGCGATACTCTAGAAGAATTGAAAAAGAACATTAAAGTTGCGGTCGACGATTATGTTGAAACTGCCGTGGAGTTGGAAGAGGATTGGATCGATGAGGTTTTGCCAATCCAAGGATATGAGTTTAAAATGAACATTGAATCTTTCTTTCACCTTGTTCCACAGGTCAAGATCACCGCAATTGCAAGGAGGGCAAAGATCAATCCCTCTTTGATGCGTCAATATGCCACGGGTAGGGCCACCGTGTCCGAGGAGCGTCTAAAATTAATCCAAGGAACCATCCATGAGTTGGGAAAGGAGCTTCAGTCAGTTACGTTTTAATTCAGGCGCAAAAATTGCCAATAAGCTCTACCTTATTATTTATAATAAGGATGTTCTGTCAACCGAATTGTCAACTAAAAAACAAAAAACCCGCAAACACAGTTTGCGGGTTTTTTTGTGGTACCTCCAGGGTATTACTTCAACAAAAAACATAGTTTTTTGCTCAGCATAAACTTCGATTCCGTTTTGTTCCAAAACAAAAGCCCATCCAAATTGGATGGGCTTTTTGTAGTTGCCACTTCGTGGTACCTCCAGGAATCGAACCAGGGACACACGGATTTTCAGTCCGTTGCTCTACCAACTGAGCTAAGGTACCATGCCTGTTAAGCGGGTGCAAATATAATTTCAAAATTAGGATATACAAACAAAAACCTCAAAAAAGGCATTCCTTTTTTTGCAATTCTTCATCTTTGTACCATGAATCTGGTCATAGACATTGGCAACACCCTAATTAAATATGCCGTTTTTGAAAATGGTAACCTCATCTATGACCAAAGTTCGGAATCCGGACTGTTTCTCTCCAAGGTCAAGGAACTCTTTGAACAGAACCCTAAAATTGGCCATGCCCTTATCTCCTCAGTGGGCAAATTGGACCGAAAAGAACGCGATATTGTGGCCTTGTTCTGCAAGGTGCATGTGCTCACCCACGACTCCAAGGTGCCTTTTAAGAACAGTTATGCCACACCCCAGACCTTGGGGATGGACCGTGTGGCCTTGGCCACGGCTGCGTTTTATCATAATTTCAGGGGAAACACGCTGGTAATCGATGCCGGCACCTGCATTACCTATGACATGGTCAACAATTTTGGGGAATATGTAGGAGGGGCCATTTCACCGGGGATTCGAATGCGATATAGGGCCATGCACGATCAAACCGCAGCGCTTCCGTTGTTGGAACCCGAAGATATTTTGGACTTTATTGGAAATTCCACCGCAGCCAGCATGCACAGTGGGGTGATCAATGGGGTTACGCAGGAAGTGGACGGGGTGATTGACCAGTATCGCAATCGTTTTCAACATTTAACAGTTATTTTAACAGGCGGTGACGCCCAATTTTTTGCGAAAAGGCTAAAAAACACCATATTTGCGAATTCTAAATTTCTCCTAGAGGGGCTAAATTACTTGCTGGAATACAACAAACGTTAGATGGTTAAGAAATTTTTGATTGCTTTTTTTTGCGTGACTGCACAGGGCATCTTTGCGCAAAACGGTACCATATCGCCATATTCATATTTTGGGATAGGAGATCTTAGAAATTCCGGTACGGTGGATAACCAAATGATGGGCGGAATGGCCATGTATGCCGATAGTATCCACATCAACCTTCAAAATCCGGCGGCCTATTCCAAGTTAAGGCTTACCACCTATACCGCAGGGATCGGCCATACAGAATACAGATTGAAGGATTGGACCGAGGAGCAGCGTATTTCATCGACCAATCTGGATTATCTGTCCATTGGCTTCCCTCTGGCCAACAAAGTTGGGGTAGGTTTCGGACTGATGCCGCTATCATCCGTGGGGTATAGCCTTAGGGATGAGACCGCCACTAGTTCCGGGGACAACGTCACCAATGTTTTTACAGGTGAGGGCGGATTGAACCGAATCTATATGTCCGTTGGTTTTGAGCCCATCAAGAACCTTAGTTTGGGGGCAACGGTGAACTTTAATTTTGGCACATTGGAGTATCAACGCATCCAAAGTGTGGAAAATGTGCAATTCGGCACCTTGGACAATCGGGAGTCCCGTATAAATGGGTATGACTTTAACTACGCCTTAAACTACACCCCTACCATAAAGGACAAATACACCTTGTTCACCTCGGTTCGGGTAAACACCCAGGCCAACCTTGTATCCAAAAATTCACAGCGATTGGGGTCTTTCTCTTTGGTCACTGGGGATGAAATTGAGGTGATTGATGTAAATTTGGATGCAACCAATCGCAGGAACACCGAATTAAAGGTGCCTACAAGAACAACTGTGGGATTGGGATTTGGTGAAGATAAAAGATGGTTTTTAGGGGGTGAGTACAGTTTTCAGCAGTTCAGTGATTTTGAAAACACCTTCTTGGCTTTGGATAATGTTACCTATAATGACGCAAGTACCTACGCCTTTGGAGGGTATTGGGTACCGGACTACCGTTCATTGTCAAGCTATTTTAAAAGGATCACATACAGGGCCGGATTACGGTATGATGTGAGTGGCTTGGAGGTAAACAACAAGGAAATAAACAATTTTGGCATAACTTTTGGACTAGGATTACCGATGGGTGGCGTAACCTATGATTCTGCCTTTTCAAACTTGAACATTGGATTTGAATTGGGCAGAAGGGGAACCACGGATGCCGCCTTGATAGAAGAAAGTTATTTAAAAATCAATGTAGGGTTATCATTAAATGCAAGGTGGTTTCAAAAGAGAAAAATAAATTGATGGGGCCATTTTTTTAAAAAAATCATAATTAACCGACCATATGAATCCTTATAAGAGGATTTTTTAATGAAAATTTGTACTTTAACCACTTTAATACTAGTAAGATGAAAAAGAAACACTACTTAACGATGATAGCGGTCTTTATGACGATGGGATTAAGTATGGCTCAGGCACAGAACCCAGAGTGTATGACCAATCTTTCCATTTACGCGGAACACGCAAAAGTAAAAAACTACGACGCTGCCTATGAACCATGGAAAATGGTATATGAAAGTTGTCCGGACATTAACAAGGCCAATTTTTCATATGGGGAAAGAATCTTGTCGCACAAGATAGAGAATTCCTCCGGGGCAGATAAGGATGGATACATCCAAGAATTGTTGTCATTATATGACAACAGCATGAAGTATTTCCCAAAAAATTACGCTGTAGCCGATGTCATGATAGATAAGGCCCTGTTGCTTTATGATAACAAAATGGCATCAGACGAAGAGATCTTTAAAATGTTGGATGAAGCCTTCAAAAAAGACAGGGAGAATTTTACCAACCCCAAAGCATTGTACCTATATTTCTCCAGTTTGGTGGATTTGCACTCTGCGGGTAAAAAAGACCTTCAAGATGTATTTGATACGTATGATGATGTAACTGAAAAGGTTGAGGCTGAAAATCAAAAATTGACTGATGTCATCACCAAATTGCTTCCCAAGGATTCCACCGGAACAATTACTTCCAAAGAAAAAAGAATGCTAAGGGTTGCCAGTACCAACTCCGAATCTTATGGTAAGGTCGCTTCAAGTATCGATTCCAAATTGGGGGCATTGGCAGACTGTGACAACCTTATCCCGCTCTATGAAAAAAGCTATGAGGAGAAAAAAGGAGATGTCGCCTGGGTAAAAAGAGCCGTGGGTAGAATGTTCTCCAAAGAATGTACTGATGATCCCATGTTCCGAAAGTTGTTTGAGGCCCAATTGGCCTTGGAACCTTCAGCAAGCGCATACCTATATGGAGGTG
Source organism: Allomuricauda sp. CP2A (assembly GCF_001683915.1). Classification (GTDB taxonomy): domain Bacteria; phylum Bacteroidota; class Bacteroidia; order Flavobacteriales; family Flavobacteriaceae; genus Flagellimonas. The sequence continues at coordinate 81,249 of NZ_LXTT01000117.1, read as the reverse complement.
CCCTAAAACAAAAATCAGGAGATACCAATGGAGCCATTGCCGATTTCAACAAAGCGGTGGAATTGGAAACAGATTCCTATAAAAAATCGGATATCCTATACAAAATTGCCACTACAGTGCGCAGAACCAGCAAGTCGCAGGCCAGAAGCTATGCCCTTAAAGCCATTGATGCCAATCCGGCCAACGGAAAAGCATATTTGTTGATCGCCAACCTTTATGCCAGCAGTGCCAACGATTGTGGAAGCACACCGTTTGAAAAAAGAGCTATCTATTGGAAAGCTGCTGATATGGCCGTAAAAGCAGGACGTGTGGACCCCTCTTTGGGAAGCCGTGCCAGCCAAACAGCATCCAGTTATGCTGAAAGAGCCCCAAGCAAAGAAATGATCTTTAATTCCGGAATGGCCGGAAAAACAGTTTCGTTCAGCTGTTGGGTAGGTGGTAGCGTTAAGGTGCCCAATCTATAAGGTGAAACAAACATCTGAAAATATACTAAAGTGTTTTGCCACGGTTTTTGCCGTGGCAATCCTTTTTATGTCCTGTGGGGACAATTATGAAAGGGTGGGCGAAGAAGCCGTCAAACCCATTTTTCCGCAAGGCGTGGCCCAAAATTTTACCTTAACATATACCGAGAGCATTGAGGAATTAAGTTCGCAAGATTCATCAAAATCAAGGGTCATAGCGGTGCTCAAAAGCCCCATATCCGAGGATTTTGACAATCAAAGCTTTAAATTCCGTACCTTTCCAGAAGGACTTAAGGTTGATTTCTACAACGAGAAAGACCAAAAGAGTGTGGTCACCGCAGACTATGGCATTGTGTATTCACAGACCAACTTGATAGATTTGCAAGGGAATGTGGTGATCGAGAGCCATGACGGAAAAAAGCTGGAAACACCCCAACTGTTTTTCGATAGAAAGAACAATTGGATTTTCACAGAAGAGACCTTTACCTATACCAATCCGGAGGACGGAACCGTAATGGACGGTGAAGGAATGGATTTCAACAAGGATTTCAGTTTCTTTAAGGCCCACAAAACCTATGGCCTTATGACTATTAAAGAAGAAGAATAATATGATCAAATTTTTACGATATACAGAATACCTCTACTTGGCCGTGGCCGTCATTTCCATTTACAAGATCATAACCCTTTGGAGCATAGACCCCAAGGAAACCTACATCTTTATTTTCTTTGCGGTGATCTCAATTGCCATGTTCATCTTTAGAAGAAGATACCGCAAACGTTTTGAACAACATAAAAAGGATAATCAGCAATAGCCTTGGACACCTCGGTAATCATTATAGTCCTATCATTACTGTTTTCGGCTTTCTTTTCAGGAATGGAGATCGCTTTTATTTCTGCCAACAGGATCCACATAGAAATTGAAAAGAAACAAGAAGGCCTTTTGGCCAAATTGCTCACATGGCTTACCGATAAACCCTCAAAATTTATCGCCACCATGCTCATAGGCAACAATATTGCCCTGGTCATTTATGGTTTGTTCATGGGTGATGTGCTTATGGAGTGGTTCCAAAGCTTGCTCCCTACAAGCAATGAGTTTTTAAATGCCTTGTTGACGGATTTCAGCCTGGTGTCCCAAACCGTAATTTCAACCCTGATCATTCTATTTACGGCAGAATTTTTGCCCAAAGTGCTCTTTCAGATTTACTCCAATACCCTATTGAAGTTTTTAGCTGTCCCCGCCTATTTCTTTTACATATTGTTCTCGTTCATCTCTTGGTTTGTGATCAAGGTTTCGGACTTTATTTTAAGGGTGTTCTTTAAGACCGATGGCGACGAGGTACAATTGTCCTTCACCAAATTGGAATTGGGAGATTATATCACCGAACAAATGGAAACCGTTGAAGAAGAGGATATGGTCGATTCAGAAATACAGATTTTCCAGAACGCCCTGCAGTTCTCCACGGTAAAGGCACGGGAGGTTATGGTGCCCCGAACAGAGATTACCGCCGTTGAGCTGGATGAAACCCCAAAGAACCTCACCAAATTGTTCACCGAAACCGGCTATTCCAAGATATTGGTGTTCAAAGATAGCATTGACGAGATCATTGGCTATGTACATTCCTACGAACTCTTTAAAAAGCCAAAGACCATAAAAAGTATTCTCCTGCCCGTGGAATTTGTTCCAGAGACCATGCTTATCCAGGATATTTTGAACATACTCACCAAAAAACGCAAAAGTGTGGCCGTGGTGTTGGATGAATATGGAGGTACATCCGGGCTCCTTACCGTAGAGGACATCATTGAGGAACTCTTTGGTGAAATTGAGGACGAGCACGATAGCACAGACCTCCATGAAGAGCAGGTCAGCGAAAACGTATATAAATTCTCCGCCCGTTTGGAGGTGGACTATATCAACGAAACCTATAAACTGGAACTGCCCGAAAGTGAAGAATATGAAACCTTGGGCGGATTGATCATGAACGAGACCGGGGAGATTCCCGAACAGGATTCAGAAGTAAGGATCGAGAATTTCACCTTCCATATTTTGGAAGTGTCCAACACCAAAATTGATTTGGTGAGTGTGCGTGTTCATCCTGAGGATTAACCCATTGCGCATTATGTTTTGATTTTTCCCAATAAACACGTCAGTTCGAGTGCGAAGCGTATCGAGAACAAGTGTTTTTAGGGTGAAAAATCGTATTCTCGATACCTGCCTTTGCCGCAGGCAGGCAATTTTTCACTACTTCGTATTGAAAAACCACTCCGAATTGACGATTTGTGTCCAATAATGCACTACAGGCTGAGGATTAACAATTTCCAGCGTTTTTTACCCTTTCCTATTTGAAAAGAAAATGGTATTTTCGCCCACTGAAATTATAGTAAACAAGCAGTAAAATGGCAATATTAGAGAATATTAGAAAACGGACAACCATATTGATCTTGATCATTGGTATGGCCTTGTTCGCATTTGTAATATCAGGGGTCTTTACCAGCAATAATTTTTCTGGAGGCAAAATGGGCTCCGAAGTGGCTGAGATTAATGGGGAGAGTATTTCCATTGACGAGTTTCGAAGAGAAGTGGAAACCGCATCCAGAAGATACGGTCCCAATTTCTCATCAACACAATTGGTGAACACCGTGTATGACCAAGAAGTGAGAAAGGCCATCCTAAACCAACAATTTGAGGATTTGGGGATAGATGTGGAAAGTGATCAGATCATTGAGTTTGTAAAAACATCAGGATATGCACAGATTCCAGATTTTCAAGATGAAAATGGATTCTTCAACGAAGAGATCTTTAAAAGTGCCATTGCGGACTGGAGGGCAAACGACCCGCTTCGATACGATGCTTGGTTGCAAGATGAGAAATCCATCATTCAAGCCGCCAAGGAACAGATGTACTTCAACCTGATCAAAGGTGGGGTAGGCGCCACATTGGCTGAAGGGGAGTTTGATTATCAATTGGCCAATAACAAAGTGGATATCCAATACGTTCGGGTGCCGTATACTTCCATTCCAGATAGCACCATTCAGGTTTCCAAAGATGAGATTCAGTCCTACGTCAGTAAGCACCAAGATCAATTTCAACAAGAGAAGGCAAGGGACATTCGCTTTGTATATTTTGAAGAAAAAGCATCCGCGGAAGATGAAGCGGCAGTAAAAGAGGCCATTATGGCACTGTTGAACGACACCATGGAATATGCTGAGGAAAGGGACACTACCGATACCATCCCCGGGTTTAAGAACACCACCGATATGGCCGCATTCCTGGACCGGAATTCAGACACCAAGTTCGATACCATTTACAAAGCCAAGAACGATTTGCCTGCCGTGGCCTCAGATACCTTGATGAGCTTGTCTGTTGGCGAGATTTATGGGCCTTATAAGGATGGTGATTTTTACCGCGTGTCCAAGATCATGGACAAGAAAACCAATGGAACCGTGAAAGCAAGCCATATCCTTATTACTTGGGAAGGCGCCGAGCGAGCCAATCCAAGCATTACAAGAACCAAGGAGGAAGCCGAAGTAAGGGCCAAGGAACTGTTGGCCGAGGCCAAACAGGAAGGTACGATCTTCACTACCTTGGCCCGTGAAAACTCAGATGGACCTTCTGCACCACGTGGCGGGGATTTGGGCTATTTTCAAGAAGGGGTCATGGCCGATGAGTTCAATGACTTTTGTTTTAACAATCCCGTAGGGACCATTGATTTGGTGGAGACCCAATTTGGGTACCATATCATTAAAATAGATGATAAGCAAGATGTGGTTCAGGTAGCCACACTTTCCCGAGAAATTGAGCCCTCCGAAGAGACCATCAATACGCTTTTCACAGATGCCACCAAATTTGAAATGTCCACTTTGGATGCCGAGCCCGAGAACTTTGGAGACATCGCCAGGGAAAGCAGCTACACCGTGAGACCTGTGAACAAAATAAAGGAAATGGAAGAGAATCTTCCCGGTTTGGGGTCACAGCGTAGCATTGTGCAATGGGCGTTCAACGATGAAACCAGTGTGGGCGACATAAGACGCTTTAACGTAAACAACGGATATGCCATTGTGCAATTGACCAAGAAATACAAAAAAGGCCTTATGACCCCTGAAGATGCTTCGGCGACTGCATTGCCGGAAATCAGAAAAGAACGTAAGGCAGAGCAGATCATAGCGGCTAATCAAGGAAAAGACATGAATGCTTTTGCTTCTGATAACAATGTGAGCTTGAGCAATGCAACAGCCTTGACCGTAAAAGCACCTACAATTCCCGGTGCTGGAAGGGAACCCCTAGTGGTTGGAAAAGCATTTGGACTTGACCAAGACCAGACCTCCGGGTTGATCAAGGGAGTAACTGGGGTGTTTATGGTAAAAGTGACCAATAAAGAAGATGCTCCCAGCATGGAGAATTTTAGCACCTATGCCAACAACTTGCGCACCAGTGCGGCCAACCGTGTAAATGGGGCAGTGTACAATGCACTCAAGGAAAAAGCTGAAATTGAGGACAAACGCGCAACCTTTTATTAGGAATACGTTTTGAACATATTGAAGAGTCCGTCTAAAAAGCAACAAATTTTGATTTTGTCAGGTTGAGCGCAGTCGAAACCTCTTGATTATCAACTTGATTTAGGTTCTCGACTGCGCTCGAACTGACAGGTAACGAGCTTTTTACACCCTTTTGCTTTTAGTAAACTACATGGGCATATCCCTTTAGTTTTCTATGGTGTACTGAAATGGTAATTGATGGTACCCAGCTTCATCTTGTGTTATTAAGTAACCTTCATTGTAATTTTCCAAGTGGTCAAAATCTTCTTGTGTTATTTCACCTGTTAGATAGCCATTATTCCATTCCATTTGGGAAATGAAAGCATAGTTGACAAATACGTGGTCGTGAAATTTAATTTCAACCACTTCAAAGTCCTCATACTCTGAAATGTAGCCATCAACAAAGGTTATGGTGAATTGTAAGGGGAAAAATTGTGCTGTTGAATTGTACAATTTGGCCGTGTTGACTTCCGCCATTGTGTCTGTGTATATTATATTGTTTACAATGACTTCATTACTATAAGATTTTCTTTCATTATAACCCCAGTCCAAAACGAGTTGTAAGGTATGCTCCTCATTTGGCACGATTAAATTGGTTCCGAATATTGCCAAAGTTTCATCGACACCTATTGTTGTAAAGGCGTCACCTAAATTATATTCGACTCCATCCAAAATGTAAATGGATTTATCAAGAAAATTGTTGGCAGTTCCAAATGCGAAATTGGCTTCAGTCAGTTTATCCCATAACAATACTATTTCACCGTCCACATAAGAGACTTCAACTTCAAAATATTCCGGTGGGGTGGTTTGTGTGACAAAGTTTATGGGATTGCTATATGATTCGTTGCCATAAGGGTCAATGGCCTTAATTTTGAGTTCATAGGCTGTGTTTCCCAGAAGTCCTCCTATTCGACTGTTATAGGCAGGTGTTGGGCCATGTTCAGAGGCATCATAAAGTGTTTCTGTAACATCCTCATCATTTAAAAAGACCCTGTATTCCAACATGTCACCTTCGGGGTCCATTGCTGCATTAAACCTAAATTCAGTATAACCAAAACTTGGGGCAACATGCACCAACTCAAAAGCTTCTGGAGCTCCATTCCTTAGGGTGGTGAATTGGAAATCCTTTATCAAGGTCTGTCCATTATCTGCCGTTGCCACGATTTGTCCCGTATAGTCGGTGTTATGGGATAATGAGGTAAGGGTATGGGACAGGCTGGTGGAATTCTCCAGTATTGTTTCACCATTTAAAGTAAGGGAGTATGTAACCGTGTTGTTTTCTGAAGTTGACGAAGCTGTCCAAGATACGGTTGACGCTGTAAAATCAATATCGCTCACGGTAACGTTAAAATCGCTTGGGAGGGGTGCACTTGTGGTTGAGAATGTCTTTGAAGCGGTCTTTTCACCACCTTTGGAATCTTTCGCGGTGATTTTTACATCGTAAGATGTCTCATCAGTCAAATCTTTTAATTGATAGTTGAGCACAGAAATTTTTTGGGCAATAGTACTGCCGTTCAAGCTAATGGAATAAGTTACGGCATCGCCATCGGGGTCTTCAGCTTTTGTCCAGTCAAGACTTGCCTTTGAGGACTGGATTTCACTGACGGTGATGGTAAAATTATTTGGAGTGGAATTTGGAGTTTCTGGGTTTTCATCAGAACTACAGCTATAAAAGAGTAAAGCAAGGAGAAGAGAAAATAAAAGGTTTAATTTTTTCATTATGATATGGTTTTAAACCTTTAAACATAAATTAAGTGCAGGTTTTTTCTTTCAATGAATTGATGAAAGCCCTATATGACTTTATGGATCATAGTATTTATAAGGTATTGTTTCTTATTTACTTAAAGGTTCATCCCATTTCATTTTATAGCGTATTGAAGTGATTTTGCCATCGGGATCAGTGGTTACTTCAAAACCTTGCTTGGTCCGGAAATAGGCATCGCGCAAAAAGTACCATCTGTCATTTTTATAAAAAAATTCCCTTTTGTCAACCTTCCAAGCGGCCACGGGATATAAAATGTCCAGCATGTCTTCAAAAAGGGGAGCGGTTTGTGGATTTAGAACAAAGTCATCTTTGATGATGCCCAAAAAATCATTTAGGGATGTATCGCTATTGATATGTTCAAAGTGAATGATGTTGTCCCCTGTGTCCAAAACAATGAATTTGTCTTCGCGGGTGCTATCATTCCGGTAGGTATTCTTCGTATATCGGTTGATGATATAAACCTTGTGCTTTAGAATACATGCAATGGCGTCCGACTGCACCTCTTTAAATGTGACAAGGGAGCTTTTTTCCAAGAACTTTTTCAACCGAGCATCGGTTTGTTCATTGATCTGTGAATATGCTTGAAAATAAAATAGTAGGGTACAGAGTAAGGCAGCCAATACTTTATAGATGGAAGACATGTCTCTTGTATTTTAAATATCTCCAAATCTACTGGAAGTCAGAAAAGAATATGGTGCCCAATTGACGAAAGCCCTGTTTGGATATATAGAAATGGGAATTACAGCTTTTTTTGGTGTTTTTCAATTATATGCTTATCCTTTAAAAAGCGTAATTGTAAAATCTAAAAGGGTTTTGTCTCCTTCATTCCCATGCCCAGGAATTAGTATACTGGCTTTAGGAAACTTGGTTTTTAGATCTGATACAGTACCAGGCCATGCTGTTGTATTGGCATCCTCAAGATTTCCTTTTCCGGCTCCAAGTGACTTTATCAAACACCCTCCAAACAATACCTGTTCACTTGGAAAATAACCAATGCTATTGTCCACGGTATGTCCCTCGCCCAAATAATCCAAAATGACCTTTTTGTTTCCTACGGAAAGTTCCAATGGGCCGGTAAAACCATTTTGAGGAATTGGAGCACTGTTTAAGGCAGCGAGCTCCAGTGTCCTTGCATAGGCATAGGAAGGAATATTCTTGATATGGAATGCATCCAATCCACCGAGACAATCTGTATGGAAATGGGTAGCTATGACAGCTTTTATTGTACAATGTAATTTTTTTTCAATCCATTGAATCAGCTCATCGGATTCAGCATCGGTGTTCGGGGTATCAAATACAATGGCTTCACCATTGTCAATTACAATCATGCCATTACAAGCTACCTTGCCAAAACTTTCTGTTTGTAAATAGGTGATATGTTTAAAAGTATGCTTGGTAAGCTGAAGGATTTTCAAAGTTTCAGTTTCATGACTCAATGGTGTCTTCTCAACCTTGCAGCCGATAATGACCAAAAAACCTATTAATACAATCACTTTCTTCATGACAAGGTTATGTATTTGTGTTCAACAGCACCATTTTTGAAAAAGGAACCACCGTATGGAATCCCTTGTTGACAAAATAATTTAATGTTTGCCCATTTCCCGCAGCCAGAATAAAATCCCCGCCCCATGCCCCAAGGCTTTTGATGGCACCTGGATAATCTGGAAAAAGTTGCGATTTTACCGTTGGAATTTGAAGGACATTGGACATTATGGCTTCATGCTCTTCCATAAGCGACTGAAACTCGCCCAACGAAGCAGCATTGACCATTTTTTCCGTGAGGGAAGAAATAGCCTGAACAAGGTCTTGCTTGTTGAACCGCTGTTTTCGATAGGCGGCGATGGCCTCCTTGCTACTCTGCTTCTGGTTGAGGTGCACAAAATAAAGGGATTCCTTGAATGAAGGATCAAAACCCACCTCATTGACTTTTGACCCGCCGTTTTGCACTTGATAGATAATGGGAGAGTTGTGCTGTGCACAGGCAATATCGTACCCACTGCCCCCAAAGGCATTCCAAAGCAAATGGTAGGCGTCCACTTTGGCCCATTGGGCCATATTGTTGATTAATGTGGATGAGGTGCCCAAGCCCCAGGGTCGGGGAAAAGTGAGATGTGTCTCAATAGCAACCCCATTGCTTTTGGATAGAAAATCGGGATTTTGTGATTGGGCTTCCAAAAGCAGTCCTATCAAAGTTTGTGAAACTTTTTCATCCGAAGCTTTGATCATCTTGATTCCTTTCAACCCAAATTCCGCTTGAAACCAGATTTTTCCATTCTCATCAAAACTGGTCCATTGTAAGGTTCCTGAATCTGATTCAGAAACCTTTAGTGATTGTCCATATTTAGTGGGAACCGCTAGGCCAAGAGCTCCATCCAGAATGGCATATTCCCCGGAGAGCAGCAGTTTTCCGTTGCTGTAAAACTCTTTTTGCATCACTGGGATTGAATCTTTTCCAAGGCCTCTTTTACCGAGGCATGGGTCACAATATGATCTTTAAAGTATTGGACGAGCTGCTGTTTTTCGCTTTCCGAAGCGCCCATTTGGTTGAGCATGTTCAACAAGTGCATTTTCATGTGTCCTTTTTGGATTCCGGTAGTGACCAAGGAGCGAATTGCGGCAAAATTCTGGGCCAGTCCAGCTACGGCAACAATCTCCATGAGTTCTTTGGCCGATGGATTTTGAAGGATTTCCAAAGCAAGTTTTACAAGTGGGTGCAAGGAGGTCAACCCACCTACCGTGCCGAGTGCCAAGGGAATCTCAATCCAAAATGTAAAGGTGTCGTCTTCAATGGCGGCATGCGTTAAACTGGTGTAACGACCATCTTTGGCCGCATAGGCATGTACGCCTGCCTCTACGGCCCTAAAATCATTTCCTGTGGCCAGGACCACGGCATCAACCCCGTTCATTATCCCTTTGTTGTGCGTCACGGCGCGGTAGGGTTCCATTTTGGCAATGGTAATGGCCTGTACAAACTTGTTGGCAAATTCCTCAGCGGCTACCGGATTTTTATCAAGTTGGGCGACTGGGCAACTTACTTCGGCTTTGACCAGACAATTGGGCACATAATTGGACAGAATGCTCATCACCACTTCCAAATTCTTTTCATCCTCGGAAAATGCAGCATAGGATTGAGCTTTTTCCTTCAAGGTCTTGGCGAATTGTTCCAAACAGGAATTGATAAAGTTGGCGCCCATGGCATCCAAGGTCTCAAACGTACAATGGAGTTGGTAATAGCCCTCCATTTGTTCGTTGAGGTCCCTAAGTTCAATTTTTTTGATGCCACCACCGCGTTTCTCCATGTTTTCGGTAATGTCGGAAACACTTTTTCTGAGTTTGGGTTCCAGTTCCTCAAAAAAAGTCTGGAGGGTCTGCGTATTCCCTTTGTATATAAAATGCACTTGTCCCACCTTTTCGGTCCCCAGGATTTGCGTCTTGAATCCGCCCTTGTTCAACCAAAACTTGGCAGCTTTGCTGGCGGCGGCCACCACAGAACTTTCTTCAATGGCCATGGGGATGGCATAAAGCGTGTCATTGATCAAAAAGTTGGGGGCAACGGCAAAAGGGAGGTAATAATTGGAAATGGTGTTCTCTATGAACTCATCATGCAGTTTCTGCACCTTTGCATCTGCATTCCAGTACTGCTCCAGAATCTGTTTGGATGCCTCTGCGTCCTTGGTGTAATGCTTTGCGATCCAATCTATCTTTTCGGCTTTGGAAAGTTTCGAGAATCCTTCAACAGGAGTGTTCATAGTGCTGGGTTAAAGGCATCAAATATAAATATAATTGAACTTTGACTTATACTATGTATACCTTACAGCAAACAAACCTTGTTCAGAACTGTAATTATTGTTGTAAATGCAACACCAAAATTTATTTTTTGGATAAATATTAGTAAACTTGGGAGTTTTTAATCGATTTTCACACATGGGAAAACAGTTCCTCCTGCTCTTGTCCGTTATAGGGTTTCTTACCATTTCCACCGCACAAAAGAAAAAAATCAGCCTTGAAGAAATTTGGGGCGGGGAATTCCAAACTGAACGAATGGATGTGCTCCGCTCCATGAAAAATGGAGAGCAGTACACCATTTTAAACTTTTCCAGCTCGCCAAAGGCCAGTAGTTTGGACAAGTATGATTATGAAACCTTGGAAAAGGTAGAGACCATTGTTTCTTCCGGCGGAAGTGTTCCCTATTTTACATCCTATACATTCAGTGAGGATGAATCCAAAGTAGTATTGGCCACAGAGGTGGAACCCATATTTAGGCGTTCCCGATTGGGCATATACTACGTATATGATATCGCTTCACAGAAACTGACCCAAATTTCCGAAACCAAGATCCAAGAACCCACACTCTCCCCGGATGGTACAAAAGTGGCCTACGTGTTGGACAACAATCTGTTCTTGTTTGATGTCGCTTCACAATCTACCAAGCAGTTGACCATAGATGGGAACAAGGGAACCATCATCAATGGTGTGACCGATTGGGTGTATGAGGAGGAATTTGCCTTTGTCCGTGCTTTTGAATGGAACAGCGATGGTACCAAAATAGCCTTTCTACGATTTGATGAAACCGACGTACCCATGTACACCATGGATGTATACGGCACCAACCTGTATCCGTTCGCTTATGAATTTAAGTACCCCAAGGCAGGTGAAACCAATTCCAAAGTAACGCTGCACATGCTGGACGTGTCCTCCGGGGCAATTTCCCCAGTGGATTTGGGTGAACCGTATTACATTCCCCGTATCAAATGGATGAACAACCCAAACCACTTGAGCGTTCAGACGTTGAATCGCCACCAAAATGATTTAAAGTTATTGAAGGTGGATGCCAAGTATAATTCGGTTTCAGTATTGATGGAAGAAAAAGACGAGGCCTATGTGGATATTGATGATGACCTTACTTTTTTGGACGATGATAGTTTTATTTGGACCAGCGAAGGAGACGGATTCAACCATTTGTATTTATATGGAAAAGATGGAAAACTGAAAAATCAGATTACCCAAGGGCCTTGGGAGGTCACCCATTATTATGGATACGATGCCTCCCATGACAGGATTTATTATCAGTCTGTAGAGAGTGGATCCATCAATCGTGATGTGTACAGCATTTCATCAAAAGGGAGAAAGAAAAAGCGCCTTTCTACGAAAGAGGGTACCAATACCGCAGATTTTAGCGCCGATTACACCTATTACATCAATACATTCTCAAGTGCTGGCACCCCTTTTGAGTTTACCTTGCACAACGCTTCGGATGGTAAATTGGTGAAAAAGATCAAGGACAATTCAGCCTTGATGACCAAGTTGGAACAGTACGAGTTTGTCCCCAAAGAGTTTTCAACCATCAACATTAATGGCTACGACCTGAACATGTGGATGATAAAACCTGCCAATTTTGATCCCAATAAAAAATATCCGCTTTTTTTGTTCCAATACAGTGGGCCTGGCTCGCAGCAGGTCGCCAATACCTGGTTGGGCAGTAACGACTACTGGCATCAACTCTTGGCATCCGAAGGGTATATTGTGGCCTGCGTGGATGGTAGGGGAACCGGATTTAAGGGGCGTGATTTTAAAAAATTGACCCAAAAGGAATTGGGAAAATACGAGGTGGAAGACCAGATTGCCGCTGCCAAAAAGCTGAGTGAACTCCCCTATATTGATGAAAACAGAACTGGGATTTGGGGTTGGAGTTATGGCGGGTTTATGTCCACCAACTGCATTTTAAAGGGTAATGATGTCTTTGAAATGGCCATTGCCGTGGCCCCGGTCACTTCATGGCGATTTTATGACACCATTTATACAGAACGATACATGCAGACCCCGCAGGAAAACGCCAGCGGGTATGATGACAACTCCCCTTTTAACTATCCCGAATTGTTAAAAGGCAAGTATTTGTTGATCCATGGCTCAGGAGATGACAATGTGCATGTACAGAACACCATGCGTATGATCGAGGCCTTGGTACAGGCCAACAAACCATTTGATTGGGCCATTTACCCCGATAAAAACCATGGGATTTACGGCGGCAACACACGGCTGCATTTGTTCACCAAAATGACCAACTTCGTCAAGGAAAATTTATAACCAAACAAAAGATATATGTCTGAAATAGCTAAGCCAGTACACAAGAAAGAATTATTTGGACATCCAGTAGGATTGTATGTCCTTTTCTTTACCGAAATGTGGGAACGTTTTTCTTACTATGGCATGAGAGCCTTGCTCACACTCTACATGACGGCAGAAACTTTGGAGAATAACCCACAGAGCGGGCTAGGATGGACAATAACTGAAGCTTTGGCCCTTTATGGATGGTATACCATGTTGGTCTATGTGATGAGTGTTCCAGGAGGCTTTTTGGCGGATAGATATCTGGGACAAAAAAAAGCAGTTACTATTGGTGCTATATTACTTACCATAGGTCATACAGTTTTGGCCATAGATGATCTCTGGGCATATTATACAGGATTGGGCTTTGTTATTTCAGGTGTTGGTATGTTGAAACCTAATATTTCCACAATGGTGGGAGGGCTCTACCGACAAAATGACATCAGGAGAGATAAGGGGTTCAGTATTTTTTATGTGGGAATTAACCTTGGATCATTTACGGCTTCATTATCCGTGGGTCTGGTTGCCCAAGCTTATGGATGGCATTATGGTTTTGGGTTGGCTGGCATTGGAATGTTCTTGGGACTTCTGGTATATCTTTATGGACAAAGATTTTTGGTGCATGTGGGGAACCCACCAACAAGCGAAGAGAAGTCAACTGATGTGAGTTTGGCAGATTTATTCAGACAATTATTTAAGTCACCGCTTCAATTGGGGATTGTTGTATTGCTTTTGACATACTCAATATATGCTGGTTTTACCTATGAGGGATCCGATAGTTGGGGGTATGGAATATTGTATGTTTTTCTTTCATTGACCACGGGCGTGATGATGATGATTTATAAAAACCTGAACGGAAAAGTGGAAAAGGATAGATACATTGTTTTGTTGTTGTCCTTGTTGATGGTCATTGTTTTCTGGGGTTGTTTTGAGCAAATGGGAGGACTTATGAATCTCTATGCACAGGAAAAAACCGATAGAATGTTTATGGGGTGGGAAGTCCCGGCAGCTTGGTTCCAAGGAGCAAACGCAGGCTTTATAATACTGTTGGCCGTTGCAATTGCTAATTTTTGGGCAAAAAGAAAATTGAAGGGAAAAGAAGCAACCTCCCTTTTTAAAATGGGAGTGGGTGTAATTATTATGGGTATTGGTTTTATTTATATGGTATTTGCCACTTTGCAATACGAAAGCCAAGGGAGTTCAGCCATGTATTGGCTGGTTTTGACCTATCTATTCCATACAACGGGAGAACTCTGCCTGTCCCCAGTCTCCCTTTCATTCTTCACAAAGCTGGCCCCGGCCCGCTATATGGCTTTAATGATGGGAGTATATTGGGCTGCTACGGGATTAGGGAACAAGTTGGCGGGTGTTATTGGTGAGAGCTCTGTGCAAGCTGGAGAATTAAAGGTGTTTGGCGGATTGTTCCTATTTGCAGTCTCATTTGGCATACTTGTTCTGTTGCTTCTAAAACCATTAAAAAGGTTGACTCACGGCGCGGAAGATAAAGAAGTCGATGTGCATGATCAAGAAGCCGAGGGATATGAATTGGCAGATACATAGACTACTCTAAATTAAAACTGAAATATCCCTTTTCACCGGTATAGTGGAAAGGGATTTCTTTTTGGGCACAGGTCTTTTCCCAACGGATGGCATAACTTCTGTAATTGCTTCCATCGGCCAATACCATTTTGGGTTGGATGGAATCCAGCAGCCGTTCCAAATTGATTTTTGGTGACTGGGTGAGCAGGAGGAAATCCAAATCTTTGTTTATGGGATATAGACCGAAGCTGTCCATCACATACAATTTCTTTTGATTGAGAAAATAACTGTTCTGAAGTTGGTTTTTGGATAGCTGTTGAATGCGTTCCGCAACGGAATAGTCATTCACAATCCGGTCTACATTTAAAGTGTCTTGAGTATATATCTGCAAAATATCTCCTGTTTGATGCAACAAAATCGTATTCTGGGATTTGTGGACCAAGATGAGGCTTTCCTTATGCTTGAGTTCAAATTGGTTCCAAATGCCCCAAGCTTGAAGCGTTAGGATTCCCCCAAAAAGTAGCAAAGCAGTTTTCCGCTTCGGCCTGGATAGAAACACCACCAAAAAAATAATCGTCAGATACCCCAAAACCAGTTGAACCGAATCAAAAGGAATGTCCTTGATGATGAACCCTTCTTTCCGGGCCACCCAGTTTACAATGGAGTTCATCATTTTAATGACCCAATTATACCCTTCAACCAAAAATGCGGGAAGCTGGTTCAGGAGTGATAAGGCAATAATGAGAATGCCCATGCCCAAAATCAATCCCAAAAAAGGGATGATCAAAAGATTGGACACAAAGAACAAGGCAGGAAATTGATGAAAATAAAACAAGCTGATGGGCAGAACCCCCAACTGAGCAGCCACGCTCACAGACAGCAACTGCCATACCTTTCGGACGATGACATTTTCAGGAAACCAAAACCGTTGCAGTTTCGGATAGACCCAAACAATGGCAAATACCGCGGCATAGCTCATCTGAAACCCAACCTGAAATAAAAACAAAGGCTGTATCAAAAGAATAAATAGCATGGAAAGGGCAATAATGTTGAACGAATTGGTGGGTCGGTTCAAATGCATGGCATAGGCCAAAAAGGAGAACATGGTCACCGCCCGAACAATGGATGGCGACAATCCCGCTACAAAAGCATAGCTCCAAAGCAAGAGCACCACGAGCAAAAGTTTTAGGGTTTTTCCCTTCGGGAAACGTTCCAACGGAGACAATAGAAATTGCAAGAGCAAGAGCAAAATACCCACATGAAGTCCAGATACGGCGAGGATATGGACAGCCCCCGCATTTTTATAATCGGTATAGGTGCTTTCGGAAATATCATCACGTTGGCCCAGCAACAAAGCCTGAATCACACTGAGTTCCTCCACGCCAAACCGTTCTTTTTTCAATTTTGAAATGATATGTTCCCGAGCATTTGAAGCCAATCCCAAAAGGGTATGTGAGGGATTACTATCTAGTATAACAGCATTTTGTGTCGTCCTGATCTGGTGATAAATCGCCTGCTTTCTTAAATAATCCTTGTAATCAAATTGATGTGGGTTCAGGGGAGGCCGGATAGCTTCGGCCGTGGAAAGCACATGAATTTCGTCATCTACCCTTAATTTTGAACCGATGGAATCAACAGGAAGACTCAAAAGTAGTTTTCCAATGACGTTTTCCTCATCCCAAGAGAGCACTTTCGTAACATAGCGTTGCGAAAAAGGATTCGGCTTTAAAACCTCCCGCACCTTTAGGTGCCATACCCTTTCTTTCTCAAAATCATGTTGTGAATAATGATTTTCCAAGTTTGTGGCCATTGCCATGGCAACAACATACATTCCCAACGAAATGGTGATCAAGGCAGTTGTGATTTCAAAATAGGGAAAACCTTCTCGGGACTGCCATTTGTGCAGCCAAAACAAAATTGGGAAAAACAGGAGCATCGCCAGCAACGGGAAAAGCGGAGCGACCCCAAAATAAAAACCCAGAACAATGCCCACGATCAAGCACAAGCAGAGCTTGATGGACACAAAGTTGAATAAACGCACTAAAGGATACGCATGGCCTTCACAAAGGCATAGTTCCAATATCCTTCCCGTAACGAGGATACCAAAACGCCCCTGGAGGTTGTGGCATGTATAAATTTAATGTCGTCCCCTTCCACTTCCACGACCAGCCCAACATGGTTGACGCGCTTTCCGCGCTTACTGGTCTTAAAATAAAGAAGGTCTCCTTTTTGTACTTCATCCACCTGGATTCGTTGGCCTTCTTGGGCCATCTGATAGGAAACCCTGGGGAAAAGAATGTCGTTTTCCCGTAGGGAAACATAGACCAATCCAGAACAATCCATACCTTTTTTGGTGGTGCCCCCGTATTTGTAACGTGTCCCAGAAAAGCCCATAGCGGTGGAAATAATGGCTTCGGCCTTGGCGTTCAGCTTTTCTTCTTTTCTGGATTTTCGGGGGGATGTGTCTTCGGTTGACCCCTCTACCGTAACGGTTCGGGTCTTGCTGTAGGTTCGTTTTCTCTTGCCCGGACCGCAGGCAACCACGGCAAGAAAAAGTAGTAAGAAAATGGTTTTACGTAACATCCAAGAAATAGTATTACTTTCTTGGACGCTAAATCTAAGCATTTTCAACGATAAATTGGGCCGCCAATTGACTGGCGCCCTTTCCACCCAATTTTTCTTTTAGGATTTTGTAGTCTTCCAAAATGCGTTCGCGCTCCTTGCCAGCAACAATTTTAGAAAGCTCTTTCTTAAGATTTTTTGATGTTAATTCATTCTGAATCAGCTCCTTGATAACTTCTTTTTCCATAATAAGATTTACGAGGGAAATAAAATCAAGGGTAATGATTCGCTTGGCGATTTGGTAGGAAATCCAATTGCCTTTATAGCATACTACTTGAGGGATTTCAAAAAGGGCTGTCTCCAAAGTGGCCGTTCCGCTGGTCACCAATGCCGCATGTGAGTGCTTCAAAAGCGAGTAGGTTTTGTTGGAAATGTAACCCACTTTGTTACCTTTTAAAAAAGGTGAATAGAATTCATCGGGGAGACTGGGTGCTCCCGCGATGACAAATTGATAGTCCGGAAAATCCCCTTTGATGGAGAGCATTACATCCAACATTTTTTGGACCTCTTGCCTTCGACTTCCGGGAAGCAATGCAATGATGGGTTTTTCGGCATCCAAACCATTTTCCTTTCTAAAAGTGGCCTCATCAACAATTGGGGTATTTTCAATGGCATCGATAAGCGGGTGTCCCACAAATTGAACCGGGTAGCCATGCTTTTTTTCGTAAAATTCTTTTTCAAAGGGGAGGATGACGTACATGGCATCAATATCCCGCTTTATTTTTTTGATTCGGCCTTCCCTTGATGCCCAAATTTGGGGAGAAATGTAATAGTTGGTCTTGAATCCATTTTTCTTGGCCCATTTGGCAATCCGAAGATTGAAACCAGAAAAATCAATGAAAATGACCACATCGGGATTGAACTTTTTAATATCCTCCTTGCAAAAAGCAATGTTCTTGAAGATGGTTGGAATGTTCATGACCACTTCCAAAAATCCCATAAAGGCCATATCCTTGTAATGCTTGGCCAACTGCCCGCCTGCTTGTTGCATCAGGTCGCCGCCCCAACACCGTATTTCAGCAGAGGGGTCCTCTTTTTTAAGACCCTTGATGAGGTTGGAACCGTGCAGGTCCCCTGAAGCTTCGCCAGCGATGATGTAGTACTTCATGTAGAAAGTTCAAGTTCAAGTTTCAAGTTCAAACTCAATGTCAAGTTTCATTTGGAATGCTTTTTTGCACTTGCATTTTGAGTTTGGGCTAGTACTTATTTAAGCAAACACTTTATAAAACAAAATAACCAATGCGGTGACCAAAGTGGCAATCATGACTCCTCTGGCTCTATGGTCCCTTTTAATCCGAAGAAACCCAAAAAAGGCCACCAAATTCAATATGGCCCCCAATGCCAATAAGCTGCCCATATGTCCCTGACCCATAGCGGCATTGAAGGTTTCCACGATACTTAAATCGGAAAACAACAAAATATAGATTAGCGTTCCAAAGACATTGGCAATGATTCCTACGGCAAAACCGATTAAAATTTCTTTTTTAGTGTTCATTTAAGTTCCAGTTGTTTATTTGTGGGATGGCGTGATGTGCCGTAAGGTCAAATTGAGTGGGTACCACCGATATATAGCCTTGTGCCAGAGCCCATTCATCGGTATCCTCTCCCTTGTCCAGCAGTTCAAATTCACCGGTCAGCCAGTAATAATCCTTGCCCGAGGGGCTGGTCCGTTCATCAAATTTCTCTTTCCAATTGCCCCTCGCCTGTCTACAGACCTTTATGCCTTTTGGTGGGGCACCTTCGGTTTTGGGAATGTTCACATTGAGCACGGTTCCCTTGGGAATTCCGTTGGCCAAGGCTTCAGCGACTATTTTTTTGATGGCTTCCAGGGAAGGTTCAAAATTGGCATTCCAAGAATAATCGCACAATGAAAACCCAATGGCGGGGATTCCCTCAATACCTGCCTCAATGGCAGCACTCATGGTGCCCGAATAAATTACATTTATGGACGAATTGGAGCCGTGGTTGATACCGCTCACACAAATATCCGGAGTACGGTCCAACAGTACCCGAAGCGCCAATTTTACGCAATCTGCGGGGGTTCCGCTACAACTATACTCGCTAGGGGCGCCCTCTTTATGGTCCACCACCACCTTTTTGGAAAACAGGGTGCTGTCTACAGTTATGGCGTGTCCCATACCGGATTGGGGACTGTCCGGGGCCACAACCACCACCTCGCCCAATTGTTTCATGGTGCGTATCAATGCCCGCAGCCCTGGGGCTGTAATTCCATCATCATTGGTGACCAGAATGAGTGGTTTTTTCATTTTGGATAATTAATGGCATAAAAATACGTTTTTCATAAGGATATGGAGTCCTGACTGTTTAACAAAAAATTAAATGACAATGCCCGAACTGGCATGGTTTTTTCAGTATCTTAGGGAATTCATACGAATAGAAATGACGGATAAGGGGATGAAAACTTGATGAAAAAATCAGATTCCATCACTCCGAAAAAAATAGATTTATGAAGAAGAATTTTATTTTGGCACTTCTGGTAATTCTTGTTGCAGTAGCCTCCTGCAGTTTCACAAACAAGTCTTTTGATAATGACGACAAGGATAAACTGTTGCTGGACCTGATTACGTATGTCCTGGAACGGGGACATTATGAGCCAAAAGCTTTGGATGATACTTTTAGTTCCAGTGTTTTTGATGATTTTATCGACATTCTAGATCCTACCAAACGCTATTTTCTGGAAAGCGATGTTCGGGAATTTGAAAAGTATCGGTTCATGATCGATGATGAGATCAAGAATACCGAAATCACATTTTTCAATATTGTGTACCAACGTTTAATGTTGCGTATGAACGAGGCCAAGGAAATTTACAAAGAAGTGCTTTCCGAACCTTTTGACTATACATTGGATGAAACCATAGACATTGATTATAGCGAGCAAGAATTTGCCGCAAACAGGAAACAACTTAAGGAGCGTTGGAGAAAACAATTGAAGTACAATGCCCTGGCAATCTTTGGGAACAAAGTGGAAAACAAGATTTCCGATGCAACTGAACCAATGATAAAAGAGGATGCTGGTGAAGGACAGACTTATTTGTTTGATGCAATACCCAATGATGTGGATAAAACATTGACCGAGGAAGAATCCCGCGAGAATGTCAAGGAAAACTTGGACGAATATTTCGACTTTATTGACGATTTGGAGCGCAAGGATTGGTTTGTGCAGTACATCAACACCATTGTGGATGAATTTGACCCCCACACCTTTTATTTCGCACCAGAGGAAAAAGAACGATTTGATATTGGCATGTCCGGTAAGTTTGAAGGCATCGGTGCCCGCTTGCAAAAAAGACCCGAAGGTGCCAAAATCGTGGAAATTATTTCCGGTGGACCCGTTTGGAGAGACCAAAGCTTGGAAGTGGGCGACGAAATTTTAAAAGTAGGACAAGAAGGAGAGGAACCCATTGATATTGTAGGAATGCGCCTTGATGATGCCATTAAGCTCATCAAAGGGCCCAAAGGTACTGTTGTAGATCTCACCGTTAGAAAAGTTGATGGCACCATTGAAAAGGTTTCCATTACCCGCGATGTGGTTGAGTTGGAAGAATCCTACGCAAAATCCGCAACCATTAAAAGTGATGACCACGAATATGGGATCATCAATCTTCCCAAATTCTATGTGGATTTTGAAGATTATACAGAACGAAATGCAGCCACCGATGTGGCCAAAGAGGTGGAACGCCTAAAAGAAGATGGTGTGGAAGGCATTATCCTTGACCTTAGGGATAATGGCGGCGGTTCATTGAAAACCGTTGTGGAAATGGCCGGGCTCTTCATCAAGGATGGGCCCATAGTACAGGTTCGCTCTTCTGGAGAACGAAAAGAAGTCCATGAAGACAAGGACGAACGCATTCAATGGGATGGCCCCTTGGTCATTATGGTAAATGAACTTTCAGCATCCGCTTCTGAAATTTTGGCAGCGGCCATGCAGGATTATAAGCGAGCCGTTGTCATTGGTAGCAAACAAACTTTTGGTAAAGGAACCGTTCAGAATGTAATTCCACTGGACAACATTGTCCGGAGCAATGAGCATGGCGATCTGGGAGCCATTAAATTGACCACCCAGAAGTTCTATAGGATCAATGGCGGGTCTACCCAATTGGAAGGTGTAAAAAGTGACATCGTTGTTCCAGACAGATACAGTTATATCGATTTGGGTGAGCGTGATCAAGAAAATCCACTGGGTTGGGACAAGATCACACCTGCAGATTATAAAGTTTGGGATGGTTACATCGATTTTGAAACCACTGTGGCCAATAGTAAAAAACGTATGGCAAACAATCCGCAGATCAAATTGATTGAGGAAAACGCCCAATGGATCAAAGAACAGCAAGATGAGACCGTTGTTTCACTAAACTACGACACATTTGTAACGAAGGAAAGTGAAGCTAAAAAGCGGTCCGAAAAATTCAAGAGTCTACGGGATTATGATTCCAAGTTGACCTTTGGATCACTTCGTTATGAAACAGAGTTGTTCACCCAAGATTCCGTTCTTCGCGAGAAAAGGGACAGATGGCACAAAGATTTGGCCAAGGACATCTATGTGGAAGAGGCCGTGAATGTGCTCAAAGATTTGCAGTTGAACAACATTAAAGGCGGCGAACAAAAATTGGCCAGTGCCAATAAAGACTAAAAAATAGAATCATTCATATAAGAGAGGCTGTCTAAAAAGCAACAAAAGTTTGAATTTGTCAGTTCGAGCGCAGTCGAGAACCTAAAGCATGTTGGTAATCAATGGGTTTCGACTTTAGTTCATCCTGAGCGAAGTCGAAGGGCTTAACCTGACAGGTAACGAGCTTTTTAAACAGCCTCTTTTTGTGGCATATTGATATCTTCTAGGGTGAAGTTTTTATTTCACCCTTATTTCCATAATGTAATCCACTTCACCATTCCAATCATCAGGAAGTTGAACTAAGGTGCCATAAGAAGTTGTCTCATAAACCAAAGGTTTTTTGGTCTTAAAATCCACCAGGCCTTCTATTTTTTTTGAAATTTTCGGCAATAAAAAAGAATTGGACTGCCAATTGAGGATATGCGCAAAGACTGTATCCCCTTTTTGGGTGGTAACACCCCACGACTGTGGAGGAACAGGCCCCCCTCGGGTACCATAAATGGTTTCCCCATTTTTTGATGTCCATTCCCCAATGACTTTCAAGGTGTCCACAAACTCTGGTTGAATTTTTCCATTGGGCATGGGCCCCACATTCAACAGAAAATTGCTGTTATACCCCGCCGCTTTTACCAAGTAGTGTATGAGTTCTTTTGAGGACTTATATTCCTTGTCCTGCAATGAGAATCCCCAGCGATGCGCCATGGTCTCAGCTGTCTCCAACGGTAACTGACCCACTTTGGCATCTGCACTGAAACCGCCTTTGTTTTCACCGGGTAGGTCCTTTTCAAACATTTGGAAATCCTCACCTTCCATGGGAGCTTGGTGGTGGTTGCTGCCAATAAGTGTCTGTGGTTGCAGCTCATGAATAAGCTCGTAGGTTTTTCTCAGTTGCCAATCCGCTTTCTTTTTGTCCCACCAACCATCAAACCAGATTCCGGCCACATCGCCGTAATTGGTCAACAACTCCGTAAGCTGTCCATTCATAAAATCGAGGTAATTTTCCCAATTTCCCTCATCTGGTCTACCTGTTTTATTTCCCGTTTCACCTCGGGGATAATAATCGGGATGGTTCCAATCCAATTGGGAATAATAGAAAAAAAGCTTTAATCCGTGCTTTCTGCAGGCCTCGGCCAGTTGTTTCAAGATGTCTTTTTGGTATACGGTTCGGTCCATGATGTCCCAATCGGTCAACTTACTGTCGAACATGGCAAATCCGTCGTGGTGTTTGGATGTAATGGTGATGTATTTCATCCCCGAGGATTTGGCCAAAAGCACCCACGCCTCGGCATCAAACTCGGTAGGATTGAAAAAGGGAGCCACCTTTTCATAGGTCTTTTTGTCAATGGATTGCGTTTCCATGACCCATTCGTGCACCCCCAAAACGGAGTAAACACCCCAGTGGATGAACATACCAAATTTTGCATCTTGGAACCATTCCCGGTTTTCCAAATTTTCTTTGGTGGGAGCATAACTCTGTGCTTGAATTTTGTTATTGATAAGTGCGACAAAAAGAAGCGTAACGTAGATGGCTTTCTTTACCATGAAAATTGAATTGTTTTGGTTGGTACACTTCCAATATAATCATATCCTGGTAATGATCGCGTTTTTTGGAAAGGTATATTTTGATGAACTTTACCCTTTGTTGACAGAACTTTTTAAGGGAAATGAAAAATAGAACCATTTATACACTACTTTTTTTGGCTTGTGTGATAGGATTTTGGCTGTTTGAGAATTTTTATACCCCAGCGACCTATTCCAATACAGAAAAGTCAAGTGATGAAGTCATTTCTGATGCCTTTTTGCCCAGTTCAACAACGGGTGATATTGTACGGCACCAACATTATATGCTTTCCTATAATGAACCGTATGAGCAGGCAGAGTGGGTGCTGTATGAGCTCAAAAAAAGCCATCTTACCTATGAAGATAGAAAGCGGCCTTATTTTATTGAAGATCCAAAAGTGAAGACCAAATCAGCCGATTGGCGAAATTACAGAGGCTCTGGCTATGACCGAGGCCACTTATGCCCCGCAGGAGATCGCCGCTTTTCGGAATATGCCTATAACGAGACGTTTTATACGAGTAACATTAGTCCACAGGACAGGGACTTTAATGCAGGGGTGTGGAACCGTTTGGAACAGCAAGTGCGCCATTGGTGTAAAACCTATGGTGATTTGGTGGTGGTCACAGGCGGAATTCTAGAGGATGGTTTGGAAGAAATAGGGGATGAGGATGTAGATGTGCCCCGAACTTTTTACAAGATTGTTTTTAGAAAAGATTCTGAAGCGGCACTCGCTTTTTTGATACCCGGTGAAGAAAGTCAGCAGCCGTTACATCACTTTTTAGTGCCGATTGATACCATTGAGAAACAAACCGGCATCAATTTTTTTGAAAAACAGAGCATTGCATGGCAAGAAGAAATTGAAAGCAAAGTGAATGCTTCCGGGTGGAAGTTTTAAATCCCGTCCTTTAATCGGTTGGAGTCCAATTTTAGGAAGATAAAGAGCAACATGGTAAAAAAGATAAGTCCGGACCCCCCATAACTGAAAAAGGGCAGGGGCACCCCAATGGTGGGCAAAAGACCAATCACCATCCCTATATTGATGAAATAGTGGAACACCAAAATGGAAATGACCCCATAGCCGTACATTCGGCTAAAATCACTTTTTTGCCGTTCCGCAATATGGATCAATCGTAAAAAGAAAACGGAAAACAGCAGGATTACGGTTACAGTGCCCAAAAACCCCCATTCCTCACCCACGGAGCTAAAAATATAATCGGTATGCTGCTCTGGAACAAAGTCACCTTTGGTGCGTGTGCCCTCCAAAAAGCCCTTTCCAAAGAATCCACCGGATTCAATGGCTTTTTCAGATTGATAGGTGTTGTACCCGATGGTCTTTCTGATTTCTTCCAGCTTATCTTCATCCTTTTCCAAGCTCAACCAAAGTGCAATTCTATCGCGGTGGCGTTGCTCAAACACGTTTTCATAAACAAAATCCACGGATAATGAGAACAAAATGGAAAGCACAATAACGCCTGTTACGGGAAGCACAGGAATCTTAACGGATGCTTTTTTAAAGGTGTAGATCAATACGGTCAATATAATCAAGCCTATGGCAACCCAAACGGTACCGAACATTAAAGTGGTGGCAAAAAGAATGACCATAAAAACCAATATTCCCAAATAATACAAAGGAAAACCTTCCCGGAACAACACAAAAAAGAAGGAAAAATAAATCAAGGCGCTACCAGGATCGGGTTGGGGCAGGATAAGCAATGCTGGAAGAAGGACAATGATGAGCGCATATATTTGGTGTCTTCCTGTTCGAATATCGGTTTGTATATCACTTAAAAACTTGGCCAGGGCAAGTGCCGTTGCCACCTTGGCAAGCTCGGAGGGCTGAAGGTTGAAAAACCCCAGGTTATACCAAGAGGTGGCCCCTGCAATGGTTTTTCCAAATACAAAGAGGCCCAACAACAAAAGAATGGAAATGATGTAAAAGATGGAGGCAAAGCGTTCAAAGAAATTGGACTCCACAAAAAGGACCAAAATTATGCCCAAAGCGGCCAGCCCAATAAAAAAGAGCTGTTTTCCGTAAAGTGTTGAAAAATCAAAAATGGAAAGGCTTGGGTCAACCAATGAAGTGGAATAGATATTGATCCATCCAATGAAGACCAAAAGGGCATAGAGAAAAATAGTGATCCAATCTATCCTTCCAAAAAGCCCTCTACCAGACATACTCATTTATCTTGAAAGGTTCACCGCTATAGGGCTTGGCATACTCATGTTCCAATGTTTTCTCCAACATGCGTTTCTCCAAATCTTTTCTTGTAACTTCTCCCTTTATGTACTTTTCAATCAGAAGGGAAGCTATGTGTCCGGCATATCGAGATCCAAAATATCCGTTTTCAATATAGACGGCCACGGCAATTTGAGGGTTCTCAACCGGGGCAAAGGCCACAAAGACGGAATGGTCCGTAAGTTGCATTCGTTCCCCATTGACCCTCACGAAATTTTCCACTGTACCGGTCTTGCCCGCTATTTCAATATCTGGAATCTGAACCCATCTGGCCGTTCCATATTTGTACACATTGGCCATTCCTTTGATCACAGGTTCAAAATGCTTTCGATCAATGGTGGTATAGTGGGGTTCGGTATAAGCAGGGTCGATAGATCCTGAGCCCCCCATACTTTTTATGACATGTGGGGTGTAAAAATATCCCCGATTGGCTATGGCAGCTGTCATATTGGCCAATTGTAACGGGGTAGCGGCAATTTCTCCTTGGCCAATGGAATTGGATATGATGGTTGATGCGGCCCATCTTCCATCGCCGTACCATTTATCGTAAAAAGTTTTATCTGGAATTCTTCCAGGTCTTCCCGTTGGAAGGTCCGTGCCCAAATAATTGCCCAGCCCAAAACTTTCCATGTGCCTTTCCCAAACGTCCATGGCTTCATCCGTAGTGGAATATTTATCAAAAAGTCTTCTAAACACTCCGGCAAAATAGGCATTGCACGATTGGTAAATACCGGAATTCATATCACGGACACCGCCGCCGCAATGGCATCCTCTTAAGGTGTTTCCAACATAAAAACCATGGTAACACCGGAATTTGGTACTGGGGTCAACCACTCCTTCCTGAAGGGCAGCCAAGGCATTCAAGGTCTTAAAAGGTGATCCGGGGGAGGGTTCTGCCAGGATGGAACGGTCCCATGTGGGCTTGGAAATGGTGTCGTAATGGAGTTTACTGTAATTTTTGGAACGCTCCCTACCCACCAAGAGTGATGGGTCGTAAGTAGGGCCGGAGATCATGGCCAGGATTTCACCGGACTTGGGTTCAATGGCCACAATGCCGCCTCTTTTTCCATGCATCAATTTTTCGCCATACTCTTGGAGTTTTTTATCCAAAGTAATGTGTATTTCCGTGCCCTGCTCTGGCAACGTATCCAACTTGCCATCCTTGTAAGGGCCTATATCGCGATTAAAACGATCTTTTTGGATATGTTTCACCCCTTTTCGCCCCCTCAGCACCTCTTCATACTGTTTTTCAATGCCGGTTCTCCCTTTTAGTTCTCCTGCCACATAATAGGGATTGTTCTGTAAATCCCATTCATTTACCTCACTAATGTAGCCCAGCACATTGGCTGCACTGTTGGTGGTGTAATAGCGTAAAGACCTTTTCTGGATATAAAAACCAACGTAATGCCGCATTTTTTCCTGAAGTGTGGCATAATCCTCTTTGGAGAGTTGGGGGACCAAAACGGATGGAAGCCTGGGAGAATACACCCTAGCTTTTTCCATTTTGGCGATAAAAGTGTTTTTGTCAATTCCCAAAAGGCCACAAAACTCCAAGGTGTCCAA
Source organism: Allomuricauda sp. CP2A (assembly GCF_001683915.1). Taxonomy (GTDB): domain Bacteria; phylum Bacteroidota; class Bacteroidia; order Flavobacteriales; family Flavobacteriaceae; genus Flagellimonas. The sequence continues at coordinate 54,234 of NZ_LXTT01000117.1, read as the reverse complement.
GGGTTTTACCTCTCGGGGAATGACCATGACATCATAGGCAGGCTGATTCCCCACCATAAGTTCTCCGTTTCTGTCATAGATATAGCCACGTTCTGGGTAATCATATATTTTTTTGATGGCCGGGTCGTCCAAAATTTGGTCGGGAGAAAAGCGAAATAACTGCAGATAGGAAAGTCTACCGATAAAGGTAAATCCTATGATAACAATTATGGACGATAACAGCAGCTTTTTCATTTAAGACCTATTTATAAACCCAAAGCCCTACAGTACTTCAACGAAGCAATACCTGTTTTATTCGCTTTGCGGGCTAAAAAGTGAACTAAAGAGTGTACAAAGTATCAAAGTTACAATACCTGTGGTAAAAACCTTTTTCAAAATTAAAAGGAAGTGGGAAATACTTAAAATTTCCAAGGAAAAGTATACAATTTGATGTATAAAAATGAGCAAGGCCAAAAAGGTGATACGTTGCACCTTTGTAGTGTTCTTAAAACTGAAATTTTGAAACTCGTAATTTACGCCAAAACAAAACCGCATGATAACCGGTCTTGCATAGGCAATAGTCAAAGACGCCATGGCGTGGAGCGCCAGAGTGTCTGAAAAAACATCAATGATGAACCCCAACAAAAAGGAAGTGACCATGAACAAGGCCCTGTTGCTTTTTATGGGGTACCAGTAAAAGAATATCACATAGACCATTGGGTTTATGTACCCCATAAAGTGAAGATTGTTAAAGATCAACACCTGGGTAAGGACCAGTAGAACGAACCGAATGGTATTTAGGAATACAGTGTTATTCATTTGCGGTGGTTGATTCCAAAGCTTTTATTTCTTCCCGATTTTTGTTCTCTATAAGGTAAACGTTCTTTATGTTGACCATGTCGTTGAACAGTTCAACATCAATATTGTAAAAACTTTTGGATGCATTGAGGTCATATTTTTTTATGATCCCAATGGGAACATTCTCTGGAAAAATACTTGACATTCCCCCAGTTACAATGGTATCCCCGACCACCAAGGGCACCAATCTTGGAATGTCCACCAATTGCACCACTGTGTAATCTTTGGCATCCCAGACAAGCGACCCAAAGTAATTGGTATGTTTGATTTTGGCATTAATGTTTGATTTTGTGTTGAGTACACTCTGTACCGTGGCAAAATTGTTGGAAACATTCTCAACGATCCCCAAAATACCTTTTGTGGTGATCACGCCCATATCCTGTTTCACGCCCTGTTTTTTTCCTTTGTCTATGGTGACATAATTACGGGGCGAAGTAAAACTGTTCTTAATGAGATGTGCACTCAAGACTCCGTAATCCAAAAGGGTTGAATCCAAAGGTTCAATCACGGAATTTTCGGCATTGAAAAGCATTCTGTGGAGACGCTCATTTTCATTGACCAATCTATTGTTTTCTTCCCTGAGGTTAAAATAAGAGGATATATCCGAAGCCGTGCCATAGACATTGCCTGTTAACCACTTGGAAGAATTAAAGAATTTGGACTGATGGTAGGAATGTGATTGGACGGTGATCACCAACGAAATAAGCGCAAGAAAGCTGTAGAGGAAGGCATTTCTATTACGTAGGATAAAGTTGATGATCCGTTGCATGCAATCGTATCGTTAAGAAAGTTTGAACGCATCAAGCCGTAAGAAACAACGAAGTTTCAATCTACTTGATCAAGATGCTCTTGTAGCGTTCCAAATTTTTAAGCGCAATCCCTGTTCCCCGTACCACGGCCCTTAGAGGATCTTCTGCAATATAGACCGGTAGATCGGTCTTTTGCGACAACCTTCTGTCCAACCCTCTCAACATGGAACCACCTCCGGCCAAATAAATTCCGGTGTTGTAAATATCAGCAGCCAATTCTGGAGGGGTTTGGGACAAGGTTTCCATAACAGCATCCTCGACCCGCAAAATACTTTTGTCCAAAGCTTTGGCAATTTCTCGATAAGAAACCTGAACCTGTTTGGGTTTTCCGGTCAAAAGATCCCGACCTTGGATGGATTTGTCATCTGGCGGGGATTTTAAATCCTCGGTAGCGGATCCAATCTCAATTTTTATGGCCTCGGCAGTGCTCTCCCCCACATAGAGGTTGTGTTGGGTGCGCATATAATAAATAATATCGTTGGTGAACACGTCACCCGCAATTTTCACTGATTTGTCACAAACAATACCGCCCAATGCAATTACCGCAATCTCGGTAGTTCCTCCACCAATATCCACGATCATATTCCCTTTGGGCTGCATAATATCCAAACCGATACCAATGGCAGCGGCCATGGGCTCGTGGATCAGATAGACTTCTTTACCGTTCACGCGTTCCGCGGACTCACGTACCGCACGCATTTCCACTTCCGTAATTCCTGAGGGGATACAGATGACCATCCGCAAAGCCGGCGGAAACCATTTTTTCTTCAGTGCCGGAATATTTTTGATGAACATATTGATCATCTTTTCCGAAGCATCAAAGTCGGCGATTACCCCATCCTTTAACGGTCTTATGGTCTTGATGTTTTCATGGGTTTTCCCCTGCATCATATTGGCTTCGCGTCCCACCGCGATTATTTTCCCTGATACGCGATCCCTCGCTACAATGGAAGGACTGTCAACCACCACTTTGTCCAGATGGATGATCAGGGTATTTGCGGTGCCGAGGTCAATGGCAATTTCCTCGGTCATGAAATCGAAAAATCCCATAAAAAGCGTTTATTTTCGGATTAACGGTAAAAATTATCGGCTAATGTACTAAAATTAATGTTTAAAATGCCGTGTGCCTGTCATCACCATGGCCAATCCATTTTCGTTGCAATAATCAATGCTCAATTGATCTTTTATGGACCCTCCGGGTTGGATTACACTTTTAATGCCTGCCTTATCTGCAATCTCCACACAATCGGGGAAAGGGAAGAACGCATCGCTCGCCATTACAGCCCCCTCCAAATCAAAATTAAAAGACTGCGCTTTGTGTATGGCTTGGTTCAAGGCATCCACACGTGAGGTCTGACCTGTTCCACTGGCGCACAATTGTTTGTTCTTGGCCAAAACTATGGTGTTGCTTTTGGTGTGCTTGCACAATTTGGAGGCAAAAATCAAGTCCTCAATTTCTTCTGGAGTTGGTTTTTTATCTGTAACAGGGTTGAGGTCTTCTTTCGTATCGGTCTTGGAATCTTTATCCTGAACCAAAACACCGTTCAAACAAGTCCGTACCAAAGTGTCTGGCAATGCTGTTTCATTTTGGACAAGAATGATTCGATTCTTCTTGCCTTTCAAAATTTCCAAAGCATCATCCGCATAACTTGGCGCAATGACCACTTCACAGAACAATTTATGGATTTCCTCTGCGGTAGGCTTGTCAATTTCAACATTTGAAATCAAGATTCCCCCAAAGGCCGAGACCGGGTCGCCCGCCAAGGCATCCACATAGGCTTGACTGATGGTGCTGCGAGTGGCCAACCCACAAGCATTGTTGTGTTTTAAAATGGCGAAAGTCGGGTCATCGTTTTTAAATTCGCCCATTAAGTTTACGGCAGCATCCACATCCAAAAGGTTGTTGTAGGACAGTTCCTTGCCGTGCAATTTAGTGAACATGGCCTCAAAGTCGCCAAAGAAATACCCTTTTTGATGGGGGTTTTCTCCGTAGCGCAATACTTGACCTTTGGTCTCGCTGATTTTCAATACGGTTTCTTCTTTTTCCTTGTTGAAGTAGTTAAAAATAGCCGTATCGTAATGGGATGAAACATTGAACGCTTTGGTGGCAAATCGCTTGCGGTCTTCCAAGGTTGTAATGCCATTTCCTTCGGAAATTACGTTCAGGAAATCTTCATAATCTTCCATGGATGAAACACAAAGCACATCCTTGAAATTTTTGGCAGCGGCCCTGATGAGAGAGATGCCTCCAATATCAATTTTTTCTATAATATCTTGTTCCGATGCCCCACTGGCCACCGTTTTTTCAAAAGGGTAAAGGTCCACAATGACAATATCCAACTGCGGAATCTCAAATTCCTCCATTTGGGCCACATCGCTATCATTGTCCTGACGGTTCAAAATGCCGCCAAACACTTTTGGGTGCAGGGTTTTAACGCGGCCTCCCAAAATGGAAGGGTAACTGGTAACATCCTCAACAGGCACCACATCGATGCCCAGGTCACGGATAAACTTTTCGGTTCCCCCAGTAGAATAAAGGGTTACACCGAGTTCATCCAGTTTTTTTACAATAGGTTCCAATCCGTCTTTATGAAATACGGAAATTAATGCAGCAGAGGCTTTTTTGGCAGTCTTCATTGGTGTCTTAAAAATCAATTTCTTAAGCACACAAAAGTACTCGATTTGTACCTAAAAAGCAGAACGGGTTATCAACAAAATGGAAATAGTTTTACAGAATTTCGGCCACCTTTTGGTTGATGAATTCCAAAAAGCGTTCGTCCTCTTCCGTAAAGGGGTCCGGGGTGTTGGAATCGATGTCGATTTGACCCACATTTTCACCATTCACGAACAAGGGAACCACAATTTCGGCCTTCACCGTAATGCTACAGGCAATATAGTTGTCCTGCGCAGCTACATCGGGCACCACAAAGTTTTGGTTGCTCACGGCCACTTGTCCGCAAATGCCTTTCCCAAAGGGGATAATGGTGTGGTCGGTGGGGGCTCCGGCGTAGGGTCCCAACTTTAACTCCTGTTTGTCCCCATTTTTAAAGTAAAACCCGACCCAATCGTAATAATCGACATTATTGCGCAAAAGTTCGCAGATTTCACCCAAGCGGGTGTCCACGGATTTGGTTTTTTCTTGCACAATTTCAAGCACCTTGGGTTCCAATGATTTCAACATGGGGTAATTTTTTTGCAAATGTATTGAATAGTGAATTTGTACGACAAAGAAAGTGTAACTTACGGTCCGGTTGTTTTTAATCTTCTGTTAAACAAAGCAATAAATTGATATATTTTGTAGTTTTGTAGTCGAATGAAGCAGATTTTTCATCAAATAGTATCCTCGGTAATGGCATTTTTGCTGTTGGCTTCCACGGTTTCCTGGACAGTGGACAAGCATATTTGTATGGGTCGGGTGATGGATATTTCTTTCTTTGCGCACGCCGATGATTGCGGCATGGACATGAAGATGGAAAAATCGTGCTGTGATGATGAATCGTTCACCGTTCAAGGTCAAGACGACCTAAAAATGTCCTTTGAAAACTTTAGTTTGGACCAGCAAGTCTTCTTGGTAAGCTTTGTCCATACCTATTTTCAACTTTTCGAAATTGATTCGGAAGAATCTACTCCCTTCAGTGAGTACAACCCGCCTCCATTGATACGGGATGTGCAGATTCTTGATCAGACTTTCCGTATTTGATTTAACATAGATTGAATTAACCCGATCCACGCGATTGGGCGTGTGCATTTATGCATGTTTTGTGTCGATCTAATGTTTAAATCAAACCCTTATGCTGAACAAAAGCATCAAATTTCTCATAGACAACAAATTAGTGGCCATTTTGCTGCTCCTGCTTATTATTGGTTGGGGAACGGTACATACACCTTTCAATTGGAATACGGGATTTTTGCCAAGTAACCCCGTTGCTGTGGATGCCATCCCAGATATTGGTGAAAACCAACAAATTGTGTTCACCAAATGGCCAGGACGCTCTCCACAAGATATTGAGGATCAGATTACCTATCCGTTAACGACTTCTTTATTGGGTATTCCAGGGGTGAAGACCATCCGAAGTTCTTCGATGTTCGGGTTTTCGAGTATCTATATCATTTTTGAGGAAGAAGTAGAGTTCTATTGGAGCCGCAGTCGAATTCTGGAAAAACTCAATTCCTTGCCCAATAATTTACTGCCAGAAGGGGTAAACCCGGCCTTGGGACCCGATGCCACCGCTTTGGGACAAATTTTTTGGTACACTTTGGAGGGCCGTGATAAAGATGGTAATGTAACGGGAGGATGGGATCTGCAAGAACTGCGAAGCGTACAGGATTACTATGTAAAATATGCCCTGTCTTCCGCATCGGGTGTGTCTGAAGTGGCTTCCATCGGTGGATTTGTTCAGGAATACCAAGTGGATGTAGACCCAGAATTGTTGAAGCAGTACAACATTGGCCTTGACCAAATTGTGATGGCCGTAAAGCAGAGCAATCGGGATATTGGGGCACAGACCTTGGAGATCAATAAAGCGGAATATTTGGTGCGTGGGTTGGGATACATCAAATCTTTGGACGACATCAAAAACGCCGTGGTCACTTCAACGGATTATACGGCTATTCGAATTAAGGATGTAGCCAATGTTTCCTTGGGGCCTGCTGTTCGAAGAGGGATTTTGGACAAGGAAGGCGCAGAAGTGGTGGGCGGTGTGGTTGTGGCCCGATATGGAGCCAACCCACTGGAGGTCATCAATAACGTAAAGGAAAAAATAAAAGAATTGAGTGCAGGGCTTCCATCCAAAGAATTGAAAGATGGAACCACTTCGCAACTTACCATTGTTCCTTTTTATGATAGAACAGAACTCATCCAAGAAACCCTGGGAACCCTAAATGAAGCCTTGACCCTTGAAATTCTTATCACCATTTTGGTGATCGTGGTCATGGTGTTCAATCTCAGGGCCTCTATTTTGATTTCTGGCCTGTTGCCCATTGCAGTGCTCATGGTGTTCATTTCCATGAAACTCTTTGGAGTTGATGCCAATATTGTGGCCCTTTCGGGTATTGCCATTGCTATTGGAACCATGGTGGATGTTGGGGTAATTTTATCCGAAAACATTATTAGGCATAGGGATGAGAATGAAGGAAACCTCCCTATTGATGAAGTGGTCTACAATGCCACCGCTGAAGTTTCAGGGGCGATCTTAACGGCCATTTTAACGACCATCATCAGTTTTATCCCTGTTTTTACCATGGTGGGTGCCGAAGGAAAATTGTTTCGTCCGTTGGCTTTTACCAAGACCATGGCGTTAACGGCTTCCATCATTGTAGCGCTCTTTTTGATTCCGCCTTTTGCGGCCATCATTTTTAGAAAGAAAAGCCCAAATCACCTATTCAAATATATCTGGAACGGGATTTTGATTGCCTTGGGAATGGTTGCTATCGGTTTTGGATATTGGTTGGGCTTGGCATTGCTGGCCTTTGGCGTTTCAGGAGTCCTCAAATTGAAGCAGATTATTGATGAAAAACAAGCAGGAATGCTCAATGTGGGCATTTGCATTACTACCATTGCATTCTTGTTGGCCACCTATTGGAGACCCTTGGGCTTTGACCGTAGTATTTTCATCAACTTGATTTTTGTTGCACTGATTTGTGGCGTATTGTTAGGGGGCTTTTATCTCTTCAGAAAAAATTACAGCCGCATTTTGACATGGGCCTTGGAAAACAAATTGTTGTTCTTGTCCATTCCGACGGTGATTGTGGTATTTGGATTCATGATCATGCGGAATACAGGCCAAGAGTTCATGCCTTCCTTAAATGAAGGTTCTTTCTTGTTGATGCCCACTTCCTTGCCACATGCCGGCGTGGAGGAAAACAAAAGGGTGTTGCAGCAATTGGATATGGCCGTGGCCACCATCCCTGAAATTCAAACTGTAGTGGGGAAAGCAGGGCGGACGGAATCGGCATTGGACCCCGCACCACTTTCCATGTACGAGAACATTATTCAGTATCGGTCAGAGTACCAGAAAAATGATGCTGGAAGTCCACAACGATTCAAAATCAATCCCGATGGATATTTTGAGCTGAGCAACGGAAAAGTATTGGCCAATCCAAATTTGGAAGTGAGTAACGAGCAGAATTATGCTGAAGACCACGTGAGCGAACCATTGCGAATAGATCGTAGTCTTTTAATTCCTAATACTGATGGTGAATACTTCCGTAACTGGCGTCCCGAGATTAAAAACCCGGATGATATTTGGAATGAAATTGTAAAGGTGACCAAATTGCCAGGTGTCACTTCCGCACCAAAACTGCAACCCATTGAAACGCGTCTGGTGATGCTTCAAACAGGAATGCGAGCTCCGATGGGAATTAAAGTGAAAGGCCAGGATTTAAAAGAAATTGAGGACTTTGGCCTTCAACTCGAACCTATTTTAAAAGAAGCTGCAGGGGTTAAAGATGAAGCTGTTTTTGCAGACCGAATTGTTGGGAAACCCTATCTTCTCATTGATATTGACCGTGAAAAATTGGTGCGCTATGGACTTGTGATTGAAGATGTGCAGCAAATTCTTGAGGTTGCCATTGGCGGTATGACATTGACCCAAACCGTGGAAGGAAGGGAGCGTTACGGTGTTCGGGTGCGCTACCCAAGGGAACTTCGGGAAAACCCAACCGATTTGGAAAATATTTATGTTCCCGTGCAAAAAGGAAGTCCTGTTCCATTGAGCGAATTGGTAAGCATCCGTTATGAACAAGGACCACAGGCCATTAAAAGCGAGGATACCTTTTTGGTGGGATATGTGCTATTTGATAAGCAAGATGGCTATGCAGAGGTCAATGTGGTGGAAAATGCACAAGCCAAGATTGAAGAAAAAATAGAAAGTGGCGAATTGGTGGTGCCAAAAGGCATCAGCTATAAATTTACCGGGACGTATGAGAACCAGTTACGTGCCGAAAAAACCTTGTCCGTGGTGGTTCCCTTGGCCCTATTGATCATCTTTTTGATTCTTTACTTTCAGTTTAGGTCGGTGGCCACATCCTTGATGGTATTTTCTGGAATTGCGGTAGCTTTTGCAGGTGGCTTTTTAATGATTTGGTTCTACGGTCAGGATTGGTTCTTGAATTTCAGTTTTATGGGTGAAAACCTAAGAGACCTTTTCCAAATGCACACCATTAACCTGAGTGTGGCCGTTTGGGTAGGTTTTATTGCCTTGTTCGGAATTGCCACGGATGACGGGGTAGTGATGGCCACCTACCTTACCCAAACTTTTGATAAGAACAAACCGGACAACTTGAAAAACATCCGTGCTTCGGTATTGGAAGCAGGCGAAAAACGAATCAGACCATGTTTAATGACCACAGCGACCACCATTTTGGCACTTCTGCCCGTGCTTACCAGTACGGGTAGAGGAAGTGACATCATGATTCCGATGGCTATTCCAAGTTTTGGAGGTATGCTGATCGCATTGATCACCTTGTTTGTGGTGCCCGTGCTATACAGTTGGAAAAGTGAGCTGCAACTTAAAATGCAAAACCGATGAAAAAGAGATTCATATACATACTATTTGCTTTAACGGCTTTTGGGGTTAACGCCCAGTCCTTGGAAAGCTATTTGCAAGAAGCTGAGTTGAACAGTCCCATGATCCAAGCGTTGGAACTCCGCTATAACATCGCAAAGGAAAAGGTGGTCGAAATGAACACTTTGCCCAATACCACCATAGCAGCAGGATATTTTGTGAGCGAACCAGAGACCAGAACAGGAGCACAGCGTGCTAGATTTTCGGTATCGCAAATGTTGCCTTGGTTTGGGACGATCACCGCACGGGAAAACTATGCAAGTTCCATGGCGGAGACCGAGTATGTAGAAATTGTGATCGCCAAACGAAAATTGGCCTTGTCCGTGGCACAATCCTATTATGTGCTCTATGGAATTCAGGCGAAGCAAAAAGTGTTGCAGGAAAATATAGAACTGCTTAAAACCTACGAGACCTTGGCCTTAACCTCTGTTGAGGTGGGAAATGCCTCCGCGGTTGATGTTTTAAAACTTCAAATTCGTCAAAATGAACTGCAGCAACAAAAAGAAGTGTTGGAGCAATCGTACCTAGCAGAGCAGGCCGTTTTCAATAACCTCCTCAATCGAGATGAAAATATTGCAGTTGAGGTGGTGAATGTAATGGATATTCCTGAGGACGACCCCATTTTCAACAAAGAAGATTTAACCCTAAATCCAGAGTTGCTCAAATATGATCAATTGTATGAATCGGTAACCCAATCGGAACTGCTCAACCAAAAGGAGAATGCTCCAAGTTTTGGGGTAGGGTTGGATTATATCCCTGTTTCGGAACGGGATAATATGGTTTTTAGCGATAACGGAAAGGATATTGTAATGCCGATGGTCACTTTTTCGGTTCCCATTTTCAACAATAAGTTTAAATCGACCACCAAACAGAACGAGCTTCGTCAAAAAGAGATTGAACTGCAAAAAGAGGAGCGGCTGAACGTGCTGGAAAATGCCTATGCCAATGCCATTTCGCAACGGAACCAGGCACGCATTACGCATCAAACCCAAGCAAAAAACCTAAAACAGGCCAAGGATGCCGAAGAAATACTGATCAAGAATTACGAAACGGGCACCATCGATTTTAACGATGTGTTGGACATTCAAGAGTTACAATTAAAATTTCAGACCAATCAAATACAATCGGTGCAGTTGTATTATCTACAATCTGCCATCATCAATTATTTAATTAACAAGTAAATTTAAAATGTCAAAAATGAGAACAAACATTAGAACTATTATCGGAATCGCATTCGCTTCAGTATTGGTACTTACGGTATCGTGCAAGGGAAAAACGGAGGAAGCAAAAGAAACTTCTACGGAAGCAACCATGGAACATGAAGGCCATGACATGGAAAAGATGGATCATGAAGGGCATGACATGGAAGGCATGGAAACCGCAAAAATGGAAGGTAAGGAATATACCTCCACATATGTTTGTCCAATGCATTGTGAAGGCAGTGGAAGCGATGAAGAGGGGAAATGCCCAGTTTGCGGGATGACCTATGTATTGAACGAGGAGCACATGGCGGACGGACATACCCACAATTAATTAAAGTTTGAATTGTACCAGCGATGCGGATTAAAGTAAAAAATATGGTTTGCGATAGATGCAAAGGCGTTCTGAGACAAGAGTTTCAGAATGCGGGCATCGAGGTGGTACATATGGATTTGGGAGAAGTCCAATTTTCTGATGGAGCCCAAAACCAATTGGAGCGTATTCGAGAGATTTTGGTCAAAAATGGTTTTGAATTGATCGAGGGTGTGAATGAAAGTTATATAGCTGACATTAAAAAACACCTGATCAATGCTTTGAAAGACGATATGCATCAAAATCTCTCGGAATACCTGTCAGAAAAAATGAACAAGGATTATTCGGTGCTCAGTAAAATGTTCAGTGCCAAGGAGGGGCTGACCATTGAAAAATATTTTATCCTCTTGAAAATTGAGCGGGTAAAGGAAGAAATCCAGATGGATAACAAGACATTTTCTGAAATAGCTTATGATTTGAACTATAAGAGCAGTAGCCATTTGGCCAAACAGTTTAAATCGATAACAGGAATGTCCATGAGTGAATACCGAAAAGTGCAAGATTGGAATCGGAGGCCTTTAGATCAAATTGTATAAAAGATACCCAGAATTGTGAAAAGCTTCCAGCTGGTGTTCAGCTAGTTTTGAATAAAAAAAACAAACAAGATGAAACATACCTATCACATACACGGAATGAGCTGTAATGGCTGTAGAAATCATGTAGAAGGAACCCTTTCCAAAGTGGATGGGGTTACCGGGGTTGAGGTAAATCTGGAAAAAGCCGAGGCCGTGATTGAGATGGAGGAGCACATTCCAATTAAAAAGTTCGAGGAAGCTTTGGAAAAAGATGGGGGCGGTTACAGTATTCATGCCGAAGGCCACCATCATAAACCAAAGAAAAAAGAGAAAAAATCGGTTTCCAATGGAAATGGCACTTTTTATTGCCCCATGCAATGCGAGGGAGACAAAACCTATGATGAACCTGGCGATTGTCCTGTTTGTGGGATGGATTTGGTGGAGGAACAAAACACTTCGTCCAGTTCCAAACAGCAATGGACCTGTCCCATGCATCCCGAAGTGGTGGAAGATGGCCCAGGTTCCTGCCCAAAATGTGGAATGGAGTTGGTGCCCAAGGAGCCCGAAGCCAGCGCAGAGGAAAAAACCTATAAAAAACTGCTCAAGAAATTTTGGATAGCAGTAGCTTTTACGCTGCCCATTTTTTTGATAGCCATGAGTGAGATGATACCCGAGAACCCATTGTACAAACTAATGGTGCCAAGCCATTGGAATTGGGTACAGTTTGCCCTATCGCTTCCTGTGGTTTTTTACGCTACTTGGATGTTTTTTGAAAGGGCTTATCGAAGCATTAAAACGTGGAACCTGAACATGTTTACCTTGATTGGTATCGGTGCGGGCGTGGCTTTTATATTTAGTGTGCTCGCATTGTTGTTCCCAGGATTTTTCCCTGACCAGTTCAAGGGGGAAACAGGTGCGGTTCACGTATATTTTGAGGCAGCAACCGTAATCCTCACCTTGGTGCTTTTGGGTCAATTGTTAGAGGCTAGGGCGCACAGCAAAACCAATAATGCCGTAAAGGAATTATTAAAATTGGCGCCCAACAAAGCGATCAAAGTTGTGGATGGGGAAGAAGTTGAGGTAAGCATTGATGATATAGAAAAGGATGATATTCTCCGTGTGAAACCTGGCGAAAAAATTCCTGTGGATGGCATCATTACGGAGGGAGAAACTTCGGTGGATGAATCCATGATCACGGGTGAACCCATTCCCGTTGAAAAAACAGTGGATGACAAAGTAAGCAGTGGTACCATCAACGGTAACCAAACCTTTTTGATGAAAGCTGAAAAAGTGGGCAGCGACACCCTGCTTTCACAAATCATCAAGATGGTGAACGAAGCCAGCCGAAGCCGTGCACCCATTCAAAATTTGGCTGATAAAGTATCCGCTTATTTTGTGCCAGCAGTTGTCATCATTTCTATTTTGACATTCGCAGTTTGGGCGATATGGGGTCCCCAGCCAACCTATGTTTACGCTTTGATCAATGCCATTGCCGTATTGATTATTGCTTGTCCGTGTGCACTCGGTCTCGCCACACCCATGTCCGTAATGGTAGGGGTAGGAAAAGGCGCTCAAAATGGAGTGTTGATCAAAAATGCCGAAGCTTTGGAGAAAATGGCCGATGTGGACACCCTGATCATTGATAAAACGGGTACCATCACCGAGGGCAAGCCTACTTTTGATCAATTGGTAGTGTTTTCGGATGATTATTCAGAAGAAGAATTGCTGCAATATCTGGTGTCGGTAAATGCCAATAGCGAACACCCTTTGGCACAAGCGACGGTGAATTATGGTAAAGAAAAGGAAATCAAAATTCTAAAGACAAAATATTTCAATGCCGTGACGGGTATGGGTGTTGAAGGCAAGATCAAGGATTTGGAGATTCAGTTGGGGAACATCAAATTGATGGAAAAAGCCAATGTTGACATTTCTGATGATATAATGGAAAAGGTCAAAAAAGCACAAGAGAAAGGTAAAACGGTTTCCTATTTGGCCATTGATGGTAAATGTCACGGTTTTGTGGCCATTGGAGATAAAATCAAGGAAACAAGTGCCAAGGCTATCAAGGCTATTCAAGATAAGGGAATAAAGGTGATCATGCTTACAGGCGACAATGCCACCACCGCAAAAGCAGTGGCCAGTGAGTTACATTTGGATGATTTTAAAGCCGAGACCTTGCCCGAGGATAAAATGAAGGAAGTGGAACAACTTCAAAACAACGGCAAAGTGGTCGCCATGGCGGGTGATGGTATCAACGATGCCCCTGCATTGGCCAAAAGCGATTTGGGTATTGCCATGGGTACGGGCACCGATGTGGCCATTGAAAGTGCCATGATCACTTTAGTGAAAGGTGACCTGCACAGTATTGTAAAAGCACGGAACCTTAGTGAGGCCGTGATGAAAAACATAAAACAAAACCTATTTTTTGCATTGATATACAACACCATTGGTGTGCCGGTGGCAGCAGGGGTGCTCTATCCCTTCTTTGGGATTTTGCTTTCGCCCATGATCGCGGCCCTGGCCATGAGCTTTAGCTCGGTGTCGGTTATAGCCAATGCATTACGATTACGAACTAAATCAATCGACTAAGAACGAAATGGTAAAACGAACAACAGCGGTTAAGATTAGAAAAGCCCATAGGTATTTGGGAATATTTTTGGGCCTTCAATTCATTATGTGGACAGCCAGTGGACTCTACTTCAGCTGGACCGATATTGACGAAATCCATGGGGACCATTTTAGGAACATGGATTATGAACCCGTTGCATTTGATGGACTCATTGGGCTTTCACAAATCAATATTCCATCTAAAATAAGTTCGTTGAGCCTTAAGGAAATAGCAGGCAAACCGTATTACTGGATCAATAACGAATATTTGGTAGATGCTAAAAACGGAAACATAAAGGAAGGTGTTTCGGAACAAGAAGCCTTGGCAGTTGCGGCGCGCCAAATGTCACCAGAATTAAAAGTTAAAGGGGTTGAGGTCATCAATGAGACCGATAAACATCACGAGTATAGGGAAAAGAAATTGCCCGCTTATGTGATTACGTATGATTCACCAGAAAATATTAAGGCCTACGTTTCGGTGGCCGATGGTTCATTTCAAACGGTGCGACATCGGAATTGGAGATGGTTCGATTTTCTTTGGATGACCCACACGATGGACTATGAAAGTCGTGATGATTTTAATACCACTTTGCTTCGGGCATTTTCCCTTTTGGGATTGATTACCGTGTTGAGCGGATTTTTGCTTTGGTTTACCTCGTCACCAACGATGAGAAAAGTTGTAAAAAGAAAAAAATAAACACATGAAAAAGGAAAACATCATATACATTGGAATTGCTGTTGTGGTGGGATTATTGGCCGGATACCTCATATTTGGAAATGGTGCCAATGCCACAAACGGAGCGGAGCATGACCATAGCACGGAAATTGCTTCGGGCGAAATGTGGACCTGTTCCATGCACCCACAAATTATGCAACCAGAGCCAGGATCGTGCCCCATTTGTGGGATGGATTTGATTCCAGCAGAAAGTAGCGGAGAGGGACTGATGGCCAATCAAATAAAAATGACGGAGAACGCCATGGCTTTGGCCGGTGTGGAAACCATAACCATAGGGGAAGGAATTGCCGGTGGAGGTCATGTGAAACTTTCGGGAAAAGTGGCTATCAATCAGGAGTCTGATGCTGTTCAATCCGCTTATTTTAATGGAAGGATTGAACGGTTGAATATTAATTATGAAGGGGAAGAGGTGAAAAAGGGACAACAATTGGCCACTATTTATTCCCCAGAATTGGTTTCCGCCCAACAAGAGTTATTGACCGCTGTCAATTTAAAGGAATCACAGCCCCAATTGTACAAAGCCGTTCGGAACAAATTGAAGCTTTGGAAATTGTCTGACACCCAAATAGACGAAATCGAAAGTTCTGGACAGGTCCGGGAGAATTTCCCAGTGTATTCCAATGTGAGTGGTGTAGTTTCCGGGATTATGGTGGAGGAAGGTGATTACATTAAAACAGGTTCACCTTTGGTGAAAGTGGCCAATTTGAATTCGGTTTGGGCGATTTTTGATGCGTATGAAAACCAATTGGCATTGTTCAAAAAAGGACAAACCCTTGAGGTGACCACCAAGGCATATCCCAATGAAACCTTTCAGGCCAAGATTTCCTTTGTGGATCCTTTGCTCAACAATTCCAGCAGGACGTTGGAGGTTCGTGCGGAATTGGACAACCAAAAGGGACTCTTAAAACCGGGAATGTTTGTGACCGGTGAGATAAAAATGATCGAATCAAGTACAGAAAGAGCCATCACCCTCCCAGAAAGTGCCGTACTATGGACGGGTGAGCGGTCTGTAGTTTACGTGCAACCAAATCTTGGTGAGCCCGTTTTTGAGATGCGGGAAGTGCAATTGGGAAATTTGAGCAACGGAAGTTATGCTGTGGTCTCTGGTCTTGAAATCGGTGAAGAAATTGTGGCCAAAGGAACTTTTACTGTGGATGCCGCTGCCCAGTTGCAGGGGAAAAAATCCATGATGAACAAGAGTGGTGGAGCAACCATGACGGGTCATGAGGGCCACGGGGGAATGCAAATGGGCGCGAATTTTTCCAAACAGACCCAAAATGGTTTTCAAACAGTGTTGGATTCTTATCTAAAACTTAAGGATGCCCTGGTTGATTCCAATATGGAACAAGCTCAAAAATGGGCTGATGAAGCTCAACAGAAAGTAGAAAATTTTAAGAAGATGGAAATGAATGAAACCGGAAAAATTCAAGTTGAAAAAATTGCAGAATCCCTTTCCGGTATAGCCAAAGAGAATTCCATAGCGGCACAGCGCAACCATTTCATGGTCTTATCTGAAAGTATGATAAAAATTGGAAACCAAATGAAGGAACTGGACGGGGAAATTTATGTGCAGCATTGCCCCATGGCCAATAATGATAATGGAGCCAATTGGCTGAGTTCAGAAAAAGAAATCAGGAATCCCTATTACGGCGAAGGAATGTTGACCTGCGGAAGCATTGTCCATTCTTGGTAGATCCTGTATTAGTTTTGGCTAGCTGCATTGAACATAGCCTTTAAAAGACTATTTTTTTCCTTGGTGTCATTGCCCAATTGCCAAAACATGATGCCGCCCAACTTCTTTTTTAGGGCATATTCGGTTTTCATCCGTACAGAAACCGTATCATCATAACTGATAAAAATACTGTCCTTGGCATTGTATAGATAAGGTGCTTTGGCCACAGAATCCCAATAGCGTTTAAAATTCGGGTCCTTTTCAAATTCACTTCGGATATTGTAGTAGGCAGCCCACCCAATATATGGGCCTGAGTTGGATTGGTAAAGGCCATTGTTCTTGGGGGGAACGCCTTTCCAAGCTCTTCCGTAAAATGCGGAACCAATGACTAGCTGTTCTGGTTTTACACCTTGTTCAAGACAGTATTCCACAATTTTTTCCGCTGATCTGGGACCATAATCCCTGTCATCACCTTGTTCTTTTTTCCAATTGGTAATGAATTCGGCAGCAGGTGTTCCCTCGAGGTCCCTTTCTTTGATATACCCCAAAGGGGTATGGTGGCCGGTATAGGGTGAATTAGATCCCACCTGATCATACGTCATAATGTTCATGTAGTCTGCATAACCCATCACCTTTTCCAGTTCAATATTGTCATAGTAGGGTTTCCAGCCTGCTGAGGCAAAGGTCAGGGTCTGTTCCCTGTCCAGGGTATTCAAAGCTTCCCGTAATTCCTTCATCAAAAGAGTGAAGTTTTGTTTGTCTTCGGGTCTTGCCCCGGTTCCTGCAGCGGGAATAGCAGGGTACTCCCAATCAATGTCCAACCCATCCAATTGATACTTTTGATTGAACTCCACCACACTTTCCACAAATTTTTTCCGGTTTTCAGCGGTCTGCGACATATCCGAAAAACCATCGGCACCCCATCCGCCGCAGGCGATCATTACCTTAAGATTGGGATGATTTTTACGCTGCTCCACCAATTGTTCAAGCTTTTTTCCATCTTCCTCATTCCTGAATTGCATTTTACCATCGATCACATGGGTAAAGGAGAAAATAATGTGGGTCAATTGATGCAACGGAAGTTCTTCGGGATGGTACTCCTTCTCTGGAACGTAATAGGCCATGACCGCTACCGAGGGTTCTTTGGAATCGGAGCGATTTTTTAGAACTGAAAATGCGGTAACCAATCCGAAAAGGACCAAAAGAATGATGGGGCGGAGATGTTTCATCTTAAATGATTTAGTTTTTAGAAAGTAATGCAAAATAGAGCGAATGGCCAATGTTTTAGACCAAGAACGGTTTGAAGTATACCGATAACAAATTTATGGGCAATTCCAGCAAAGATTTTTTTCGTTTTTGTTTGAAAAAACGGGCTGACAGTTTTAGTTAATATTTAGCCAAATAAAATTTTCGGATTCAAAACTGAAATACATTTACTCCAGTTTTAAATTTATTTGACTCATGAAACAAGCGAAGTCAACTGGAAAGTCATCTCCTGCAAAGGCAGTTAAGCCAAATGCAAAGAAGACTACCCAAGCTACTGGTAAGAAGAAGTAACTTGGTTTCTGGACTCTATTGAGCCCTATAACAAAATAGAAAAGAAAACGCCCCGATGAAGATCGGGGCGTTCCTATTTTTAATCCGAATGGGATGCTATTACATCATGCCTGGCATTCCACCGCCACCCATTGGAGGTCCGGCCGGAGCATCTTCCTTGATGTCTGTCAAAGCACATTCCGTAGTCAAGATCATACCTGCTACCGAAGCTGCATTTTCCAAAGCAATTCGGGTTACTTTTTTAGGATCGATGATACCTGCCTGAAGCATATCAACATATTTGTCTGATTTGGCATCATAACCGAAATCCTTTTTGCCTTCAAGTACCTTGGCAATCACCACGGAACCTTCACCACCTGCGTTTTCAACAATGGTTCGCAATGGAGCTTCAATGGCTTTGGCCACAATCTGTACACCGGTAGTTTCATCCAATGAGTCGGTCGCTAATTTTTCAAGGACTTTCTTGGCACGAACAAAGGCAACGCCTCCACCAGCAACAATACCTTCTTCAACAGCGGCACGTGTAGCGTGCAAGGCATCGTCAACACGGTCTTTTTTCTCTTTCATTTCAACTTCAGAAGCGGCACCTACATACAAAACGGCTACCCCACCGGCCAATTTGGCCAAGCGTTCCTGCAATTTTTCCTTGTCGTAATCAGAAGTTGTTGTCTCAATCTGTGATTTGATTTGGTTTACCCTTGCTTTAATGTCAGAAGGTTTACCAGCTCCGTTCACAATAGTGGTATTGTCTTTGTCGATGGTCACGGTTTCAGCCGTTCCCAACATATCCAAAGAAGCATTTTCCAAAGAGAATCCTCTTTCTTCGGAAATTACAGTACCACCGGTTAGGATAGCGATATCTTCCAACATGGCTTTTCTTCTGTCACCAAATCCAGGGGCTTTAACGGCGGCAATTTTAAGGCCACCTCTCAATTTGTTCACGACCAAAGTGGCCAAGGCTTGACCCTCAACATCTTCGGCGATGATCAAAAGGGGCCTACCAGATTGCGCAACAGGTTCCAGGATAGGAAGGATTTCCTGAAGGTTGGAGATTTTCTTATCGAAAAGAAGAATGTAAGGATTCTCCAAATCGGCAACCATTTTGTCTGTATCGGTTACGAAGTAAGGAGAAAGGTATCCTCTGTCAAACTGCATTCCTTCAACAACATCAACGTAGGTATCGGTTCCTTTGGCCTCCTCAACGGTGATGACACCCTCTTTGCCAACTTTACCAAATGCTTTTGCGATAAGGTCACCAATGGTCTCGTCATTGTTTGAGGAGATCGAGGCAACTTGTTTGATTTTGTCAGAATCGTTGCCCACTTTTTTGGTTTGTTTTTCCAAATCGGCAACGATAGCTTCTACGGCTTTATCAATACCTCTTTTTAAATCCATGGGATTTGCTCCGGCAGCAACGTTTTTAAGCCCTTCTTTAACAATGGCCTGGGCCAATACGGTTGCGGTAGTGGTACCGTCACCGGCTTGGTCATTGGTTCTGGAAGCAACTTCCTTCACCATTTGTGCCCCCATATCTTCAAGGGGATCTTCCAATTCAATTTCTTTTGCAACGGAAACACCATCCTTGGTTACTTGTGGCGCACCAAATGATTTACTGATGATCACGTTTCTACCCTTGGGTCCCAAGGTTACCTTAACGGCTTCGGCCAATTTGTCCACACCTTTTTTAAGGCCGTCACGTGCATCTATGTCAAACTTAATATCTTTTGCCATTTTAGATTTTTTGTTTTGTCATTCCTGCGGAGGCAGGAATCTTTTTGGTTATACTTTTCAGTTTCTTGATGGATTCCCGCTTATGCGGGAATGACATGTTGATTATACTATTGCCAAAATATCGCTCTCGCGCATCATCAAATAGTCAATACCGTCCAATTTGAGTTCGGTACCGGCATATTTTCCATATAGTACGGTATCACCAACCTTAAGGGTCACTTTTTCATCTTTGGTTCCGGGTCCAACGGCTACTACGTTGCCTTTTTGAGGTTTTTCCTTTGCGTTGTCCGGGATGATGATACCGGAGGCAGTTTTGGTCTCGGCCTGTAGTGGCTCAATAAGAACCCTGTCTGCCAATGGTTTGATATTAACTTTAGCCATATTTATAATTTTTATGTATTTGGTTTAAAAATTCTCGAAAGATGGGGGCAGAAATTGTGCCAATGCCCAAAAACTGACATTATGGAAAACAAAAATGCCAGCTTGTCATTCAAGCTGGCATTTTTGTATGCTTTGTCACTATTAATTGATGGTGTCCGTTGGATCGGCACTGTCAGTTGGCGGAAGTTGCTCAGGAACTTCCTCGGGGACTGTTTCTGGAACAGTGGCCTCCGTATCATCGCCCTGCAACAATTTTGAATCTGCCTGACTGTAGCTTCCCTTTAGGGAAACATTGGACAAAAGAATCAATACAATTAATAATGTGGCAAGGGTCCAGGTACTTTTATCCAAAAAATCCCCAGTCTTTTTTACACCTCCCACAACTTGGTTTCCACCACCTCCAAAAGATGAGGACAACCCACCTCCTTTAGGGTTTTGGACCATAATGACCAATACCAACAAAAGGCACACGATAATGATCAATATCAAAAAAATTGTAAACGTGCTCATTTTTTTATCTTATTCTTTTTCTTTCTGCAGCTTCTTCACCGCCCGAATTTGATCTGCAAAGAAACCACTTTTTTCTGGATATTTCAAACTCAATATTTTGAAGGCCTGAATGGCTTTTTTGTACTTTTTTTGTTCGAGATACACCTTGGCAAGTGTCTCGGTCATCAGTTCGTTATTATCGAACTTGTTTGAATCCTTAATGTTCACTTTTGGAGTTGACTTTTCGACGGGGACGATCTTGGGGTTGTTCTCGATGAACTTATCCAAAAGTTCAAATTTTTTCTTCTTTTCCAATTCTTCCATCACATCCTCCTCGGGTTCCTCCTGCTCCACAGTTTTGGAGGTCAATTGCAACCATTCGGTAAAGGAATGTTTTTCCTTTTTGGTAAAGGGAATGGGTTTGCCCAGTTGTAGGTCGGTTTCGGGTGTGGTCTCTTTTTGGACCTTAGAGGGTTCCTCTTTTTTCTCCTCTTCCTCTTCAACTTTTTCAGGAGTTTTGGATTTGAACAGTGCCGGGTTCAATATCTGCTCTGCATCCTGGATGTTTTGGGGGAGTGCCACCTCTTCGGCCTCAACCAACATGGCATTAACATTTTCACTGGGCTCAATTTCTTCGGAAATGGCATTTTGATCCTCAAGCTTTGACCGTCGCCCAGCAATGGTGTCGGCAATGTTGTTTTGGACAAATTCCTGCGATGTGATGTAATCGAAAAGTACGTCCCTATCCGCAGTATGGGCCGCAGCAACTTTTAAGGCGTTGTTGTATTTGTAGCTATCAAGATTTTTTAGCCCCTTCAAATGCAAAGCCCTGGCAGCCTGAAAATAGGGATACTCTTCAATGATATCCTCCAGTTCCCGTGTCTGTTTTGGGGACAGGATGGTATTTGAGTTTTGAAGAATCTGTATAAAATCCGATACGTTCATAGTTGTTACCAATTTCCCAAGGAGGCATTAAAAATATCCTGGGTGAGCCGTTCAAAGATTTCTTCGTGGGCCGCTGCCTGAACCGATGTTAAGGAAGCTGCTGCATCAAAATCGTAAAAAAAGGAAAAACGACGTTCAAAATCCGCATCTTCCTTGGTATTGTTAAAAAACCGCACGTTCACACTCATGGTGAGCCGGTTTTGTGCTGTTCGTTGATCGGCAGTTGCGGTCATGGGCACCACCTTGTATTCCACAATTTCCCCTTCGTACAACAAATCCCCATTGCTTCCCGTGAGGGAGAGACTGGTGAGATTGTTGATCATATCCTGCAGGGCCAACGTAAAATCACGGTCCAAACCAGGAACAATGACCGACCTTGGGGTCTGATCGGCATAATTCTGGAAGAAATTCACCTGAAAGGTCGTAGCCGTTCCAATATCGGCACCAGAAAAGTTATAGGCACCACAACTATATAGACTCAAGACCAAAGTAAGAAGGCCAATCTTAAAACCAATTTTTTTCTTCATTTTCATTTCGCGCATTACAATGGGCAATTTACAAATCGTATTGTTTAATTTTTCGATACAAAGTCCGTTCCGAAATGCCCAATTCAGCTGCTGCAGCTTTTCGTTTTCCACGGTTGCGTTCCAGCGATTTTTTGATCAGTTCTATTTCCTTTTCCTGTAAAGATAGGGTTTCTTCCTCTTCAATTTCCTCCGCAAAATGATAGCGGTCTTCTTGGGGCTGCGGTACGCTAACTGGCTTTTCCACCACAGGTTCTGGCAAATGGAGGACTTCGGCCATGCTGCTTTCTTCAGCTTCCACGTCCTCTTCTTTGTTTCCGTAAATTTTTCGGATCAAAGTTTCATTTTCTTCCTGCACCTTTTCAGAATTATCGTGCTTCAACAGTTCCAGGGTGAGTTTTTTCAAATCGTTGAGGTCGCTCTTCATATCAAAAAGCACCTTGTACAATATTTCCCTTTCGTTGCTAAAATCGCCTTCCTTTTTGGCCTGGCCCACCACCGCAGGTAGATTGGAGGTATTGGCATTGGGCAGATAACTGTTCAAGGTGGTAGCGGAAATGATTCTGTTTTCCTCGAGCACTGAAATTTGTTCGGCAATATTCCGTAGCTGTCTGATGTTTCCGGGCCAACGATATTTTATCAGCAATCCAACGGCATCGTCTTCCAGCCGGATGGTCGGCATTTTATATTTCTGTCCAAAATCCGAAGCAAACTTTCGGAACAACAAATGAATGTCGTCCTGCCGTTCGCGGAGCGGTGGAATATGAATTTCCACGGTGCTCAATCGGTAGTACAGATCCTCCCTGAATTTTTCCTTTTTAATAGCCTCGAACATGTTGATGTTGGTAGCGGCCACAATCCGAACATCAGTTTTCTGGACTTGGGAAGACCCCACTTTAAGGAATTCCCCGTTCTCCAAAACCCTGAGCAGTCGCACTTGGGTGGTCAAGGGAAGCTCCCCCACTTCATCCAAAAAAATGGTGCCCCCATCGGCTACCTCAAAATACCCGCTGCGGGTTTGGGTGGCTCCGGTAAAGGCTCCTTTTTCGTGTCCAAACAGCTCACTGTCTATGGTTCCCTCAGGAATGGCACCACAGTTTACGGCAATATATTTGGCGTGTTTGCGGTGCGAAAGGGAATGGATGATCTTTGGAATGGCTTCCTTACCGACCC
Source organism: Allomuricauda sp. CP2A (assembly GCF_001683915.1). Lineage (GTDB taxonomy): Bacteria > Bacteroidota > Bacteroidia > Flavobacteriales > Flavobacteriaceae > Flagellimonas. The sequence goes on along the minus strand of NZ_LXTT01000117.1, from coordinate 31,121 downwards.
CACTCTCCCCGGTCACCAACACCGAAATGTCCGTTGGTGCCACTTGCATGGCTTTTTCTATGGCGCGATTGAGCTTTACATCGTTTCCGATGAGCTCAAACCGTTGTTTAATGGATTGTATATTTTCCATTTGTTGTCATTCCTGTACTTCGTCTAGCTTAGCATAAACTTCAGCAGGAATCTTATTTTATTTTTGGATTCCGCACGGGTGCTGAGCGTAGTCGAAGCATCCATGCGGAATGACAAAGGGTTATTAATTGTTTTCTGAATACCCTACTGCTTCTCCAATAAGGGTCGCTGAGGTGCATTCATTGATCTTTACGTTGACAAAATCGCCCACTTTGTAGTGTTCCTTTGGAAAGACCACCACCGTGTTTTGGGAATTGCGTCCCATCCAATGGGCATCGGATTTTTTGGAAGTCCCTTCGATAAGGACCTCTTCGGTTTTGCCCAGATGTTGTTGGGTGCGATAATGACTGTGCTTTTGTTGTATTTCAATGATTTCCTGCAAACGTCTTTTCTTGGTCTCATCAGGAATGTCATCTTCCATTTTTCGCTCTGCGAGGGTTCCGGGTCGTTCCGAATAGGCGAACATAAAACCAAAATCATATTTCACGTATTCCATCAAACTTAAGGTGTCCTGATGGTCCTCTTCGGTCTCCGTAGGAAAGCCAGCAATCATATCTTGACTGATGGCACAATCGGGAATAATTTTTCGGATGTTGTCGATCAACTCAAAATATTCCTCACGGGTATGCAGGCGGTTCATGGCCTTTAAAATGCGATTGCTTCCACTTTGCACGGGCAAATGGATGTATTTGCAGATGTTTTCATGTTTGGCCATGGCCTCAATGACATCCAAGGTCATGTCCTGCGGATTGGAGGTGGAAAAACGGATGCGCATTTTGGGTTGTTCCTCGGCGACCAGTTCCAAAAGTTTGGCAAAGTTTACGGAAGTGGCCTTCTGCATATCGGAAGCTTTATCAAAATCCTTTTTTAATCCGCCGCCATACCAGAGGTAGCTGTCCACATTCTGCCCCAATAAGGTAATTTCCTTGAAACCTCTTTCCCAAAGATCGTTCACCTCCTCCAAAATGGATTGTGGGTCACGACTGCGCTCTCTTCCGCGAGTAAAGGGAACCACACAGAAGGTGCACATATTATCGCAACCGCGGGTAATGGAAACAAAGGCGGAGACTCCGTTGGAATTTAACCGCACAGGAGCCACGTCACCATAGGTTTCATCCTTGGAAAGGATAACGTTAACGGCATTGCGACCTTCATCAATTTCTTGGATAAGGTTGGGCAGGTCTTTGTAGGCATCGGGGCCTACGACCATGTCCACAATCTTTTCCTCTTCGAGGAATTTGCTCTTCAATCGTTCCGCCATACAGCCGAGTACACCCACCTTCATTCCGGGATTGGTCTTTTTAACGGCATTGAATTTTTCCAAACGCTTGCGAACGGTCTGCTCTGCCTTTTCGCGGATGGAACAGGTGTTCACCAGGACCAAATCGGCTTCATCCAAAATTTGGGTGGTATTGAATCCCTCCTTGGCCAAAATGGAGGCAACTATCTCGCTATCGGAAAAATTCATCTGGCACCCATAACTCTCGATATAGAGTTTACGGCTGTTTCTCTCATTTTTCTCCAAGGCCAAGGTGCTTCCTTGCTGGCTTTCGTCTATTATCTTTTCTACGCTTTCGTCCTTTATCATATTCGTGCAATGGGCTGCAAAGATAGTGCTTATATCATTTTAGTGACAATTTGGCAGTTAAAATTTAGACAAAAAACAACGCAACTTTTTTGCTGTGATTTTATCTAATGTCCAGAGTTTCAATCAGAAAAACAAGTGCACATGAAAACGAAAATAGCCGTCCTGCTAGCGTTTACCACATTATTTTTTATTTCCTGTGATCAAGATGATACCAATGGCGAATATGCCGATTATGTCGTGGCACGCCCGCTTGTGATCAGTAAGGCCGAATTTGCCACCAGTGTTGCTATTATTGCTCCGCAACCGATTCATGAATCTGGAAAGGTATATACCTATAAAGATTATATTTTCATCAACGATAAGTATCAAGGAATTCATGTGATCGATAACAGCAATCCGCAACAACCTGTAAAGATTGCCTTTATCACCATCCCCGGGAACGTGGATATTTCTGTGAAGGAGGATTATCTGTATGCGGACAGTTTGATGGATTTGGTGGTACTGGATATTTCCAATATCAATGACATTGAAGTGGTGAACCGTTTGGAAGACGTACTCTACAGCACTATTTTCTTTCCGTTTGAAGCGGATTTGGTGGAAAGTGATGACATTGACTATGATTCAGAGATGATCATAGGTTGGGAGACCACCACTGAAAGAAGACTGATTTCTGAAGTTGATGAAAGAAATACTGGGGGCGTATTTATGGAAGACTTTGCCCTTGCCAATGATGCAGGAAGTGGCACTGGACAGGGTGGTTCCTTGGCGCGTTTTAAAATTGTGGAGGATTACCTCTACGCCGTGGACAGCCATAATATTAATGTATTCAACATTTCCGATTTGGAGAACCCACAGAATTTGGATGATGTGTATGCGGGGTTTGACATTGAGACCATTTTTTATAACGGTACTTATCTTTTCTTGGGAAGTATGCGGGGCATGTACATTTATGATATCACCGATCCAGCAGTGCCATCCTTTATCTCAGAATTTCAACACGGTACCGCCTGTGACCCTGTTGTAGTGGATGGGGATTATGCCTATGTTACTTTGAGGGGTGGAAATTGGTGTGGTGCCACGGAGAGTGGATTGTTCATTGTGGACATTTCCGATATTCAAAATCCTGAATTGGCGGTCCAGTACCCCTTGGATGGTCCCTACGGGTTGGGCATCAGGGATGAAAAGCTTTTTGTTTGTGATGGGGATTCCGGTCTCAAAGTCTATGACAAAACCGACGTCAATGATTTGATTGAGTTAAATCATTTTGAAAATATTGTTACGTTTGATGTCATTCCCTTGGAAAACCATTTAATAATGGTAGGGGATGGAGTGCTCTATCAATATGAGTATTTGGACAACGATATTAAGCTCATCAGTCAGATTGGGCTCGACTAAAAAACACAATATCAATTTGAAATATCCCGTTTTTTGCGGGATATTTTTTTGATAAGGATGTCACAAAAAATCCAAAATCGAATTTTTGGTATACTTTTGTTGACACAAAACCCAGTGCATGCCAAAGAATTTAGTTATTGTTGAGTCCCCCGCAAAGGCAAAGACCATCGAACGTTTTCTCGGAAAAGAGTACCAAGTTGAATCTAGTTTTGGACATATCGTAGACCTTCCTTCCAAAGAACTTGGCGTTGATGTAGAAAACGATTTTAAGCCAAAATATACGGTAGACAAGGAGAAGAAAGCCTTGGTAAAAAAGCTCAAAGACCTTGCCCAAAAGGCTGACATCATTTGGTTGGCCAGTGATGAGGACCGGGAGGGGGAGGCCATATCGTGGCACTTGGCCGAGGAGCTGAAATTGGACAAAAGCAAAGTAAGGCGCATTGTTTTTAACTCCATCACCAAATCCGCCATTCAAAAAGCCATAGAAAATCCAAGGGAGATCAATTATAACTTGGTGAATGCCCAACAGGCCCGAAGGGTATTGGACCGGTTGGTGGGGTATGAACTTTCCCCTGTACTCTGGAAAAAGATAAAGCCGGGTCTTTCCGCAGGTCGGGTGCAGTCCGTGGCAGTACGGTTGATCGTGGAGCGCGAACGTGAGATTGATGCCTTCACTCCCGAAGCTTCGTTCCGAATAAAGGCCGAATTCAAAACAGAGGATGGCAATGTCTTTTCTGCGCGACTGAACAAGACCTTTCCTACCAAGGAAGCCGCAGAAGCTTTCTTGAAACAAAATAGGGGTGCCGATTTTTCTGTGGCCGATTTGGATAAAAAACCGGCAAAGAAATCGCCGGCACCACCGTTCACCACATCCACCTTGCAACAAGAGGCGTCCCGTAAATTGTATTTTTCGGTCAGCCGAACCATGCAGGTGGCCCAACGCTTGTATGAAGCAGGTCTGATCACCTATATGCGAACCGATAGCGTCAACCTCTCCAATGAAGCTTTGGGCGCGGCCAAGGATGCCATTGTTCAAAATTATGGGGAGTCGTACAGTAAAACCAGAAACTATACCGGGAAGAGCAAAGGAGCACAAGAGGCCCACGAGGCCATTCGCCCCACAGATATGAAATTACAGTCCCCCTCTTTGGAGCGGGACCAATCCAAGCTTTATGAACTGATCTGGAAACGTACCCTTGCTTCGCAAATGAGCGATGCCCAATTGGAGCGTACCAATGTAAAGATCAAGGCCAATTCGCATCAAGAAGAATTCACGGCCAACGGAGAAGTGGTGAAGTTTGATGGTTTCCTCAAAGTGTATTTGGAAGGCACCGACGAAGAGGACAGTGCCGAGGAACAGGAAGGAATGCTTCCGGCCATGCAGGTGGGTGAAGCATTACAAAATGTCTTCATTTCCGCCACCGAACGCTTCACAAGGCCACCGTATCGATATACGGAAGCGTCTTTGGTAAAGAAATTGGAAGAATTGGGCATTGGGCGACCATCAACCTATGCGCCAACCATTTCTACCATCCAAAACCGGGGGTATGTGGAAAAAGGTACTGTGGAAGGTACGGAGCGCAACTATCTTCAATTGGTTTTGGAGGAAGGAAAACTTACGGAGAAAAAATTATCCGAAATGGTGGGGTCGGACAAAGGGAAATTGGTCCCAACCGATATTGGAATGATCGTGAACGATTTTTTGGTGAGTAATTTCACCAAAATCCTCGATTATAATTTCACAGCACAAGTAGAAGAAGACTTTGATGAGATTGCTGCTGGGGATGAAGATTGGCAGCACATGATGAAGTCATTCTATAAGGAGTTCCACCCCAATGTCATTGAAGTTGAGGAGAATGCGGAGCGTGCCAGTGGGGAACGTGTTTTGGGCACCGACCCTAAAACGGGACGGCAGGTGGCAGCGAGATTGGGCCGATTTGGTCCCATGGTCCAAATTGGAACCGTGGATGAAGAAGAAAAACCATTGTTTGCAAGTCTATTGCCCGATCAATCCATCAACACCATTACTTTTGAAGAGGCCATGGAGCTTTTTCAACTGCCCAGAAAATTGGGTGAGTATAAAGGAGAAGAGGTTGAGGCCAATGTGGGGCGTTATGGACCTTATGTGCGTTTCGGAAAAAAATTCATTTCCTTGGGTCAAGGAGAAAGTGCTTTTGACGTAGATTTAGATCGAGCCATTGAATTGATCAAGGAAAAGGAAAAAGCGGATGCACCCATTGCCAGTTACGAAGGCAAGGAAGTGACCAAGGGCAAAGGTCGGTTTGGCCCATTCATCAAATGGGATGGGATGTTCATCAATGTGAACAAGAAATACGATTTTGATAACCTTTCCCAATCCGATATTGAGGAACTCATTGAGGACAAGAAGAAAAAAGAAGCCGAAAAGGTGGTGCAGGAGTGGCCCGAGGAAAAAATCCGTATAGAAAAGGCCAGATGGGGAAGGCACAACATAATAAAAGGTAGGATCAAGGTGGAATTGTCCAAAGACGTGGATGCTGCCAAAGTTTCTTTGGAAGAGGCCAAGGCCCTTTTGGAAAAGAAAGCCCCTAAGAAAAAAGCCAAGTCAAAAGCTAAAAAATAATATGGCATTCGATTTTTTGGTTCCTGTTACGGACAAAGTGCTGGCATTTTCAGAATTATTGCCGCAACAATCATTGGGCAAAAATATCTTTGTACATACAGAAAAGGATGGGCTTCCCGTCTTTGCCCACGCCGATGTTGCCATTTTCGGGGTGTTGGAATCCAGAAATGCATTTGAGAAGAAGACCGAGCTATTGGATGTGGATGAAATCCGAATCCAATTGTATCGCCTAATGATGGGCAATTGGAACTCCACCATCATCGATATTGGCGATGTGGAAGAAGGCGACACGGTGGAAGACACCTACTTTGTGGTGAAGGAGATTGTGGCAGGACTTCTGGAAGAAAACATCATTCCCATTGTAATAGGATGCACCCAGGACATTACTTTTCCCACCTATCGCGCTTTTGATAAGATTAAGGAAATGGTCAATTTGGTTTCCATTGACAGTCGGTTTGACTTTGGGGAGGATGATGAGTTGATTTCCTCCCATTCTTATATGAGCCGGATCATAACGGACAAACCGAATAATCTTTTCAACTTTTCCAACATAGGATACCAAAGCTATTTTAACGCCCAAGAAGAGGTTGATCTTATGGAGCGTCTTTTCTTTGATGCCTACCGATTGGGAGAGATAGCGGCTAACTTGGAATTGACCGAACCGGTGTTGCGAAGCAGTGATATTGTTAGCTTGGACCTTCGTGCCATACGCGCCTGCGAAATGGGATTGTCCAAAAACTTTTCACCCAATGGGTTTACCGGAAGGGAAATCTGCACCATAGCCAGGTACGCTGGTATCAGTGACCGCGTATCGTTGTTCGGCATCTACGAAGGGGAGAACTCCCATCAGGCCTTTCAAATGATTGCACAGATCATTTGGTACTTTATTGAGGGGTTGAGCTTTAGGGTCAAGGAAACCCCAACTTCAAAGAGTGAAGACTTCACCAAATTTACTGTACCTACCGATACGGAGGAACTGGTCTTTTACAAAAGCCATGTTACCGAACGGTGGTGGGTAGAGGTCCCATCTATTTTACCTGAACATACTAAAACAAATTCGGTTGCGTTATTACCTTGCACCGAAGGGGACTATTTGGATGCTTGCAACCAAAACATTCCAGAAAGGTGGTTCAAGGCCTACAGAAAGGGCTTTAACTAAACAAATTAATTTTTGGCATTAATTGATTTTACACAATAATTCATTCAAAAAGTAGTTTTGAGAGTAATGAATTTGTGTAGAGCAGTTTATAATCTTGAATCGAATAATTTAACCTAAAGTATGAGAAAGCTATTCTTTTCATCTATAGCACTTGTTTTTTTGCTTACCAGTTGTGGGTCAAAATCAAGGTCAAAAGGTGAGCTAGTTGGGGCCCCTGGAAAAAAATGGCATCCAGAGAAACCGTATGGAATGGAACTTATTCCTCGTGGCGCCTTCGTAATGGGAAAAGCCGAAGAGGACCAAGCTAAAGTTTTGAACGCACCTACAAGAACGGTTACCGTACGTTCTTTTTATATGGATGACACGGAGATTACAAATAGTGAGTACCGTCAGTTTGTAGAGTGGGTAAAAGATTCCATTGTCAGAACCAAATTGGCCATTTTGGCCGACGAATTGGGCATAAGCCCCGAAGATGAAGGTATTGGTGAGTATGCTTTTAAGGATACTGACACTACCGAACTTTCAGCTTATGACAAGTACATGCTCGACAATTATTCCGGACTTGGAGAGACCGGATATGAAGGCAGGGCATTGAACAAGGATGTGGATTTGGTATGGGACACATCTGAGTACCCAGATGAGTACTATGCCGAGGTCATGGACTCCATTTACCTTCCTGAAGAGGAAAGCTATAATGGGTTGAGGTCCATAGATGTAACCCAGTTAAAATACAAATACAACTGGATGGACATTGAGGCTGCCGCACGCGCCAGAACCGGAAGCAGAAAAGACTTTATCAAACAAGAGGAATTGGAGATTTATCCAGATACCACCGTGTGGATCAGGGATTTTGAATATTCCTATAACGAACCCATGCACAATGATTATTTTTGGCATGATGCATACAGCGATTACCCTGTTGTTGGGGTGAACTGGATGCAGGCCAAGGCATTTTGCAATTGGAGGACCAAGTTTAAGAACGACGACCAAAAAAGCAGGGGAAAGCAATTCGTGAACCAATTTAGATTGCCTACCGAAGCTGAATGGGAATATGCCGCCAGAGGTGGTATTGAAGGAGGGTCGTATCCTTGGGGTGGTCCGTATGTGATCAGTGATACCGGTTGCTTTATGGCCAACTTTAAGCCGCAACGTGGGGATTACGCCGCAGATGCCGCTTTGTACACTGTGGAGGCAAAATCCTTTGAGCCAAACGATTACAACTTGTACAACATGGCCGGTAACGTATCGGAATGGACCAATTCAAGCTTTGATCAAGGTGCCTACCAATATTTGTCCACAATGAACCCCAACATTGGTTCCCAAGACAATAAGCGTAAGGTGATCCGAGGCGGTTCTTGGAAAGATGTTGCGTACTTCCTTCAGGTGAGTACCCGTGATTATGAATACCAAGATTCTGCAAGAAGCTATATCGGGTTCAGAACGGTACAGGACTATATGGGAGAGGAAGACTCCACCAATGGAGCAAGAAGCGGATTATAAAATAACAAATAGAGAACATTATATAAATAAACCAGTAACCAAATACTTATTTATATAACTTAATTAAAACTAGAATTATGGCACAGTCAAAATCAACAAAAAAGCTGTTTAACATGGCCTACGGGCTTGGAGCATCGGTAGTAATTATTGGTGCATTGTTCAAGATCCTTCACTGGGAGTTCGGACCACTTACAGGTGGACTACTTCTTGCGGTTGGACTTATTACTGAAGCATTGATTTTTGCGATCAGCGCATTTGAACCAGTAGACGACGAATTCGATTGGTCTTTGGTATACCCAGAATTGGCCGGTGGTGAAGCAGATTCCAAAAGAAAGCAAGATGCTAAAGACGCCAAAGAAGCTGAAGGAATCCTTTCCAGAAAATTGGATGACCTTTTAAAAGAAGCCAATATTGATTCTGAGCTTTTCTCAAGCTTGGGTGAGAGTATCAAGAGTTTTGAAGGTGCCGCTAAAAATATTGCCCCTACCACAGATGCGATCCAGCACACCAAGAAATACTCTGAGGAGTTGTCGCATGCCGCTGCTCAAATGGAATCTTTGAACAGCTTGTACAAAGTTCAATTGGAAAGCGCTAGCCGTCAAGCTTCCATCAACGAGGAAGTGGTACAAAATGCAGGTGCTTTGAAAGATCAAATGGAATCTTTGGCAACCAACCTATCTTCATTGAACGGAGTATATGGTGGTATGCTTACAGCCATGGGCGGAAGAAACTAATTAGGGTATTTAGTTGATAAACCAAACCCAAATCAAATTAATTTATAATTCTAATTAGATAAACATGGCATCAGGAAAACAAACGCCACGTCAGAAGATGATCAACCTTATGTACTTGATCTTCATCGCGATGTTGGCCCTTAATATGAGCAAGGAAGTACTTGCCGCTTTCGGACTTATGAACGAAAAGCTGGAAACTTCCAACAGTAACATGGACGAAAACAACTCCAGTTTTTTTGCAAGCTTGGAAACCAAAGCTTCTGAAAACGAAGAGGAGTACGGCGAACTTTACAAAGATGCTCAAGAGATCAAACAACTTTCAGATAGTTACTATAGCTATTTGGAAGGATTGAAAAAAGAAATGACCGCAGATTTGGAAGATCCCAAAGACTATGTGGTTATGGACAAGTCTGATTATTTGGACCAAAAATTCTTTCAAGGCGACAATTTGGGCCCAGAAGGAAAAAAGTTCATGGATCAGATCAATACCTACCGTGAAGGTGTGATCAACGCTTTGCCAGAAGGTGAATTTGAATCATTGAAATCTGCTGTTAGAACTCGTTTTGCAACAGGAGACGAAGATGGTAAGGTTGAAAAAAGAGACGGTACACGCCAAGATTGGATCAACTACCATTACGAAGGGTTCCCATTGGTGGCCTCTTTGACCAAAATGACCCAGTTGCAGGCCGATATCAAAACCACGGAACAAGAGATTTTGAAAACTCTTTTGGAAGGTGAATTGACCGAGGCTGTGTCCTTGACCAACTTTGCCAGTGCATTGGACGCTCCAAAATCTGCTTACTACGCAGGTGAAAAATACGATGGAAGAATTATTGTTAGCAAAACTGACAGAACTTCCACGCCTGTAAAAGCGGAATTGACTTTGGACGGAAGACCATTGACCGAAGGTAAGGACTACGAATTGGAAGCTGGTGGGATCAAAATGTTGATCAGTGCCGGTACTCCAGGTGACCACACCATTAAAGGAACCATGACCTATATGCAGGACGGTGTTGAAGTACCTGTTGAAGTGAACAACACTTTTGCAACAATCTCCATGCCCAATGCAGCGGTTATCTCTGCCGATAAAATGAATGTGGTGTACCGTGGTGTGGCCAACCCAATGACCATTTCCATTCCTGGAATTCCAGACAATAAAGTTACTGCATCTGCTCCAGGTTTGAGCAGAAGAAGTGGAAGCAATTACATTATGAACCCAGGTACTGGTAGAAGTGTAACCATTACTGCTTCAGGTACATTGCCTGATGGTAAAGGTATCTCCACCAAATCTGAGTTCCGTATCAAGGATATTCCAAGACCAGCCGGTACTGTGCGTGGTGAGTCTGGTAGCATTCAAATGCCAAGAAGAAACCTTGAGATTTCTACCATTGGGGCCATGTTGGAAGACTTTGACTTTGATTTGAACCTCGCCGTAGGCCAGTTCAAGTTTAAAGTGCCAGGTCAACCTACAGTAGTGGTCAACGGTAACAAATTGGACGACAGAGCCAAATCAGCCTTGAGAAGGGCAGGTAGGGGTGATGCTGTTCAGATTTTTGATATCCAAGCGTACATCACCAACAACAAGACCTACAAATTGAAAAAGGTATCTCCTGTTGTGGTTGAGATTACAAACTAAAAAAGTATATAAGTGATCATGAATTGGAAAAATGCATTAGTAATCGGATTGTTGGGTGTATTGCCCGTATCAATGATGGGACAGGCAAACATTTTGAATGCCAAGTTGCCGGAAGAGATAGGTAAAAAGACCCAAGCTCAAATAGAGCAAGATGCCGATGAGCCTCTAGAGTACGGTTATGTGGATGACAGGGATATCCTTTGGTCCAAGACCGTATGGGAAATCATCGATCTTGACGAGAGAGTAAACTTTCCACTATACTACCCAACCGATACCATTGGTATTGGAAAGGACAGAAGGTCGCTTTACCATGTCTTGATGAAAAACATCAGAAATGGGAAATTGACCGAGGTCTATACCGACTCCTACTTTACCGAAAAGCGGAAGTTGGAAGATCTTTCAGCAACCTTGAGCAAAATAGATACCACAGATTTAGGGTATGAGCAATACAATGCGGGCGAGCAAATTTCTCCAGAGTTCATTAACAAAAGAGATCTTACCGCCGCAGATATTGAAGAGTACCGGATTAAAGGAATCTGGTATTTCGATAAGCGCCAAGGAGAGCTTAAGTATCGTTTGTTGGGAATTGCCCCCGTTGCACCTGACGTTAACTTCATCGATGATGAGTCCGTTGATCCAGGACAGAACAAAGTGGAATTGTTCTGGGTATGGTATCCCGCTGCAAGAAAGATTTTGCACGATGCCAAGGTATACAACCAACGCAATTCAGCAAGACCAATTTCCTTTGATATGCTGTTGAACGCACGTCGCTTCAATGGGGTTATCTATAAAGAGGAAAATGTTCACGAAGACCGTGAAATAGACGATTACATTTTTGACAACTCATTGTTCCAGCTCTTGGAAGCGCAAAGAATCAAAGAGCAAATAAGGGACAGGGAGCAAGATATGTGGGCGTATTAATGAAGCTTGGTTTTAAAGACCTTGGGGTCATATAAAACCAAAAGCTGAATTAATCCCGATGAATATCGGGATACCCACAGCAAATTATTTTCCAATTCAATTCATACAACGCCGCACAAAAGTGCGGCGTTTTTTTGTTTTAAGAAAAAAGGGGTAGGTCCGGTAAAATACCAATGGAGATGGCTAATTTTGCCCTATGGTGGATTACATTGTAGTAGGTCTCGGTTTGGCAGGAATCTCTTTCTGCGAGGTGTTGGAAAAAGAAGGCAAATCCTTCAAGGTGGTTTCTGACGATTCCCAACACGCCTCCCAAGTGGCCGGGGGACTCTATAACCCTGTCATTTTAAAACGGTTTACCATGGCATGGAAGGCCAGGGAACAAATGGAACTGGCACAACCCTTCTACGCCCATTTAGAGCAAAAACTGGGGAAGACCTTGGATTATAAGGTTCCAATACTTCGAAGGTTTGCTTCCATTGAAGAGCAAAACGCATGGTTTGAAGCTTCGGACAAGCCCGGCCTTGATCATTTTTTGTCCACAAACCTTATTCCCAATAACAATTCCAATATTGATGCTCCCTTCGGATTTGGAGAGGTAAAATATACGGGTAGGATAGACACTGCAAAGCTGGTTGAATCCTACAGGGATTATTTGCAAAGGAAGGGGCTTTTGGAACAAGAATCCTTCGATTTTTCTTGTTTTGAGCAGCAAGGCGGACATATTTCATACAAATCCATGCAGGCCAAGCAAATTGTATTTTCATGTGGCTATGGTCTTAAAAACAACCCATTTTTCAACTACCTCCCCCTAAATGGGACCAAGGGAGAGCTTTTGACCATAAAGGCACCGGATTATAAGGAAGAAAATGTGATAAAATCTTCCGTGTTCACTATTCCGTTGGGTAATGATTTGTATAGAATTGGCGCCACCTACAAATGGAAGGACAAGACCAATGAACCCACTGAGGAATCCAAAATGGAACTTTTGGACAAATTGAGAACATTTTTGAAATGTGATTTTCAGGTGGTCGAGCATGTAGCCGGTATCCGCCCTACGGTTGTTGACCGTAGACCATTGGTAGGCCAACATCCAGAACACAAAAACCTCTATGTGCTGAACGGGTTTGGATCACGGGGCGTGCTCATAGCCCCTTATGCTTCCCAGCAGCTGTTCCATTATATTGAACGCCAAGATGCACTAGACCCCGAAATCAATATCCAAAGATTCACAAAAAAACACTACAATCCCTGACCTAATCGTCAGTTCGAGTTTTTCCGAAGGAAAAGTATCGAGAACCGAGTTTTTCCGAAGGAAAAGTACCCCTGCCTGCGGTGGTCAGATGTTGGGAGTTAAGTTTTTGATAGAAAAAGAATCATTTCATTTCATGTTCCAAAACAGCTTTGCTCTTTGCCGCAGAAGGGTCATATTTGATGAAGAAATTGATCCAAATATTTCGCGACAATCGGATGATAATGGGCATAAAAACAACCAAAGTGCCCACAATGGCGATAAAAGTCGTTGTCAATGAAGTTCCCAAGAACAAAAAAGTGATTACAAAAGCGGCCACTGCAAAAGCAATCCCAACCCCATAACTTACATACATGGAACCGTAGAAAAATGACGGCTCAATCTTGTACTTGGTGCCGCAGTGCGAACAGCGTTCGTGCATTTTAAATAGTTTGGAAAGTGCGTAAGGATTAGTGTTTTCATACATACTCTCCTCATGGCATTTGGGACAACTTCCTGTTAAAATACTGTACAGTTTGGTTCCTTTTTTTAACATTTGCAGCGATTTTGATGCAAAAATACGGATTCACCGGCTTTTGCTTTGTAATTCAGGTCACATAAAATGCTAAATATTCATAATCTTTCGGTAGCCTTTGGGGGCGAATATCTTTTTGAGGAAATCGCGTTTCGTTTGAACGGAGGCGACCGTGTTGGGCTAATTGGAAAAAACGGTGCCGGAAAATCCACCCTTCTCAAATTATTGGCCAAGGAAATGGCCCCGGATGAAGGTGTCATCGCCACCGAGAAAGATGTAAAGATCGGATTTTTAAAGCAGGACATCGATTTTGAGCAGGGCAGAACCGTTTTGGAGGAATCCTACCAAGCGTTTTCCGAAATTCAGGCCTTGGAAGCGAAGTTGGAAGAAATCAATACAGCTTTGGCGGAGCGCACCGATTATGAAAGCGATTCCTACCACCAACTCATGGTGGACCTGAACGATGTAACGCACCATTATGAGATTTTGGGCGGCTACAACTATCAGGGAGACACCGAAAAAGTCTTGTTGGGATTGGGTTTTAAACGGGAAGATTTCAACAAGTTGACAGATACCTTTTCCGGGGGATGGCGTATGCGGATTGAATTGGCCAAACTCTTGCTTCAAAACAACGATGTACTGCTGCTGGATGAGCCTACCAACCACTTGGATATAGAATCCATCATCTGGCTGGAACAGTTTCTAAACGGCTATCCAGGGGCGGTGGTGATCGTTTCCCACGATAAAATGTTCCTGGACAACGTCACCAACCGTACCATTGAGATTTCTTTGGGCCGAATCTATGATTACCCAAAACCGTATTCCAAGTTTTTGGAATTGCGAAAAGAAATCAAGGAACAACAGCTCAGTGCCCAGAAAAACCAAGAAAAACAGATCCAACAGACCGAGAAATTGATAGAAAAGTTCCGGGCCAAGTCCAGCAAGGCGAGCATGGCGCAATCGCTCATCAAAAAGTTGGACAAAATGGAACGTATTGAGGTGGATGAGGAGGACAACAGTGTGATGAATGTTCGGTTTCCAATCTCAATAAACCCCGGAAAAGTGGTGGTAGAGCTGGAAAATCTTTCCAAAAGCTATGGGAAGAACGAAGTGCTTCAGGATATTGATTTGCTCATAGAACGAGGCAGCAAGACCGCTTTTGTGGGTCAAAATGGACAAGGAAAGACCACTTTGGCCAAGATTATTGTGGGGGAACTGGACCATACAGGCGATGTGAAAATGGGACATAATGTGCAAGTGGGCTATTTTGCACAAAACCAAGCCGAATATCTGGATGGTAAGAAAACCATTTTGGATACCATGACCGATGCTGCCAATGAAAAAAACCGAAGCAAGGTGAGGGATATTCTGGGCTCTTTCCTGTTCCGTGGCGATGAGGTGGAAAAATATGTTAAGGTCTTATCCGGAGGGGAACGGAACCGTTTGGCGCTGGCCAAAATGTTGTTGCAGCCCTTCAATGTGTTGATCATGGATGAGCCTACCAACCATTTGGACATCAAATCCAAGAATGTGCTGAAACAGGCACTTCAAAATTTTGAGGGCACCCTGATCTTGGTCTCCCACGATCGGGATTTCCTACAAGGCCTCACCGATAGGGTGTATGAGTTCAAAAATGGTAGCATCAAGGAGTATTTGGGTGATATCGATTTTTATCTGGAGCAGCGCAAGGCAGAAGATTTCAGAAAAATTGAAAAAGGGGAGAAAAAGGTTGAGGAAAAAAATCAAGTTGAAGAAAAAGAGAGCGATTATCACACCCAGAAAAAGCAAAAATCATTGAAAAATAGGCTCAGTGGGGTTGAAAAGAAGATTTCGCAACTGGAAAAGGAGATCGGTGAAATAGACCATGGCCTTTTGATGGATTATGACAAAACCATCGCCAAACCCAACTTTTTTGACGATTATCAAAGGAAAAAGAAGAACTTGGAGTCCCTCATGGAAGACTGGGAGCAATTGTCCCATGAGTTGGAGCTGCTGGATTAACACCAAATAGAACGCTCAGACCACACTTTTACTCTCGTTCACAACATTTTACCACCCTTTTGCCGATTATATTTGTAAGTTTTTACGTATTCTTCGTACTTTGTAGGTAAATTCTTTGCTATAAATAAGTAATCAATGATTCGATTGGCCATTTTTTTCATATTCTTGATGTCCCCCCTAAGTCAAGTCTCTGCCAATGCGGAAGTTTCCCAAAAGGAAAAGAATGCTCTTATTGATTTGTACAACAGTACCAATGGGAGCAAATGGAACACTACCTGGGATTTGGAAGCACCAGTTAACACCTGGAAAGGCGTAGAGGTTAAAGATGGACATGTGGTGGGCCTTAGATTGTTCATGAACAATTTAGAAGGTGTGCTTCCGGAAAGCATCGGAAAATTAAAACACCTGACCCAATTAAACTTGGCATTCAACAGTATCACTGGCGTACTGCCTAAAGATATTGTAGAGCTTAAAAATTTAAAGGAGCTTCGATTGGAGATGAACCGAATTAAAGGTGCTATTCCCGAAGGGATTGGGCAACTTGGAGATTTGGAGATTCTTTCCCTGTTCAATAATTTTTTGAGCGGCCCCATACCAGAATCTCTGGGAGAGCTCAAGAATTTGAGGGAACTCAACCTATCCAGTAATAATCTAAAGGGCGTTATCCCAAGTGCCATAGGCAATCTTACAAAATTGGAGACTTTGGGACTCTTTGAAAATAGTTTGGAAGGCACCATCCCACAAGAAATAGGGAATTTGGGCAAACTCAAGGAATTGGTATTGGCCAATAACCAACTGGGAGGAGATATTCCAGCGGAATTTGGTCAATTGGCAAGCTTACAGATTCTCCAACTTCAGAACAATAGGTTCAATTCATACACAGGGTTAAAAGCAATGGATGCCAATCAGTTTTTGGTGTTCGATTCAGATGACAAATCCCTTGAACCACGATTCAATGAAATTCACTTTGAACGTACCCGCATGGCGGATACTAAATTTGAAGATGAAAACGAAAATGAGTAGTTAGTTAATACTTTAGTTTGTTTGGTTTGGGGATACAGGTGTGTATCCCCTTTTTTTTCAGTAACAATTATGAAATATTTAACCCTTCAAGAACGGTCTAGGGAATAGTTTTGTAGCGACTAATTCAAAACTTACGCATGCGCAAGCTGATCATCTCTGCCGTTGTGGGCGGCATAATCATATTTGGATCCTTGTATTTTGCAGGGCTTATTGCCAATAGCAAGGATACTGGAAGGCCAGAATCACAAAAAGTGGTCAAGACCGTTTTTGTGGATACGGTACAAAATGCTACGGTTCCCATTATGGTTCCCGCCAATGGTAATCTAAGGGCCAAGAAAAGGGTTGAACTCTATTCAGAGGTACAAGGCGTTTTTAGGCAGGGCAGCAAATTGTTCAGAACGGGACAAGAATACAGTGCAGGACAAACTTTGATTCGCATAGATGCCAATGAGTACTATGCCAGTGTACAATCGGCCAAAAGTAACCTATACAATCTGCTTACCTCCATTATGCCCGACCTTCGGTTGGACTATCCAGAGATATATCCCAAATGGCAGGAGTATTTAAACAGTTTTGACCTGACCAAGACCACACCCGAACTTCCCGAAATGTCCACCGAAAAGGAAAAGTTTTTCATTACGGGTAGAGGCATTATAACCAATTACTACAGCGTAAAGAATATGGAACAGCGTTTGTCCAAATATACCATAACGGCACCATTCCATGGTGTATTGACCGAAGCGTTGGTCACCGAGGGCACATTGATCCGTTCGGGCCAAAAATTGGGGGAATTTATCAATACCGGGGTATATGAGCTTGAAGTTTCCGTAGGAAAAACCTATGGCGACTTTTTAAGGGTTGGAAGAAAGGTGGAGCTTTTCAATTTGGACAAGACCCAAACCTATACAGGTGAAGTAATCCGTGTGAATGGCCGGGTTGATCAAAACTCACAGACCATAACCGTTTTTATTGAGGTGAGTGGCGATAATCTTAAGGAAGGCCAATACCTTGAGGCCAATCTTGAAGCGAAGGAAGAAACCGATGCCATTGAGATAAACCGCTCCCTATTGTTGGAGAACAACCAGATTTTTGTGGTTAGGGATTCCATTTTGGACCTGATCGATGTAAATCCAGTTTACTTTACCGACAAAAAAGTAGTGCTCAAGAATGTGCCCAATGGTGTAGTTATTGTGGCTAAACCAATATCTGGCGCCTATGCCGGGATGTTGGTAAAGGTGTTTGAAGAGAAGGAACCCAAAAGTGCGCAATTGTGAGAAATGTAATCTCTTATTTTATAAAATACCATGTAGCCGTTAATGTCATCGTTGTGGCATTTTTGGTTTTTGGTGTAGTTGGTGCACTGACCTTAAAATCCTCCTTTTTTCCACTATCGGAGTCAAGGAACATCATGATCAACATTACTTACCCTGGCGCATCACCACAAGAAATAGAGGAAGGGATCACCTTAAAGATTGAGGACAACCTAAAGGGATTGCAAGGCGTGGAGCGGGTTACGTCCACATCAAGGGAAAACAGTGGATCCATCAATGTTGAGATTGAAAAGGGAAGGAATATTGATTTTATGCTGTTGGAGGTCAAAAATGCCGTGGATAGGGTCCCAACTTTCCCTACGGGAATGGAACCCTTGATCGTTTCCAAGCAAGAACCGGTACGGCCCACCATTAGTTTTGCGATAAATGGCAAAGGCGTTCCGTTGGCCACCTTAAAACAAATTGGGCGTCAAATTGAGAATGACCTTAGGGCCATTGATGGAATCTCCCAAATTCAACCCTCAGGCTATCCTGATGAGGAAATTGAGATCGCTGTGGACGAGAACAGTCTGTTGGCCTACAATCTATCATTTACTGAAGTGGCCCAAGCGGTGGCCAATGCCAATATTTTGGTGACCGGGGGTAATATTAAAACCGTTACGGAAGAGTACCTGATCAGGGCAAAGAACCGCTCCTATTATGGAGATGAACTTTCCAATATTGTGGTGCGCGCTGATGCTTCGGGCCGTACCGTTCGGTTAAAGGATGTGGCAACAATCCGTGATCGTTTCTCTGAAACCCCAAATGCATCCTATTTTAATGAAAATCTCGCGGTAAATATCACCGTTACCAGTACCAATACCGAAGATTTGATCGGTTCGGCCGAGAAAATCAAGGAATACATGAAGGATTTCAACGAGAAAAACGCCAATGTTCAATTGGAAATCATTGATGATCGCTCCAAAATATTGACCCAACGTACACAATTGCTTACAGAAAATGCCATTGTGGGAATGATTTTGGTGCTCATTTTCCTCTCCCTCTTTTTAAACACACGTTTGGCCTTTTGGGTGGCCTTTGGTCTGCCCATTGCTTTTTTGGGAATGTTTGTTTTTGCACCACTGTTCAACGTTACCATAAATGTTTTGTCCCTTTTCGGGATGATCATCGTTATTGGTATTTTGGTGGATGATGGTATCGTGATAGCCGAAAATATCTATCAGCATTATGAAAAAGGAAAAACCCCGGTACGTGCGGCCATAGATGGTACCATGGAGGTGATTCCCCCAATTATTTCAGCGATCATAACCACTGTATTGGCTTTTTCGGTTATCCTGTTTTTGGATGGACGTATAGGCGAGTTTTTTGGAGAGGTTTCCGTAATTGTGATTTTGACCTTGGTAGTTTCCCTGATAGAGGCCTTGATCATTCTTCCAGCACACTTGGCACATTCCAAGGCACTTCATCCACAGAAAGAAGGGCCCAAGACCGGAATAGCCAAGGTTTTTGCAAAATTACGGGTGATCAATAGGATGGGGGATAAATTCATGGCATGGATGCGGGATAAATGGTACAGCCCTACTCTTAAATTTGCTTTGGATTACAAGTTTTTAACGTTTGCCATATTCTTTATGGCACTGGTGTTGACCTTGGGATCCATTGGTGGGGGCGTCATCAGAACATCGTTCTTCCCAAGGATTGCCAGTGATCAGATTTCCATCGAACTGCGTATGCCCAATGGCACCAATGAAAAAGTTACCGATTCCATAATCAGTTTGATTCAGGAGAAGGCCCATATTGTTAACCAAGAACTTACCGATAAGTATTTGCGAGAAACGGATAAGGATCTTTTCGAAAATATGATCAAAAATGTGGGCCCCGGTTCATCGGCAGCCACCTTGGAAATCAATTTGTTGCCCGGTGAGGAACGCCCAGATGAAATTAGGGCAGACATGGTGACCACCCGGCTCAGGGAATTGGTTGGCCCCGTAATAGGTGTGGAAAGCTTAATCTATGGTTCAGGAGGAAATTTTGGTGGATCTCCCGTATCGGTTTCGCTGCTGGGAAATAATATTACCGAACTAAAAGCGGCCAAGGAAGAATTGAAAACAGCCATGCTCAACAATGGTAATTTAAAGGACGTTACGGACAATGACCCGGCCGGAATCAAGGAAATACGGTTACAATTAAAAGAAAATGCCTATTTGCTGGGCTTGGACCTCCGTTCCGTGATGAACCAGGTCCGTGCAGGTTTCTTTGGAGCCCAGGCACAACGCTTTCAACGTGGGCAGGATGAGATCAGGGTGTGGGTGCGGTATGATCGTGAAAATCGGTCATCCATTACAGATTTGGATGAAATGCGAATTTTGACCCCCACCGGAGAGCGTATCCCGTTAAAGGAAATTGCATCCTATTCCATTGAAAGGGGCGATGTGGCCATAAACCATTTGGATGGACAGCGTGAGATTCAGGTCTCAGCCGATTTAACGGATCCCGAAACCACCAGCGGAACAGATGCCATGGGCTGGATTCGTAGTGAGGTAATGCCCGGTATTTTATCAAAATACCCCACCATAACCCCTTCCTATGAAGGTCAGAATAGAGAAGCGAACAAATTTATAAACTCATTGAGGTTTGTGGGATTGACCGTTTTATTTCTCATTTTCATCACCATTGCATTCACCTTCAGAAGCTTTAGCCAGCCATTATTGCTACTGCTTTTGGTGCCATTCAGTTTAACGGCAGTCGCTTGGGGCCACTGGTTCCATGGATTCCCCATCAACATTCTTTCCATGTTGGGCATCATTGCCCTAATTGGAATTATGGTGAATGACGGTCTCGTCTTGATAGGAAAATTCAATATCAACTTACGCAATGGGTTAAAGTTTGATGAGGCACTCTACGAAGCTGGAAAATCCCGTTTTAGGGCTATATTTTTAACCTCGATCACAACCATTGCAGGTTTGGCACCGCTCTTATTGGAAAAAAGTAGACAAGCACAATTTTTAAAGCCCATGGCCATTTCCATTGCTTATGGAATTGGATTTGCCACAGTGCTTACCCTTTTAATGCTGCCACTCTTCCTTTCTTTTGGCAACAATGTAAAAGTATGGGCCAAAACGTTGTGGACCGGGGAAAAAGTATCCCATGAAGAAGTGGAACGCGCCATTAGGGAACAACATGAAGAACAGCAGATGCTTGAGGAAAAAGGAAGCAGCCTAAATGGGCATTTAAACCATGAAGAATCGGAAGAAGAGACTTCAAAAGTTTTAGAAGAGACAACATAATGAAAAGTATTTTTTATACGCTACCCCTTTTTTTATTGTTTTTTGGTCATGCAGCACAAGCCCAGGAAGAGACCCTTTCCAAGGAAGAGGCCATAGATTTGGTGCTGGAAAACAATTTGGGCATTCAAGTGGCCCGAAACACCAAAAGAATTGATGAAAACAATGCCAGTATTCTCAATTCTGGTTATTTGCCCACCCTTACGGCAAATGGAACGGGTACCATTGACCGCCAGAACACCGAGGGAGTGTTGGCAAATGGTGAGACGCGTACCGCGGATGGAGCTGAAACCCGAAGGTACAATGCTTCCCTCAATCTTAATTACACCTTGTTTGATGGTTTAGGACGCTATTACAACTATCAAAGCTTCAAGGAGCGTTCCCAGCAGTCGGAATTGGAAGTAAAACAGACCATTGAGACGACCATTTTACAGCTTTTCTCCGTCTATTATGAAGTGGCCCGATTGACCGAGAACACCGCTAATTTGGAGGAAGCCCTTGAAATTTCAAAAGATAGGCTCACAAGGGCACGCTATCAATTTGAATATGGACAAAATACAGGTTTGGATGTGTTGAACGCTGAGGTGGACATCAATACGGACAGTATCAATCTATTGAACTCCAGACAGCAATTGCGCAATACCATGCGAGATTTGAATCTTATCCTGAACCGGGAACTTTCCACCCAATTTGAAATAGATACCACAGTTAACTTTGTGCCAGGGTTAGAGATGGAAAATATGCACAACGAAGCCAAAATAAATAATGTTCGGCTGCAAATCGTTGAAAAAGACATCAACATCAGCAATTACAACATGAAAGTGGCCAGAAGCAATTTCTTGCCTACCATCGGACTTACCGGGACCTATGGTTGGAATGAGTCCACCAACAACAGTCCGCTTGCATTTTCCCTTCAAAATACATCCACAGGGGTCTCGGGAGCCATTAATCTAAGCTGGAACCTCTTTGATGGCGGAAGGGCGATTACGGGCGCGAAAAATGCCAAAATCACCTATGAGAACCAAGAACTGTTCAAAAAACAGATAGAATTGGAGGTGGAACGGGACATTCGTAATGCTTGGGACAGCTACACCAATGCCCTTTACGTATTGGAAGTGCAGGAAAAAAACCTGCAGACCAACCAAAACAACTTTAACCGAACCGATGAACGGTACCAATTGGGGCAAGTAACCTCCATTGAGTTCAGGCAGGCACAATTGAACCTGTTGAATGCTGAACTGGCCAAAAGCCAGGCCAAGTACAATGCCAAACTCGCCGAATTGCAAATGTTGCAGATCAGTGGGCAGCTCCTCAATGTGGATTTTTAAGGGATTTAACTATGTACGAGCATTTCTTTCAATGTCCTTATTGTTGGGAAGAAATATCCTTTCTTTTGGATAGCTCCGTTTCTGACCAAACCTATGTGGAAGATTGCGAAGTCTGTTGTAATCCCATTGAAGTCAGGGCCGGTTTTGAACATCAAGAATTAACGGTTTTTGAGGTTAGGGAGTTGGGACAGTAAGATGGTATTCCAATTAAAAAATTCTGAAGGATTTGCAGAAATTGTCCCGGCATTATTTTGATGCCTTAGGACTTTTCCTCGGCTAACCAGCTCAATATCAAAGGTATGCCCCGTAATCCCACATTAGACAACATAATATCAATTACAGTTAATATGTTATTATGTATTAGGGGAAATCTACAATACCTTTAAAGTGATTTAAGAGTACAGAAGTTTTAGCGATGCCTAAAATGACTCATACAATGGCATTGTAAGGGTTGTTTTATTGTGGAATTGCATATTTTTTAAACCAAACTAACTATCGGAATGAGAAATAATAAAATGTTGGGGATTGCCTCTGCTATGCTATTGATGGGTTCGATTTCAATGTCCTTGAACGCACAGTCCCAAGAAGTTGCCTTGTTTGTGCCTTGTGAGGAAATGCCAGATTTAATGACCAAGTACAGTGCAGACCAGAGTGCATTGGTTCGTTTTTATGCGCCCGGAGCAAGTGGACGCTGGGGAAGAACGTTTGATCCGGGAGGCTCCCCAGAGCGTCGGGAAAGAATGACCAAATTGAGAAACGACTATTTGGCAAAATTGCAAGAACTGGATTTTAATGCACTGTCCCAAGAATGTAAGGCCGATTATGTTTTGTTCAAAAGAGACCTGGAAATGGAAAACGCCGAGGCCGAAGAACAGGAAGCGGTGTATCAAAAAATTAAAAAATGGTTTCCGTTTTCCGATAAAATTTATTCCTACTTAAAGGCCAGAAGAAGGGGACACCAGCCCGATGCCACTAAAATGGCCAAAGAATGGAATGATGTTGTGGCACAGATGGAGACTTTGAAAGGTCAACTTGAAGGAGTGACTTCCCTGGGCAAGGATGAGGTTGAAGAAGCTTTACGTGTTATTGAGGATTTGAAAAGTTCCGCTGAAAATGTGTACTCATTTTACAATGGTTACGATCCGCTTTTCACATGGTGGATGCCTACGGTATATGAATCCATGGGCACCAGTTTTGATGCGTATGCCGAAGTGTTCAAAAACAAGATTGACAAGGGGAAACCTGTTGATGAAAGTGGAATTGTTGGCAACCCAGTGGGTAGGGAAGAGCTGATGAAACAGCTTGAGTATGAAATGATAGATTATACTCCCGAAGAACTGATAGAATTGGCCAATGAAGAATTTGCATGGTGCGATGCCGAACTGCTTAAGGCATCACGGGAAATGGGATTTGGCGATGATTGGAAAGCTGCCCAGGAAAAGGTGAAGAATGCCTACGTGGAACCTGGTAAACAACCCGAGATGATTCTTCGTTTGTACAATGAAGCAGTCGATTTCCTAAAAAAGAACGATTTAATTACGGTTCCCCCCTTGGCTGAAGAAGTTTGGGGTATGCAAATGATGTCACCTGAGCGCCAGTTGGTAAATCCATTTTTTACCGGTGGCACCTCCATCACCATTTCATACCCCACCGATGCCATGACCTATGAGCAACGAATGATGAGCATGCGGGGAAACAACCCCCATTTTTCAATGGCAACCGTACACCACGAATTGATTGCAGGACATAACCTCCAAGGATTCATGAACAGTCGTTACCGTACCTATCGCAATTTCAAGACGCCATTTTGGACAGAAGGATGGGCATTGTATTGGGAGCTTCTCTTGTGGGACAAAGGCTTTCCACAAGGTCCGGAAGACCGCATAGGAATGCTTTTCTGGCACATGCACCGTTGTGCACGTATTATTTTCTCACTGAATTATCATTTGGGAAAATGGACACCTCAGGAATGTATCGACTTTTTGGTAGATCGTGTCGGACATGAACGTGCCAATGCAGAGGGAGAGGTAAGACGCTCTTTTGTGGGCAACTATCCACCGTTGTACCAGTTGGCGTACTTAACAGGAGGCCGTCAGTTTTATGCTTTGCATAAAGAGCTTGTTGAAAGTGGAAAAATGACCGACAAGGAATTCCATGACAGGATCATTACCATGAATGCCATGCCTGTTGAGATGATCAAGGCCATTATGACCGATCAGAAAATCAGCAAAAACTATAAGGCCAAATGGAAGTTCTACGATCCACCAAAACAATGAAATGGTGGCTAATGTTTACATTCGGTTTTATCTCCCTCTGATTTATTGGAAGACAGAAAATCCATGAAATTCCTAGGCAGATATGGAGTATCTGTCCCGCCACTTTTCTATGGTGAATTTTCGGTACTGGGTCGGGGTTACGCCCTTAAGTTCCTTGAATTTTCGATTAAAATTGGCAATGTTCAAAAAACCACATTGTTCAGAGACTTCCGAAATGGGAAGATCGTTGTCCTTAAAAAGCAGTCTGCATGCATGTTCAATTCTAATTTCTATCAAGAATTGGAAAAAGGTCTTGTTGGTCCTCTTTTTAAAGTAGCGACAAAATGCATTTTTGCTCATACTCGCCTTTTCCGCTACCATTTCCAAAGAGAAGGGTTCGTGAAAATTGCTCAAGGCATAATCTATGACGTTGTTCATACGATTGCCTTCATCTTCCGTGTATTTTTTGCGATAGACAAATGTGGATAAAGGCTGCTTGTCGGAAGAAATCATAATATCCAGTATATTCAATAGTGTGGCGATACGCTGGATTCGACTTTGGTTTTTTAAGTTGTCAAAAAGTAAACCAAGCCGTTCACTCTCAGATAGGATTTTCATGCCATACCCAGATTCCTCAAAAAAGTTTTGAAGTCTTGTCATATCGGAAAGCGTAAAAAATTCTTTTCCAAATGACTCCTTTGTAAAGAACAAGGTGTACATAATCGATTTGGAGGATGCTTTTGAATCACTCCTAAAAACGTGGGGAACGTTTTCACCAATAACAAGGATATCGTTGGCTTTAAAATCGCTAATGGTGTCACCAACCACAATAGATCCCTCGCCAGAAACAATGTAGCTTATCTGAATTTCTTCATGTTGATGCAGTTTGTCGTAGAAAATAATGCCAGAATCTTCTTGGTAGACCAAAGCCTCTTGCTCAGGTTTGGGAATTTTAAAAGGGAGAATTTTCATTTTTCGGAGGATATTTGCAGTTTCTTTGTAAAAAAGTACTAACATTTTTCCATTCGTACAATTTTGTGGATAATATAGTATAACTATTGGGTAATAAACTAATGCTTAGACGAAAAAGGAGGCAGATTTCAGGTAAAATCCACATCAATACCCTAAAAGGGGAATCTGAAATTCGTTTGCCCAATTGCTTCCTTTCCTAGCGTGTTTTTTTGCTCTTTACTGAAAAAATGAGGGTGTCCAAAAAGCGCGTTATCTGTCAGTTCGAGCCTGCCTTTGTCGGCAGACAGGCGCAGTCGAGAACCTAAAGAATACTAATAATCAATGGGTTTCGACTTTAGTTTATCCTGAGCATAGACGAAGGCTCAACCTGACAAATTCAAACTTTTGGTGCTTTTTAGACCTCCAGAGATGCAACAAAATGCTTAATTCCAGCCAATATTTATATGGCTATCTATTAGGGTGTTCAGATATTTAATTCTAAAGGAAATTACGTGGGAATAATCAACTTGCCCGGTTTTCTGGTAAGTCTTTGCTTTGGCGGAGAGGATATGAAGACGCTCTACAGGGTGAGCCATGATAATAAAGTATATAGGATACGCACCAATATGGAAGGCTTTTTGCAATACTTGTAAGCTGCCCTCAGCTTGGGGCATATCCTATACCTTGACTTTTAATCGGGCTTATTGGTCATCATCACCCATGACATGATAGCCACGCCATTTGAATTCTTTGGCCAGGGATGTTGCGGCAGGCCATGCAATCTGATGCTGGTCGCTCGCCACCCATTTCCGTCGTTTTTCCTCAGTTTCAAAAGAGATGAGGATCTGATAATTGTACGTGGTGGGTTCCGCTTCAATTTCCTTGGCTTGATCTGGCGAGTACAAACGCATTAGTTTCGAACTTAAATACCCGTCCTGAACGATCATAGCGGGTACATAAATGGAATAGTACATTTCCTCAAAGGCTTGGGCATTTTTCTTTTCAACCACAAAATCCATTTCCAAGACCATGGCCTTTGGCTCTTTTAATGGCTTTTTAATGTCCCATTTCTTTGATGCTGAGATTCCAATGATCAGCAATTCCACGGTTTCATTGCCTGTATTTTCCAGCGTGATGTTTTCTCCAATCCTTCCATAAAATGCATCGTCCTTGCCAAATGTACCGGATTTGCCATCGGCTGTTACCGTACCCGACCCGTTGATGACGTAATAAACGGCTTCCATGCCTTCAAGTTGGTAAGGATCGGTCTTGGTTCCAGAAGGAATGGTCAAATGGTCTACGTAGCTCCAATCCGTTGAGAAAACTTCGGGCCCCAATACGCGTCGGTACGACACCCCTTTTCCTACATAGGGTGTTCTTTCGGGTTTAAGCAATTCCTTATCCAATTTCCCGGAAACAAAAGCAGGAATAGGGTCAAGGGTTGCACCCACTCTGTCATCGCCCAAATCAAAAGCATCACCACGAGCCTTAACAGTGCTGACCGCAAAATTGAGCCATTGTACAGGTTGGTCCGTTGTATTGTAAATAGCATGTGAATCACCCATTTTACAAGGAACAAGGGCCGGTGCTTTAATTTTTGAGGTTCTACCGTTGATGGTAAACTCAGCCTCTCCCGAAAGAAGAACATACATTTCCTCTATGCTGTGATGAAAATGATGGCCAATCCCAGATTTGCCGGCAATGGTGCCTGTGTGCAGATAAAGGAAATTGGTGGATAGATCGTTCCGGCCAATGAGTTGGGTGAATCCCATACTGCCCGCACCAGCATGTACATCGGTTAAATTCCTATAGGTTGATGGGTCGTTGTGGATAACACGGTCCTGTATCGACTGCGCCGAAAGACCGCCTGTTACTAGTATTAAAATGATGGCAATAAGTGCTCTCATGATACTGAATGTTTTGGTTTGTAATTCGATTATATTAGTGTTGAATGATAGTTGTATTTGTTGGATCCTGATTTATTTTTCAGGTAATGCATATACCACATACCCTCTTGGTAATGCGCCAGGTTTCTTGGACTGGTCATACGTACCTCGAAAAAAATTGGAATTGGCGTTCACAACCAAGTATTGTTTGCCATTTAGGGTGTACATACTAGGTTGGGCGTTTGTTTCGTGGCTCATAGTGGTTTCCCATAAGGTTTCTCCAGTGTCTTGGTCAAAAGCGTACAATTTTGCACCCTTTGCGGTTGCAAAGACCAATCCTGTGGAAGTAACCACCAAACCTTTCCGTCGGACTCCCTCTGGAGCACCTTTGCTGGGGTCGCCTTTGGCATAAAGGGAATCGATTCCCACAGGTTTTTTCCACTTAATGGTACCCTCGTTAAGATCATAGGCTACAACGGATGACCAAGGCGGGTCAATAAGGGCAGGCCAATCCAGTCCATATTCCGTAGTGTATTGTGCATCAGGACGGTCTGCGCCTTCCGGATAATCCTTCATGGGAGCACCTCTTTGGGCATCTGGTCTCATCTCAACACCTCCTGAGGCCACAACAGGCCCTTCCGGAATGCTCTCTTCAGTATTTCCTCTTCTAAAAGGATTGCTAACAGGATTTCCACCCAAAAATTTGAACAAGGCCTTAAGGGATTCTTCATCCACATGGACCAGTCCTGGCATTTGGCCACGACCGTTTGTCACAATTTCCTTAAAGTCATCGTACCTCATATGGTGCCCAATGTTCAAGAGTGAGGGACCTGCACCACCCTCCATGTTTTGTCCATGGCAGGCAATACATGAAGAACTATATAGGTTCTGTACCCTTTCCACATCATTTTGGGAAAGGTCCTCCTTGGGAGGCTCAACCTTGTTCAATCGATAGGTTGAAGCATATTCTTGGGTCATGATGTACATGATCCCATCGAATGGATCACCGGCCGTGTTTCCAAAATTAACCCCGCCCAAAGCTCCCGGCATCACAACTGTTTCATATTTGTCGGATGGAGGAAGATATAGCTGGGATTTGGAAGAATCCAATCGTTTATGCCATGCTTGCTTGATACTATCCGGAAAATAGGGATTTAGATTATCAAGGTTCACTTCATGTCTGGTAAAACTTGGAAGCGAAGGTATGGGTTGTGTTGGCCAAGCTTTTTCACCGGGCATATTGCTCGGGGGAAAGGGTTTTTCCTCAATGGGGAATATGGGTTCGCCGGTTACACGGTCAAAAACAAAAACAAAACCCTGTTTGGTGGCAACGGCAACCGCATCTATGGATTTGCCGCCACGTTTCACCGTAAGCAATTGCGGAGCACTGGCAAGATCGTAATCCCAAAGGTCGTGGTGAATGGTTTGAAAATGCCAAAGACGTTCACCGGTACGGGCATCCAAGGCAACCAATGAGTTGGCAAAGAGATTGCTCCCCAACCGGTCTGCACCATAATAGTCGTAAGTTGGTGATCCAAGAGGTACAAAGGCGATGCCACGTTCTTCATCAACCGATATTTCACTCCAAGCATTGGTACCCCCAACATATTTATAGGCTTCTTTGGGCCAGGTGTCATAACCATATTCTCCAGGATGGGGAATGGTATGAAAAGTCCATTCCAATTCCCCGGTCACCACATTATAGGCCCTTATATGCCCGGGCGGGGAAAAATAGGTTTCACCGGTTGAGGAACCTAAAATGAGAAGATCGTTATATAGGACCCCGGGCATCATTGCTTGAATTCGTACAATGGTCGATGGGTCCCTGCCCAAATCTTTCCGAAGATCAACATAACCACCATCCCCAAAATCCGTGATCGATTTTCCCGTAGTGGCATCAATGGCCTGTAGGGAATTGTTCAAGGTAAACAGTAATCTTTTGTCCTTTTTATCCTGACTTTCCCAGTAATTGATACCTCTTCGGGTTATTCCCTTTAGATTGGCATGGATCCATATTTCTTCACCTGTCCTTGCATTTAGGGCAATAAGGGAATTGCTTTTTCCAAGGACGTACATGGTGGAATCCACAATGATGGGACTAAAGAAATTGAATTCATCCCCCGTGGGGTAGACCCATGCAACTTCCATTTCATCAACATTTTCTTTGGTGATCTCGGAAGCTTCAAAGTATCGGGACTGGTCGGGGGAACCGCCATAATGTGTCCAAGTGGTATGTGGATTTTCGGTTTTTTCGGAACTACATCCGACTACTAAAATGATTGTAAAAAAAGTTAATGATGTAAAAAAAGTAGCAGAGAAACGTGCATGCATTGTTTGTTAGAATTATTCATTCTTATGGCTTTGGCCCTTTCTATCGTTGCTCTGGAATAAAACACCTAAGGGCGTCTAGGTATTTTACGGTGTGAAAAATACAATTTATTTGGGAAATCTGGGCGATCTTGATTCAGATTGAGGGTTTTTTATGGACCGCAACCAATATGAAAATATAAAGATATTGTAACCTAAAAACACCAAAAAATGGATAGCTTGCGGTTTATTGATAGTGTCCTGCAAGGGGTTTAAAAGATTCTCAAAAGAAAAACAAAAAACGAAGAAAATATTCATTCAATGAAAAAAAGCATACTGATCCTATTTGTTTTGGGCATCCTATTGAATGCTAATGGTCAAAACGTAGATGTTATTTCCTATAATATTCGGTATGACAATCCTAACGATAAACCAAATCATTGGGATAACCGCAAGGATTTTCTCATTGCACAACTAAATTTTTACGCCCCCGATATTTTTGGAACCCAAGAGGGGCTTGCCCACCAATTAAAGGCTATTGATGATGGCCTGCAAGATTACACCTATTTTGGTGTGGGACGGGACCATGGAGATGATCAAGGCGAGTTTACAGCTATTTTCTACAATACGAAAAAGCTGAAGGTATTGGAACAATCTACCTTTTGGTTGTCGCAAACGCCAGAGGTTCCATCCAAAGGATGGGATGCCGCTTTACCACGAATCTGCACCTACGGGCTTTTTGAAAATAAGGAAGATGGGAACAAATTCATGGTTTTCAACACCCATTTTGACCATGTTGGGGTGAAGGCTAGGGAAGAAAGTTCCAAATTGATTCTCGAAAAAATTAAGGAGCTGAATCCAGATGGATTAGCTGTAATCTTAATGGGCGACTTTAATCTGGAAAGTGATAGCCCGGGCGTTCAGGTGATTTTAGGGGAAATGGAAGATGCCCACATAGCGGCAGGGAAAGATGCTTTTGGGCCCAATGGAACTTTCAATGGCTTTGATTTCACCAAACCCGTGGAACGAAGAATCGACTATATTTTTGTTTCCCCTAATACTATTGAGGTGCTTAAAAGTGCTATTTTGAGCGACTCCAAAGACCTGAGATATCCTTCAGACCATCTACCAGTTTTTGCCCGGGTAAGGTTGAAAAACTGATGATTGGCTAAAAGGGTCGCTTAGAATATTGTCAAAATACCACCTAACCCCTTAAAAATACAGGTTTTTCTATGTTTAGGGATATGGGAACGTAGAGGGGCCATTTTTCAATAGCTTTTAGTAGAAACAAAAAAACCGTTCAATTGAACGGCTTCTGACTTAGTAGCGGGGACTGGACTCGAACCAGTGACCTTCGGGTTATGAGCTTCATAAGCTATATATCAAAT
>NZ_LXTT01000152.1 GCF_001683915.1 Allomuricauda sp. CP2A | reverse complement strand
CAATCATATATTTTACTTGTCAATGAGTATAAAATATTGGGATTCAAAATACTACTCCTTATTAATCCACATTTGATAATTTAGGTTTCAATGATTTTATAACCGAATAAATAGAAATTCTATACTAGTTTAATCCCTATTGATTTTGATTTTGAACAATAAAAAGAATCCATACTTTTTGTTTTACCTGATTCTAGCAACTTCTTGTTTATCCCTCGAGGAACTTGAAAATCGGATATTTATCTACCTATAGTCCATACCACTATATGTACATATCATCAACCGCCTTCTTACAAAAGACTCGTTTATAAATCTGTGACAAAAAAGCTAGGTATGGGAAACGGTTTCTATTGCCACTACACTTGGAAGAGTTAATAGCTGTGGCAAGGGCAAGTCTGCCATATAAAATGAAACATTCATATGAATACCATAGCCTTTGTGATTTCCTTCAGTAACTGTTGGTTGTTCAGTACTGTCAACAATCCCACTGCACACTATCATTACATTGGAATCCCAATCTTTTTCAAGACTCGTTTTGAATTGGAAACCAGCATGGATTTCAAATGGATACAAACAAACTCCGTAAAATAGTGGGTTATGGCGGTCCCCCTTATTCGAACCTGGGCCACATACCCATTGGGGATTTGATTTGTTATAGCTAAGAAACCATAATTGATCGCCTTGAGATAAAAGCAAGAGAAGAATACAGAGTAAAACTCTTTATGGATTTGATAAATCAAAATCAGAAAACATTGGTTTTCTGTGCTACTCAAATTCATGCAGCAGCTGTTCGTGATTTAATTAATCAATACGCAACAAACAGAAATACAAACTACTGCCATAGAGTTACAGCAGATGATGGAAAAATTGGAGAACAGCATTTAAGAGACTTCCAAGACAACGAAAAGAGTATTCCAACCATTCTAACCACTTCACAAAAGTTAAGTACAGGAGTTGATGCTCCCGAAATCAGAAACATTGTTTTAATGCGACCTGTAAACTCAATGGTTGAGTTTAAACAAATCGTTGGTAGAGGAACTCGTCTTTTTGACGGCAAGGACTATTTCACATTTTTCGATTTTGTAAATGCTCATAACCACTTCCAAGACCCTGAATGGGATGGAGAACCATTAGAACCAGAACCACCAACAGGTGCGGAACACTAAGACCTTGCAACATTTGTGGAGAAAGGCCATGCATTTGTGAACGACCTGAACCAGAACCTTGTCCTGAATGTGGAAACATACCTTGCGTTTGTGAAACACCTCCAAGACAAATAATAAAGGTGAAATTGTCGGACAACAAAGTCCGAGAAATTGATTCTATGGTCAAAACGTCTTTTTGGAGTCCAACAGGAAAACCGATTTCAGCACAAGAGTTTATTGAACAATTGTTTGGTGACTTACCTGAATTCTTTAAAAGCGAAAGTGAACTACGCAAGATTTGGAGTCTACCAAGTACAAGAAAAAAACTACTGACAGAATTAAGCGAAAAAGGATATACAAATTCGCAATTGGAAGATTTGAGAAACTTAATACACGGAGAAGACAGCGACCTTTTTGATGTATTGAGTTACGTTGCCTATCACAAAGACCTTGTTCCGAGATTAGAACGTGCAGGTAGAGCAAAAATCCAGTTGAACGACTATAACCAAAAACAACAAGAGTTCTTAAATTTTGTATTGGAACAATATGTAAAAGAAGGCGTTAACGAATTGGACGATTCAAAACTTCCTGACTTATTGGAATTGAAATACAAAGCTATAGCAGACGCAAAACGAGAATTAGGAGATATAAAGTCGATTAGAGAAACCTTTATCGGATTTCAAGAACATTTATATCAAGAAAGAGTTATGTAAAAATTAAGCCTAGAAAGAAACCACATTACGGCTCAATAAACTACTTCCCTCAGTTTAAACCTTAAGGTTTATAACAAAAACAAACTTAAAATTCACCAGTTTTCTGAAGGTTTTCGAAAATCAATTTTTGTATGCAAATAAAAAAGGCTACAACTTAAAAAAGTTGTAACCCTTTGATTTTCAAGTCGGGGTGGCAGGACCAAGTAGGTAATTGCACACCACTTATAATCAACAAGTTACATCGATATTTCAAAATTAGGTAACCGAATAGGTAACTTTTGAC
>NZ_LXTT01000109.1 GCF_001683915.1 Allomuricauda sp. CP2A | reverse complement strand
GTTTAATAGCACCTATTTTACTTTTTTCAATTAACCTAAGTAACTCATCCTTAGGAAATTTTTTATTATTTATTGTGATTTCCATACAATTTCATTCATTGTCTTTACATGTATACTATCAGGATATGAATCTGTTTTTTTAAGTATTATATTTGGTAATACTTTCTTTTCGGCAGGCTGGAGTGAAGTTATCTTTTTTGCCGCTAAAATCTAGACGCAATTGATGGATGCAAGCTTTGGGTTTACAATACCCTATTGCTAGTCAATATTTGAAGGTGGTTCGAATGAAAAGGCCAAGGATGCCGTAGAGTTTGACAATGGCGAGATGGCCTTGAAAGAACAATTTGAGCGTATCCATGAGTTTGCTAAACGGGTGATTGCGAAGGAGGGATAAAAAGCAGGGGACTATTTGAATTACGCTCAATGGCCTCGGCTATGATTTTGTTGCATGTTTCGGCAATATTAGCAAACAATCACAGAGAGAAAATTGCATCGGATTTTTGTATCTAAGCCTTTACTGGCAATGAATTATACAAATTGATGTGCCACGTTATCTGTATCTTTGCAATTCGGGTTTAATTTCCATAAAACAGTAAAATATGTCGTTCTACAATAAAATAAAATGGATACTCGGAATACTGATGATTTTTGTTCTGATCATTGCTACAAATTTAATCGATAAGAACAATTTTGTTCGAGTTCGTGATTCAGTCGTTACAATTTACGAAGACAGATTGGTGGCAAATGATTTAATTTTTAAAATGCTCAAGTCGGTTCACCAAAAAGAATTAGCTGTATCAGTGTCAGACTCCATTTTTTTCAATACCCAAAACCCAAAGGTCAACGATACTATACAATCTTTGATTTCCAGGTTTGAGCAAACAAAATTGACGTCGGAGGAGGCTGATGTATTCAATGATCTGAAGAGGAATGTTCAGTCGTTATCGGATTCCGAAAGTCAGTTTAAAAAATCAGACTATGTTGATAATTCACAAGTTCTCGATCATATTGAAAATTTAAAAACAAATCTTACTGATTTATCTAAAATTCAGCTGAATGAAGGGAGCAGACAAATGTCAATCAGTAAACGTGCCATAGATACAGTAGAATTATTTACCCAAATTGAAATTTATATACTGGTTTTCTTGGCTATTTTAATTCAGATTATTGTAATGTATAAACCAAAGGAAAAGTCTTAAGTTCAACTCTGCCACTCCCGTATCTCGTACCATGGTTGGTTGTTGGTGAAAAACTTTACATAAACAAAAAAGACGCCCTTTGGCGCCTTTTCTATTGCATATTGTCAGTTCGAGCGCAGTCGAGAACTCATGTACATCTCGACTCCACCTGTCTGCTGACAAAGGCAGGCTCGAACTGACAATTTTCTACAAATTCGGAATCACCAACACCTGATCGGGGTGGATCAAATCCGGATTCTTGAGCTTGTCGGTATTCGCCTCAAAGATTTGTTTGTACTTCATGGGATCCCCATAATAATGTTTGGCAATCTTGCTCAAGGATTCCCCACTTTTTACGGTATGTCTGGCATATACAGACTCATCGGCCACGGTAATGTTTGCTTTGATGTCAGATGGGCTTTGTCCGCCAATTTCCTTGATTTTATCCCATAGAATGTTTTTTTCATAGGGGGTAGCCGCTTGCCCCTTTATTTTTAAGACGCCGTTTTCTTCAGAAACATCGCCATCCTTTATGTTCAATTTAAGACCAAGATCTAATACGGGTTGATACTTTGCTTTTACGCTCATAATGCAAATTTTATAGTTAACAATTAGGTCTTTCAAGATAATCATTATGGCAATATTCCACTATTAAATTTGTGTAATACTTTTTTCAATCCCAACCTTTGCGGCAGATACTTTGTGAATCAAGAATTTAATTGTATTTTTGCACTCCTTTTTTAGCAAAGCAGTAAGAGGAAAAAAGGAACTGAAATCAAATATAAAAACCACTTTCACGGTAATTGCTCAACTCTTATAAAAACGTGGAATACAAATTTTAGGTCAGCACATGGCTGAAGAAAAAACAAACGTTGCAGAAGTTGAAGAGACGACTGCGGCACCAGAAGTAAAACAAGAAGCACAAACTCAACAAGATCCCAAGGAGTTTTTGGAAAACTTTGACTGGGAGAAGTATGAGGAAGGTATTGAAAAAGTAGACGACCGTAAGCTCAACGAATTTGAAAAGCTTGTTGAGGAGAATTTTGTTGATACCGCAGATGAAGAAGTTGTTGAGGGAACTGTGGTTCACATGACCGACCGTGAGGCGATCATCGACATCAACGCAAAGTCTGAAGGTGTTATTTCGCTGAACGAGTTCCGTTACAACCCCGATCTTAAGGTGGGTGACAAAGTTGAGGTGCTTATAGATATCCGTGAGGACAAGACCGGTCAATTGGTGTTGTCTCACAGAAAAGCAAGAACCATCAAAGCTTGGGAGCGTGTGAACAATGCACACGACAAAGAAGAGATCGTTACCGGTTTCGTGAAATGTCGTACCAAAGGAGGTATGATCGTTGACGTATTCGGAATTGAGGCGTTCTTGCCCGGTTCCCAAATTGATGTGAAGCCCATCCGCGATTACGATCAGTATGTTGGTAAGACGATGGAGTTCAAAGTTGTGAAGATCAACCACGAGTTCAAAAACGTAGTGGTATCGCACAAAGCGTTGATCGAGGCCGATATCGAAGAGCAGAAAAAGGAAATCATTGGTCAATTGGAAAAAGGCCAAGTATTGGAAGGTATCGTCAAGAACATTACTTCTTACGGAGTATTTATCGACCTTGGCGGTGTGGACGGATTGGTTCACATTACCGACCTTTCTTGGAGCCGAATCAACCACCCCAACGAAGTTGTTGAGTTGGATCAGAAACTGAATGTGGTTATCCTTGACTTTGATGACAATAAATCAAGGATCCAATTGGGTCTTAAGCAATTGGAGAAACACCCATGGGATGCCCTAGGGGATGAGATCAAAGTTGGTGACAAAGTAAAAGGTAAAGTTGTTGTAATCGCAGATTACGGTGCCTTTATCGAGGTTGCCGAAGGTGTTGAAGGATTGATCCACGTTTCAGAAATGTCTTGGTCTACGCACTTGCGTTCTGCCCAGGATTTTGTAAATGTTGGTGATGAGGTAGAAGCCGTTGTTTTGACCTTGGATAGGGAAGATCGCAAAATGTCTTTGGGCATCAAGCAATTGACTCCAGACCCATGGACAGACATCACTTCCAAGTATCCTGTTGGATCTAGACACAAAGGAATCGTTAGAAACTTTACCAACTTCGGTGTTTTTGTTGAGTTGGAAGAAGGAATCGACGGTTTGATCTATATCTCCGATCTTTCTTGGACCAAGAAAATCAAGCATCCATCTGAGTTTGTTACCGTAGGTGACACTTTGGAAGTTGAAGTATTGGAATTGGATGTTGAAGGGCGCAAATTGAGCCTTGGACACAAACAGACCACAGAGAACCCTTGGGACAAATACTCAGAAGAGTTTGCTGAAGGAACCGTTCACAAAGCTTCTATTGCAGAGATTGTTGACAAAGGAGCCACCATTAATTTCAATGAAGACATTGTTGGATTTGTTCCATCAAGACATTTGGAGAAAGAAGATGGTAAGAAGCTTGTAAAAGGTGAAGAAGCAGAATTCAAGATCATCGAGTTCAATAAAGATTTCAAGCGAGTTGTGGCCAGCCACACCGCTATCTTTAGAGAGCAAGAAGAGAAGAATGTAAAAGCCGCCAAGAAAAGGTCTACATCTTCAGATGAAGCTGCACCTACACTTGGTGATGCCAACTCTCAGTTGCAGGCATTGAAGGATAAAATGGAAGCTGATTCCAAGAAAAAGTAATCAGATTTTCATAAATAGAGGAAAAGCCCCGCTGGAAACAGTCGGGGTTTTTTTATGGCCCCGGCATTCTAAAGAATTGCTTACTTTTGCATTCAACAGAGTCGGTTGCACAGCATATGGGTCAAAGAGTACTGCTTACTTCAAAAGAAATCAACATCATACTGCACCGGTTGGCTTGTCAACTGTTGGAAAACCATTTAGATTTTTCGGATACCGCCCTCATCGGCATTCAGCCACGAGGTATTTTTTTGGCTGAAAGACTCGCCAAAATTCTCAAAGAGGACTATAAAGTAAAAGATGTGGCCCTCGGATTCTTGGACATTACATTTTTTAGGGACGACTTTGGAAGAGGGGATAAAATCCTGAAGGCCAATTCCACCAAAATGAACTTTTTGGTAGAGGATAAAAAAGTGGTCTTCATTGATGATGTGCTCTACACCGGAAGAAGCATACGGGCGGCCCTAACGGCCATCCAGTCTTTTGGAAGGCCCAAAAGCATTGAATTATTGACGCTGATTGACCGACGTTTTAGCAGACATTTGCCCATACAGCCCAATTACAGGGGCAGACAGGTGGACGCCATAAATGAAGAAAAAGTAAAGGTGATGTGGGCAGAAAATGATGGGGAGGACATTGTATATTTAGTAAGTAAATAAATTGAAATGAGTGAACTGAGTGTAAACCACTTGCTGGGAATAAAGTATCTGAACAAAAAGGATATCGCACTCATTTTTGAAACTGCCGACCATTTTAAGGAGGTCATCAACCGATCCATTAAAAAGGTGCCCACACTCCGCGATATTACCATCGCAAATATCTTTTTTGAGAACAGTACCCGAACCCGATTGTCCTTTGAACTGGCCGAAAAACGATTGTCCGCTGACGTGGTAAATTTCTCTGCGGCATCGTCATCGGTTAAAAAAGGTGAAACGCTCATTGATACCGTGAACAATATCCTTTCCATGAAAGTGGATATGGTGGTCATGCGCCACCCCAATCCGGGAGCGGGTATTTTCCTTTCAAAACATGTAAAGGCATCCATTGTCAATGCAGGGGATGGTGCCCATGAACACCCTACACAAGCCCTGTTGGACTCCTATTCCATCCAGGAGAAGTTTGGGGATGTGGGCGGTAAAAATGTGGTCATTGTGGGCGATATTCTGCATTCCAGAGTGGCACTCTCCAACATTTTTGCCCTAAAATTACAGGGGGCGAATGTTAAGGTATGTGGACCAAAGACCCTCATTCCAAAACATATTGAATCGCTTGGAGTAACTGTGGAGACCAATCTCAAAAAAGCACTGGAATGGTGCGATGTGGCCAACATGCTTCGCATTCAAAATGAGCGGATGGACATCAGTTATTTTCCCTCCACCCGAGAGTATACCCAACAATTTGGGGTGAACAAACAGCTGCTGGACAGTTTGGACAAACAAATTGTGATCATGCACCCCGGCCCAATCAATAGGGGCGTGGAGATTACAAGTGATGTGGCGGACTCAGCTCAATCCATCATTCTGCACCAGGTGGAGAATGGAGTGGCCATCCGTATGGCAGTATTATATTTATTGGCATCAAAAATCAAGTAATATGATTTTCGACAAAGAAGGCACAACCACTATCGTTTTTCAGGAGAAAACCTCGCTTTCTACCTTTATGGAGAATTTGAAAAACGCCTACCCCAAAATCAAGCACGATAATATTATTATAAACCTTTTTTCCTTCAAAAAACTTACCGAAGCGGATATTTTGGAGTTCTTGGATATCTCCAACACCCATAAAGCTTCTGGACAATCCTTTGTTTTGGTCACGGATAAAGTCTCATACGATGATATTCCGGATGAGATCAGTGTGGTGCCCACCATTCAAGAAGCCAAGGATCTTATAGAGATGGAGGAAATAGAACGGGATTTGGGGATTTAGATATTTGGGATAAGACATAAGACTCCTGACTCTTGATTCTTGTCTCTTGATTCTTCTCTCTTGTCTCTTCTCTCCTGTCTCCCAACCCATACTATCCAAGAATCTAACCGTCAACCATCTATTTTCCAATTTCAATCACTAACTTTCCGTTTTTAATTTTTCCATAATTTGTGAAACTTACTATCCTAGGGTGTTATTCAGCAACGCCACGAACCTTTACCAACCCAACCTCCCAAGTTCTTGAAACAAAAAATCATATTTTTTTGATTGATTGTGGTGAAGGCACCCAGGTGCACCTAAGAAAATACAAGGTCAAGTTTTCCAGAATCAAGCACATATTTATTTCCCATTTGCACGGCGACCATTTTTTTGGATTGCCCGGACTGGTTTCCACGTTTCGGCTTTTGGGCAGGGAGGCAGAGTTGCACATTTATGGCCCAAAGGGCATCAAGGAAGCCATTACCCTGCTTCTAAAGTTGGGGGACAGTTGGACCAATTACCCCCTTATTTTTCATGAACTGGAATCCAAAGACTCGGAACTTTTGTTTGAAGATGACAAAATCAGTGTGCATACCATTCCTTTAGATCACAGGGTGTATGCCAACGGTTTCTTGTTCCGGGAAAAGCCAGCTCCACGAACTCTGGATATTGACAAGGCCAGAAAATATGGAATCGATAAGAGCCAGTTCAACAACATCAAAAATGGTGCTGATGGCATATCGAAAAATGGAGAACTCATTCCGAATGTAAAAATCACTTTAAATCCCCCAAAACCCAAAAGCTATGCATTTTGCAGCGATACGGTTTACAAGGAATCCATTGTGCCCATCATTAAAAATGTGGATACCTTGTACCATGAATCCACTTTTTTGGAGACCGAGAAGCATCTTTGTGCCAAAACAAAACACTCTACCGCAAAACAGGCGGGCCAAATTGCCCGAAAAGCCCATGTAGGCACACTGATCTTGGGCCATTACTCCACCCGATACAAATCCTTGGAACTTTTTAGGGAAGAAGCTTTACAGGTTTTTCCCAATGTGGAATTGGCCGATGATGGCAAAATCTTTGAAATATAAAGATTCACATCCCTCATCCCTACCCAATGGAAAACTTTTCCATTCACCATTCTTTGCTGCCATTTGAATTTTACCGAAATTCACATCATGCAAAAAAACTTGGGCAACTATAGAAAATCCTACGAAAAAAGCAGCTTGACGGAAGACACCATCAAGGAGAATCCCCTGGAACAATTCCAAAAGTGGTTTTATGAGGTGGAAATAACCGATGGGGTCGATGAAACCAATGCCATGACCATTTCTACCATTGGCTTGGACGGTTTTCCAAAAAATAGGGTGGTTTTGCTTAAAAAGTACACCCATGAGGGGTTTATTTTTTATACCAATTACAATAGCGAAAAGGGACGGGCCATTGCCAAGAACCCTGCTGTTTGTCTATCCTTTTTTTGGCCCAATATGGAGCGGCAGGTCATTATTAAGGGTACTGCCGAGAAAGTGGCCGAAAACCTTTCCGATGGTTATTTTGAGTCGAGACCTGTTGGGAGCCAACTTGGCGCCGTGGTCTCCAACCAAAGTGAGGTAATCGGGTCTCGGGAAGTCTTGGAAAAGGAGCTGGAAGCCTTGGAAAAGCAATTTGAGGGCAAACCCATTGAGAGGCCCAAGCATTGGGGGGGCTATTTGGTGCGGCCCATTTCCATGGAATTTTGGCAAGGACGTCCCAATAGATTGCATGATCGGATCAGATATACCCTTCAAGAGGATTACGATTGGAAAATAGAACGTTTGGCACCCTAATTCAACTCAACACAAATGAAACAATTGATATTGATGAGACACGGAAAATCCTCATGGGAATATGAGGTTTCCGACAAGGATAGACCACTTCAGGAAAGAGGCATTAAAGATGCACATTTGGTGGCAAAGGCATTCAAACAGGATGCTCCGAACATGGATTTTGCCTGTTCCAGCCCGGCCAACAGAGCCTTGCATACCAGCCAGATTTTTCTAAGGGATATCGATTTTGACCTTCAAAATTTCAAGGTAGACAAACGCCTTTATGACTTTTCTGGGGACAGTGTTGAAGCTTTTGTGAAACGGTTAGACAACCAATGGCAAACCGTGGCCATTTTTGGGCACAATTATGCCTTCACATCGCTTGCAAATACTTGGGGAGATGAGTATATTGAGAACCTTCCCACGGCAGGACTGGTCCAGATCACATTCAATGTGGATGACTGGTCCAACATTTCAAAGGGAACCACTGAAAAAACAATCTTTCCAAAAGACTTAAAACAATAAATGGTCAAAACAAAGAACGAGTATATAAACAGGGAAATCAGCTGGTTGCATTTCAATGCACGGGTTTTGCAGGAGTGCAATGATCCCAATGTGCCACTGATTGATCGTCTCCGATTTCTGGGAATCTTCAGTAACAACCTTGATGAATTTTTTAAGGTGAGGTACGCCACGGTAAAGCGTATTGTGGATGCCGGAAAAACTGGTAAAAGTGTTTTGGGAGGAGAACGGGCCAAGGACCTTTTGGAAGAAATTACCAAGATCGTGATTGCACAACAGGCCCGTAGTCTTGAAATTTTCACAGGAATTGAAAAAGAACTTAGCGCCGAGAATGTTTTCATCATAAATGAGAAACAGGTCAGTGAAAGTCAGGCCGAGTTCATAAGAAATTATTTCTTTACCAAGGTCAATCAGGAATTGATGACCATCATCTTGAATGATCTTACCGAGTTTCCCTTATTAAAGGATACAGCAGCTTATCTGGCTGTAAAAATCGTGATGAAAAACGGTTCTGGAGTTGGAAAGCACAACAGATATGCCCTGATTGAAATTCCAAAGGGAATAGATCGTTTTGTGGTGCTGCCCAAAGAAGGAGACAAAAACTACATCATTATTCTTGATGATCTTATCCGTTTCTGTTTGGATAATGTGTTCACGATGTTCGAATTTGAATCCATTACGGCGCATATGATCAAGATTACCCGTGATGCCGAACTCGACATTGACAATGATCTCAGCAAGAGTTTTATCGAGAAAATTTCATCCAGCGTGGAGCACCGGAAAATCAGTGATCCCGTTCGTTTTGTCTACGATAAGAAAATCGATAAGGATACGCTCCAGTTCCTAAAGGAAAAAATGGATATCATGGGAACGGATAGCGTTATTCCCGGTGGGCGTTACCATAACAGAAGGGATTACATGGGCTTTCCCAGTCTGGGAAGGTACGATCTCATGTACGAAAAAATAGAACCATTACCAGTAAAGGGCCTTAGCATGAAGGGGAGTCTCTTGGAGATGATCGCCCATAAGGATTATATGATCTATGCCCCATACCATACATTCAGTTATGTCACCAAATTTTTGCGGGAAGCTGCCTTGGACCCCAAAGTCCGCACCATACACATTACGGTATATCGACTGGCCAGTGATAGTCAAATTGCCTCGGCATTGATCAATGCGGTAAAAAATGGAAAACAGGTTACGGTACAAATTGAGTTGCAGGCCCGTTTTGATGAACAGGCCAATATTGAATATGCCAACCAATTGCAGGCAGAGGGTATTCGGTTGATTTTTGGTGTCCCGGGACTAAAGGTGCACAGCAAAATCTGTATGATCGAACGCGAAGAAGCCGAAGGCATGAAACGATACGGTTTCATCAGCACAGGGAACTTTAACGAGTCCACAGCAAAAATCTATACGGATTATACCCTTTTCACGGCACATCAAGGCATTTTAAAGGATATGAACAAAGTGTTTGCCTTCTTTGAGACGAATTACAAAATCAACAAGTACAAGCACCTTATCGTATCGCCGCACTATACCAAAACCACGTTCATAAAACTTATTGATAAGGAGATTGCCAATGCCAAAGCGGGCAGGGTGGCCTACATCAAAATAAAAATGAACAGCCTCACCTCATACAAAATGGTGGACAAGCTTTACGAAGCGAGCAGGGCAGGGGTAAAAATACAGATGATCATACGTGGAATTTGCTGCCTTATCCCAGGGGTTGAAGGTATGAGCGAGAATATTGAGGCCATAAGTGTCGTGGATAAGTTCTTGGAGCATCCGCGCCTGTTTATTTTTGGCAACGGTGGTGACCCCAAGATTTACATTTCGTCAGCAGATTGGATGACCCGTAATCTAGATTTTAGG
Source organism: Allomuricauda sp. CP2A (assembly GCF_001683915.1). GTDB lineage: Bacteria > Bacteroidota > Bacteroidia > Flavobacteriales > Flavobacteriaceae > Flagellimonas. The sequence continues at coordinate 20,720 of NZ_LXTT01000109.1, read as the reverse complement.
GTAGAAGTGGGCTGTCCCATTTACGACCCGGATATAAGACAAGAGCTATTGGATACCTTTGATATTTCGTGGAGGGATAACCTTAAAGCCAGGGTTTTTTCAGAAAAACAGGACAATGCCTATAGAAAAAGGGGCAAGAACGAGCCCGAGCTCCGGTCCCAATTTGAGATGTACTATTATTATCAAAGAAAACTGAAATCCTAATACCTCCCAACTTGGTCATACGAAAATTTGCCGCTATTGATATTGGGTCTAACGCCATAAGGCTGCTGATCAATAACGTTATTGAACAAAAGGACAAGCCAACAGCATTCAAAAAAAGTGAACTGGTAAGGGTGCCGGTGCGTTTGGGCGAAGACTCTTTCTTGCGAGGCGAGATCTCAGAACGGAATTTAGATCGCTTGGTAAAGACCATGTGTTCGTTTGACCTATTGATGAAGGTCTATGGTGTTGAAAAATACATGGCTTGTGCCACTTCGGCACTTAGGGAAGCGAATAATGGTACTGAAGTGATTGAACGAATCAAGAAAGAATCGGGTATCCAGATCAAGATTATTGATGGAAAGGAAGAAGCTTCGATCATTGCTTCCACCGATTTAAAAGACCTCATTAAGAACGATCGCTTTTACCTGTATGTTGATGTTGGGGGAGGAAGTACGGAATTCACCATTTTTGATAAAGGAAATCCGGTCATGTCCAGATCTTTTGAGATTGGAACCGTTCGCATACTCAATGGCTTGGTCAAGGATACGGTTTGGGATGAGATCAAACAATGGATCACCTCCAATATGAATGTTGAAAACAAGGTTGAAATCATTGGTTCGGGGGGCAACATCAACAAACTACATAAAATGTCAGGCAGGAAAATAGGGCAGCCGTTGTCCTATATTTGGCTGAATGCCCAATATCATTTTTTGAACAGCATGGAATATGAAGATCGTATATCCGAGCTAGGGCTTAACCAAGATAGGGCCGATGTGATCATACCCGCCACCAAAATTTTCCTGAATGCAGCCAAATGGAGCAAGGCGAAGAAAATTCACGTTCCCAAGATTGGTTTGGCCGATGGGATGATTAAGACCTTGTACTACCAGTAAGATTACCCGTGCATGGTTTCCTTTTTGCCCAAGTTCTTCATGAGGGTAGCTTCGTAGTCCAATAAATCTTGCCATTTTTTATCCACTTCTTCCTTGTTGCCATACTTTCGGGCAAATTTCAGGAACATGGTGTAATGGTTGGCCTCACTGGCCATAAGATTGCGATAGAACTCGGAGAGTTCCTCGTCTTGGATTTCTTCGGAAAGCAACCGGAACCGCTCACAGCTGCGGGCCTCAATCAGGGCGGCATACAGGAGTTTGTGTACCAAATGGGTTTCACGGCTTCCGCCTTTTGGGAAGAATTTCATCAGTTCGATCACATATTCATCCTTGCGTTCACGCCCCAAAACCCAACCACGTTTCAAAATCCTGTCGTGGACCATGTTAAAATGTCCCATTTCCTCACGGGCCAAAGCGGTCATCTCCTTCACTAATTCCGATTTTTCAGGAAAACCAATAATTAGGGATATGGCCGTGCTGGCCGCTTTTTGCTCACAATAGGCGTGATCGGTAAGAATTTCTTCGATGTTTTTTTCAACGATGTTCACCCATCTGGGGTCTGTTGGAAGTTTAAGCCCTAACATGTCTGCTCTTTTTGAATTTCCGATGCAAAGATAGCAGTATTGCCGTAAGGAGCTTAGAAATCAAGGTCAAACTCTTGACGCAAGAGGTCTATGGCCGGATTCTTCTCCTTTAATTTTTGATACTTTTCTTCTGGGGTAAACGCAAATTTTTTGGCAACCTCCTCGTTTACGGTTATGTACAGACTTATGGAATAGTTGTTCAATTTTTGTTTGAGGTGGTCCAGCATCAAACTTTGTTCCCGCTCCACTTCTTTTTTCATGGTGCTGTTGGGCAGTTCGATCCAAATAGTGTTCTCGTTCTTTAGTTTGGGCACATCGGCTTGAAGGTTACTGGCCAGAATTTTTCTCCCTTTCTTTTCAAGTACATGAACAAAATCATCCCAATGCTGTTGCATATCCAACTCTGAGAACGGTTCCCTGGGAAGTTCTTCATGGGGCAACTCGGGAGCTTTGGTCTGCTCATGTGCCTTTTTGGCCTTGATGCTGGAAAGGGACAAACCTGAAACTCTTTTTTCAGGAGCCTTTATCTGAATCTTTTTGGCAGGTTGGTAATCTTCTTTGGGTTCTTGGACCGCAACTTCTTGCGGTGCAGGAGCTTCAGTAGGTTTTTCTACAGTCTTTTCAACGTCTTTTGGTGTCGTTCCATTTGTTTTGGGTGCAGCACTTCGATTGCCATTATTGACTTCTCTTGTGGCAAAATGGGAGGCGGGGATTAAGAAATCAGGCTTTTTTTTTTCCTGCCCTCCGGCAGGCAGGTCTCCATCAAAAGTGATGGATGCCAACTTCATTAGGGTGAGTTCCACCAATAACCGCTGATTTTTACTGGTCTTATATTGAAGGTCACAGTCATTGGCCATATCAATGGCTTTCAGCAAAAATGCTTTTGAGGTTTTTTTGGCCTGCTCCTGGTAGTGTTTTTGCACATCTTCACCTACCTCCAAAAGGACAAGGGTTTCTGGATGTTGGCACACCATCAAATCCCTGAAATGGGATGCCAACCCAGTGATAAAGTGGTGACCATCAAAACCAAGGGACAAGGTTTTGTTGAAAAGCACCAAAAGCTCTGGGATGTTGTTCTCCAAAATAAGATCTGTTCCCGTAAAGTACGTATCGTAGTCCAATACGTTCAGATTTTCTGTAACGGCCTTACGTGTAAGTTGCTTTCCTGAAAAACTCACTACCCGGTCAAAAATGGAGAGGGCGTCACGCATGGCACCATCGGCTTTTTGGGCAATGATATGAAGGGCACTTTCTTCAGCCTCGATCCCTTGCTGTTGGGCAATATATTTTAGGTATTCCGATGCATCCTTTACCGTAATCCGTTTAAAATCGAAAATTTGGCAACGCGATAGGATGGTAGGGATGATTTTGTGCTTTTCCGTGGTGGCCAAGATAAAAATGGCATGTTTTGGAGGTTCTTCCAAGGTTTTCAAAAAAGCATTGAATGCCGATTGGGACAACATGTGGACCTCATCGATGATATAGACCTTGTATTTGCCCACTTGGGGCGGTATGCGAACTTGGTCTATAAGACTTCGGATGTCATCCACGGAATTATTGGAAGCAGCATCAAGCTCAAAAATATTAAAGGCAAAATCCTCGTCTTCCCGTTCCGTTCCATCCTGGTTTATTTTCTTGGCCAAAATCCGGGCGCAAGTGGTCTTTCCCACACCCCTGGGGCCACAGAACAACAAGGCCTGTGCCAAGTGGTTGTTTTCTATGGCGTTCAGCAGGGTATTGGTAATGGACTCCTGGCCCACGACATCCTTGAAGGTCTGGGGACGGTATTTCCTAGCTGATACTACAAAAGGTTCCAAAATTGCGGGAAAAGATTGTATTACTACAAATATAAAAATAGCAATGGGTAAAGCCACTGGTCTGTAACCTAGATCACCTTTTTTTATTAACAATTAAGTTACCTTTGCCGCCAGCAGGCCACCTTATCGCTGTGTGCCGAACTTGTTTCGGCATCTCCTTGGGAATGGCGACCATTTTCTTGGAGATCCCAGATCAAGTCTGGGACAAGGAGGAAAGTCCGGACACTATAGTGCGGCATAGCGGGTAACGCCCGTCCGCCGAAAGGCGAGGACCAGTGCAACAGAAAGGATGTACAGTTCGGCTGTAGTGAAATCGTGTAAACTCTATGCGGTGAAACGTCATGTAAACCAGTGTTTGAGGGCTGCACGCCCAAGCTGGAGGGTAGGCGGTTAGAGCTTTTGGGCAACCAAAGGTCTAGATAAATGATAAGGCTCGACAGAATCCGGCTTATGGCCTGCTTTTTTTATTGAAAAAGTAGTATATGAAAATATTTAGTTGAATTAACCTCGAGAGATTTCCTCTTTTTTATTCAAAATTTAAAGCAGTTGTCTTAGTGGTCGAGTACTGACCCATCAAAACTGTCCCACATTTCAGGAAATTCCCATTCTTCTACCCCACGTTCATTCTCTACTAAATTATCATCCAATTCAAGCCCAAGACCTGGGCCATCTATGTTTCCTGTTAAGGAAATATGACCATCATCATCCATTACCAATGGTTTTTTAATATAACTTTTCCCAAGAGAACTGCGTTCTACACCGTCATCTGGAGCTGCTTGAAGATTAGGTAATTCGTGTGCCAATAGATTGGGAATACTGGCTACGACATGTAAAGAAGCTACAGCTCCAACAATGCCTTCTTTAGCATGAGGCAACATGGCTGCGTAGAAAGCTTCAGCAAGTGATGAAATAGCTTTAAGTTCTGTAATACCTCCACAATGGGTTATATCTGGTTGAAGAATGGAAGCAGAGCCCAATGATAGTAATTCCCTAAACTGCCATTTTGTAACCATTCGTTCACCCGTTGCAAAAGGAATATGTGTCTTTTTGGCCATTTCTGCCATTAAGGGAAGGTTTTGAAACTGAATTGGTTCTTCATAAAACCAAGGTTGAAATTGTTCCAAGGCCTTAATTAAAATCATGGAAGTTTGTGGCGAATGGTCTCCATGTAATTCAATTCCCATATCTACTGTTGGGCCGATAACATCTCTAATGGCAGCAATATTGTCCACAACTCCTTTTACAAAATCAGGATTCTCTACATAACGAGACAGTCTGCCGCGGCTGGATGTAACTCCCACTTTCATGGATTTATATCCCTCGTCAATCACTTTTTGGGCTCCTTCAGGAGTACCGGCCTGCCCATATACTCTTACTCTATGCCTACTTGGACCTCCAAGCAACTCATATACTGGAACTCCGAGTGCCTTTCCTTTAATGTCCCACATGGCTATGTCAACTGCAGATAAGGCACTGGTAAGAACAATGCCTCCTCGATAGAATGCATGACGGTATATGGCTTGCCAATGATGGGCCGGTTTTCTTGGATCTTTTCCAATCAGGTATTTTTCTAATTCTTTTATGGCAGCCATAGTTGTGGGTATACGCCCTTCAACTGTTCCTTCACCAATACCAACAATACCAACGTTAGTGTACATTTTTACAAAAATTGTTCGTAATGTGTGTACAGGAATAATTTCCAATTTGGTAATTTTTATGTCGTCTTTGGGAGATACTTGCGCTTTGTTGACATTGAACGTATGGTCTGCTTCAGAATATTTTATGGGTTGACCAACAAGTTGTTCTGTGACCAAAAGCCCAGCCATACCTGCAGTCATATTTTTAAGCCAATTTCTTCGAGAAAAATCCTTTTTCATTTTGGGTAAGGTTATATAGTTTTTAACTAATTAAACGGATGATTATGAGAAGGGTATAATGTCTGTATAACCTAAAAGTAAAGAATAAATTTTAGCTATCTTATTCAACAGCATTAAAAAAGCTGAACATACTGCCGCCGTATTTTCGGTTTTCCACAAAATGGGAATGTTGGGATAGATCGGTCTTATCGGAATGTTCTATTACCAATAGACCATCTTCTTTCAATAACTCATTTTGAAAAACAAGGTCGACAATGTTTAAAAACTGATCTGGCTCAAATCCATAAGGTGGGTCGGCAAATATCAGATTGAATTTTTCGGGGGTCCGCTCCAAAAATTTAAACACATCAGATTTTATGGAGGTGATGGGGAAGTCCAATTCCTTTGCTATTTTGGAAATATACTGGACACAACCTGAATAGCTGTCCACAGCAACAATCTCTTCAGTGCCTCTTGATGCAAACTCAAAGCTAATGTTGCCCGTACCGGAAAAAAGGTCCAAAACTTTAAGCTCGTTTAGGTAAAAGCGGTTGTTCAAGATGTTGAAAAGACCTTCTTTGGCCATATCCGTAGTGGGTCGTACCGGAAGTTTTTTTGGTGCAATGAGTCTTCTGCCCTTATATTTTCCCGAGATGATCCGCATTATAGGGAGCTCAGTATGGTGAAATCGATAGCTTGATTTTGCAGCTCTTCCAAAGGAAAAGAGGGGTTGTAGGGGATAAAAACGGAAACCTGTTTTATATATTGGTAGCACAGATTATAGATGGGGTCTTTTTCTTCAATGGCACCAAACAACTTGAGTTGGATTTTTTCGGGATCCATCTGTAGTTGTTCAAGACTAAAGAGCAGGTAATACAGAAAGTCTTCTTTGGTCTTAAACTCAAATTGATTATAGAAAATGAGCTTTTTCTCTGAAACTACCATCATCTCCATTTCCTTTTCGGAAACTTGAACATAGCAAATGGGCTCCGAGGTGATCCTGGTCTGGTTCAATAATGTGTTTATGAGAACGGTACCGCTGTGCTTGAACTCAAATTCGCCGAAAATATCAAAGATGTAATTGTTGATGTTTGTGTACGGCACATAGACATTTACCATCTCTTGGTTGGGAATTTCATCGAAGGCGATAAGATCGGTTGCCATGATCTTGGCATTGAACTTAAGGTAATTGGGCAATTCATCGATATTGAAAAGGGGTTTGGGAACCAAACTGAACATGGTGTTCTTGTGAATGACCACTACTTCGGAAAAGTCTTTTCCAATATCATTCTTCTGATTGATGATTGCCTTTAGCTCCTTGAGCATAAGGTAGGGCGTGGATGGCGTTTTGAAGGTTACTTTTTCAAAAGCCAGGATTTTATTGGAGATGGTATCCAGTGCACAAAAAGAAAGTCCATTCAAGCCGACTTGAATGGACAATTTTCTAAAAGTGTTATTTTCTTTGGACTGTGCTATCCTAGTTGTTTTTTCTATCATAGACGGGAGGCCAATTACCATTTGTACTTACATCGGTAAGGGAACCTACTTTTATTTCGGTGCCGTTGACTTCCTCTACACTTTGATGGGCATTTTCCCTGGCAAGTAAATCTGCTGGTTGATCATACAGAACAACATTCTTTTTTACCTTGGCCTCAAAAACAGGTGCTTTGTACCCGCTTTTGTCAATGATGTCCGCTTTCATTTCAAATTTTTCATCATTCTGTGCGAAAGGAACGTTCATCATGGTTTTGTAGCTATCATCGGCTCCAAACAGAGAATCTTTCACTTTTACCTGTCCAAGGGTATCTATGATGACGGTATCTTGCTGAAGTTCAATTTGATATACTTTATCATATCTCATAAAGGAAGAATCCCTTTGTGATGTAATGGTATAATTTCCTGTATCGATAAACTGTATCAAACTATTGAAGTTGTCCGCATATTTGCCATTTACAGTTTTGTAAGCTTCTTGGGCATCCCTAATATCCTTAAGTTTGGCGATAACCTCTGCAAATCTTTCTTGTCTTACTTTGTTGAATTCAATGGGGGCATTAATGGATTGGTAAATTTTATAGCCCAGAAAAATGCTCAAAAGTCCAAAGACAATCACTAGGATTGGCTTCACTTTTTGGGGTAAAAACCTGTCAATCAGGAATACAAGGCCTATGGTCAGAAGGCATATTAATACTACGATAAGGATTAAGTTTAACATATCTGCTATTGTCTTTCTAAGTTAATTTAGTGGTCACAGACAAATCTACAATTTTTTTTTAATCACGAAACTTTTTGCTTTAAAAAACCATGCTATCTTTAGATGCCTATGGACAAGCCCACAGCATTGGATTTCTTATCGATTTTAACAAAAAAATTCCCCCATGTTCCAACTATAAAACAGGAGGTGGCTTTGGAGAAGCTCGCCCATTTTGTGGTAAATGGGAAAAAGGACGAGATTTTTCTTTTAAAAGGTTTTGCCGGTACGGGCAAGACCACCATTGTGGCCACCATTGTGAGCAGCCTTTGGAAGGTTAGGATGAGTTCCATTCTTATGGCCCCTACGGGAAGGGCGGCTAAAGTCATGTCGGTCTACTCGGGGAACAAGGCGTTCACCATTCACAAGAAGATCTATTACCCCAAGAAACAGGCTGGGGGAGGAGTGCAGTTTGTATTGGCGCCCAACAAGCACAGGAACACTATTTTTATTGTGGACGAAGCTTCCATGATCCCGGATACCCCGGCAGACACCAAACTTTTTGAGAATGGCTCATTGCTGGACGACCTAATGTTTTATGTGGATTCCGGCCATAACTGCAAGCTGGTTCTGATAGGCGACACGGCACAGCTGCCTCCCGTTAAACTTGAACTCAGTCCGGCATTGGAGGAAGACCGACTTTCCTTACATTATAATAAGGAGGTGCAATATTTGGAATTGGATGAGGTGATGCGTCAGAGTGATGACTCAGGAATTCTGCATAATGCCACCAACCTCAGGGAACAATTGCAATCCCAATTTTTTGACGGTTTTAAATTTGAAACCGGCCCGTTTAAAGATATTATACGGCTGATTGATGGGAGCGAGATACAGGAAGCCATCGATTCATCCTATAGTGAAAATGGAAAGGAAGAAACCGTCATCATTGTACGGTCCAACAAAAGGGCCAATCTCTATAACCAGAATATTAGGGAGCGTATTCTCTTTCTGGACAATGATATTGCGGTTGGGGACTATATGATGGTGGTGAAGAACAATTATTTTTGGCTAAAGCCCAATTCCGAAGCAGGTTTCATAGCCAATGGCGACATCATTGAGATTTTGGAACTGTTTGCCATTAAGGAGCTATACGGATTTACATTTGCCGAAGTAAAGGTGAAAATGGTGGATTATCCCAATCAAAAACCGTTTGAGACCGTTCTTTTGTTGGACACCATTAATGCCCAAACGCCATCACTTTCCTATGAAGACGGCAATAGGTTGTACCAAGAAGTGATGAAGGACTACGCCCATGAAAAATCAAAGTATAAAAAATTCCTAGGGGTCAAGAACAATAAGTATTTTAATGCCTTGCAGGTAAAGTTTTCCTATGCCATCACCTGTCATAAATCGCAAGGAGGACAATGGGATACCGTTTTTGTGGAACAGCCCTATCTGCCCAACGGCGTGGACAAAGATTATTTGAGATGGCTGTATACGGCTGTAACCCGGGCCAAACGACAACTCTTTTTAATAGGTTTCAAGGATGATTTTTTTCTTGACTAGGAATACCCTATTTTAGACAAGATCATGAATATGACACCGGATACCATCATAAGTATTTTTTTAGGCATTGGTTTGGCCGCTTCAGTAGGGTTTAGGGTCTTTTTGCCCTTGTTTGCCCTAAGTTTGGCGGCTTATCTAGGCGCGTGGGAACTGAATGACAATTGGCAATGGATAGGAAGTCTGGCCGCTTTGATAACCTTGGGAGTGGCCACCATCATTGAGATTTTCGCCTATTTTATCCCCTGGGTGGACAATGCCCTGGACAGTCTGGCCATTCCCTTGGCAGGAATTGCCGGTACCGCAGTAATGGTATCCACGGTAGCTAATTTGGATCCCGTGGTGACATGGTCCTTGGCCATTATTGCAGGAGGTGGAACGGCCACCGCCATTAAAGGGGCCAATGCCGCAGGCCGAATGGCTTCCACGGCCACTACGGGTGGAGTTGCCAACCCAGTGGTCTCCACCATTGAAACGGGAACGGCAGTTGCCGTTTCAACCGCATCCATTTTGGTTCCCCCCATTGCTGCTATCTTAGTGATCATTATTTTGATCTTTATTTTTAGGATTTACCGAAAACTACGTCCCAAAACCAAATAACAACAGCAATCAATACGTAAATAAGTGAGAATAATTTCCATGATCCCGGCTCGTTACCAAGCCTCAAGATTCCCTGCAAAATTAATGCAGGATCTTTGCGGAAAACCGGTCATTGTCAGGACCTATGAAGCCGCCATCAATACGAGTTTGTTTGATGCGGTTTACGTAGTAACGGACAGTCCAATTATTTCCGATGTCATTTCAGACATAGGAGGTGAGGTCATCATGAGTCAAAAAGAACACCAAAGTGGAAGCGATAGGATAGCCGAAGCTGTGGAGGACATGGATGTGGACATTGTCATAAATGTACAGGGCGATGAACCTTTTATTGATGGAGAAAGTTTAGGGAAGATCATAGAGATTTTCAAAAAAGATGAAAAGAAAGAAATAGATTTGGCCTCCTTAATGACCCCTATAACCGATTGGGAGGAAATTTCCAACCCCAATACGGTAAAGGTAATCGTGGACAATCAAAATTGTGCCCTCTATTTTTCCCGTTCCCCCATACCGTATCCCCGCGACAAGGAAGTTGAGGCCACTTATTATAAGCACAAAGGAATCTATGCCTTCAGAAAAAGGGCATTGATGGATTTCCAACGATTGCCCATGTTGCCCTTGGAAGCCAAGGAAAAGATAGAGGCCATTCGGTTTTTGGAGTATGGAAAGAAAATAAAAATGGTGGAAACCCATGTCACCGGAATCGAAATTGATACCCCGGAAGATTTGGAAAGAGCTGTTAAAGCATGGAAGTAGATTTTAGCAACATAAAAGTAATCGGTTTTGATGCCGATGACACCCTCTGGGTGAACGAGACCTATTTTAGGGAGACCGAAGAGCGTTTTGCCGATTTGCTGGAAGGGTACGAGACCAAAAATAAGGTGGACCAAGAGCTGTTCAAAAAGGAAATGGAGAACTTGGACATCTACGGGTATGGCATAAAAGGATTTATGTTGTCCATGATTGAATCTGCATTGGAACTGTCCAACCATAAGATTCCCCAAAAAACCATTTCTGAAATATTAAAGTTGGGCAAGGACATGATTTCCCACCCCGTGGAACTCTTGGACGGCGTGGAAGAAGTGCTTTCCAAACTTGTGGACCACTATAGATTGATTGTACTGACCAAAGGAGATCTTCTGGACCAGGAACGTAAACTGGAGAAGTCTGGACTCTCCAAATATTTCCACCACGTAGAGGTGCTCAGCGATAAAAAAGAAAGTAATTACAGCAATCTTTTGGAGCATCTGAATATAGAGGTGGATGAATTTTTGATGATCGGCAATTCTTTAAAGTCAGATGTATTGCCTATCTTGAAAATTGGTGCCAAGGCTGTGCACGTACCTTTTCATACCACATGGGCCCATGAAATGGTTTCTGAAACTGAGCAGATGAACGGCCATCTTAAACTGAACAGCCTCAAGGACATATTAAAATATTTGCACAAACATTGAAGACTGAAAGCAACTTGAAAAGAGAACAAATAACATCACACCAGAAGGGAGAGTACCGTAATTTTCCAATGGTGCCCCGTGTAGTTTTTGGACAGGGAAGTTTTTCACAATTGGGTGAAGTTTTGTTGCCCAAACGAAAAAATACCGATGCTCCATTTATTTTTTTGGTCGATGATTTCTTTGAGACCAAGAATTTGGTTTCACAAATACCGTTGATGTTCAATGATAAAATCATTTTTGTCTCGGCTGATGAAGAGCCCAAGACGGCCCAAGTGGATGCCTTGGTCAAGGTGATACGTGAAGAATATGACGAACTCCCTTCGGGAATAATTGGCATTGGTGGCGGAACCCTTTTGGATTTGGCGAAGGCAGTGGCCATATTGTTGAACAACAAAGGCCTGGCGGAGAACTACCAAGGTTGGGATTTAGTGAACAAACCGGCTTTGTACCATGTGGGAATCCCCACTATAAGCGGAACCGGGGCCGAGGTCTCCCGGACAACCGTTTTGTTGGGGCCGGAGAAAAAACTTGGGATCAACTCAGATTTTACTACCTATGATCAAGTGCTTTTGGATCCAGATTTAACCAAGACCGTTCCCAAAGAACAATGGTTCTATACTGGGATGGACTGCTACATCCACTGTATTGAGTCCCTTACCGGAACCTATTTGAATGCCTTTAGCCAAAGTTATGGGGAAAAGGCCCTTGAACTTTGCAAAGATGTATTTCTAGGGGATATTCCAGCGAGTGAATCCAGGGATAAATTAATGATGGCCTCTTGGCATGGGGGGATGAGCATAGCCTATTCCCAAGTGGGCATTGCCCACGCCATGAGCTATGGGTTGTCATACTTGTTGGGCATTAAGCACGGTGTTGGAAATTGTATGGTCTTTCAGCACTTGGAGGAGTTTTATCCTGAAGGGGTGGCTATTTTCAAGCAGATGGTAAAAAAACATGGCATAAAATTGCCGAAAGGGGTTTGTGCCAATCTTACCCAAAACGATTTTGATGTTATGGTCAATGTGGCATTGGGGTTGGATGCCCTTTGGGAGAATGCCCTTGGGAAGGAATGGAGGGCCATTATGACCCCAGAGCGACTTCAGGCCATTTACCAAGAAATCTAATGGTGGTCAACCGTTTTACTTGGAAGGACTTATTTTGAAAAAATGCATACGCTGGCCAAGTTTATTTATTTTAAAGTTCTGGGCTGGAAACTGAATGGATCTTTTCCCAATCTGGACAAATGCGTGGTCATTGTGGTACCGCACACCCATTGGATTGACTTTTTTCTGGGGTTGTTGGTTCGGAAAGTCGTCAACCAAGAAATCAATTACATAGGAAAGAAAAGCCTCTTCAAACCCCCGTTCGGATGGTTCTTTCGCTGGACAGGGGGAGCACCCGTGGACCGTTCCAAAAACTCCAATACGGTGGACAGTATTGTCCAGATTTTTAAGGAAAGAAAGGTCTTCCGATTTGCCTTGGCCCCCGAAGGCACCCGAAAAAAAGTTGACCAGCTACGAACTGGTTTCTACCATATCGCCAAAAAGGCCAAAGTACCCATTGTCATGGTTGCTTTTGATTTTGGGAAGAAGGAAGTTAAAATAGCAACGCCTTTCAACCCAACAGATAATCAAGAGAGTGATTTTGAGAAAATCCGTGATTTCTACAGGGGAGTTGTAGGGAAGATCCCTGAATATAGTTTTTAGACTTTTATCTATTCCTTCATGGCATGATACACGTTCTGAACGTCATCATCCTCTTCAATTTTTTCCAAAAGCTTTTCCACATCGGCCATCTCCTCTTCGGAAAGTTCCTTGGTCACTTGGGGAATACGATCAAAACCAGAGGATAAAATCTCAATATCCCTTGACTCCAATTCTTTTTGGATGGCACCAAAACTTTCAAAAGGGGCATAGATATGAATGCCTTCTTCATCCACAAACACCTCTTCGGCACCAAAATCGATCATCTCCAATTCTAGTTCTTCCGCGTCGATTCCTTCACCATTGATGGTAAAGTTGCAGGTATGGTCAAACATGAATTCCACAGAACCTGAGGTACCCAAACTACCATTGCATTTGTTAAAATAACTTCGGATGTTGGCCACGGTACGGGTATTGTTGTCCGTGGCGGTCTCGATCAAAATAGCGATTCCGTGTGGGGCATAGCCCTCAAAAAGCACCTCCTTGTAATCCCCAAGACTTTTGTCCGAGGCCCTTTTAATGGCCCGTTCAATATTGTCCTTGGGCATGTTCACTGCCTTGGCATTCTGAATTACGGCACGTAGCTTTGAATTGGCATCCGGATCAGGGCCGCCTTCCTTCACGGCCATTACAATGTCCTTTCCAATTCGGGTGAAAGCTTTGGACATGGCCGCCCAACGCTTTAATTTCCGTGTCTTTCTAAACTCAAATGCTCTTCCCATATAAGGTATTGGTTATGGATGAGGGCAAATTTAGCAAAAAAACCACCGTTGTCAAGTGTCTAGGTTGTGTTGGAAAATGCTACTTATTGACAATGTTTTCAATGGTTTGGGCCAGGTCAATGTCCTTTTGGGTAACACCTCCGGCATCATGGGTGCTCAGTTTTATGGTGAGGTTATTGTAGACATTTTCCCAATTGGGATGGTGGTTTTGTTGCTCGCATTCAAAAGCAATGCGGGTCATGGTGGAGAAGGCTTCTTTGAAGTCCTTAAACGTGAAGGTTTTTTCAATCATACCCTCTTTAAGACTCCAACCCTTAAGGGTTGTAAGGGATTCTTCTATTTTATTGGTGCTCAACTTTTCCATATAATAGCGTTTGACTTAAAGTTAGCCAAATGAATGCGAAAAAGCGAAAAAGAAGCCAATTAATCTAATCCACAGGAATGTGGTGGTCTATGATTTCCTGACAGCTTATCCTTAAATTTTTTGGTAATTGGTTATCCTTTGGAAGCGCAGCCAGATATCGGTCCTCATTGGTGGTGAAAACCCGTTTGAATATGGGCTTATGGGGCCCTCCCATACGTTGGACAATCTCTTTTATAAACTCCTCATGATGGACCAGGTCCGTGCTCCCCAAATGAAAGATGCCCGTTTTGTCCCGGTTGATGAGATAATGGATCTGTTGTGTAAGCCTGTCATCATTGGTAACGTTGATGATGAGGTTGGGAAAAACTTCAATGGGCTCCTTGTTTTCCAAATTGGCCTTGATTTCCTTAACTCTCGGAGACGTATTGCCGAAAACCATGGGAACCCTAAGAATAGCGGTTTTATCCTTGGGCATGCGCAGCATCATGTTCTCAATCTTGATTTTGAGACGTCCGTAGACACTTTCAGATAGCGTTTTGTCAAATTCGTAGGAAGGAAATTTGCTGTAGGCATCAAAAACATTGGCTGAAGAGATGAAGTACAATTTGGCATGGGTCTTCATCAAATATTCCATCAAATGTTGATGGGCCTGAACCTGTGCGGGAAAATTTCCCCGAAGGGAAGAAATGATGACATCTGGGTGGACTTTTTCCAATATCTGGAAAATATCGTCCTCCTCCAGATCATATCTGAAAAACTGCTTGTTGTTGGAAAAACTTCGGTTGGAATAGTAGGTCCCGTAGGTGTCAAAATACGAACAGAGCTCCTTGTATATGGCGTTTCCCACAAATCCACTCCCTCCCAGTATCAATATCTTCTTTTTGTCCAAACGCTATTATGGGGTTTTATAAAATGGCAATTTTACTATGGTGGCCGGAACTTTATTGATGCGTATTTGAATATAAATGGTACTGTCCACTTTAGAATTTTCAGTGGTCACATAGCCCAAACCAATTCCTTTGGAAAGGGAGGGGGACATGGTTCCAGAGGTTACTTTTCCGATTTCATTTCCTTTGGCATCCAAGATGGAATACCCATTTCTGGGAATGCCACGTTCTTCCATTTGAAAAGCGACCAATTTTCGTTTGGGGCCTTCCTCTTTTTCCTTGGCGAGGGCATCGCTGTTCACAAAATCCTTGGTGAATTTGGTGATCCACCCCAATCCAGCTTCAAAAGGGGATGTGGTGTCATCAATATCATTTCCGTAAAGGCAGTAACCCATTTCCAAGCGAAGGGTATCGCGTGCCGCCAATCCAATCGGTTTTATGCCATAATCGGCACCGGCCTCTAACACCTTGTCCCAAACCTGTTGTGCTTCCGAATTCTTGCAGTAGATTTCAAAACCACCGGAACCGGTATAGCCCGTGGCCGAAATGATGACATGATCTATTCCTGCAAAATCACCCACCACAAAGTTGTAGAATTTGATGGCGGAAAGGTCAACGGAAGACAAAGCCTGCATGGCCTCAACTGCTTTTGGTCCCTGAATGGCCAATAAGGAATAATTATCGGAAATATTCCGCATTTCGGCCCCAATGGCCTCGTTGTATGTTGAAATATGGTCCCAATCTTTTTGAATATTGGAAGCATTGACCACCAAAAGATAGGTTTCATCCTTGACACGATATACGATCAAATCGTCCACAATACCTCCAGTTTCATTGGGCATACAGCTATATTGTGCCTTTCCAACGGTCAATTTGGAAGCGTCATTGGAGCTCACTTTTTGGATAAGTTCCAAGGCTTTGGGTCCCTCAATCAAAAACTCGCCCATATGGGACACATCAAAAACGCCAACACCTTTTCGGACGGTTTCGTGTTCAATGTTCACGCCTTCATAGGAAACGGGCATGTTATAGCCCGCAAAGGGAACCATTTTTGCCCCTAATGCAATGTGGGTATCGGTCAACGCAGTCGTTTTCATTCCTCTTGGTTTATGGGGTAAATTTATTGAATTCGTAGAAGACAAGACTTCATTGAAGCCAATGTTTTGAACAAACCACTGTTAAATTCAAACCAAAAAATGCTAATTGTCCAGTAGATAGGATTTTAGCGCATCGTATGAGGAAATTCTATTGGATTTTTTTTCCTTGCCCATTACTTTCTGGATTTGTGGTGGAATTTCTGGGCTTAATCCAAGAGTTTCCTCAACAACATCCAAAAACTTCACGGGATGGGCGGTTTCCAGAAATATACCGTAGGTATTCGGATGGTTTTCTTGATATTCCTTTAGTCCGAGATACCCCACAGCACCGTGTGGGTCCATAACATATCCGGTTTGGGAATGTACTTCCTTCATAGCGGCCTTGGTGGCCTCATCGGTGAAGGCATAGGATGAAAGATGTTCTTGTAAAGTGGACAAATCATTTTGATACAAATGCCTGATTCGGACAAAATTACTGGGGTCGCCCACATCCATGGCATTGGAAATGGTGGCAATGGAGGGCTTTGGATTGTAAGTGCCTTGGCGCATGAACTTGGGCACGACATCGTTGACATTTGTTGCGGCCACAAAATGCTTTACGGGCATGCCCAATTTTTGGGCAACCATACCTGCGCAAATGTTTCCGAAATTTCCAGAAGGGACAGAAAATACGAGCTCTTTTTCTTGGAATTTAGCCTGTTTATAGGCGAACAGAAAATAGAACAGCTGTGGCAACCATCTCGCCACATTGATGCTGTTGGCAGAGGTCAATTTTTTTTGTGCCGTGATTTCTTCATCCAAAAAGGCCGTTTTCACCATGCGCTGGCAATCGTCAAACGTACCATCAACTTCCATGGCCACAATATTTTGACCCAAGGTGGTCAACTGTTTTTCTTGAATATCGCTCACTTTCCCGCTTGGGTACAGAATGACCACTTTAACGCCATCAACCCCTAAAAAGCCATTGGCCACGGCACCACCTGTATCCCCGGAAGTGGCCACCAAAACGGTGACTTCTTCTTTTTCATCTTGGGAGAAATACCCCAAACAATTGGCCATGAAACGGGCACCCACATCCTTAAAGGCCATGGTTGGGCCATGGAAAAGTTCCAAGGTGGCCACATTTTCCTCGATTTCAACCACAGGAAAATCAAAATCCAAGGTGTTCTCCAAGATTTCTTTCAGTACACCGTCAGGAATGTCTTCGCTTACAAATTGCCGAATGGCCTGAAATGCGATTTCATGGTTGGACAGTTCTTCTATATTTTTAAAAAAATCAACAGGAAGTGGCGTTATGCTTTCAGGAAAGTACAAGCCTTTGTCGGGTGCAATTCCAGCAATGACGGCGTACTTGAAAGTGGTTACTATATTGGGATTGTTTAAACTGTAAAATGTCATGCTTTAAGGTATTTTTTTTACGCCTTGGGTATTCACTTTGGATATATGGATGTCATAAGGAACACCAATGTTTTTATACGTTTCCTGCATTGAAGCCGCCACTTTTTTGGCCATATCCTCACCTTTGCTCAAGGCAAAGATGGAAGGTCCAGACCCAGAGATACCGCAACCCAATGCTCCTGCTTCAATGGCATTGGCCTTGATGTTGTCAAAAGCGGGAATTAAAATGGAACGGATGGGCTCCACAATATGATCGTGCAGGGAACGCCCAATAAGGTCATAATCGTTTTGGTAAAGCCCGGCGATAAGCCCCCCCAAATTGCCCCACTGCTGTATGCCCTGAGCGAGGGAAATGGTGGTCCTGAGGATTTTTCGCGAATCTGAAGTCTTGATTTCTATCTGTGGATGGATCACGGTGGCAAACAGTTCAGAAGGGGTGGGGATGGGTATGATGTCCAAGGGATCATAACTCCGAACCAAGGTGAATCCACCATAAATGGCCGGGGCCACATTATCGGCATGGGCCACATCACTGGCCAGTTTTTCGCCCTGCATGGCAAATTGCACCAATTCCAATTTGGAAAATGGTCGACCCAACAATTCGTTCATGGCCCAAACGGCTCCCGCGGAACTTGCGGCACTACTGCCGATTCCACTGCCGGGTTTTATCCGTTTATCGATTTCAATTTCAAAACCACCCTCATAGTCACTTTTGGCCAAAAATGCCAGACCTGCAACCCCGGAAACATTTTTTTCAGCTTCCAACGGGAGATCTTGCCCCAAAATTTTGCTGATACGAATGGTTTTTTCCGGAATCTTTCTGACCGTCATTTCATCTCCAACCGCATCCAAGGCCAATCCAAGGACATCAAACCCGCAGGAAACATTGGCAATGGTAGCAGGACAAAAAACCTTGATTTCTTCCATGATCAGAAATTTCCAATTCGTATGATATCCGCAAAGATACCCGAAGCAGTGACATCTGCACCTGCTCCAGCGCCTTTTATGATCAGCGGTTGGTTTACATAGCGGTCTGTGAAGAACAGCACAATGTTATCACTTCCCTCCAAGTTGTAAAAATCGTGCCCTTTTGGAATTTGTTGCAATCCCACCTTGGCTTTTCCGTCTTCAAACTGTGCCACATATTTCAGTTTACAATCGGCATCGGCAGCATCTTTATACAGTTTTTGGAAGTCGGATTCATATTTCTTCAAGCTTTCAAAAAAGGCATCGTTGGAATTGGCTTCCAAACTTTCCTTTGGTAAGAATGCTTCGTTTTCAATTTCATCAATATTCAACTGATAGCCACTTTCCCTTGCCAAAATCAGAATCTTACGCATCACGTCGATTCCACTCAAATCAATGGTCGGGTCGGGTTCGGTATAGCCTTGTTCCTGAGCTTGTTTTACCACATCGTGGAAGGTAGTGGTGTCATCAAAAGTGTTGAATACAAAATTCAAACTACCGGATAGCACCGCTTGTATTTTTCTGACCTTATCACCCGAAGCAATCAAATGTTTTAAGGTGTCTATGATGGGTAAACCAGCCCCTACGTTGGTTTCGAACAAATAGGGAGCGTTGTACTGCTTGGCCAATTGTTTCAATTCCTTGTAATAGCCGTAATCCGAAGATGATGCTATTTTATTGCAGGTCACCACGGAAATACTGTTTTTGAGATAACTCGAATAGCTTTCGGAAACTTCGGCACTTGCGGTATTGTCCACAAAAATACTATTACGATAGTTGAGCATATTGATGCGTTCAAAAAACGCTTCTTTGTCAGCAGGTTCTCCTTGATCTAGGGTGTTCTCCCAATCATTTAGGGCAATCCCACCTTCATCAAAGGCCATTTTCCGGGAATTACTGATTCCGATGACCCGAACATTGAGTTTTAGCTCATCCTTGAGGTATTTTTTCTGTTGACGAATTTGTTCCAAGAATTTGGAACCCACATTCCCCACGCCCATCACATAGAGGTTGAGCTGCTTGATATTCTCCTCAAAAAAGGTTTCATGAAGCGAGTTGAGTGCCTTCTTTACGTCCTCTTTTTTAATGACCGCAGAAATATTTCGCTCTGAAGCCCCTTGGGCAATGGCTCGGATATTTACATTGTTTTTCCCCAGGGTACTGAACATTTTCCCGCTCAATCCTTGGTGGCTTTTCATATTGTCGCCCACCAGCGCTATAATGGTAAGGTCTTTTTCAACAATTACGGGTTTGATTTTTTTTGTGGAAATCTCATATTCAAAGGTCTCATTGACCGCTTCTGCAGCGATATCCACATCTTCATCGGCAATGCCCACACAGATGGAATGCTCGGAAGAGGCTTGGGTGATGAGCACAATACTGATATTCTTGAGCGAAAGGGTTTCAAAGAATCGTTTTGAAATTCCTGGGATACCGATCATGCCGGGTCCCTCCAAAGACAACAAACTAATATTCCCCACATGGCTGATACCGCGTACCGTTTTACCATTCCCATTGGTGTTCTTGGTAATGAGTGTTCCTGGGTTTTCTGGGTCGAATGTATTTTTAATGGCAATGGGAATCCCTTTGGCCAAAATCGGTTGAATGGTTGGTGGGTACAATACCTTGGCCCCAAAATGGGACAGCTCCATGGCTTCTTCGTAGCTGATGTGAGACACGCATTTGGCCTGTTTCACCAATTTTGGATTGGCAGTGTACATGCCACTGACATCGGTCCAAATTTCCAAAACTTCTGGTTGAACGGCTCCGGCAATGATGGCCGCCGTATAATCGGAACCGCCTCTTCCCAAGGTTGTTGAATCGCCAGATTTGCTTGCGGAAATAAATCCCGGCAAAACCGTGATTTGGTGTTTGTTCTCCTCAAAAAATGCGATACAATTTTGATTGGTCTGCTCAAAATTTACGTTGGCCTTGCCAAAGTTGGTGTCTGTGATGATCAATTCGCGGCTATCCTTAAAAATGGCATCAAGGCCTTCAGCCTTAAAAAATTCACTGATGATGAAGGAGGACAAGAGTTCCCCGTAGCTCACAATTTTGTCGGATAACTTTGGCGTAAGTTCCCCGATCAGATAAGAACCTTCCAAAAGGGTTTCCAGCACATTCAAATCACTTTTTACCTTACTTAGGGCAGCGCTTTGGTTTTGAACGGGAATCAATTCCCTGATGGCATTAATATGCTTGTCCTCAATGGTTTTTAAGGATTCTTTGTAGGTTGTATCTTGTTTTGCGGCCAGAGCTGAAGTGTTCAGCAAAAGGTCGGTGACCCCACCAAAAGCCGATACCACAACGGCTGCCTTTTCTTTGCCCAGGTTTTGTATTATGGACTTTACTTTATTGATATTCTCTGGATTGGCCACTGAAGTGCCACCAAATTTTAAGACTTTCATGATGAAATAGTGTTGAAAA
>NZ_LXTT01000151.1 GCF_001683915.1 Allomuricauda sp. CP2A | reverse complement strand
TCTATTTTCTCATTGGTTTTTTTCCTTAAATAGCTAATAGACTTACTAATATTTAATTCAACAGGGCTATTTATGGTTTCTTTGTAACTAATGAGATTGATTAAAATAATTAGAAACATTAAAACAATGAATACAATTGTAATTCCCCACTTGATTATCCAGTTCGGGGGTTTACCAAGAATTTGATTAACCTCATCTGACCGGTCAATCAAAAGGTCTTTATTCTCTAGTTCATTTTTTTCTTTTAACATTTAAGTTTAATTAGTTCGAACCAAGTTCTAATTGGTTTTTAACCAGTGAATAATAAACTGCTTTTTTACCAACTAGTTGAGTATGGTTCCCATTTTCTACTATTTTTCCTTTTTCCAGAACAACAATTTGATCAGCATTTTTAACAGTACTTAGCCTGTGAGCAATTATGATTACAGTTTTCCCCTTATAGAATTCTTGAAGATTTTTCATTATGACCCTTTCGTTGCTTGCATCAAGTGCACTGGTAGCTTCATCAAAAAAGATATAATCTGGATTTTTGTAAACTGCACGGGCAATTAAAATACGTTGTTTTTGTCCTCCGCTGATTTTCATTCCCGAAATACCTATTTTGGTATTGTATCCATGTGGCTGTTTTTCAATAAATTCTTTTATGTTTGCAGCGGCTACAGCATAATTAAGTCTTTCTTGATCGATGGCCCCCTCAGAATCAGATTCGGTAATGTTTCGTGCGATCGTATCATTGAAAATAAAACCTTCTTGCATGACCGACCCACAGGCATTTCTCCAAACATTGGTATTTATTTTCTTTAAATCATGCCCGCCTACACATATTTCTCCTTCATTAGGTACATAGAATTTTAATAACAGTTTTAACAGTGTTGTTTTCCCACTACCACTTGTGCCAACAATAGCAGTAACTTTTCCTTTTGGAATTTTTAAGTCTATATTTTCTAAAACAGCAGGTGAAGATTTTCCGCCATATCTAAAATTCACGCACTTTAGCTCTATTGTATTATCTTCTGGTATTATTTGAAGAGTACTGTTTTCGGGACTTACTTCATCCTTTTCATTATGGATTTCTGAGAGCCTTTCGAGACTTATTTTCGCATCTTGACCATTTTGTACAAAGGTTATAAAATTGTTAATGGGTAGGTTAAGTTGGCCTATTATGTATTGAACTGATAACATGATACCCAATGTTATTTCACCATCAATAACCAATTTAGCTGAGATGAATGTAATAAGAATGTTTTTAAGCTCATTTAAGAAACGACCTCCAGTAATTTGTGTCTGAGATAATTTCAATCTTTTCATTGAATTTTCAAACAATCGAACTTGTATTGCCTCCCACTCCCATCTACGACGTCTCTCAGACCCGTTCAGTTTTATTTCTTGTATGCCCGAAATTAGTTGGAATAGGCTACTTTGATTATCAGAGGACTCATCAAATCTTTTGTAGTCTAGCTCTGCCCGTTTTTTCATAAAAATAAGTGCCCAGATTATATAAAGCATTGACCCCAAAAAAAATATTGAAAAGATTAGATGACTATAATACCATAAGACCCACCCGAAAATAACAATGTTAAAAGCTGAAAATATTGTATTGATGGTGGTTGTTGACAAAAAGTTTTGTATTCTTCTATGGTCATGTATTCTTTGTATAATGTCTCCCGTGTTTTTTGAATCAAAAAAGGCTATCGGAAGTCTCATCAATTTCACTAAAAAATCGGATATTAAATGAATATTTACCCTTGTTGTTATATGAAGAAGAATCCATCCCCTTACTACCTCCACAGTTGTTTGGGAAATAAATAGAGTTAATTGTGCAATTAGAATTAGATAAATAAAGTTTAATTCTTGATATCTTATTCCTTGATCAACAATGGCTTGGGTTAAGAAAGGTAGTATCAATTGTATAAGGCTGCCTATGATTAGGCCAAGAAATAATTGAAACACCTGTTTCCGATAGGGTCGAAAATACGACAATAAGAAAGATAGGTTATATCTGTTTTCAGAAGATTCCTTTCCTGAATAGAATTTAGGAGTTGGTTCCAATATCAAGACCGACCCCAGGCCTTTACTATTATCTGCATTGCTGCCTATCCAACCAGAAATGAATTTATCTTTGGAATATTTCATAAGCCCGTGTGATGGATCCGCTACAAATACTAAGTTTTTTTTTATTCGATAAACAACAATAAAATGTCTTTGTCTCCAATGAATTATACAAGGAAGGGCAACTTTTTTTACTAATGTATTGTAGTCAATTGTAGCTCCAATTGAATGAAAACCTACACTTTCAGCTGCTTCCGAAATTCCAGCCAGGGAAACGCCAACTTTGGTAATTCCTGTTCTCTTTCTTAGAAATTCAATGGAAAAGGATTTGCCATAATATTTGGCAATCATCCGAAGACAAGTGGGGCCACAGTCCATTGAGTCCAATTGCCTGTAAAAGTTAAATTTTTTAAAAAAACACATCAAATATTAGTAAGAAAATACAACATAAAAATAAAAAA
>NZ_LXTT01000100.1 GCF_001683915.1 Allomuricauda sp. CP2A | reverse complement strand
TCCCATACCAAATAGGATTTGGAAATACAATTGATGGAATTATTTATGGATTGAAATATTACTTCCAATTCTTATTGCCCACACATAAACCAGATTACTTAATTAAATATAACCCAACAACAGGGTTTTACTTTTTTGACCTTTTTGGCCGGATAATTGTATCATATGGTATCTATCAGGTGATAAGTGCTTTTAGAAAATTTAATAAAAAGGTTTAAACAATTTATTACTCTGCTGCCTCTAGAATACATCTTATGTCCACTTGCTTTTAACCCATAAATAGGTGAACTTAATTATCGTTATGGGGAACCCCTTTCAAAACATCCAAATCTTGGAAAAAAGGAGGGCAAAGTTTACAAACCCTTGGAATAAAGCATACCCCAAAAGTCATAAGGGCAACACCCGAACATTTCTATATTCCATCTTCATCACCGAGCCATTATGGATCTGGAACCCAATAATCCCTTCCCTTGACCCTTTAGGGTCATCGTCCACAAAATCCATGATCTTAATACCATTGATCCAATATTCCAAACGGTTGCCCCGTGCCCGTATGGTCATGCGGTTCCACCCTTCATGTTGTACCGTTAAGTCAATGAGATTGGGGTCGGCATACACCCGTAATTGGGGCCGTTTGTACCAATCGCCCAAAGAACCCCAATAGTTGTCGCTGGGGGCCGCATCAAACTCGTACCCCGAGGGCGCCTCAAACCGGTCTCGGAACATAAAAGTGTTCACCCGGTAGTATATGCCCGTATTTCGGTGCTCGTCCCCGGTCAATCGCAACTCACAGGTAAACTCAAAATCACCGAACCGCTGTTTGGTGTAGAGCCACTCGGGAGCATTTATCATTTTCCCGCCCGTATCGGCGACAATGACCCCATCTTCCAATTTCCAATGGTCTGAGGGTACAGTCCAAGCCTCCAAGCCGTTTTCCAATAAATTGATGGTCCCAGGCCCATCAACCGAGGGTTCTGTAGCTTCGTTTGCACTTTGGGAAAATGCCAAGGACATCGCCAAACAGCAGGCCGCCAAGAATACTATGTGTTTCATGTTGGATTCATTTGCTTAAAAATAACCATATTATCCCATTTAGGCCATAAATGCTTAGATTCTGACTTATTGTTTCTTTTTAGTGGAAAAGGCAATTCGATATGGGGAATGCAGTAATGTTTAAGAACTCTCAGTGTCCTATTAATTCACTTTTTTAACGTTTCTGTTTTTCTAGCGGTCCAAAACTGTCCTGCAAAAAATACGATACCAAGCGCAAAAGATATCAAGGCCAGGGTAAAGAACAACTCATTTTGCGTAAAAAAGTCCAAAAATGGCAATAGCACAATGGGAGACAAGAATTGTCCCGTAAACCAGAAAGTGGTCAGCCTACCGATCTCCCTTCCCCTAATTTCCGGCGGCGCCAATTGCATTACCCAAACATTGGCGTTCGGAATCATTAAACCCAAACCTAAGCCCGCTAAAATGGTTCCCAATAGTACTGCGGAATATGAATCTCCATACGAGATACTCAAATACGCCAGGGCCATCAATACATATCCTGCCCCCAACACCTGATTAAAACTGAACCTATCCTTTATTTTGGAATAGGAAAATGCGGAAATTGCCGAGAAAAATGTACTGGATGCAATCGCGATACCAATGAGGGTGTTGCTTTCAATGCCAATGGATTTAAGATAAAACGGAATCTGTACCGGGATAATGAAAAAAAGAATCCACATGATCATAACATTGATGAAAACCATCCAGATTATTGAGGGCGACTTAATTTTGGTCGGGCTATCTTGAAATGATTTCGTGATTTTTGGTTCCTTCAAAAAAAGGTATACGGTTGGCAGGATCAAAATTGAATATAGATACAGCAGAAAGGGTATTTTCCAATTAATATCGGCCAATATTCCACCTAAGGTGATAAATACGATTCCAGCAATCGACATGACCGCTATTTGAAGTCCAGCAAACTTTTGCCTAAGCTGACCTTCGTAATAATCCGCAACCAAAGTGGTAACGATGGTCATACTGACACCCACACAGGCACCCAACAGCGCCCTTCCGGCCAAAATAACATAGAGATTGTCCGACCAATACCCGGCAGTTCCACCGATAGCATAGAAGACCATGGAGATACCCAATAACTTTAACCGACCAAATTTGTCAATAAAAAGACCGGCAAGGATTGCGCTTATGGCGATGAAAATCCCGGGGAAAGAAAGGGAAAGTTTAACCAAGTCCGTACCATTGGGCAAGTCCTGAAAAGATTTTGTCATATCCGGTAATGAGGCGGATACGGTAATCATGGACATTATAGTAAGGCTACTAACCAATAATAAGGCGGTCTTAACCTGCCAGCTTTGCGTGTTCATTGTCCTTATATTTAGAAAAAAATGCCCTCGGTAATCCCTTGGGCATTCAATTATTTGGCATTCTGGATTACACCATCTGACCTTTCATCAATTTAGGAAGCATCTCCTTAAAATTCTCTTTCTTGTTGAGGTGCGGCAGTGGTTCGGCAGGTTCTTCAACCCCGAGAAATTTGCATAAGGGTGCCCATCCATCAAGAACATCATAAACTAAAAGTTTGTCGTTTGGCACATGGACCTTAACACTTTCAATATGTTTTTCCCATACCATTTTAGCGTGTTCCTTATTTTCAAACTGTCCCCCCATTTCTCCCACAAAAAATGTTTTTTTGAAAAATTTAATACAGGCCACTACTTTCCTGATGCGAGGAGTAGTTACTAATTTGAACATCATCTTTATCTTTTCCCCTGGGGTCTGGGGGCCGGCTCTGTAGACTGTGCTATCTACACTTTTGTACCACGCATCAAAATCCCTCACTGTGAGTATCACTTTGGCATCAGGATATCTCTTCATGTGTTCTTTGTACCAGGGATAGCCCGGGAAATCAACCGTGCCGTCAAAGCCATTGTATAGCTCGTCCCATTGGGTTGTGCCCGTTTCAGATAGCTCTTTCCAGTATTTAAGTTGAACTGGGTTAACCAATAATTCCTTCATGTGATAAACCCTATCACAGTATAGAATTTCCAGCGAACGTTTTAGCGTTGTTGTTCCGGTACGGGGAAAACCCGCTCCTATTATTTTAATAGACATAGTTTTTTGGTTTAGTTAGTTGGTGTTATTTATTGAACGTTGGCATTTTCCGGTGGTGATGGCATCTTAAACTCAAAAGTCTCCGGTTGAGGCTGAATCGGTTTTAAATCCTTATTCTGAAATGCTGGAAAGTCTGGAGTAAACTGGGTGGCCCTAAACTGTCCATAGATGAATGGTCCAGTAGGTTGAGAGGCAGAACCATCGGGCAATACGTAATGATGTACATACGGATTCCAATATTCCCATACAATTTCCTTATTGGCTGTTACCTCAAAAAAGCGTCCTTTTGCACCCGAAGTGATAAGCGTATTTCCATTTTTTAGACGTTGTGCTCCTGAGATAAAGGCCGAGTAAAATGAGTATTTATCAGGAGCCATATAGTCCCATTGGGTTTTCTCTGGACCGAATGGGGCATTTTCTTTGATTTCATAGGAACCGCTATTGTCCATTGGAGGTGAAAATTCATGAACTGCGCTATAATTCCCTATATCCTCAATTTTTACTTGGGGGTCAGGAGATTGGGCCTGCATGATTGCTGCCCACACCGATGGCATTTTGTTCCCCGGTTCTGGAATATCATTATTAAAAACCATTAAATTTCCTGCACCGGGATATCCTTTTGGAATCCACTTTATATCATGCTGCCCATAAAGAACTTGATCTTCTTCGGTACCTCGACCATAATTTTGGGGATTGCCCCATCGGTACAGGAGGTCACCCGCTTCGCCCCTGGCTTCTGCGGTACCAATGCTATGATCAATAATATAAATCTCATGCAAATGGGGAGAACTAATGGCAATTTGATCTAAATCTGCATTATACGCCACGGCATTAACGTGAGTGATGTCAGAATTTTGATTGTCCGCAGTAGCATTTGAGGTCAAAAATCCCATTTTTTTCATTTGCGTTATCTGCTCTTCGGTCATTGGTTGACCGGCTTCCCCCCCTCCTGCATTCACATCAATTTTTCGGGGATGTTCAGCAACTGTTCCGAAATTAGGTTTAGTGGAATCACGGTCTTGAACAATGTGGTCCCACATGCGCCATTCCCAAACCACCTCTCCCCCTTCCGGTCGCTGAGGTTTGATTTCAATGATTTTATCTGGCCAAATGCCCGCTTTAGCAGTATGCTCTGGGTCCCTGCCAGCTGCAGCCGCTTCTTCTGGGGTTATGACCTCATAACTAATCGCAAGAATATTACCATTCGGAAGTATTTCAATATCATGATGAATCAGCTCGGTTTCTGTGGCATATTCATAATCCCAAAGCATATTTCCATCCCAATCATATTCACGGATACGTCCTGCCTGTCCACCAGCGGCGAAGGTTGGGAAGTCAATATCTCGTTCAAGCCGAATAAGGTTTCCGTTATCTTGGAGATAGGATTGCATACAATTTAATTCGCCTGTCCATTTATGTACTACTTCCCCTTTCTTATTAATAAGAAAAGTTTCTGTACTACTTGAAGGTTGAAAAAGCACATAACCAGGAGTGGCCTCTTCAGAATTAAGGATCAATCCCCTCTTTTCATTTACACCTGTTATACTTCGAGTATCTTCAGGTTTCCATTGCCGAATTTCGGTGGTGGTATTGGCGAGTTGGGGTTCGGATTTGGTCTTACAAGATTGAAATGTGATAAAGACCGAAAGAATTGCTGCAAAGAATAATCTGTAATTCATAATGTTTGGTTTATGAGGTTGGTCAACAGAAGATTCGGAAGCATGAACACCTCTAAGGTATGTTAAAAAAATGTAAAATTCATCAAATGAAAAGGTAGAGTATCAAACTTTTCTGGGAGTGTAGGAATAGGGCTTATATTATTGTAGGCCAGAATGATATTTGAAAAAATTCTAGGTATGAATCTTTTAGGGCCATGTAGTTTTTTGAGGTTTTTAAATCCCATGGAACCCCTAATCAAAGCACTGGATTTCCCACGTTTTTTATGGCTGGTTCGAGATTACGGTTTCGTAGCCTTTCGTGAAGATTCATGCAATTTGTGTAAGGCCACTAGCCTTTCGTTCCAAACCTGCGTATCTTTGTAGTATGGAAGAGGGCAAGAAAATTATTCTTTTCGACGGTGTATGCAACCTATGCAACAGCTCGGTCCAGTTTGTGATCAAACGGGACAAAAAGGATGTGTTCCGCTACGCTGCTTTACAAAGTGAAATTGGGGAAAAGCTGGTGGCGGAGCGTAACATCGATACCGCTCAAGTGGATTCGATCATTCTCATAGAACCCGGAGTGGCGTATTACACCAAATCGGATGCTGCTTTGGAAATTGCCCAAGACTTGGGCGGATTATGGAAATTGACCGCGGTTTTCAGTTGGATTCCAACCTCTATCCGAAATGCCATTTACGACTTTGTGGCCAAAAACCGTTACAAATGGTTTGGCAAACAAGAATCCTGCATGATTCCCACCCCCGAGTTGAAGGCCAAGTTTTTGGGTTAGTTGCCCTTCACCTCCTCTAAATTATCGTCCCACTCCTCCACATGGGGATCTCCCAGTTTCCCCACGGATTTGGCCACAACCATGGAGACAGTAGCATCTCCGGTGACGTTCACAACGGTTCGGCACATATCCAAAGGTCGGTCCACCGCAAAAATCAAGGCCAGACCAATGGCCAATTTATCCGCAGGAAAGCCTATGGATTCCAATACAATCACCAACATCACCATCCCTGCTCCGGGAACAGCTGCTGAACCGATGGATGCCAACAAAGCTGTTAGAATAATGGTCAATTGCCCTGTAAAAGTAAGGTCAAAGCCAAGCGCCTGCGAAATAAAGACCGCGGCCACACCTTGGTACAGACTGGTTCCATCCATATTGATGGTGGCCCCAACGGGCAACACAAAGCTGGATACTTCCTTGTCCACACCGATATGTTCTTCCACACGCTCCATGGTCACTGGCAAGGTGGCCGCACTTGAACTGGTGGAAAAGGCCAACAACTGCGCCGGACTTATTTCCTTTAAAAACCAAAAAGGGTTCTTTTTGGTATAAACCGATACGACAATGGAATAGAACACAATCATCAACAAGAGACCTAATACCACAACCCCTGCGTATTTTAAGAGGGCCAGCAACAAATCTGGGTCACTGGACGATACCACGACCCCTGCCAAAAGAGCAAAAACGGCATACGGGGCAGTAAGCATGATCAAATCCACCATTTTTAGGACCACGTCATTCAGGGCATCAAAAAAGTCCTTAAGGGGTTTTGCCTTTTTCTCCCCGATCAGCAGCATGGAAATGGCCAACATAATAGCAAAGAAAATCACCTGCAGCATCAAAGCATTATCGCTCATGGCCGAAAAGGCATTGTCCGGGACCATATCAATCAAAAATTGCAAAGGGCCGCTTTCCTTTTGACGGGAAGCTTCTTCTAATTTTGAGGTAACTTCAGCATCACCTGCATATGTGTCTGTAAGTTTGGCGACCGTCTCCGCAGAAATACCATTTCCAGGTTGTATTACATTTACCAAAAGCAGACCAATGGTAATGGCCACCACAGTGGTAACAATGTAGGTGCCAATGGTACGTAAACCAATACTCTTAAATTTTGAAATATCCTTAAGGTCGGAAACGCCCTTGACCAAGGACGCCAAAATGAGTGGGATGGCGATCAACTTGAGCAGTTTCACAAAAATGGTTCCCAAAGGTTGAATCCAATCCGAAACAAAGTCCAATCCCCAAGTCACTTGGGTCATTGCAAATCCAAACAAGATACCCAAAAGCATCCCAATAAGAATCTGCCAGTGCAGTTCTAGTTTACGCATGTGTAGTTAGTTTTTAGGAAAGTAAGATAGCATTTTGGAAGGAAACCCCCTAACGCGGTCAAATTTTATTGGTGCGGGCCAATAAGGTGAAATCTGCCAAGACCAATGCTGCCATGGCCTCTACAATGGGCACTGCTCTGGGCACCACGCAGGGATCGTGCCTTCCCTTTCCTTGGGTGGTCACTTGTTCCCCTTCTTTGTTGATGGTCTCGTACGATTGCAATATGGTAGCCACGGGTTTAAAGGCCACATTGAAATAAATGTCCATTCCATTGCTTATACCGCCCTGCACGCCCCCACTCCGGTTGGTTTTGGTGGTACCGTCCGGGTTAAAGGCATCATTGTGTTCGCTTCCTTTCATTTTAATGCCCTCAAATCCACTGCCGTACTCAAACCCCTTCACGGCGTTAATGGAGAGCATGGCCGCGCCCATTGTTGCGTGGAGCTTATCAAAAACCGGTTCACCGAGACCAATGGGTACATTTTGAATGACGCAGGTAATGACCCCGCCAATGGTATCTCCCTCTTTTTTAATGGATTTGATGTACTCTTCCATTTTTTGGGCCATTTCGGTATCTGGGCAGCGCACAGGATTGGACTCAATCTTGGAAAAGTCCAATTCTTGGTACGGTTTTTCCAATTTTAGTTCCCCAACCTGGGAGACAAAGGCATTGCACTGTACATCACCCAAAAATTGTTTGGCAATGGCCCCGGCCACTACCCTACTGGCGGTTTCCCGGGCCGAGCTGCGTCCTCCACCCCTGTAATCGCGGAAGCCGTATTTTTTATCGTACACATAATCCGCATGGGAAGGTCTGTACGAGTCCTTGATGTGCGAGTAATCCTTGGATTTTTGGTTGGTATTGTGAATGGCAAAACCGATTGGGGTCCCGGTGGTCTTCCCTTCAAAGATTCCAGAGTAGATTTCCACGGTATCGGGTTCTTTTCGTTGGGTAACAATGGCAGATTGGCCTGGTTTTCTCCGATTTAGTTCCAATTGGATTTTTTCCACGTCCAATTCCACTCCAGCAGGACAGCCGTCCAAAACGCCGCCAATGGCTTTTCCATGCGATTCACCAAAGGTGGTCAACCTAAAAAGTTGCCCAAAAGAATTTCCTGCCATCCGGTATAAAA
The DNA here is from genome assembly GCF_001683915.1 of Allomuricauda sp. CP2A. Lineage (GTDB taxonomy): Bacteria > Bacteroidota > Bacteroidia > Flavobacteriales > Flavobacteriaceae > Flagellimonas. The sequence goes on along the minus strand of NZ_LXTT01000100.1, from coordinate 63,653 downwards.
ATTTTTGGTTGCCCAAAGGTAGATGTTCTAACCCTAATTAAAAAGCAACTCTTGCAGTTAATCTTAATGTAACATAGGATTCTTGGTCTTGATGTTTTGTTAACCATATCCTCATAAATTATTGATTTGAAATTGATTTTCAGTTTATTCCTACGCTGTTAATTTGCAATCAAACCCTATTCATTTGAAAAAAAGGAAGATAGAACTGGCAGTTATTTCAGATGTCCATCTTGGCACTTATGGCTGTCATGCCGATGAACTCATTGCCTACCTCAACAGTATCCAGCCCAAAAAGCTCATTTTAAATGGGGATATCATTGATATTTGGCAGTTTAGCAAACGGTATTTCCCTCCATCACATTTAAAGGTTCTCCGAAAGGTCATTGGTATGGCCTCCAAAGGCACAGAAGTTTACTATATCACTGGAAATCACGATGAAATGCTCCGCAAGTTCAGTGATGCTTCAATGGGGAATTTTAAAATCGCGAACAAACTCGTCCTGAATTTGGATGGAAAAAAAGCATGGATTTTCCATGGCGATGTCTTTGATGTCTCCATCCAGAATGCAAAATGGCTGGCCAAGCTGGGCGGCTACGGCTACGACCTGCTTATCTTGATCAACAGTTTTGTAAACTGGTGGTTGGTAAAACTGGGGCGTGAAAAATATTCCTTGTCCAAGCGCATCAAAAACAGCGTGAAAAGTGCGGTGAAGTATATCAATAATTTTGAAAAGACCGCAGCAGAGCTTGCCATTGAAAATGAATATGATTATGTGATCTGCGGACACATCCATCAACCCAAAAAAGAACGCTACGAAAACAAAAATGGGAGTTGCCTCTATCTCAATTCTGGGGATTGGGTGGAAAATTTAACGGCATTGGAGTACTCGTTCAAGCGCTGGAGAATCTATCACTACAACCACGACAGGTTATCCCCCTTCTTTGTGGATGAAGACCTTAAGGAAATGGACATGAACGAGCTCATCGCTTCCATCACCGATAAGGAGGTGGACATGAAGGTAATCGATGAAGAAAATATAGATATGGATGTTGCCCAAGAAAAGGAATCCAGCGAACAAAAGAAAAACAAAACAAGCTTAGACAACCAAGGCTTTACGCAAGATTGACACGGGATGTTCGGCATCTCGGCCCGTACCATCCTTTATCTGGTGCCTACAGCTGGTTCCATTGGCCGCAATCAGCGTTCCCGAATCACTTTTCTTCACCGCAGGGAACAATTTTAAGCTTCCCACCTTCATACTGGTCCCATAGTGTTCCTTCTCGTACCCAAACGATCCCGCCATGCCGCAACAACCTGAAGCAATAATGGTGACTTTGTAATTTTTGGGCAGATTCAGCACATCAAAGGTCACTTTTTGATCACTCAATGCTTTTTGATGGCAATGATTGTGGATTTTTATGGTGCGTTCGTCCTCAGTGAAACTTTCTGCAGTAATGTGCCCTCCGGCAATCTCACGGGCCAAAAATTCCTCTATCAAATAGGATTGGGCAGCCAATTTCGCCAAAAGCACCCTGTTGTCATGGAGGCGTTGGTACTCATCCCGGAAAGAAAGAATGGCTGAAGGCTCCAAGCCTACAATGGGAATGTTCCTATCCAGAAAACCCTCTAGTTTGGACATGTTCTTCTCCACCAATTTCTTGGCCTGTTTCAAAAAACCTTTGGAAAGATAGGTCCTACCACTTTCGGCATAGAACAGTTCCACATCATAACCCAACTTGCACAAAAGCTCAATGGCATCCTTCCCAACCTCAACGTCCAAATATTTGGTGAACTCATCCAGATACAGCACCACCTTCTTTTTGGAAATGTCGGTATTCTTCAGATTGAACTTTTCCAAATGCCGCTCAAAATTGAAATTGTAGACTTTTGGAAAGCTTCGCTCCGGAGCCACTCCCGCCGTCCTCTTCAACAAACCACTTAGGCTTTTGGAACCGTAAACGGCATTGGTCAAACCAGAAATTTTGCTTCCCAACGCATTTAACCTGGTGTTGTGTGCAAACAGTTTGCTACGCAATGGATACCCGTTCGATTCTTGATACTGATAAAGGAACTCTGCTTTTAACGTGGCCACATCCACATTGCTGGGACATTCACTAGCGCAAGCTTTACAACTTAAGCATAGGTCAAACACTTCTTTGAGTTCCTTTTGGTCAAAACGATTGGTTTTTTCGGATTGGGTCAAAAATTCCCGAAGTGCATTGGCCCTACCGCGGGTGGTATCTTTTTCATTTTTGGTGGCATGATAGCTCGGACACATGCCCCCTGCCATATTGTGACTTTTTCGGCAATCGCCACTACCGTTACATTTTTCAGCAGCTTTTAAAATGCCCTCACTGTCCGAGAAATCCATCAAAGTCTTTACCTTGGGTTCTTCGCGGTCCACTTCATAGCGGAGGGATTCATCCATGGGAAAAGCATCCACAATTTTTCCTGGATTAAAAATAGCATTCGGGTCGAACACCTTTTTTACCCGTTTCAACAGCTCGTAATTGGCATCACCAATCATCAACGGGATAAATTCGGCACGCACAATACCATCGCCGTGCTCCCCACTAAAACTTCCTTTATATTTTTTGGTGAGTTTGGCCACATCGGTGGTAATGGAACGGAACAAGACCACGTCTTCGGACTTTTTTAGGTTGAGGATGGGGCGCAAATGCAACTCCCCGGCCCCGGCGTGGGCATAGTACACCGCCTGCTGATCATACCCTTTCATAATTTGGGAAAACTCCCCAATAAAATCCTTTAAATCTTCTAAAGCCACCGCGGTATCTTCAATACAGGCCACGGCCTTTCGGTCCCCCACCATATTGCCCAACAGCCCCAGTCCCGCCTTTCGCAGTTCAATGGCCTTGTTGATGTCATCGCCCCACAAAACCGGACTGGCATAACTCAATCCCGATTTCTCAACGGTTTTCAATAAGGCTTGCAATTGTTCTTGCAAATCCTTTTCGGTATGGGCCTTTATTTCCAACATTAAAATCCCAGCTGGGTCACCATCCACAAAGAAACGGTTGGCCAGCTGCGCCCTGTTGTTCTTGGTGCAGTCCAAAATCACTTTGTCCATCATCTCACAGGTGTGCAAATTGTGCTGCATCACCGGTGCCACATCACTCAAACAATCTTCCAGCGTGTGGTAATGCGTTGCCACCATAGCGGACAAGGGCGGCGGTAGGTCGTCCAATTGTAGGGTTATTTCCGTGGTAAAGGCCAAGGTCCCTTCGCTTCCGGCCAACAACTTACAAAGGTTGAAACCCTCTTCATCGTCTCCGAAAATGTTGTTCTTTAAAAGTTCGTCCACCGCATAGCCCGTATTTCTTCTGTGTATACTGGGTTTGGGAAACTCGGCCAGAATATTTTTTTGGTTTTCCTTATCGGAAAGTTCCTTTTCCAAGGAAGAATAGATAGTTCCTTCCAAGGAACCTTCTTGCTTTTTTGCGTCAAAATCAGCTTTGGTGATTTCTGAGAATGAAGCTTCACTCCCATCGGATAGAATACAATTCATGGCAAGCACTTTGTCTCGCGTAACCCCGTATTGGATGGACGTCGTCCCCGAGGAATTGTTGCCCACCATCCCCCCGATCATACATCGGTTGGAGGTTGAAGTGTTGGGCCCAAAAAATAAACCGAACGGTTTTAGATACAGGTTCAGCTCATCTCGGACAACCCCTGGTTGAACTTTTACTAGCTTTTTATCCTTGTCCAGTTCCAAAATTTGGGTGAAATGTCTGGAAACATCCACCACAATACCATCACCCACACATTGACCGGCCAAGGAAGTCCCTGCTGTTCTGGGGATAAGCCCTATTGCATTTGTATTTGCAAAACGTATCAATGCCTTGAGGTCATCCCCATTCTTGGGATATGCAACGGCCAACGGCCTTTTTCGATACACCGAAGCATCGGTGGCAAACAGGGCCCTGCTCAGATCATCAATCAATAGTTCTCCCTGTAGCTCTTCGGCAAGGGCTTTTAACAAATTTTTATTCAATGTGGAATAATTTTTACCTTCAAAAAAAGTTTATAAGCTCTAGAGGATTTACAAAACTATCTCTAATTTTTAACTTAACGAGAAAACTTATGAAGATTACCACATTATTTGCTGCGCTTTTTTTGTTTGCAACAACCTTCGTCAGTGCACAGGACATTTCTGAGCATGCTCTTGGTCTCCGTCTTGGCGACAGTGATGGGTTTGGGGCGGAAATCTCCTATCAAAAATCCATAGGCAGGTACAACCGTGCCGAATTTGACCTTGGCTGGCGGGATAGCAGACATTTTGATGCTTTTAAACTCACAGGCATCTACCAATGGGTACATCAACTGGATGGGAATTTTAACTGGTTCTATGGTGTTGGTGGCGGATTGGGAAGTGTTGACTTTGACCACCCAGACCCGGACTTTGACGATGATTACGATGGACTTTTTGTATTTGCTGCCGGGGATATTGGTGTGGAATACAATTTTGACATCCCCCTGCTCCTTTCCTTGGATTTTAGGCCCGAAATTGGCTTGGTAGGGTATGACGGATTTGACAATGATTTTGATTTTGATATTGCCCTGGGCATTCGATATCAGTTCTAAAAAACAGTTTTTTCATAATCACCCTTGGTTTTTCATTAGGCCAAGGGTTTTTTTATGCAATAAGGAATGAATACCTTAGCGGCTTAAACAACGAGAAATGAAAAAAGTATTTGTGATCGTGCTGGGAGTTGTGTTCTTGGCATCATGTAATTCAAAATCTGAAGGGTATACCTTGAATGGTACGGTTGAGGGTGAGTTGGACAATGGTACCTTGGTCTATCTAAAAACTACCGATACCATCAACCAATTGGTAGATATTGATACCACTACCATTGAAAACGGGGTTTTTAGCTTTAAAGGCATTCAAGCCGAACCGAAACTGCATTACATTTTTATGGAATCCAATAGAGGCAATATCCCCTTTATCCTTGAAAATGGCGAGATAGATATCGAGTTCCAAAAGGATAGTATGAACTATGCCAAACTGAAAGGAACAGTACAAAATCAATTCTTTATGGACTTTTTGGATGAATCAAGGTCGTTTTCTGAACGGGCCATGTCCATGCAGAACGATATGAGGACTGCTGCCCAACAAAGGGACACAGCCACAGTAAATGCATTGCGGGAAGAGTTTATTGAATTTCAAGAGGAAGCCAAGAACTTCAATGTAGATTTTGCAAAGAACAATCCCAATGCCATGATTTCCGTATTGATCATTGGCAATCTTATGGCCAGCAAGGCTGTTCCCCAAGATGAAATCAAGGCTTTGTTTGAAGGGCTTTCCCCAGAAATGAAGGCCACGGAGCCGGCCAAAAAAATAAAAGAACGCTTGGACAATATGAAGTCCACTGAAATCGGTGCAGTGGCTCCAGAATTTTCCGCACCCACCCCAAATGGAGAAACTTTGGCCTTGAGCGAGGTCACCAATAAAGGTAAACTCACTTTGGTTGACTTTTGGGCCGCTTGGTGCAAACCTTGCCGCATGGAAAACCCAAACATTGTTTCTGTCTATAATAAATACAAGGATAAGGGGTTCAATGTTCTTGGGGTTTCCTTAGATACGCGCGAAGAAGATTGGAAAGGGGCCATTGAGGCCGATGGACTGGCTTGGAACCACATTTCCAACTTAAAGCGTTTTCAAGACCCCATCGCAGAACTCTACAATATTGATGCTATTCCCGCAGCATTTCTGTTGGATGAAAACGGGGTGATCGTCGCTAGGGATTTGCGCGGACCTGCTTTGGAAGAAAAAGTGGCAGAGCTGCTCAATTAAAGGAAAGACATAAAAGATAATCAAAAGCCCAAGGAGTTTTCTTGGGCTTTTTCTATGGATTTATATTTTCCCCATCTTTTCCAAAACAAACAAAATGATAATAGGAACGGCCAATAGAATCACTATAAACGTATCCGTCATAAACAGTTCTGGCTTGAACAGCAAAGTGGTGGCATATCCACCGATGGCACCCCCAAAATGGGCCGTATGCCCAATATTGCCCAATCTACTTTTCATTCCGTAGATGGAATACAACAAATAGGCAATCCCCAGCACATAGGCAGGCAATGGTATGGGAATGAACATAATCCCCAACTGCATATCGGGATTCAGCAAAATGGCGGCATACAAAATTCCGGTAACGGCTCCACTTGCCCCTACGGCACTATAATACGGTTCATTTTTATGGAAGAAAAGGGCCAAAAGGCTTCCAGCGATAAGACTGATGAAGTAAATGATCAAAAACTTTCCCGGGCCAAACCAATTGATGACCACATTGGCAAAAAAATATAGGGTGAACATGTTGAAGAACAAATGGGAAATATCAACATGTAAAAAGCCGGAAGTTACGGTTCTCTCACGCTGTCCGGCTCGTATTCCGCCAATACTGAACTTATATCGGTCAAAAAAATTAGCATCACTAAAGCCGCGTAAGGACACAATTACATTGGCGGCCATAATGCCGATGGTTGCTATATGCAAATTGAACATGGTAATACAGGTTTGGATTCAAATATAGCTATATTTGCACACAAGAATCGTTATGCAGTTAGTAGTTTTTATTTTTGCTTACCCCTTACTCTGGCTGGTTTCCAGACTCCCTTTCAGAATTCTCTATTTGCTTTCCGATGGTGTGTACCTATTGCTGTACCGCATCATTGGCTATCGCAAAAAAGTGGTGCGCCAAAATTTGGCCTTGGCTTTTCCTGAAAAATCAAAGACAGAGCGTTTACAGATAGAAAAAAAGTTCTACAAACATCTTTGCGATATATTTCTGGAGATGGCAAAGACCCTAGGGATTACCAATGAACAAATGAACAAACGGTATGTTTTTACCAATGTTGAGGTAATCCAAAAACTGGAAAGTGAAGGCAAAAACGTTATGATAATGATGCCCCATTATGCCAGTTGGGAATGGGTTTTTTCGTTGAATCCACAAGTTAAGTCAAAAGCCTACGCCATTTATCAACCCATTCAGAACAAATACTTTGACAAACTGGTTCGGGATATACGTAGCAAATATGGCACCACACTGATAAAAACCTATGAAAGCCGGAAAATTATAGCAGATGCCAAAAATGCGGCTGAATTGATCATGGTTGGTATCATCAGTGATCAATCCCCTATGCTGAACAGGACGCGGCATTGGGCCAAATTCATGGGGGTTTTGGTTCCCATACATGTTGGCGCAGAAGAAATCTGCAAGAATACTGATATGATACCCGTTTACCTGAAAGTGGAAAAAACGGGACGCGGATATTACGAAGCCACCTTCAAAATCTTGGCGGAAGACCCAAAAGAAGTTGAAGATTATAAAATTTCCGAAGCTTTCATGCAAGAAGTCGAAGCCGCCATCCATGAAGCCCCTCAATATTATTTTTGGACCCACAAACGATGGAAGCACCGTGACAAAGCTCCTAAAGTTATCCAGCAATAAGCTGTTAATGAGTTGAATGGGCACCAATTGATTAAAAATCCTATACTTTTCTTAAAAAACAGTGAAGGTTCAAGATTGTTTTATACATTGAACTGGAATCAATCAATCAATCAAAAAATGAAACAGTTAACTACCCTTTTCATCCTATGCTGTTTTGCGCTCACTTTTGGACAACGTCCTGCAAAACAAATTTCAAACGAAACCTTGGAAGCCATCAAAAATGATGTTTGGATTCCCTTTATGGAAGCCTATGATCAATCTGATTCCCAAAAATTAAAATCCATTCACACCAATGACATTGTGAGGGTAACTCAGGACCAAAACCAAATTGAGACCGGTGAAAGTTACCTAACCAACTTTGGACAATTTGTGGAATCGGTGAAAGCACAAGGCAGTCAACTCGGAATCGCTTTTGCCATTTTATCTACCGCTATGGACGATAGTGGAGAGCTAGCCTACCAAACGGGATATTACCGCTTCAGTTCTAAACGTGGTGATGACGAAAATTTTGTGGTGCGAGGCTACGGCAAATTCAGCGTGGGCCTCAAAAAAGAAAACAATTCATGGAAAATATGGCTGGATTCAGACAAGCATATCGACCTTTCCCATGAAGAATTTAATGCCCAGGATATTGTTTACGAATTGGAGGGATCTTAACTGAGTCCTGCCACTTCCTTGATTTCATCTATGATTCGGTCCGCAAGATTGTCTGCCGCTTCTTGTGACTTGGCTTCCGTATAGATCCTTATGATGGGCTCCGTGTTTGATTTTCGCAAATGCACCCAATTTTCAGGGAAATCAATCTTTACGCCATCAATGGTCGAAACCTGTTCGTTCTTGTATTTGGTGTGCATGGCATCCAGCAAAGCATCCACATCCAACTCGGGAGTCAGTTGAATCTTCTTTTTGCTCATAAAATAACTCGGGTAACTGGCCCTTAGCTCAGCCACGGTGCCGCCCTTTTCGGCCATCAGCATTAAAAATAAGGCTGTGCCCACCAAGGCATCACGCCCGTAATGGCTTTCAGGATAAATGATGCCGCCATTGCCCTCACCGCCGATAATGGCCTTGTTGGCTTTCATTTTGGCGACCACGTTCACCTCTCCTACTGCGGCAGCTTCATAAGTGCCACCATGTTTTTCGGTGACATCACGGAGTGCTCTGGATGAAGATAAATTGGAGACTGTATTCCCTTTGGTCTTGCCCAACACATAATCGGCACAGGCCACAAGGGTATATTCTTCCCCAAACATTTCCCCAGTATTGCTGATAAAGGCCAAACGGTCCACATCTGGATCCACCACGATTCCAAAATCGGCTTTTTCCTCCACAACTTTTTTACAGATGTCTCCCAAATGCTCTTTCAACGGTTCGGGATTGTGGGGAAAATGACCCGTAGGGTCACAGTACAATTTAACGACTTCAACCCCCAATTCTTCCAATAATTTCGGGATAGCAATACCCCCGGAAGAGTTTACGCCATCCACTACCACCTTGAATCCGGCTTTTTTGATGACCTCGGCATCCACTAAAGAGAGTTCCAAAACTTCATCCACATGAATATCCATATAGGAATCGTTTTTGGTGACTTCCCCCAAATCATCCACTTCGGCAAAATCAAAGTCCTCTTTTTCGGCCAAGGCCAAAATCTTGGCACCTTGCTCTGCATCCAAAAACTCTCCCTTTTCATTCAACAACTTAAGGGCATTCCACTGTTTGGGATTGTGGCTGGCGGTTAAAATAATGCCGCCATCCGCTTTTTCCAACGGCACTGCAATCTCCACGGTTGGTGTGGTGGACAGACCCAAATCAACGATATCAATTCCCAGTCCCACTAAAGTGGAAACCACCAAATTTTGGATCATCTCCCCCGAAAGTCGGGCGTCCCTGCCGATCACCACGGTCAATTTGTCCTTTTTGGAATAGGATTTTAACCATGTGCCATAAGCCGCAGCAAATTTAACCGCATCCAATGGGGTAAGATTGTCTCCTGTTTTGCCGCCTATGGTGCCTCGTATGCCCGAAATTGATTTGATCAGTGTCATAAATTGTTAAAAAAGTTTTTGCAAATATAACTGGGCATTCCCTAATCCCTGTTTTGAATTTGTAAATTTCGACAGAAAAGAATAAGTCCCGATGAACTTCTTGGCACATATCTATCTATCCTTCGATGACGAGGAAATTACTTTGGGAAACTTTTTTGCCGACCAGATTCGGGGAAACAAATACAAACACTACCCTGAAAAAATCCAAAAAGGGATTCTTTTACATCGGGAAATTGACACCTTTACGGACTCCCATCCCATTGCCAAGCAAAGTAGTAAACGGCTCCACAAGAATTACAGCCATTACAGTAGGGTGATCGTGGATATTTTCTACGATCATTTTTTAGCCAAAAACTGGAGTGATTATTCCAAAGTCCCACTTGCCGAATATGTGGGGAATTTTTATGACCTGCTGGAAAAAAACTACGAAATCCTTCCGCTTGGCACCAAACGTTTAATGCCCTATATGATTGCGGACAATTGGTTGCTCAATTATGCCAATCTCACCGGGATTGACCGGGTGCTCAATGGTATGAACCGAAGAACCAAGAACAAATCCAAGATGAATTTTGCCATCATGGACCTTGAGGAACACTACACTGATTTTGAAAATGAGTTCACCGCTTTTTTTGAAGAATTGATTACCTTTTCCCGGCAAAAATTTATTTCCCTATGCGAAGATTGATACTCCTGCTCCCACTGATCTTATTCATTTACTGTAAACAACAACCTGCAACTCCAACCGGACTGGTCACTGAAAAGGCCATGGTCGTTTCGGCCCGGGAGGAATCTTCCCAATTGGGTGTGGAAATCATGAAAAAGGGCGGTAATGCTTTTGATGCCATGGTGGCCACCGAACTTTCCTTGGTTGTCACCTACCCTTTTGCGGGTAGCATTGGCGGTGGAGGATTTATGGTGTACCGCAAAAACAATGGTGAAGTCGGAGGTATTGATTATAGGGAAAAAGCACCGTTATCAGCCCATAAAGACATGTATTTGGATTCTTTGGGCAAGGTGATTCCTGGGATGAGCACCTCGGGCGGAACGGCATCCGGAGTGCCTGGAACTGTGGCCGGTGTTTTGGAAGTACATGAAAAATTCGGAAAACTCCCGTTGAAAGAAATCATGGAACCCATTATTGCACTTGCCAAAAAAGGGGTTGTGGTTACCGAAAAACAAGCCGACAGGCTGGAAAGCTATAGGGAACAATTTATTGAGGCCAATGGGGACAGCACCAAGTTTGCGGCTCATTTTAAAGTTGGCGATACCATTAAACACCCCGAGTTGGCCAACACCCTGCAAAAAATCATGGAAGAAGGCCGGGATGGTTTTTACAAAGGTGAAGTGGCCCAAAAATTGGCTGCTTTTGTCCAAGAAAATGGAGGCTATATCACCGAAGAGGATTTGGCCAAGTATGAAGCCGTTTGGAGATACCCCATAGTTTTCGATTATAAGGATATCAAGGTTATTTCCATGAGTCCACCCAGTAGCGGAGGGGTTACCATCAATCAGATTTTTAAGATGATGGAACCTTACAATATTTCCAAATTCGGGCATAACGCTCCAAAGACCATTCAACTGTTCACCGAAGCGTCCCGTCGTGCCTACGCCGACAGAAACTTTTTCTTGGGCGATCCCGATTTTGTGGATATCCCCTACGATATGTTATTGGACGATGGTTACTTACAGGAAAGAATGGCAAATTTTTCTTTTGATAAAGCCACGCTTTCTTCCGAGGTAAGTCACGGTGAGGTGGAAATTGTGGAAAGTGCTGAGACTACCCACTACTCTATTGTGGACAGTGAGGGCAATGCCATTTCGGCCACTTCCACGCTTAATGGTGGGTATGGTTCCAAACTATACTGTGCCGAGCTTGGTTTCTTTCTGAACAACGAAATGGATGATTTCAGTGCAAAACCCGGTGTTCCCAATATGTTTGGGCTTGTGGGTGCCGAAGCCAACAGCATTGCCCCGGAAAAACGGATGCTGAGCAGCATGACGCCCACTATTGTGGAAAAGGATGGGAAATTGTACATGGTTGTGGGCACGCCGGGTGGTTCTACCATCATCACAGCAGTAGCGCAGACCATTTTGAATGTGTACGAATTTAATTTGAGCATGCAAGAGGCGGTGAATGCACCTCGGTTCCATCACCAATGGTTACCGGATATGGTCATTTTTGAACCTGAAGGATTTTCTGAAAAACTCAAATCTGAATTGAAAAACAAAGGGTATATCATCAATGAAGAACGCACCCCCATCATTGGAAAAGTGGATGCTATCCGTGTACTGCCCGATGGCAAATTGGAAGGTGGCGCCGACAAGCGGGGTGATGATACAGCTGTTGGTTTTTAAATAATACTTTATGAGCTATGATGTTGTAGTGCTTACCGACCCGAGGTACATCAATCCTCAAAAACAAAGTGATTATATCGCCAATGTGCTTCTGGAAGACCGATTGGTTCTGGAAGCATTGCAAAAACAGGGATTGAATACCGTTCGGAAATCGTGGGACGACCCAAATTTTGACTGGTCATCCACCCAATATGCCCTGTTCCGAACCACTTGGGATTATTTTGACCGCTTTTCCGAATTTTCTAAATGGATGGAAGCCACTTCGCAAGAAACCAAGTTCATCAATTCCAAAAAACTCATCAATTGGAATATTGACAAACATTACTTGCACGACCTTTCATTGGCCGGTGTTACCATTCCAAAGACCTTTTATGTGGAAAAGGGAACCCAAATCACCTTGGAAAAGGCGTATGCACATGCTGTGGAAAAGTTAGGGTTCCGTCCATCAACATTTATTTTGAAGCCCTGCGTATCTGGAGCGGCCCGACATACCTATAAAATCCATAAAGAAGCCGTTGTTAAACATGAGGCTGTTTTTCAGGAACTGGTTGCCGAAGAAGCCATGATGCTTCAGGAATTTCAGGAGAACATTGTAAAGGAAGGCGAAATATCCATGATGGTCTTCAACGGGCAATTTACCCACGCCGTATTGAAGATTGCCAAACCCGGAGATTTTCGGGTACAGGATGATTTTGGCGGAATCGTTCATCAGTTTGAACCCACCCAAGAGCAAATCGATTTTGCAACCAGTGTGGTACATGCCGCGCCTGAACTTCCCATATATGCCCGAGTGGATATTTTTAAGGACAATGATGGGAATTGGGCCTTGGCCGAACTGGAAATTTTTGAGCCTGAACTTTGGTTTCGATTGAATCCCCAAGCGGCGGATATTTTGGCCAAATCCATTAAAAGCACCTATTTTTCCATCTCAACTAAAGATTTCAGTTCACAGTTATGATTATATTTAAGCCAGCAAATAATTCAAAATGAAAAAATTATCACTCCTTATAATAGGAATCACTTTGGGATGCTCAGCCCAAGAAAAAACAGGAAAACTAGTGGCAGAAGATGACGCTTTTTATGATTATGTAGATAAAAATGCCAAAATAGAGGTCTTGACCGAAAGCTTTACCTGGGCCGAAGGACCCGTCTGGGTCAAGGAAGGTGGGTTTCTCCTTTTTTCCGATGTGCCCAACAACACCATTTTTAAATGGAAAGATGGCGAAGGGCTTACCGAATTTTTAAAGCCTTCTGGGTATACCGGGGTTCTACCCTACAGCCGGGAGCCCGGGAGCAACGGACTTATCATCAATAATGATGGTGAATTGGTGGCCTGCGAACATGGAGACCGTCGTATTACCCGAATGCCCTTGGTCGGTGGTGGAAAATTTACCTTGGCCGACACTTGGGAGGGCAAACGCTTCAACAGTCCCAATGATGTGGTACAGGCTTCCAACGGAACCTATTATTTTACTGACCCACCTTATGGCCTTCCTAAACAACAGGATTCAGAATCAAGGGAAATTGATGCTTTTGGAGTCTACAAGATAGGTGTCGATGGAAGTGTGGAAATGGTGGTCAGCAACCTTAACCGCCCCAATGGCGTAGCACTTTCGCCTGACGAAAAAACACTTTATGTAACGCAATCGGACTTCAAGGCTCCCTATATTATGGCGTACACTATTCAAGATGATGGTTCCTTGGATGAAGGAAAGGTGTTTTTTGACGCCAAAACCATAATGAAACCCGGCTTAATGGGAATGCCAGATGGTATAAAAGTGGCCAGAGACGGGACTATTTTTTCTACAGGCCCCGGTGGTGTTATGATCATATCCCCTGAAGGCAAATTTTTAGGACGAATTGAAACAGGACAACCTACTGCCAATTGCGCTTGGGGTGACGATGGTTCCGTGCTTTACATGACTGCAGATGATTTTTTGATGCGAATCCAGACCAAGACGGTCGGTGATGGGTTCTAACCCAACCTATTTCATTTGACCCATCTGCTTTTTTAATTCATCCATGGATTGCTGCAATTGTTTTAGCAATCCAGTTTCGGTAGTGGCATCCACATTGAAGGTCAGTTTACTGCTTACCTCCCAAATTTCTTGGATTTGAAAAGGCTTGATGTCATAAGGGGGATAGGTTTCGTTCAAGGAAACCAAAGTAATATTATTGGAATTGGGCCTTCTTTCAATTTTTTTCACCATTACGGAATCCTGTAGCACTACCACATACATTTTGTTTGGACTCACATAATCGATATGTTCAATGGCCCGGGCCAGAACCCAGTCATTCGGTTTTAGGTTGGGCAGCATACTGTCCCCCTCCACCTGAAAACCACGGTATGTGGCATTGCGCAACTCGGGTATGGGCATATCAAAGGCAGGGAGTTGTTGGTACCAACTTGTATCGGCGATGTTCTGTGGGTACCCGGCCGCGGCTTTGGCATTCACCAAAACCATATTATCTTGGTCGGAACTGTCCACAGTGACCACTTTTGGAATCACACTGGTCTTTGAGGTATCCAAGTGCTTCTGATCACTATCGCCAAAAAGCCAAAGTGGATTGATTTTGAACTGTTTCAATAGCTCCTCAACCACTTTTCCCGATAATTTGGTCCTACCCCGTTCAATATCGGCGGTGGTGTTCTTCACCCCCAACAATTGGGCAAACTCGGTTTGGGTATAGCCCAACTCCCTTCGAATATCAATAAACCGTTTTAGGGTAAGTTCGTTTTCCATGTTAAAAGAATAATGTCAGGTCGAGCCTGCCTTTGTCGGCAGACAGGCGGAGTCGAGACCTAATTCTAGTAATTTGTATTAAAGACCTCTCGACTGCCTGACCGTCCGGCAGGTGGGCACTCAAGGTGACAATACATCCCAAATATATACAATTTGGATTATTTCCAAAAACTTTTTTGGATTATTTCCATTATTTGGAATATTTCCATATCTTTGATTGGAATATTTCCAAGTAGTGTTTCTTCATCAAAAAATAAATGCTCTATGAATCCTTCAACAACTTTGATTTATGACGGTAGTTTCAACGGCTTTCTCACCGCCGTCTTTGTCGCTTTTGATGCAAAGATCAATGTGGCCGACATCCAAAAGAACAGCGAATGCCAAAATGGGCTGTTTTCCGAGACCGAAACCGTCTTTACCCATGTGGAAAAGGCCAAACGGGTCTGGAACGGCATCCGAAACAAGAGCCACAACGCCATTGCCAATGTCTATTTTGCCTTTTTGAGCGAGACAGAGGGTGTGGAACTGATGCTTTATACCTACATTCAAAAACTGATGGCCACCAAAAGTGGAAAGCAAATGGATTATTCTGATGGGATTGTGCTGCACATTAACCAATTGGCCCGAAAAGTGGGCCGTGAAAAACACCGTATGGAGGCCTTTGTGCGGTTTCAGCTGACCAAGGATGAGGTCTATTTTGCCAACATTGAACCCGATTTTGATGTATTGCCCTTAATCTCCAAACATTTTCGGGATCGTTATGCCGACCAACAGTGGTTAATCTATGATATAAAACGCAAGTATGGCATCTACTACAATTTGGACCATGTGGAAATGGTATCCCTGAATTTAAAGGAAGTGCATTTCAACAAAATCCATAAGAGTGACGCTTTTTTAAGCGAGGAGTACGATTACCAAACTTTGTGGAACGATTACTTTAAGAGTACGGGCATCAAATCCCGAATCAACCCCAAATTGCATACGCAGCATGTGCCGAAACGGTATTGGAAGTATTTGAATGAGAAAAAGGAGGCGGTTTAGGTTTTTAGTTAACAAAATTGTTGAGAATGATTTTATAGTCAAACTTTAGGTACGTGATTTTTAATGATATTTGAAAACTGTTATGGCTAATAGATATTCAGATATAAGAGGAAAGTTGCACATCGTTGTAGATAATAAAACTACTAACGAAATGGCTCATTTAACGCACTATTTCCAAAATCATAAAAACGGAATTTCCCAATATTATAGACCAACTGCAAAGAAATATTTAGCGGAATTACACAAAAATTTAGAGATTGCTCAAGAGCCAGATCTTCAGTATTATTTACCAATAAAATGGGATGTCCCTTTTCCTCCATCAGAAAATCCAAAATTTAAGTTTATTGACCTGTTTGCTGGAATTGGTGGAATACGACTTGCATTTCAAAATAATGGAGGAAAATGTGTTTTCACAAGCGAATGGGATTCTTTTGCAAAAAAAACTTACGAAGCCAACTTTGGAGAAGTTCCATTTGGAGATATAACCGAAATATCAGAAAAGGAAATTCCTGACCACGATATTTTACTGAGAGGTTTTCCATGTCAACCTTTTTCAATTGCCGCATAATTGAATATGATAGATTTTAGAGAAGTTATAACATACAATGACCAACCTGTAACTTGTCCTGATTGTGGAAGCAGAACTGAAATCATTTTAGATTTATCTCACACAATTGAACTCACTCAAATTCATAAATGTTTATCAGAAAATTGTCTAAATGAGTTTGTTACTCAAAATGATGGCGAATGAAAAAGGGGCAAAAACTATGGACTAGAGATGAATTAATTTTAGCAATAAATCTTTATTGTAAATTACCTTTCGGAAGATTACACCGAACAAACCCTCAAGTTATTCATTTAGCAGAATTGATTGGAAGAACACCAAGTTCTATAGCTTATAAATTGGTGAATTTTGCAAGTCTTGACCCAAGTTTACAAGCTAGAGGAATTAAAGGCGCTTCCAATTCAAGCAATCTCGATAAAGCAATTTGGGATGAATTTTATGATAACTGGGAAGAACTTCCTTTTGAAAGTGAAAAGTTGCTATCAAAATTTGAAAACAAATCTATCGAAGAGTTAAATAACATCGATATTAAAAGTTTACCAAAAGGAAAGGAAAGAGAAAGAGTTGTAAAAGTTAGAGTCAATCAATCATTTTTTAGGAGTTCTATTTTAGCCTCATACAATAGTACTTGTTGTATAACTGGTATTAACCAAAGTCAATTATTAGTTGCTGGACATATCAAACCTTGGAGTCAAGACGAACAAAATAGATTAAACCCAAGAAATGGTATTGCAATTAATGCGTTGCACGATAAAGCATTTGAAAATGGTCTAATCACGATTACACCTGATTACAAAATCAAAATTTCAGATGTGCTTTTAAAAAGCAAAAAAACTGATTCTCTTGAAAAATACTTTTTTCAATATGAAAACAAAGATATTGTTTTACCATCAAAATTTCTACCTGATATCGAGTTCTTAAAATACCATAATGAAAACAGATTTCAGCGTTAGGGATAAAAGTGGAAAAGCCCACAGCGAAGAATGAGCGAGGACTTGTAACGTATAGCCCGACCCTTTAGGGTAACGCTCAAAACATTTTACCTTATCGAGCATCAAATTGTGGAGGTTATACGCTCGAAGCCGAACTAGGTGTAGCACCTAATGGATATTCTGAACCTGATTTTATGGGTTGGGAGATCAAGCAGTTTGGCGTTAAAAAGTTTGAGAACATAAACTCATCAGTAATAACTCTAATGACACCTGAACCAACAAATGGACTTTATAAATCTAAAGGAACAGAGTACTTTATAAAAACCTATGGTTATCCTGACAAATTAGGACGCCCCGACCGAATGAATTTTGGAGGAGTACATAAGGCGGGAGAATTACATCCAACGACCAAACTAGAAATGAAATTAATCGGTTTTGATCAAGAAAGCGGAAAAATAAGAAATTCAAATGGGAGTATTTCATTAATTGACCAACAAGGAAACGAAGCAGCTTCTTGGAGTTTTTCATCAATGCTTCTGCACTGGAACAGAAAACACGACAAAGCTTGTTACGTTCCATCACTTTCAAATACAAAAGGAGACAGGAAATATAAATATGGTAACAATGTGATTTTGGGCACTGGGACTGACTTTCAACTTTTTCTTGGACAGATGGCTAGTGGAAATATTTATTATGACCCAGGAATTAAATTAGAAAATTTGTCAACCAAGCCCAAGATTAAAAAGAGAAGTCAGTTTAGAATTAAATCTAGATTTTTGCCTAATTTATACAAGAAAAATGAGGTAATTGATTTACTCGATTAAATCAACTTTTACTCCGCTCCCCTACAAAATAATCACTTTTGTTTTTAAACAGTACATTAAAACTGGTCAAGCTGCCATAAATGCGGGTAATGTATTGCTGTAGATCTATCTTTTCCTGGTCATCCAGATTAGTGCTGCTGTTGATCTTTTGTTCCATCACCCGGATACGGTCCCGCACCATCACGATCTTATGAAAAAAGGTGTCAATGGGCATTTCCTTGTTCGCCGTGGCGTCGCCGGGGTCCAAAATCAATTTTCCACCCTTCCATTTGTCTGCGAGGGCCACTTTTTCATGGGTATCGCTCCATTTTTCCAAAATCTTCACAAGGGAACGTTCCACCTCAAAAAAGCTTACGGTGTCCACTTCGTCCTCTACCCCTTCAATGACCTCAAACTCGGAGTCGAGATCAATGGTTTCCAGTCCATTTTCCAAAAAAGTTACCCAATAGTGTTTTGATGATACGTTGGTCACCACCCCTTTTCCATATTCAGGATGGTCAATGCGGGAGCCAATACCCAATAATTTCATAGTTTTCAGTTTGTTCTGTCTGGTCGAGCGCAGTCGAGACCAATTACTTTAAAGCACTTCTCGACTGCGCTCGAAGTGACAAATGATATTGCAGTCAAAAATACACCATCAATTAACAATAACGAAAACCAAACCTCCTTCATTTTTACATCCCAAATCGCTATTTTTGACGTTTGCTATGAATTTATGATCAATTACGAAGAACATATTGAGGTTAGGGGGGCAAGGGTCCATAACCTCAAGAATATAGACGTTACCATTCCCCGCGAAAAGCTCGTAGTGATCACCGGACTTTCGGGCAGTGGTAAATCCTCTTTGGCTTTCGACACCATTTATGCCGAAGGCCAGCGTCGGTATATAGAAACTTTCTCCGCCTACGCCCGGCAATTTTTGGGCGGACTGGAACGCCCGGATGTGGATAAAATCGATGGGCTTTCCCCCGTTATCGCCATAGAACAAAAAACCACCTCAAAATCGCCGCGATCTACTGTTGGCACCATTACCGAGGTATACGATTTTTTGCGTTTACTCTTTGCCCGTGCAGGGGACGCCTACAGCTACAACACGGGTGAGAAAATGGTAAGCTATAGCGATGAACAGATCAAGAATTTGATCATAGACTCCTATTTGGATAAAAAAATAAACGTTTTGGCTCCCGTGGTCAAATCCAGAAAAGGACATTATCGTGAATTGTTTGAACAGATTGCAAAGCAAGGTTTTGTAAAGGTGAGGGTCGATGGTGAGATTACCGACATCACCAAGGGCATGAAGGTGGACCGGTACAAAACCCACGATATCGAGATTGTTATTGATCGATTGAAGGTCAGTGATAGCGAAGATTTTCACAAACGCCTCAGTGAGACCATCAATACCGCCATGTACAGCGGCAATAATGTGCTGATGGTTCTGGAGGAAGGTGAAAGTGTGCCCCGATATTTCAGCAGGGATTTGATGTGCCCCTCAACGGGCATCTCCTACCCCACTCCCGAGCCCAACACCTTTTCGTTCAACTCACCCAAGGGCATGTGCCCCGAGTGCAATGGATTGGGCCATGTTCACGAAGTGAACGAACACAAAATCATCCCGAATAAAAAACTCTCCATCAAAGCAGGTGGATTGGCACCACTGGGCGAATACAAAAAGTCGTGGGCTTTCAAGCAATTGGAAACCATTGCCCAACGATATGGGTTTGATTTATCGGACGCCATTGAAAAAATCCCAGCGGAGGCCATGGAGGTGATTTTAAATGGTGGGAAGGAAAGTTTTGAGGTCGATTCCAAAACATTGGGCGTAAAACGACAGTATAAAATTGATTACGAGGGCATTTCCAATTTCATCAAGACCCAGTTTGAAGAGGCCAACTCCAGTTCCATCAAGCGTTGGGCCAAGGATTACATGGACAAGGTAAAGTGTCCCAATTGCGAAGGGGCTAGATTGCGCAAGGAATCGCTTTACTTTAAAATCGGCGAAAAGAATATCGCAGAACTGGCCCATATGGACATTGCCGAGCTGGCCGAGTTTTTCGAACAATTAGAAAATTCCCTGGAGGGTAACCAAAAAATAATTGCTGAGGAAATTATCAAGGAAATCAGAACCCGTGTTCAATTTTTGTTGGACGTGGGCTTGGACTACCTCTCCTTGAACCGAAGTTCCAAGTCGCTATCCGGTGGTGAGGCACAGCGTATCCGTTTGGCCACACAGATTGGGTCACAATTAGTGGGGGTGCTCTATATTTTGGATGAACCCAGCATTGGTCTTCACCAAAGGGACAATGCACGTTTGATTCATTCCTTGGAATCCCTTCGGGATATTGGAAATTCTGTCATTGTGGTGGAGCATGACCGGGATATGATTGAAAGTGCTGACCATGTTATTGATATCGGCCCCAGAGCTGGAAAGCATGGCGGGGAAATTATTTCCGAAGGAACACCTGAAGAGTTGAAGAACCATCATACGCTCACCGCCCAATACATTACGGGTGAATTGGAAATTCCGGTACCTGCGGAGCGCCGAAAAGGAACGGGGAAAAAAATCGTGCTTTCGGGCTGTACAGGAAACAACCTTAAAAATGTTACCGCTGAATTCCCCCTGGGGAAATTGATAGGGGTCACAGGAGTTTCAGGCAGTGGAAAATCCACCTTGGTCAATGAGACCCTCTACCCTATCATGAACGCGCATTATTTTAATGGCGTAAAAAAGCCAATGCCCTATAAAAAAATTACTGGGCTGCAACATATTGATAAGGTCATCGACATCAACCAATCCCCCATCGGGCGTACACCGCGCTCCAACCCGGCTACCTACACAGGTGTTTTCAGTGAAATTAGGGCTTTGTTCGCCAAGACCACCGAAGCTGCCATCCGAGGGTACAAACCGGGGCGTTTCAGTTTTAATGTGGCCGGAGGTCGATGTGAAACCTGTCAGGGAGGTGGGTTAAAAGTGATTGAAATGAACTTCTTGCCCGATGTGTATGTGGAATGTGAAACCTGCAACGGCAAACGTTTCAATAGGGAGACCTTGGAAATCCGGTATAAAGGAAAATCCATTGCCGATGTATTGGATATGACCATCAATGAGGCCGCTGACTTTTTTGAAAACATCCCCAAAATACACCGTAAGTTAAAGACAATAAAAGATGTAGGATTGGGTTATATATCTTTGGGGCAACAGTCCACTACCCTCTCCGGTGGTGAAGCGCAACGGGTAAAGTTGGCCACAGAGCTTTCCAAGCGCGATACCGGAAACACGTTTTACATCCTCGACGAACCTACAACCGGATTGCATTTTGAAGATATCCGTGTGCTCATGGAAGTGTTGAACCAACTTGTGGATAAAGGAAACACCATTTTGGTCATAGAACACAACATGGATGTGATCAAAATGATGGATCATATCATCGATATAGGTTACGAAGGGGGGCGCGGGGGCGGAATGGTCGTTGCAAAAGGTACGCCCGAAGAAGTTTCAAAGGACAAAAAAAGCTACACGGCAAAGTTTTTGAGGAAGGAACTTGAGAATTCCAAACAAAGCATCGCTAGGGCCGTTTAAATTATATACAATTATGCAAATGCGAAAAGAACAGCACACCAAAGGGTGGAATGAGATAAAGACAAACGATTCATGGGCCATATTCAAGATTATGGGTGAATTTGTCTACGGATTTGAAAAAATGAGTGCCATTGGCCCATGTGTTTCCATATTTGGTTCGGCCAGGGTAAAGGAAGGGGAACATTACTACGACCTATCCGTTAAAGTGGCCCAAAAAGTGGCCGAGGCCGGTTATGGAATCATTACCGGAGGTGGTCCAGGAATTATGGAAGCCGGAAACAAAGGGGCCCATTTGGCTGGGGGAACTTCGGTGGGACTGAACATTGACCTACCGTTTGAACAGCACGACAATCCTTTTATAGATGAAGATAAAAGCTTGGATTTTGATTATTTCTTTGTTCGAAAAGTCATGTTTGTAAAGTACTCCCAAGGATTTGTGGTTATGCCAGGGGGCTTTGGCACATTGGACGAGTTTTTTGAAGCCCTTACCCTTATCCAAACCCATAAAATACATACATTTCCCATTATTTTGGTGGGCTCCACGTTTTGGAAAGGCCTTATGGATTGGATTAAAACTACCCTGTTGGAAGCTGGCAACATTAGCCCCAGGGACTTGGATCTGATCAAATTGGTGGACACAGAAGATGAGGTCGTGGAAATCTTGGATTCTTTCTACAAAGAACGTGACCTAAGTCCAAATTTCTAAATCTAGCCCATTGAACATCCCCCACACCTCATTTGGAATATCATTGCTATTGTTCATGTTTTGTGCCTCATCGTGGGGACAACACAAAAATGAGCTGACGGCAGAATTGGATGACAGGGAAATTAAAATCACACAGAAGATCACCTATGTAAACCAATCCAGTGAAGGGCTTTCGGTATTGTACTTTAACGACTGGAACCATGCCTATTCCAACAAGAATACGGCATTGGCCAAACGCTTCGCGGAAGAATTCAACCGTAGCCTACATTTGGCCAAGGAACGGGAACGGGGTTTTACTGATATTAGGACCGTAGTAGCGGAAGATTATGTAGGATTGGATTGGGAGCGTTTGGGCAATCGGGACATTATTTCAGTCACCTTGAATGAGGTACTTCAGCCCAACGACTCCATTCAATTGTTCTTTACATATCACGTACAATTGCCCGATACAAAATTTACGTCCTATGGTTATACGCCGGGCTTTGGGTACAATCTAAAAAACTGGTATCTCACTCCTGCTGTATACAATGGTGAATGGAAGCTCTACGACAATATGAATTTGGACGACCTGTACACGGGCGTTACAGAAACCACTATAAACCTTACCTATCCAGAGCGATTGCACCTGGCAACCAATTTTAATGGATCCAGTGCAAGTAAATTTCCTGGCGGGCAATTCATTCAGCTCAGCGGAACAGATAGAAAAAGTTGCGAGATCATTCTATCCACCATAGATAGGTTCACCAAACACCGCATTGAAAACGTGACGGTGACCACTGATTTGGACTCCAACAAGTACGATGAAATCTATCAGGGCATCTCCGTCAGTAAAATTGTCCATTTTTTACAGGAAAATTTGGGTGAATACCCCCACGAAAATTTATTGGTCAGTGAATTTGATTATAGCCGGTCTCCCTTGTACGGCGTAAACCAGCTGCCTTCATTTATACGCCCCTATGAAGAGCAGTTCCAGTTTGAGATGAAGTTCTTAAAAACTGCCATTCGCAGTTATTTGCAGGAAACCCTATTCCTGAACCCCCGAACAGAACGCTGGGTGAACGATGCCATTGGGTATTATCTTATGATCAAATTTGTGGAGGACCATTATCCTGATCAGAAGTTGGCCGGAAAACTTTCCAAGATTTGGGGCATTAAAGGGTTCCACTTGGCGCAGATGGAATTTAATGAACAATACACTTTGTTGAGCATGTTGCCGGCCCGTAAGAATATCGACCAAGCCCTGAACACCCGTAACGATTCCCTGATAAAGTTCAACGAAAAGATCGCCAATGGCTATAAGGCAGGTCTTGGCATGTCCTATCTCTCAGAATATCTCGGGGAGAAAAAGATAGATAGTAGCATTACGGCTTTTTATAAAAACTTTCGTCTAAAGCCAAAGGTGACTGCTTTGGACTTTAGAAAAACCATTGAACGGTTTTCAAATAAGGACATCCATTGGTTTTTTGAAGAATATGTGGCCACGGACAAGAAAATTGATTTCACAATCAATAAGATAGAGAAAACCGAGGATTCCATTTCCTTGACCATAAAAAATAAGCGGGGCACCAATGTCCCCATTTCACTCTTTGGTCTTCAGAATGATTCGGTGGTCTCACAGTACTGGTTTACCAATATTGACACCTCCAAAACAGTGACCGTTCCCAGGAATGGCGAAGACCGGATGGTGCTCAATTATGACCAAAAAATTCCTGAGTTCAACCAACGTAACAACTGGAAGACCCTTAATGGTTTCTTCTCAAGTAACAAAAAGTTGAAATTTCAGTTTTTCAAGGATACGGAAGACCCCTATTACAATCAGGTTTTTTATGTGCCCATTGCCAATTTCAACATTTACGATGGGATCACTCCCGGCATGCGACTCTATAACAAGACCTTTTTGGAAAGGCCGTTCCAATATGATATTTCACCCACGTATTCCTTTTTGGAACGTACCATGGTAGGAAAGGCAAGCTTCAGTTATAGAAAATACCATAATAAAACGGGGCTGTATGTGTCCAACTACTCCATTTCCGGGTCTACCTCCCATTTTCAGGTAAATTCCCGCTTTTCAACCCTTACCCCGGCCGTTAGTTTTGGTTGGAGGCCCAATGATTTGCTGTCCAATCGAAGACAAGCACTTCTTTTTCGCTACAGAAATGTATTTAGGAGCATCGATACAAATATCGCAGACGAAATAGACACGGACCCTGATTATGGGGTGATGAATGTGCGCTTTACTGATGTGGACAACAACATTTTAAACTACCGTTCCTGGTTTTTGGATGCCCAACACTCCAGTGATTTTACCAAACTTGTCTTTGAAATGGAATACAGAAAGTTGTTTCAAAGCAACCGACAGTTGAATTTCAGGTTTTTTGCCGGAAAGTTCCTGCGGAACAAAACCGAATCGGATTTTTTCAGTTTTGCGTTGGATAGGCCTACGGATTATATGTTTGATTTGGCCTATTTGGGACGATCGGAAAGTTCCGGGATTTACAGCCAGCAAATCATCATTGCCGAAGGAGGATTCAAATCCAAACTGGAAAATCCATTCGCCAATGACTGGATTGTCACCACCAATGCCAGCACCAATATCTGGAGATGGGTGGAAGCCTATGGCGATCTAGGATTTATGAAAAGCAAAGGAGCGGATACCCGCTTTGTGTATGATTCCGGAATTCGTTTGAATTTGGTAACCGACTATTTTGAACTTTATTTCCCTGTTTATTCCAACAATGGATGGGAAATTGCCCAAGACAACTACGCACAGCACATACGCTTTGTGGTTACCCTGAGCCCTAAAACGCTTGTAGGCTTGTTTACTCGAAAATGGCTCTAAGCATTGACATATTCTCAACAGAATGACGTTTATAGGTTGATATTTTACAAAAATCGTTTTTTGAGATTCATTTTTTTATCATATTGTTAATTTATTAACAGGGATTCATATTGCTAATTTGAATGTATTTTAGTAATTTCGCAGAAATCCAGAATAGCCTACATGAAACCTGACCCGAGTACAAGCAACGATATTTCCTTTGCAGATTTTCAATCGCAGATTCTTCAGGATTATGAGACTGCGATCACTAGCCGGGAATGTAGTGTGATGGGAAGACGTGAGGTTCTCTCGGGAAAAGCCAAGTTTGGGATTTTTGGAGATGGAAAGGAGCTTCCGCAGTTGGCCATGGCCAGAGCTTTCCAAGATGGGGATTTCAGAAGTGGCTACTACCGCGATCAAACCTTTATGATGGCCCTCGGTTATCTTAATCCCAAGGAGTTCTTCCACGGCCTGTACGCCACCACCGATTTGGAAAAGGAACCCATGAGTGCCGGAAGGCAGATGGGAGGTCATTTTGTAACCCACAGTTTAAATGAGGATGGTTCTTGGAAAGACCTTACCCAACAGAAGAACAGTAGTGCCGATATTTCCTGTACCGCCGGACAAATGCCACGACTGGTAGGGTTGGCCCAAGCTTCAAAAATATATAGGAACGTAGAGGGTATAGATCAGACCAACTTCTCCAATAATGGAAATGAAGTGGCCTGGGGCACCATTGGGAATGCCAGCACCAGCGAAGGTCACTTTTTTGAGGCCCTCAACGCCGCTGGCGTGATGCAAGTTCCCATGGTCATTTGCATTTGGGATGATGATTATGGGATTTCGGTACCTTCCAAATTTCATACCACCAAAGGGAATATTTCAGAAGCCTTAAAAGGATTTCAGCGTGATGATGATAAAGAAGGCTTTGAGATTTTAACCATCAATGGATGGGATTATACAGGCCTCATCCATGCGTTTGAAAATGCTTCCGACATTGCCCGGGAAAACCATGTCCCCGTACTGATCCACGTTACCGAACTCACCCAACCACAAGGACATTCAACCTCTGGTTCCCACGAACGATATAAATCGCCCGAGCGTTTGGAATGGGAACGGGAAAACGATTGCAACAAACGGTTCAGGGAATGGATTCTTGAAAACGGCATCAGTACCGAGGAGGAGCTAAAAAAATTGGAGCGCGAGATCAAGCATAAAGTACGTTCTGCCAAAAAGGAAGCTTGGACCGAGTTCTTAAAACCCCATCTTCAAGCAAAAAAGCAGCTCGTACAACTTTTGGATAGTGTTGCGAGCCAAAGTCCCAATCGCTCGTTCATTACAAAAATCAAAAATGATCTTATTGCACTTGAGGAGCCCTTAAAAAAGGATTTGGCCTCCAAATCCAGAAGTGCACTGCGTTATCTTTTGGGTGAGTCCACCCCAGAAAAAAAGCAGCTTCAACAATGGATCGATAATTTCTTGGCTACTACACAACCCAAATACAGTTCGCACTTGTACAGCGAACTGCCCTCCAGGGCCACAAAAGTTGCAACGGTTGCCCCTTCGTACACAGAAGGTCTGGAAGAAGTGGATGGTCGGATTATTCTCCGAGATAATTTTGATGCACTTTTCTCCAAATATCCCGAGACTTTGATTTTTGGAGAGGATACAGGGAATATTGGCGACGTAAACCAAGGCCTGGAAGGGCTACAGAAAAAATACGGTGAGCTGCGTGTCGCCGATACGGGGATTAGGGAAACCACGATCATTGGGCAAGGCATTGGACTTGCGCTAAGAGGTCTGCGTCCCATTGCGGAAATCCAATATTTGGATTATATCCTCTATACCATTCAAACCTTGAGTGACGATTTGGCCTCCCTCATGTACCGGACCGTTGGCAAGCAAAAAGCTCCCCTTATTGTTCGTACAAGGGGCCATCGCTTGGAAGGTATTTGGCATTCCGGGTCCCCCATGGCTGGGCTGATAAGTCTACTGAGGGGCATGTACATCTTGGTCCCCAGAAATATGACACAAGCGGCTGGTTTTTACAATACGTTGATGAAAAGTGACGAACCGGCTTTAGTTATTGAAAGTCTCAATGGATATCGTCTCAAAGAGAAAAAACCCACCAATCTTGGAGAGTTCTGCACGCCTATTGGGAAGGTAGAAACCCTAAAAGAGGGTACAGACATTACCATTCTTTCCTATGGGTCCACCCTCAGGATTGTTGAAAAAGTCGCCAAAGATCTTTTGGAAGTAGGTATTGATGCCGAGGTTATTGATACGCAGTCCCTTTTACCTTTTGATTTGAATCATGATGTGGTAAAAAGCCTAAAGAAGACCAATAGACTCTTGATCGTGGACGAAGATGTTCCTGGAGGTTGTTCTGCGTACCTATTACAGGAAATCCTTGAGAACCAAAAAGGGTACCGTTACCTGGACAGTGCCCCGCAAACCCTTACCGCAAAAGCACACAGGCCTGCCTATTCTTCAGATGGGGATTATTTTTCCAAACCCAATGCCGAGGATATTTTTGAAAAAGTGTACGAAATCATGCATGAGGCCGACCCAAATTCCTATCCTGCACTTAGGTAATTGAATTTCATCGAAAATATCAATTGAGACCTATATTTCGTCAATTTAGTTTGCGTTGATTACAACATAATTCATACTTTCACGTGAATTAAAAATTCCCCTAAATGAAAAATAATGCCCTAGTCCACTTGGGATTGGCCATACTTCGGATAGTGCCTTCCGTGTTTATGATCACCCATGGATATCCCAAACTTCTCAACCTAATCAACGGAAATACAGAGTTTGCCAATCCTTTTGGTATTGGTGAGGCCCCTACCCTATTTTTAACTGTTATTGCCGAATTTTTTTGCCCCCTTTTAATGATCATTGGGTTTAAAACAAGGTGGGCGGCAATTCCAACGGCATTCGCCATGTTCGTGGCTGCTTTTGTAATTCATGCTGCCGATCCATTTGGTACAAAGGAAAAAGCTTTGCTTTTTTTCGTGGTTTTCTTGGTGGTTTTCTTGTTGGGTCCCGGCAAATACAGTGTGGACAAAAGATAAAGCTAGATTATTTCGGTGAGCAATTCTTTGAGCAGTTCTGACTGGGCCAGATTGTTGGCCCCAACCCCTTTACTTTTCAAATCCAACTCCCGTAAACTTGAAATGATCCCGCTCACTCGCTTCATGGGATAGTTTCTGGCGGCAACCGTGTATTCCTTTACAAAATAAGGGTTGACTCCCAAAACTTTCGCCACATTCCCCGGAGAATGGTCCTTTAACCCATGGTATTGCAATAATTGTGTAAAGAAGGTATTCAACAATGTCACTGTCACCACAAAAGGGTTATCCTTGGGATTTTGGGCAAAATAATCGATGATTCGTGAAGCCTTGCCCACATTTCTTTCCCCAATCGCTTTTTTCAACTCAAAATTGTTGAAATCCTTGCTGATGCCAATATGCTGCTCAATCAACTCTGGAGTAATTTCAGTGGAAGAAGGCACCACCAAGGTCAGTTTGGTAAGTTCATTGTTGATTTTTCCCAAATCGGTTCCCAAAAATTCCACAAGCAACATACAGGCTTTGGGGGAAATCTTATAGTTTTTGCTGCCCAGTGTCCTTCGTATCCATTCAGCCACCTGATTTTCGTAGAGTTTCTTACTTTCAAAAAGCTCTCCATTCTTCTGAACTGCTTTGTACAGCTTTTTACGCTTGTCCAGTTTCTTGTACTTATAGCAGATCACCAACACCGTTGTGGGCTGCGGGTGCTCAACATAAGCCGTCAAGTTCTCAATGGTTCGGGATAGGTCTTGAGCCTCCTTCACAATGATTACTTGGTGTTCGGCCATCATGGGAAACCGTTTGGCGTTTGCGATCACTTCATCCACAGCCGTGTCACGACCATAAAGGACCATCTGGTTAAATCCTTTTTCATCTTCAGTGAGCACATTATCTGCAATATATTTTGATATTTTATCAATATAATATGGTTCCTCTCCCATTAAAAAATATATGGGCTTCGGTTTTCCCGCATCAATTTCCGCAACTATTTCCTTTACCTTGTCCATTCCCAAAAAAATTCATCAATTTTGTCCAATGCAACCTTTGAACTTTCCCTCGTATTCGTTCCGAATCAAAAATAGCCAAAATAGACGCTACATTTTTGATGGCATCCGCAAAAAATTTGTTTTGTTGCAACCCGAGGAGTGGGTGCGCCAGCATGTGTTGCATTTTCTGGTCTTCACAAGAAATTACCCGAAGAGCCTGATCAATGTGGAAAAGCAATTGATGGTGAACCGAATGAAGAAAAGATATGATATCGTGATTTTCAATCCGGATGGCACTATTTTTCTTTTGGTGGAATGCAAAGCGCCTGAGGTAAAAATAGATCAATCGACTTTTGATCAGATTGCCCGCTACAATTACCAACTGCAATCCAATTATTTAATGGTGACCAATGGCTTGGAGCATTACTATTGCCAAATGGACCATGAGAATGAAAAATATACGTTTTTGAAGGATATTCCTGATTTTAGCCGTTAATTTGCCCTCGTTTTGAAAATCGCCGTAGTCATACTCAATTGGAACGGGGAATCCCTGCTCAAGAAATTCCTTCCCTCGGTCATGTCCCACTCCGCAGGAGCGGATATTTATGTGGTGGACAATGCCAGTTCGGATGGTTCCGTTGCCTTTTTGGAAAAGGAATATCCCACAATCGGAATTGTCCAAAATGCTGAAAATGGCGGTTTTGCCAAAGGCTACAATGATGGATTAAAACATATTGAAGCCGATATTTTCTGCTTGTTGAACTCAGATGTGGAGGTCTCCCCAAATTGGTTGGAACCCATTCGTGAGGCTTTCAACACTTTTCCCGAAGCTGCCATCATCCAGCCTAAAATATTGGACCTCAAGAACCCGGAATATTTTGAATATGCCGGAGCCGCAGGTGGTTTCATTGATATGTTGGGCTATCCTTTTTGTAGGGGCAGAATATTCCAGGCCTTGGAAAAGGATGAGGGGCAATATGATGACATCACGGAAATTTTCTGGGCCACGGGGGCGTGTATGTTCATTAAGAGCGATGTCTTTAAATCTCTCGGGGGGTTTGATGAGGATTATTTTGCCCACCAAGAGGAAGTGGATCTTTGCTGGAGGGCAAAAAATGCCGGGCACAAGGTCCTTTATGTGGGAAAAAGCCATGTGTATCACCTGGGAGGCTCAACCCTGAGCAACATGAATCCAAAGAAAACTTTCTTGAATTTTAGGAACTCATTGTATTCCATCACCAAGAATTTACCCACCAAAAAGGCATTTCCCATAATCTTTTTTCGATTGTTACTGGACGGTATTGCCGCCCTCCGCTTTATTTTTCAATTGAAGTTTGAACATTGTTGGGCCATTCTGCGTGCACATATCAGTTTTTATGGTAACTTTAAGGGACTTTACAAGAAAAGGGAAAAAGCTAATTTTATATTAAAGTACTATACCACGACATCCATAGTCTGGTCCCATTTCGTAAATCAAGTGAAGAATTTTAACATTTTAGTAAAAGATTAACTGTGCCGAAATATAGAAACTTTGCTTTTTGTCTAATTTTGGTCAACAAATTTTAACATTGATATATCTAACAATCCTTAAATTATACTCTGAACTATGAAAAAAGTTTTTCTAGGAACACTGGCCATGGCCGTTTTATTATCATCATGCGTATCTCAAAAAAAATACGCTGATCTTGAAGCAAAACATAAAGAAACCCAAGATTTATTGAATTCTGCTACAGTTAAACTAAATGACTGTTTGGAGGAAAAAGCTACTGCTAGCTCAAGGTTGAAAACCCTCGAAGATCAAAACGCATTTTTGAAAGCGAACAACCAAGAGCTCATCAATAATATGGGCAATTTGACCACACTTACCACAAAAGGTGCTGAAAACCTTGAAAAATCCCTTGAGAGCCTTCAAGAAAAAGACCTTACCATCAGAAAATTACAAAATGCCGTAACCCGTAGGGATTCTGTAAACCTTGCCTTGGTACAGAGCTTGAAAGGCGTACTGGGCAACTTGGATGATGAAGATATTGAAATCAGCGTTGAAAAAGGTGTGGTATTCGTATCCATTTCCGACAAGCTATTGTTTAGAAGCGGAAGCTACAATGTAACCAATGCAGCTAAGGAAGTATTGGGCAAAGTGGCCAAAGTGGTGAACAACAAACCTGATTTTGAATTTATGGTTGAAGGTCATACCGACAACGTACCCTACCGTAGCGGAGTTCTATTGGACAACTGGGATTTGAGTGCCAAAAGAGCAACATCCGTTGTTCGAATTCTTCAGAACGATTTTGGTGTAGATCCTGCTAGAATGACAGCTGCCGGACGTAGCTACTACGTACCGCTTGTTAGCAATGATACTTCTGCGGACAGAGCCAAAAACAGAAGGACCCGTATTGTGGTACTTCCAAAAATCGATCAGTTCTACAATATGATCGAAGAAGGCATGAAAGAT
Organism: Allomuricauda sp. CP2A; assembly: GCF_001683915.1. Classification (GTDB taxonomy): domain Bacteria; phylum Bacteroidota; class Bacteroidia; order Flavobacteriales; family Flavobacteriaceae; genus Flagellimonas. Next base: position 32,062 of record NZ_LXTT01000100.1, on the reverse strand, counting down.
CCAGCCATTGGTGGTACAGGCATGTAATATTTTCCTGAACCCAAAAAAAGTAAAAGCGGCCCGAAAAGGCCGCTTTTTTTTATGCTACAATATGTCCAAACTTCCCTTTCCTTCCCTAACCACCTTCGGAACACCTTCCGAAAGGTCAATTACGGTAGAAGCTACATTGTCCCCATATCCGCCATCAATCACAACATCCACCAGATTTTGCCATTTCTCAAAAATAAGTTCAGGATCCGTGGTATATTCCAAAATATCATCTTCATCATGAATGGAAGTGGATACAATGGGGTTGCCCAATTCCGTGACCAAGGCCCTGGCAATGTTATTGTCCGGTACCCGTATCCCCACGGTCTTTTTCTTCTTAAAATCTTTTGGCAGATTGTTGTTCCCCGGCAAAATGAATGTGTACGGCCCCGGCAACGTCCGTTTTAAGATCTTAAAAGTGGACGAATCTATCTGCCGTACATAGTCCGACAAGTTGCTCAAATCGGCACAGACAAAAGACCAATTGGCCTTTTCCAACTTCACTCCCTTTATCCGGGCAATGCGTTGCAATGCCTTGGAGTTGGTAATATCGCACCCCAAACCGTATACTGTATCCGTAGGATATATGACAAGACCTCCTTTCCGAAGCACATTGCCAATCTTTTCAATCTGCCTCGGATTTGGGTTCTCCTCATAAAGTTTTATGAACTCCGCCATACCATTTTACCTATACCATACAAAGTAAAGAAGTTTAGGGGCACATTGCATGATATAAGTCAACAGAAAGTGTTAAAACTGTCTTGCAGAAACAACCATTCACCAGGTATACATCTTGTGCCAAACATGGAACACGTCAATTCAGGAAGGGCATCCATGCATTTGTAGCATTCCACTTGAACCAAAAAACACAACTTTGCATATGACCTTATTTAAAGACAAAATGAAACTAAATCGCCCACGAAGCATCGCCATACTGTTGTTGCTTCCTATTCTACTGAACTGCACTTTACAGGAAACAAAAAAACAACATCAAAGATTAGATAGTGGCAAAGCCCTTGTTGACCATTTGGATGGTTTATTTGCATCATTGCAAAATAAAAAAACTACCGACAGTGATTTCCAAGAATCCGTAGTGACCATCAATGAAAACATTAGGCAAACCATTGAGCGCAACATAAAAAGCCCTCAACTTTTGAAGGAAATACAAACCTACTTCCCTACCAAAAAGCATGATTTTTCTTTTATTCTTTCGGACGATGAAAAATTTGGAGTGTTCTCTTGGGCCACACGAAAAAAGGAGTTTCCAATCAAAAACATAGCTTTTTATGTTAGAGCGGACAGATTTGCCCCCTCATCCCTGTATGGCGACCCATCCATTTATGATCAATTGGATGTGATCCATGACGGTTCAGGAGTGCCCACCTATATCCTTGGTGGATTAAAGAATACCTCCACCATTGCACACCAATATCAATTGAGTGCCTATGTCATTCGAAAGGATGGAATTGAAGAGTCCTATATCTTTCCAAATGGCGAAAGTTCCATTGCAATTCGCTGCAATGAACAAAACCTTGAAGCATGTTTGGCAATTGAAAATGGTAAATCCCTTCCCAAAACCATGTATGCCGCTATTGCCCAGCAACCCTTGACTTCTGAGGATGGGGAATATATTTTTGAATGATTTTTAATCCAAAATGGGCGGTTTTTCCGGTAATTTTCCATCCCCATAAAAACCAATATCATCCAGCACCACTACACCCAGGGAATCTTTATCAAATACCAAACTGATGGTGTACAACTTACTTAAGTCCAAGCTGTCATTTTTGCTTGAAAACAATGAAATGGGCATGTAACAGCTCTTCAATTGAACCTCCCAATCCTTTCCCATCATTTCCCTGTCCAAAAATTGAAATTTGGTGAATTTGGTCTTTATGGGAACCGGTAAACTATTTGTGCTGGCCAAATCAACGGAAGCCTTGTTGCCCAAACTATCTTTTAGGACGATGCTGAAGTTGAACCCAGAATCTGAAAGATCATTCTCCTTTTCTGTAAGGTCCAATTCGGAAATATCTCCCACACCAACGGATAATGCCAAGGTGTCTACAGCACTAAAATCTTTCAATTCTTTCTGTAAATTGATATGGTATTGCGGCAAGGAATCCTTTTTTGACTGTTTTCCATATTTCCACCCCAAAACCAGCGCATTGTTTTCCTGCTTCCCATCATCCCGTGACTTTAACCCTTCTTCCCGCCATATCTTGAAGTTTTCTGCACGTATTTGAACATTTTCTTTACCAGAGGTCACATCCAAATCATCCTCAAAATCCAGTAGTGTTTTTTTGGAAGCATCCGCATATTGGCTCAAATACATCTCATTGGGCAACCAATCCTTGATACCATCCGCACTTTTAAAAACGGTACGATACGCATTCTTTCCTTTTAACACGGTCTCCACAAAAGCACTGATGTAAACCTTTGCCATTTGTCGCTGTTCTTCCCCGGAAACCAAAGGTTTTAGGTTCAACAACCATTTCAAGGGTGCTCCAAAATCGGAACGTCCCCAACTGGAATTAAACTGACCGTGATTGGCGTGGTTCATATACACCCCCGCCTTAAATCCTTTAAAATCATCCGTAAAATGCAATCTGCGGTAGGGGCGCATCCCCCAAAAGCTCACCTCGTCAGAATCGTAGGCACCTTGCAAGGATAGGTAATTGATATTTTTAAGCGTGATTTCCCGCTCATACCGATAATCCGTAGGCGCAACCGTTATGATGCCTTTAATGCCGAAACCAAAATCAAAGGTTTCCTGGGCATTATCTGGAAATCGTTCCAGCTCGTTAAAAGCAGCTGCAATGGAAACAGCCTCACCTCCCCTGGAATGGCCTACCAGAACAATGTTGCCCATGTCTACCTTACCGGCTAAATCGGGCTCCTCTCCGCTGTTCCACTTTTTCCATTGTTCCAAGTGTTTCAACAAAAGCCAACCCCTTGTCGGCATTTCTTTCCCCCTAAAATCTCCAGACCAATGTGCGTTAATAAAATTTTGATCCACCGACACGGCAATGGAACCCCTGCTGGCCAATAGTTCCCCGAGATAGGCATATCCCGCATCGGAATAATCGACCATGCTATGGTTTCCATGCACTATAAGCACCAACGGGAAAGGCCCATCCCCCTTGGGCATGTAGACCCTGCCATTCAACGGAAAATTTTCCACCCCAAAGCCCCAAAATTTTTCGCGCCACTTCTTTTTTTTGCCCTTCCATTCCGGCAACAATCGGGAAGCATTTACAGTGGGGGTCTTAATCTGGACCGCTTCAGCATATTCAGGTCGTTTTGCGTCTGTTCCACTGCCATATGTAAAAGTTTCCACCTCAAACGGACCTTTTTGGGATGGATCCTGTACGCCCATTTCCGAAAGCATGGCGCTGTTTGTGTTGTTCTTCGGCTGTGTTTTGTCCTTGATATACGGGTCGCCATCCAAACTGTTGAAACCATAAAGGCCCAGTGCCACTATAACCAGTGAGGTGGTGACCATCACCCATCCAGATTTGTTATTCTTTCCGCCTTTAACCTTTTTCAACCCCAAAACTAAGAGCACACAACACAGAAAACCCCATAAGACCAATATATAGAACAACAATGAAGGCCAACGGAATGCGAACATTTTTAAAATGACCAACGCCAGCAATCCACTTAAAAATGTGGTCAGGAAGCCAAACGAAATCTTTTTGAACAACGGTTTGGCCAATGAAGCAATGAGCTTTAAGCCGATGAGGAGAATAATGCCGATCAAAATGGCAAGCAACATACCCACCAAAGGTGGTAGACCCAGTTCAAAATGATAGCCTGCTATACCAAATAGAACCACGACGATTAATGCAGTGGCCAAAAAAAAGGAGTCGGAAAATAATTTTTTCATAGAGCGTTTGGTGTGGTATTCAAAACAGATGTGGTCTTGAATTTAAACATTTTTTCGCCCTCCTGCCCTCTTGGTCAACTATTTTATCATCCTTGATCCAAAGTGGATTAAGTTAAAGGAATGCATTCCGTGGCCCCTAAAATTCATTTATATATTATCGATGACCTCCAACTTGGCAAAACGGAGCAATAATTTTTTCATGCCGCCTTGCTCAAATTGAATCTCAGCTTTTTTGTCATTCCCCAAACCTTCAATCTTGAGCACCTTGCCCCTGCCAAAACGGGTATGGTTCACCAAAGTACCTTCGGCCAGATTGGGATCAATGGCATTGTTGTTTGTTGTGGAGGATGAGAGTTCGGGTTTTAATTTCCTGAGTTTTCGTAACTGCTGTTCGTTGGGCCTGTGGGTACTGGGCGGAGTTCCGCTTTTTGGTTTCACCTGCCGTAACCTGCTCTTGTCCACTTCCCCAAAAATATCGGCATCGATCATGGATTTATACCGATATCCATCGTTTACAGGAGTTAGGTTTTCCACATATTGTTGATCTATTTCCTCCAAAAACCGACTGGGATCCGCATCAAAGAGTTTACCCCATCTGTAACGGTTTTGCGTATAGGTAAGCGTAGCCTGTTTTTCGGCCCGGGTCAAGGCCACGTAGAACAATCGGCGTTCTTCTTCGATCTCACTTCGGGTGCTCATGCTCATGGCTGATGGAAACAGATCTTCTTCCATCCCCACCACAAACACATAGGGAAATTCCAACCCTTTGGCCAAGTGAATGGTCATCAGGGCAACGCGGTCATCGTCTCCAACGTCCTTGTCCATATCCGTGGCCAGGGCCACATCTTCCAGAAACTCGGTCAAGCTGCCTGTGGCCTCTGCCAGCTCTTTTTGCCCTTCCACAAAATCCTTGATTCCGTTCAAGAGTTCCTCAATATTTTGCATTCGGGCAATACCCTCTGGGGTGCCATCTTTTTTGAACTCCAACAACAGCCCCGTTTTTTTGGCCACATGTTCGGCCAAGGTGAATGCATCGGTGCCTTCGTTCATGATCTGAAAACTCTTGATCATGGTCACAAAATCACCCAACTTGCGCTTGGTACCTGCATTGATGTTCAGATTGAGCTTATCCAAATGCTCCATGACCTCATAAATGGAGCGATCATAATGATTCGCCGCTACAATGAGTCTATCAATGGTCGTCTGTCCAATGCCCCGTGCCGGAAAGTTGATGACACGTTTCAATGCCTCCTCATCCTTTGGGTTGATAATCAAACGCAAATAGGCCAAGACGTCTTTAATCTCCTTACGTTGATAAAAGGAAAGTCCCCCATAAATCCGATACGGGATATCGCGCTTTCGAAGGGCATCTTCAATGGATCGTGATTGTGAGTTGGTGCGGTACAACACTGCAAAATCCCCATTTTGAAGCTGCTCTTGCATTTTCATTTCAAAAATGGAGCCCGCCACGTATCTGCCTTCTTCGGCGTCCGTAACACTGCGGTGTACTCTTATTTTGTGGCCTTCATCATTGGAGGTCCAGACCACTTTCTCCAACTGGTCGCGGTTCTTTGCAATGATGGAATTGGCCGCATTGACAATATTTTTGGTGGAACGGTAATTCTGTTCCAGTCGGTACACGGCCACATCATCATAATCCCGTTGAAAATTGAGGATATTGCTGATGTTCGCCCCTCGGAACGAATAAATACTTTGGGCGTCGTCCCCAACCACACAGATATTCTGGTATCGGTCAGACAGTGCTTTTACAATGAGATACTGCGAGTGGTTGGTATCTTGATACTCATCCACCAAAATATACCGGAACCTGTCCTGATATTTCATCAAAACCTCAGGAAAACGGGTCAACAGCTCATTGGTGCGCAACAAAAGGTCGTCAAAATCCATGGCTCCGGCCTTAAAGCAGCGATCCACATAATTTTTGTAAATCTCTCCCAATCTAGGTCGCTTGGCCATGGCGTCCGCTTCCACCAATTCTGGGTTCTGAAAATAGGCCTTAACGGTGATCAGACTGTTTTTGTAGGATGAAATCCGGTTTTGGATCTGCTTGTACTTGTAAATATCCTTGTCCAATCCCATTTCCTTGATGATGGAAGCAATGAGACGTTGTGAATCTTGGGTATCGTAAATGGTAAAGTTGCTGGGATACCCCAATTTATCGCCATCATACCGCAACAATCTGGCAAAAACGGAGTGAAAGGTACCCATCCAAAGATTCTTTGCTTCGGAATCCCCAACAATGGAGGCAATACGCTTTTTCATCTCACGGGCCGCTTTGTTGGTAAAGGTCAACGCCAAGATATTGAAGGAGTCCACACCCTGGTTCATCAAATGGGCAATACGATACGTCAAAACCCGGGTCTTCCCGGAACCGGCACCAGCAATAACCATCAAAGGCCCATCCTTGTGCAATACAGGGGCCCGTTGCGCATCGTTCAATTCATCCAAAAAAGTACTCAAAGGCTCGGATTTTTAAAAAGTAAGTGTGAAATTAGCCAATAATGGCCTTATGCTAAAATCAAGCTTTCAATATTTATAAACACGGAGGTGTTTTAATCTGAAATCAATATATTTAACACCATAACCCTCTTTGCTGATGAAAATGTACCGTTTCCCCATTTTGTTTTGTGCACTCTTCAGTCTTTTTGCAGTGTCCCAAGAGAAAAAAGCAGGCCCCATCATAGAAAACTACGGTGAAGTCTTCGTGGTTGAGAACCCAGATTACAAAACCAATGTCAATGAGGAGTTCAAAGTCGTTTTTGATGTGGCCACAGGTCCGGATTCCCATGAAGAAATCAATAAAAGTATAGAGACTGCTGCCCGTTTTTTGAACATGCATGCCCAAAACGGCGTACCTGCCTCCCAATTGAAGGCGGCCCTGATCATACACGGTACGGCCACAACCAATATTGTGACCAATGAAGCACACAAAAAACGATTTGGAGTGGACAATCCCAATGCCAACATGCTACAAAGTCTTATGGATGCCGGGGTTGAAGTCATCCTTTGTGGCCAGTCCTCAAAATCCCGTCATGTTCCGAAGGAAGACCTTATTCCAGGGGAAAAAATTGCCCTTTCGGCCATGACGGCACTGATTCAATTGCAAAACGACGGATACCGTCTTATGAAATTATAACTAACTCTACATTATGAAGAAAATTATAGCCTTAACACTACTAACAGCAAGTGCGTCAATCTATGCCCAAGATTATGGCGTAGGCAAAGATATCGCAGCAATTGAATCAAAAGTAATCGAATGGCGGCGTGACATCCACGAACATCCCGAGCTCAGTAACCGGGAGTTCAAAACGGCAGAAAAGATTGCAAATCATCTAAAATCCTTGGGGATTGAAGTCCAAACAGGCGTGGCCCATACAGGTGTCGTTGGCCTTCTGAAGGGCAATAAACCCGGAAAAGTGGTAGCCCTACGCGCAGATATTGATGCACTCCCCGTAACCGAGCGCAATGATTTACCCTTCAAATCAACAGTAACCTCAGAATTCTTGGGTAAAGAAGTCGGAGTGATGCATGCCTGTGGACATGATACCCACACTGCCATTTTAATGGGTGTCGCCGAAGTGCTTTCAAAAAACAAGGATAAGATCAAAGGAACGGTAAAGTTCATTTTCCAACCTGCTGAGGAGGGAGCACCTCCGGGAGAAGAAGGCGGTGCCAAATTGATGGTGAAGGAAGGCGTGCTCACCAAGCCGGATGTGGATGCCATTTTTGGGCTTCATATCAACTCACAAACACCTATCAACACCATCAAATATAAACCAGGCGGTGCCTTGGCATCCGCTCAGCGTTTTGTGATAAATGTAAAGGGAAAACAGACCCATGGTTCACAACCTTGGGGCGGGGTTGACCCTATTTTGATCAGTGCCAAAATTATTGACGGGCTCCAGACCATTATCAGCCGGGAAACTGACCTGACGAATGAAGCCGCTGTAATTTCAGTTGGTAAAGTCACCAGTGGGGTTCGCTTCAACATCATTCCAGAAAGTGCGGAATTGATCGGGACCATCAGAACCTTGGATTACGACATGCAAAAACACATCAACAAACGTATGATGGAAATGGTTCCCGCTATTGCCAAAGCCTATGGTGGTGACGCCGATATTGAAATCACCACTTCCACTGCCATTACTTTCAATGATTTGGACTTGACGGCTAAAATGGTCCCCAGTTTGGAAAAAGCGGCTGGGAAGGACAACATTTCCGTCCATAAAGCCATTACCGGCGCTGAGGATTTCAGCTATTTTCAAGAAAAAGTGCCCGGTCTCTTCTTTATTTTGGGGGGAATGTCGCCCGGAACCACGGAATCCTTTCCGCACCACACCCCAGACTTTAAAATTGATGACAGTGGGCTTTTGTTGGGTGTAAAGGCGATGACCCAATTGACCCTTGACTATTTGAACATGTAAAATGGATTCCCTACTGGACTTTTTGGGCAGTATTGCATGGTGGGCATGGATACTGATTTTTCTGTTATTGGTGGCCATTCGGGATATCTTTTTCCAAAGGGCTCATACCATAAGCCATAATTTTCCCGTCGTGGGGCATTTGCGGTACTGGTTGGAGAGTATTGGGCCCGAAATGCGCCAATATTTTGTGGCCAACAACCGTGAAGAGCTCCCGTTCAACCGCATTGAGCGTAGTTGGATCTATGCTTCGGCCAAAAAAGAAAACAATTATGAGGGCTTTGGGACCGAAAGGGACATTTATGCGCACCAACACATATTTGTGAAAAACGCCATGATCGCATATCAACTGCCCGAAAGGCATCCGAATATCAAAGATCCCTATTTTATTCCCTGCGCCAAAGTCATTGGGGCATACAACAAACGTAAAAAGCCGTATCGCCCAGCATCGATAATCAATGTATCGGCGATGAGTTTTGGTTCCCTTTCCGCTGCTGCAGTGGAATCCCTGAACAATGGCGTAAAAAAGTGTGGTGCCTATCATAATACGGGTGAAGGCGGTCTTTCCCCCTATCACAAGCAAGGTGGCGATGTTATTTTTCATTTTGGTACTGGATATTTTGGGGTGCGTACACGAGATGGAAATTTTTCCATGGAAAAGATGAAAATCCTTGTGGATGAAAATCCATGTATCAAAGCTGTGGAAATAAAACTTTCCCAAGGGGCCAAACCCGGCAAAGGCGGGGTGTTGCCCGGAGCCAAAATCACCCATGAGCTAGCAGAAATCAGGGGGGTTGAGGTAGGAAAAGATGTCCTTTCCCCTGCCACGCACAAGGCGTTCAGCTCCATTGCCGAGCTTTTGGAGTTGATAGAAGCCATTGCCGAAGAAACTGGCTTGCCCGTTGGCATCAAAGGGGCAGTCGGAAAGTTGGAGCAATGGGAAGAATTGGCCAATCTTATGAAAAAAACAGGAAAAGGGCCGGATTTTATCACCATTGATGGCGGTGAAGGTGGTACCGGGGCAGCACCTCCCAGTTTTGCCGATCATGTTTCTTTGCCATGGACCTATGCCTTTTCATCGGTTTATAAAATATTTAAGGACATGGGACTAACAGAACGCATTGTCTTTATTGGCAGCGGAAAATTGGGATTTCCCGCCAAGGCGGCAATGGCCTTTTCCATGGGCGTGGATTGTATAAATGTGGCCCGGGAAGCCATGATGAGCATTGGATGCATTCAGGCACAGATATGCCATACCAACCGATGCCCCTCTGGCGTGGCCACCCAAAACAAATGGTTGCAGAATGGTATCAATGTACCTTTAAAATCCGACCGATTGGCCCAATATTTTAAGACTTTTCGGAAAGAATTTTTGGAAATCACCCATGCCGCTGGTTATGAACATCCCTGTCAATTTAAGATGAGTGATATCCAAGTGAACGTAGATGATGATTATCTTAGCAGCGATTTGGAGGCGGTGTACAGCTACAAAAAAGACCAAGTTGCCTTTTCTTCCATGCAGGAACTTTATGATTGTTCCTTCTTGGGTGGTAAGCCCAGTTTGGAAAAAACATTATAATTTAGCCCCAAATAGAAATTGACGACCAAAGAAAATAATACTACTTATGAAAAAAAAGTTACCCATTATTCTATTTCTTGTTCTAACCGCCACGGCGTTTGCTCAAAGAAAAAGTGACCTCATTGCAGAAATTGATGATTTAAAATCAAAGCTTTCTGAGGTTGAACAAGAGCTCGCCAAAGCTAAACGTGAAATTTCTTCCAGCAATGCCAAGGCAGAAACGTTAGAGGTTGAAAATGCCGGCTTGCGCGATGCAAATGCTACCCTGTTGGGCAACCTGAGCAGTTTCTCAGAATTGTCCAAACAGAGTTCCAATAATGTGGACAGAGCCATGGCGGCCCTTGCGCGTAAGGAGAAACAATTGAGCGGCATCAATAACATGATTTCAGCGAACGATTCCACGGCCATTGTTTCCTTGACCCGCATTAAGCAAACCTTGGGCGAAAATGCCAATGTAAGTGTGGCCGAAGGCACTGTTGTGATTTCCAGTAGTCTTGATAACCTGTTTGGCTCAGATACTTCTTCAGAACTGACAGAAGAAGGAAAAGCATGGTTGACCAATGTTTCCAAAGTTATTTTGGCCAACCCCAATTTCAAAACTGAGGTGGAAGGGTTGAACATTACGGGGGAATTCAGCCCAACTTTTGATCAAGTTGCTTCTGTGTCCAAAGAATTGGTGGGCAACTTAGGAGTTTCCAGTGACCGCATTTTGATCTCGGCCAGGGATGGAAACTTTAAAGAGGGCATCAACATTAAATTGCAACCGGATTACAAGGGATTTTATGCCAAGGCCAAGGAAAGTGCCAAGGCTGCCCAATAAGATTGCAGGATGAAATACTTTTTAGAGGTCTGGTGCGTTCTTGTTGTGTAAAATCAATAAAAAACCAAACTATCCTATGAGTGGAGATGACATCCTTCAACTTTTTGCGTACTTATTGCCCGCGGTTGTAACTGGGGCCATTGCCTTTTATTTTTTCAGACTCCATACCCGAAACGAAGACGGTCGGAGACGGTTCCTTTTGCACAAAGATTCCCAAAAAGAAACGCTTCCTGTACGCCTTCAAGCCTATGAGCGTATGGCTCTTTTTTTGGAGCGAATTGCCATTAACAGCTTAGTAGTGCGTGTTGCTCCAAAGGGAAAAGACAAAAGGGATTACGAAAACCTGCTCATCAAACAAGTTGAAACGGAGTTTGAACACAATCTTTCCCAACAGATCTATATGTCGGAAGAGTGTTGGAACATCATCAAAGCTGCAAAAAATGCCACCATACAGATCATTCGTTCGGCTGGAATGAGTGAAACGGACTCCCCTGACAAATTGCGGGAGGACATCCTCAACCAGACCATGGAGAAACAATCACCTTCCAATACGGCTCTGGCCTTTGTAAAAAAGGAAGTGAGCGAACTTTGGGATTAGCTCCTGCCTATTCTTGGCGTTCCGGGTCAATAGGACTGGTTTCCTCGTTCTTGTTCTTGGCATATAGGTAGCCCCTTTTCCACCACAAGGTCATTCGCTCCTTATTGAATATCAAGGAATTTGTGGTCAATACGGTTGGTGTGTAGTAAAAATTGATGATGGCATCTTTTTGATTGGCCACCAACTTACCGATTCGGACGTTCTGGTTCTCTATCCGATCTAGCATAAAACTGAAAATGGTGGTAATCAAATCAAATGGGTTTTTGGCCGACATGCGGTTTAAATGGTTCACCTCGGTGTGCAAGACCACTACATCAACTTCTGTTGCTCCCCTACTAAGGGCTTCCTCAATGGGCACCAAACTGCCCAATCCCCCATCGGCATATTCACATCCGTTTTTTTTGACCAAGCTCATAAAAGGGGTGTAATTGGAAGAAATCCAAATCCAATCGCAAAATTCATCGTAGGTACAATCGTTAATGGATTTGTATTCCACTTGATTCAAAGACAGATTGGATACCGTGACCACCACATCCATATCACTTTTCTTCAATTCATTGAACTCCTCAACGGTTATGGATTCGCGGATGAGTTTACGTAGGTTCTCGCTCTCGCCAAAGGTCTTTTTTCCCCGGATAAAATTCTTCACCACGTTCCAGTGATTGATGGCAATGATTTCCACCCCGTGCTTTTTCTTGATCAAAAAAGGGCAATTATTGAAAATACTTTCTTGATTTACCGAAGAATAAATTTCCTTGATCTTATCCAATTTGTTGAGCGCCAAATGGGATATCAAAAGGCTTCCCGTGGAAGTGCCCACAAAAATATCATACTTGTGTCGGGCCTCCTGAATTAAAAACTGTGCAACGCCACCCGCAAAAGCACCCTTGCTCCCACCGCCTGAAATGACCAATGCCCTCATTTACCCAAAGTTTTGTCCAAATATTGCTGTTCTTCTTGGTTTAACAAAGGATAAAGGGCCTTTAATCGTGCCATGCTGCCCTCGCTCTTTAAAAATTCCTTTAAAATTTTCCGCGATGATTTTTTAAAATGCCAAACATGGTGGCTGCAGGCCTCGACTAAATTCCGCAATGATGCATCGTTGAAACCCCCGATACTTTTTAGATATTGAAATGCCAGCAACCGCACCTCAAAATGGAATTCCGAGCTGGTATAATTGCTGAGTTCTTCAAAATAGCTGGGCTTTAATTCTGCATTATATTCCGGTGTCACCAAGGCCAAGGTCAACCAAAGTAATCGGATATTTTTATTGGAAAATCCCATGATCCCATCTGTTTCGTCCAGATATTGCTGTCTGCTCTCTGGAAAATCAGTCCAGAGCTTATATAGAGCAGATTCCAAAGTAACATAACTTTCATCCTCCAAAAGGGTCTCAAAATCCAACTGGATTTCTTGGGGAATTTTTTCCGTGGACAAGGCCAGTGCTTGCCGCACTTTCAGATTTTCCGTTTTCAACATTTTGGAAATGGTGGAGGTGGAGAACTTACTTCCATAATCCAAAACCAAATGGTGTTTCAACTGTTCGGAATTTAAAGTGGCCCACTTTTCTTGTAAAATTGTCTCTGCGGATTCCAAATCTCCCCCAATCTGGTTTTGTAACTCAAAATAGCTTTTGACGGAAGGACTTTTCTCCATCAAGAAACGTTTCACCTCCTCAAAAGGGAATTCCGATTCTTGCAGCCAAACCGATTCAAAATCTGAAAGTTTCACTCCCGAGGCTTTTTCCATTTCCCACATAAAATCGGGAATAGTGACATTTTGATAGGCATACGTATTCAGATAATTCTTGATGCCCTGCTTAAAATTGGCATCCCCCACCCTTTCTTTCAGCATTACCAAGGCCCAAGCTCCTTTCTCATAAAAAGTAAGGCTTCCTGCACTGGAATTGGTCAAGGCTTCTCCATTGCCCTCCCCTGAAAAGTTGGCCAGTGCCTGTGCCGTTTCCAACAGGTGCCAGTAGTAGTATTCGTCCCCGAAAATATCTTTTTCGGCCAAATAGGCATAGAATGTGGCAAACCCTTCGTGCAACCAATGGTGTTCCCCACTCTGCTCCGTGACCAAATCCCCAAACCACTGGTGGGCCAACTCGTGCGCATTGACATTGACATAATTTTTATCCTTAAATGCAATGGAATCCACCACAAGGGTGTTGGAAAAAATGGTGGCTCCGGTATTTTCCATTCCGGCATACAAAAAATCCTGTACGGGAATTTGCTTATAGTTCTGCCAGGGATACTGAACACCTATCTCCTTTTCCAAAAAATCAAAAATATGTTGGGTGTATCGATACGTGGGTTCAACTTTTAGACTGTCTTTGGGTTCGTAATAGAGCTCAATGGGCACCCCAGAACTTGACAGCATGGTCTCCTTTTCAAAATTACCAATGGCAAAAGCTACAAGGTAACTGCTCATGGGTTCTTTCATGTCGTAGCGCCAAGTAATCCCATTGTTTACATACTCCTTTTTGTCCAAGAGCTTTCCGTTGGCAAAAACGGTGAGGTTCTTTTTTGTCTTTATGCTGATATCAAACTCTACTTTTTCGTTCATATCATCAAAACTGGGCAACCAATGGCTGGTGTATTTGCCTTGGCCTTGGGTCCAGATTTGCTCATCACCTTTCGTGTCATCATCCCATCCCAAAAAGTAAACTGTTTGCTTAGGGTGGGCTGTATATCGCAGTTCTATGGAATGGGTGTCTCCCTTTTTAAATTTTTCTGAAATGGAGATTGTACTTCCAGTACTCGTAAAGGGTACACTTTTCTTATCCAATAGAACAGAAGAGAAATCAATATCATGGGCATCCAAAAAGATAGAATCCACATCTTTGAGCACATCAAACCGATAGGTGACCGACCCATTTATTTTCTTTTCCTCTGGAATTGGTTCGACAAAAACCTCGGCATGGGTAAAGTCTACCTTATCCTGAACCTGGGCGGAAAGCAACTGCATGAGAAGAAAAAAAACAAGAAATGGGGTTCGCTTCATACCGTCATACTATCAAAAGTCCTTCCAAATTACATATTTTAGTTTGATGAATCCCAATTTTTTGCAAACTCCCATACCCTATTTAAAAGGTGTTGGCCCCAACAGGGCCGATATACTCAAGGCTGAGCTGGGGATTGAGACCTACAGGGACCTGCTTCATCTGTTTCCCAATCGGTATTTGGACCGCACCAGCTATTACAAAATCAATCAGCTACAACCCAGTGGTGCCGATGTGCAAGTGGTCGGTAAAATCATCCACTTAAAAACGGTGGAGCAAAAACGGGGGAAACGCTTGGTGGCGACTTTTGTGGATGACACTGGGCAAATGGAGCTGGTTTGGTTCCGAGGCCATAAGTGGATCAGGGAAAACTTGAAAATCAATGAGCCTTACGTGGTTTTTGGACGAATTTCCAAATACGGCAGCACCTTTTCCATGCCCCACCCCGAAATGGAACTGCTCTCGGAACATCAAAAAGGATTAAAGGTGGCCATGCAGCCCATTTATCCCTCCACGGAAAAGTTGAGCGCAAAGGGAATCACCAATCGGGTGGTGGGAAAGATGATGCAGCAATTGTTCATGGAGTCCAAAGGGCAGTTTCCGGAATCGTTGTCCCAACCCATAATGGAAGAACTGCGACTGATATCCAAAAGTGAGGCGCTTTTTAATATCCACTTTCCCAAAAATCAGGAACTATTGGCCAAGGCCCAATTCCGGTTGAAATTTGAAGAACTGTTTTATGTGCAGCTCCAACTGATTTCCAAAAAACTGATACGTAAACACAAAATAAAAGGACTGCCTTTTGAAAACGTTGGGGAAAATTTCACTTCTTTCTTCGGAAATCATCTGCCTTTTGAACTGACCGATGCCCAAAAACGGGTCATCAAGGAAATTCGGGGCGATTTGGGCAGCAACGCCCAAATGAACCGTTTGCTTCAGGGGGATGTGGGTTCCGGAAAGACCATCGTGGCCTTAATGTGCATGTTGCTGGCCATGGACAATGGCTTTCAGGCCTGTTTGATGGCGCCTACAGAAATTTTGGCCACTCAACACTACAATGGTTTGAAAGAATTGCTGGGCAAAATGGACGTAAAAATTGCCTTGTTGACGGGTTCCACAAAAAAATCGGAACGAACCCTTTTACACAACCAATTGGAAAATGGGAATCTCAACATTTTGGTAGGCACCCACGCTGTTCTGGAAGACAAGGTGCAGTTTAAAAATTTGGGGTTGGCCATTGTGGATGAGCAACATCGGTTTGGGGTGGCGCAACGCTCCAAGCTTTGGCATAAAGGAAGCCCGCCCCAAACCCCAAATGGGGGAACCAGGGGGGCGCCTCCCCATATTTTGGTCATGACGGCCACGCCGATTCCCAGAACCTTGGCCATGAGCTTGTATGGCGATTTGGATGTCTCGGTCATTGATGAGCTTCCTCCGGGACGGAAACCCGTGAAGACCGTTCATCGGTATGACAGTAATCGGTTAAAAGTGTTCAAGTTCATCAAAGATGAAATCAAAAAAGGGCGACAGGTCTACATCGTCTATCCATTGATTCAAGAATCCGAAGCGTTGGATTACAAGGATTTGATGGACGGCTATGAAAGCATTGCCCGAGAATTTCCCATGCCCGAATATCAAATATCCATTGTCCATGGCAAAATGAAACCTGCTGATAAGGATTATGAAATGGAGCGTTTTGTGAAAGGTGAGACCCAGATTATGGTGGCTACCACAGTCATTGAGGTCGGGGTGAATGTGCCCAATGCCTCAGTGATGATCATTGAAAGTGCCGAGCGGTTTGGGCTTTCGCAACTGCACCAGCTTCGTGGTCGCGTGGGTCGTGGTGCGGAGCAGAGTTTTTGTATTCTGATGACGGGCCACAAACTATCCGAAGATGCCAAAACCCGGCTGCAGACCATGGTGCGCACCAATGATGGCTTTGAAATTGCCGAAGTGGATTTAAAACTCCGTGGCCCCGGGGATCTAATGGGCACCCAACAAAGCGGTTTGCTCACCTTAAAGATTGCCGATATTGTAAAGGACAACCAAATCTTAAAAACGGCCCGGTACCATGCCATCCAATTGCTGAAGGATGACCCAAGGCTAGAAAAACCAGAAAATGCCCCGATTCTTAGAGCCTATACCAAAATGATGCAAAACAAGACGATTTGGAATTATATCAGCTAAAAAGCCCAGCTTTCGCCGGGCTTATGCTTCTACTTCGCTATAACTTTCTAATTGATATCCGTTCCTTCTTCCAGTTTGGTGATATTGGCCACAATGGCATTTTTATTCAGTTCATCCGGAGCCCTGCCCTCGGCAATTTTAAGGTGTTTTAGTGCCGTTTTGTAGTTGCCAACTGCGGAATACCCTCGTGCCAGACCATAATCCACCGGCCAAGTATTTTTGTGGTTTTTGGCATTCCACTTAAAAACTTCCAGTGCTTCTTCGCTTCTGTTTTGGGCAATTAATTGTCTGCCGTAACTGTGAATCTCTAAAATAGTTCCCAAAGGCATGGCTTCATCCATAACCGCTTTGGCTTCGGCTGTTTTTCCTTGTCGCTCTAAAATCTGGGATTTCAAACTTAGGTTATTGAAATTCTTCTGACTGAAAAACTGCCCCTCAATGGCGGCATTGACCCAGCCCAGTGCTTCATCCAAATCGCCCCCATTGTTCAGCGCATACCCAGCGGCCTGCTCCCAGGTTTGTCGGTTAAATCCGGGGGAAGTTTGCAGTTGCTGACGGATTTCAGCCATAACGTTGCCCGTGACATCCGTTTCAATGGTAAATGGAATTTGCTTTTTCTCCCAGCTTAATGACACAGTTGCCGAATTTGGCCCAACTTCGTCAAAAGTATACGTGAGTAGCTCAACATGCGGAATTTCCTTGGTCTCCACATCCACCCGAAGGGCATCCTCGGAAGGGTCGTAAAAATAGCTGCCCCAAGCTTCATGGTTATTGGAAAATATGATTGTGGCCGTATTGTCTTCATTGACAATCATGTGCAATCCATACTTTCCGGCAGGAAGGGTCTTTCCGCCAATGGTAAGGTCATGTGTGGTCTTGAACACCGTGTTTTCATTGGCTCCTGCTCTCCATGGCGATTCGGTGGCCGTTCCAAATCCGAGATTGTTCATGCCATACGGAACCAAGACGCCCCATATTTCCCTATCATTTACACTGGGTCTTGAATAGATAATAGAGACATCTGTGGTACCAATACGTTGGGACACTTTTGCCATCTGGCTGCCCCGAGGCAGAAAGTCCAATTGCGCCGTTGCCGTACTTGTCATAAAAAGTACCGCTGTGATCATTGTGGCCGACAAGGCCGAGTAAAATTTCTTCATTGTTCGTTGTTTGATTTAATTAATGAATGAGTTATTGTGTAGAATCCACCTAAAGTATGCAGCTTGAGGTTTTGGTAACGTTACAACAATGTTAAAAAACGACCTACCTTGTTAAATTTCAATGTTTTAATCTATATTCTTAATGAATTTTAATGATGCCGAAGTGATATTTGAAAATGTGGGGTGAACATTTGTTAACATTCCATCAATTTCATGAAAGTTGAAGTTGAACATCGTAATTTTATGGACAAGAAGAAAGCAGGTTTTAAATCAAATTTTAACTTTGTTTGCTTACAAATTATTGAATCTGACAATGAGTAAAACACTATTTGACAAAGTATGGGATTCCCATGTGGTGAAGCATATTGAAAATGGTCCGGATGTGCTGTTCATAGATAGACATTTGGTGCATGAAGTTACAAGTCCCGTAGCTTTTTTGGGATTAAAGAACAGAGGAATAAAAGTATTGTATCCAGAGCGTACCTTCGCTACTGCCGACCACAATACTCCTACCCGAAACCAACACTTGCCTGTAAAAGACCCGTTGTCCGCAAATCAATTAAAGGCTTTGGAGGAAAATGCCAACGCCCACAACATACCCTATTGGGGGCTTGGGCATAAGAAAAACGGAATTGTACACGTGATCGGCCCAGAAAATGGGATCACCGTTCCCGGAGCTACCATTGTTTGTGGAGATTCACACACCTCTACCCACGGCGCTTTTGGGGCCATTGCCTTCGGAATTGGTACCAGCGAAGTGGAAATGGTGCTGTCCACCCAATGCATTATGCAGCCCAAGCCCAAAAGTATGCGCATCAATGTAAATGGAGCATTGAGCGAAGCTGTTACGCCCAAGGACGTAGCGCTTTTCATCATTTCCAAGTTGTCCACCTCTGGTGCAACTGGATATTTTGTGGAATATGCCGGGGATGTCTTCAAAAACATGTCCATGGAAGGTCGTATGACGGTTTGTAACCTCAGTATAGAAATGGGTGCCCGTGGAGGTATGATCGCTCCGGATGAAAAGACGTTTGACTACATCAAAGGAAGAGAATATACACCAAAAGGCAATGATTGGGATGCTGCAATGGAATATTGGAAAACCCTTTATTCTGATGAAGATGCGGTTTTTGATAAAGAAGTGACTTTTGATGCCAGCGAGATAGAGCCCATGATCACTTTTGGTACAAACCCAGGAATGGGTATCGGGATCAGCAATAACATTCCATTGGCAGAAACCATCGATGGTGCTGTAGCTACCTACAAAAAATCCTTGGAGTACATGGATTACAATGAAGGCGAGGCCATGGTAGGGAAACCTATCGACTTTGTATTCTTGGGAAGTTGCACCAACGGTAGAATTGAGGATTTCAGGGCCTTCGCTTCCATCGTAAAAGGCCGAAAAAAAGCTGATAACGTTACCGCTTGGTTGGTGCCCGGTTCTCACAAAGTGGAAGAAGCCATCAAAGAAGAGGGCATTTTGGATATATTGGAAGATGCAGGGTTTGAACTTCGCGAACCCGGATGTTCCGCCTGTTTGGCCATGAATGATGACAAAATCCCTGCCGGAAAATATGCCGTGAGTACCTCAAACCGAAACTTTGAAGGAAGACAAGGGCCTGGAGCCCGTACTCTTTTGGCAAGTCCATTGGTGGCTGCTGCCGCTGCCGTGACCGGAAAAGTGACCGACCCAAGGGAACTCATGCATGAAGAAGCTTTTGCTTAACAATGAACAATATCCAATGAACAATTAGCAATGTTTTAAGTTATTGTTCATTGTAAATTGATAACTGATAATTGAAAAAATAATGGCTTACGATAAATTCAACATATTAACAAGTTCAGCGGTACCATTGCCCATCGAGAATGTGGATACCGACCAGATCATCCCCGCAAGATTCCTAAAAGCTACCGAGCGTAAAGGGTTTGGGGACAACCTCTTTAGGGATTGGAGATACAATTCCGATGGAACCCCAAAAGAGCACTTTGTGCTCAACAACCCCATTTACAGTGGAAAAATTTTGGTCGGAGGTAAAAACTTTGGTTCCGGTTCTTCAAGGGAACATGCCGCATGGGCCGTTTATGACTACGGTTTCAGATGTGTGGTATCCAGTTTTTTTGCCGATATTTTTAGGGGAAACTGCTTAAACATTGGCGTACTTCCGGTACAAGTGAGTCCAGCATTCTTGGACAAGATTTTTACAGCTATCGAGGCCGACCCCAAAACCGAATTGGAAATCAACCTGCCCGATGAAACCATCACCATTTTGGCAACAGGGGAAAGCGAGAGCTTTGAAATCAATGAATACAAAAAACAGAACATGCTCAATGGTTTTGATGACATTGATTACTTGTTGAACATTCAGGATGATATTGAGAAATACGCCGAAAACACGCCTCTATAACCCATAAGTCGGAACACTACGGCACTAAAAAATGAAAGCACGCACCATTGAAATTATGGACACCACCCTACGGGATGGTGAACAAACCTCTGGGGTTTCCTTCTCCGCTTCAGAAAAACTCACCTTGGCAAAATTGCTGTTGGAAGAGCTGAAAGTGGATCGCATTGAGGTGGCCTCCGCACGGGTTTCTGAAGGCGAGCTCAAAGCTGTGCAAAATATCACGGAATGGGCCGCCGCGGAAGGATATCTTTCAAAAGTGGAAGTGCTCACCTTTGTGGATAATGGGGTTTCCTTAAAATGGATGCAGGAAGCGGGTGCCAAAGTTCAAAATCTTTTAACCAAGGGATCGTTGAACCACTTGACCCATCAACTCAAGAAAACACCCGAGCAACATTTTAAGGATATTGAAAATGTGGTGGTCAAAGGCCAAGAATTGGGAATTGAAACCAATGTATATCTAGAAGATTGGAGCAATGGAATGCGAAATTCCGAGGAATATGTCTTTCAATTTTTGGATTTTCTGACCAAAAAGCCCGTAAAGCGCATTTTACTGCCAGACACCCTTGGGGTTTTGACCCATTATGAAACGGGTGAATTCATCAAAAAGATTGTAGACCGATACCCAGATATCCATTTCGATTTTCATGGCCATAATGATTATGATCTCAGTGTGGCCAATGTCATGGAAGCCGTTAAGGCGGGTTGCCATGGTTTGCACCTTACCGTAAATGGCATGGGCGAACGTGCTGGTAATGCTCCATTGGCCAGTGTAGTGGCTGTCATCAACGATTTTTTGCCTGAAGTTTCCATTGGGGTAAAGGAATCCTCACTTTATAAAGTGAGTAAATTGGTATCTGCCTTTACAGGTTTCAGCATTCCAGACAACAAACCCATTGTTGGTGATAATGTTTTTACGCAAACCGCTGGCATACATGCGGATGGCGATAGCAAAAAGAATCTTTACTTTAATGATCTATTACCAGAAAGATTCGGGAGAAAACGAAAATACGCTCTAGGAAAAACATCGGGAAAAGCCAATATCCAAAAGAATCTTCAAGAGTTGGGATTGACCTTGGACGACGATGAGCTTAAAAAAGTCACTGAGCGCATCATCGAGCTGGGGGATAAAAAGGAGCGGGTCACCAAAGAGGACCTGCCCTATATCATTTCCGATGTATTGGACAGCAACCTACATCAACAAAAGGTATTTGTAAAATCCTACGTGCTTACCCATTCCAAGGGATTAAAGCCCTCTACCACCCTTTCCATTGAAATTGATGGCAAGACGTATGAGGAAAATGCCCAAGGTGATGGACAGTTTGATGCTTTTATCAATGCATTGAAAAAAGTGTACAAAAAGGAGAATCGGGAATTGCCTAAATTGGTGGACTACGCCGTGCGAATCCCGCCGGGAAGCAACTCGGACGCCCTTTGCGAAACCATAATCACTTGGCAAACCAAGGAAAAGGATTTCACCACCCGTGGATTGGACTCAGACCAAACGGTATCTGCCATAAAAGCCACCGAAAAAATGCTCAACCTAGTATAATTGAAGCCGAAAGTCACAAATGGAAAAAGAATAATAACCAATCAACCACAATAGAAAAAGAAAAAAAGAGCAAAGACAAAAGACTGATTGCAATAACCCAGTAACCAAATAACACAATAACCACAGATAAATGAATTTGAAGATAGCCCTTTTGGCCGGCGATGGAATCGGCCCTGAAGTCATAGACCAAGCCGTAAAAGTATCCGATGCAGTTGCCGCAAAATTCGGACATGAAATATCGTGGACACCTGCTTTGACAGGAGCCGCTGCCATTGACGCTGTTGGGGAGCCGTATCCTGATGAAACCCATGAGATCTGCGTTGCCGCTGATGCCGTTTTGTTTGGTGCGATAGGTCACCCCCGTTTTGACAATGACCCTTCTGCTAAGGTACGCCCGGAGCAAGGTTTATTGAAAATGCGCCAAAAATTGGGACTTTTTGCCAATGTCCGCCCCACCTTTACCTTTCCGTCTTTGATTGACAAATCACCATTAAAAAAGGAACGCATTGAAGGCACCGATTTGGTGTTCCTGCGGGAACTTACCGGAGGCATCTATTTTGGGAAACGAGGCCGTGAGGATAATGACAACACAGCGTATGACACCTGTACCTATACGCGTGCCGAAGTGGAACGTTTGGCCCGTAAAGGCTTTGAAATGGCCCTACAACGCTCTAAAAAGCTTTGCTGCGTGGACAAAGCCAATGTTTTGGAAACCTCTCGCCTATGGCGTGAAACGGTCCAGAAACTGGAAAAGGAATATCCAGAAGTGGAAGTATCTTATGAGTTTGTGGATGCCGTGGCCATGCGTTTGGTACAATGGCCCAATTCCTACGATGTGTTGATCACCGAAAACCTTTTTGGTGATATTTTGACCGATGAAGCATCGGTAATCTCCGGTTCCATGGGATTGATGCCCTCAGCATCTTTGGGCGAAAAGACCTCTTTGTTTGAACCCATTCACGGTTCCTACCCACAAGCTGCCGGAAAAGACATTGCCAACCCGTTGGCCACAGTTTTATCTGCTGCAATGATGTTTGAAACGGCCTTTGGATTACAAGACGAAGCTGAAGCCATTCGCACAGTGGTCAACAAATCCTTGGCCGAAGGTGTGGTCACTGAAGACCTTGCCGAAGGTGGTAAAGCCTACAAAACCAGTGAGGTTGGTGATTGGCTCGCGAAGAATATTTAATCAACCTTCATAGACCAAAAAGAAAGCCCCATAGTTCGGGGCTTTTTTTTGGTTTTTCATCGTCTGAGATATGTTGTCATCCCGAAAACTGTCGGGACTCACTTGAAATGACACGGTATTCTTATCAGTGTTTGTCGTTTTGAAGCTTGTGAGACATCCCCTGTTACTACAAAATATAATCCATTTTCAAAAAATTACCGGCTTTGGTTCCCATCAGTCAATTCAAACGGCCCATCCGTCAATTGGGTATGCTTTTGTCTTGTAATGACCTGTAGATTTGGTTTTCAACATATCCTCCGCTTTTGATAATGTGGAGCATTGAATTAACACAAATCTATGACCATAAAAAACTCCAGTCTTTTAATGAGGAACGGTAAATAATGCAATTTTTTTTGTTTCATTCTTTATGATTGATACGCAAAAGCCTTGGGAAAGTCCCAAGGCTTTGCTCTTTTGTGTAAAGACTTACATTGGAGTTTGCCATCATCCCTAAAAACTATCGGGACCCAATCAAAATGACACAGTTCTCTTATTAGTATGTGTCATTTCAAACGCATGTGAGAAATCTTCTGTTGCTACAAAATATAATCCGTGCTCAAGAAATTGCTCACTTTGGCTTCCATCAATTGTTCAATGGTATTGGTATTCAATTCATTGTCCTTAAAGGCCACAAATGTTCGGATAGAGAACGAACGCAGGGCATCATGGACACTTAAAGTGGATTGCGCGGAATCTTTTCGGCCTGTAAACGGATACACATCTGGGCCTCGTTGGCAGGAACTGTTCAAATTCACACGACATACCAAGTTGGCCAAGGTGTCAATCAGCGGCGATAAGGTATAGACATCCTTTCCGAAAAGACTTACCTGTTGCCCATAATTGGATTCGGCCATATCGTTCAACGGCTCCTCAATGTCTTTAAAGGACAAAACGGGAATTACCGGACCAAATTGCTCTTCTTCATATACCCGCATATCCTTGGTCACCGGATACAAAACGGCTGGCCAAATGTAGTTGTCAAAGTGCTTGCCTCCTTTTTTGTTCTTTATTTTGGCCCCTTTGGTTTGGGCATCATCAATCAATTCTTGGATATAGGCAGGTTTTCCAGGTTCGGGCAGTGGGGTCAGGTTTACTCCTTTATCCCATGGATTTCCAAATTTAAGGGCATCCACTTTCTCCGAAAACTTCTTCAAAAACTCATCCTTGATATCCTCATGGACGTATACTACCTTAAGTGCGGTACAACGTTGTCCATTGAAGGACAGCGTGCCGGAAATACATTCGTTGATAGTGAGGTCCAAATCCGCATCGGGAAGAATAATGGCGGGATTTTTGGCTTCCAACCCCAATACCAGGCGAAGTCGGTTGCTCTTAGGGTGCTGCTCTTGCAATGCATTGGCCGATTTACTGTTGCCAATCAAGGCCAAAACATCCACTTTTCCCGTTTTCATGATCGGCGCGGCCACAGCCCTACCCCTTCCAAAGAGAATGTTCACCACCCCTTTTGGGAAACTGCTTTTAAATGCCTCCAAAAGTGGGGTGATCAATAGCACACCGTGTTTAGCGGGTTTGAATATGGTGGTATTCCCCATGATAATCGCCGGGATCAACAACGCAAAGGTTTCATTGAGTGGGTAATTATATGGCCCCAAACAAAGTACAACGCCCAAAGGACCTCTTCTGATATGGGCGTACACCCCATCATGTTTTTGAAACTTGGCCGAATCCCTATCCAACTGTTTATAATCCTCTATGGTATCGTAAATATACTCAACGGTGCGATCAAACTCTTTGTACGAATCCGGTTCAGACTTACCGATCTCCCACATGAGCAACTTCACCACCTCTTCCCGTTTTTGCTCCATTCGCTTCACAAAGGTCTCCATGCATTCAATACGGTCCTTTACCTTCATGGTGGGCCAAACTCCTTGTCCTTTGTCATAAGCGCCCAAAGCGGCGTCCAATGCCTCAAGTGCTTCAGGTTCACCCATGTCCGGGATACTCCCCAAAGTGGTGGGCGCATAATCCTCAGTCGAGGAAATGGTGGAAACTACCG
Source organism: Allomuricauda sp. CP2A (assembly GCF_001683915.1). Lineage (GTDB taxonomy): Bacteria > Bacteroidota > Bacteroidia > Flavobacteriales > Flavobacteriaceae > Flagellimonas. The sequence continues at coordinate 7,160 of NZ_LXTT01000100.1, read as the reverse complement.
GAGTGGTGCTTCCCTCCCATTTGCGCAATTCGCCGTTTACCAAATAGGTTTTTTGATGGATTTCTTGAGTTATCTGAAGTGCTTCGGGTATTGCTGTGGCTGTAGCTGGCATACGTAGTTGTTTTTTATGAGTATTATCCGAATGAACCGTCGTTCATCCACTACAAAGCTAACATAAAAACCGCTGAAAACGACCTCATTTGCACCGTCTTAAAATCGCAAACCATTAAAAATTTGTTATAACAATCACACGAGGTATTGAAAAAGGTCCGGTTTATCGTTAAGGTAGTCGCCAAAAAAGTTGTTGGCCTTCATCCGTTGAATCAAAGGTTCCAAATCAGCGGAGGATTTCAATTCAATCCCCACAACAGCAGGGGCATTTTCCCGACTTGATTTTTTGGAGTATTCAAAATGGGTGATATCATCGTCAGGACCCAATATATCGGCCACAAATTCTTTTAAGGCACCAGGGCGCTGTGGAAAGCGAACAATAAAATAGTGTTTCAGATTGGCATAGAGCAGGGCTCGTTCCTTGATTTCGGCGGTACGGGTGATGTCGTTGTTGCTCCCACTAATGATGCAGACCACATTCTTTCCCTTGATTTCGTCCGCATAATCATCAAGAGCTGCAATGGTCAATGCTCCAGCGGGTTCCACCACAATCGCATCCCGATTATAGAGATCCAATATGGTTTGGCATACTTTCCCTTCGGGAACGGTAGATACTTGATACAGATAATCTCGACAAATGGGAAACGTCAATTGCCCTATTTTTTGCACCGCAGCGCCGTCGATGAACTTATCGATGTTCTGAAGCTCGACCAATTCACCCTTTTCTATCGATTTCTTTAGGGAAGGTGCCCCCTCAGGTTCCACACCGATAATCCTGGTTTGAGGAGAAAGTGCCTGAAATGTGCCGCACAAACCGGAAGCGAGTCCGCCACCACCAACGGCAGCAAAAACGTAATCGATTGGCTCATGGGATTGTTGCAAGATTTCCAATCCAACGGTAGCCTGACCCTCAATAATCTTTTCATCATCAAAAGGGTGTACAAAGATCTTGCCTTCTTGATTGCAGAACCGCTGGGCCGCTTTATTGGAATCATCAAACGTATCGCCTTCCAAAACCACTTTTACCCAATCCCCACCAAACATTTTGGTCTGGTCGATTTTCTGTTTTGGGGTGACCACGGGCATGTAAATGGTTCCTTCCACATGCAAATGACTACAGGCAAAGGCCACACCCTGGGCATGGTTCCCTGCACTGGCACAGACCACTCCCCTTTTGAGTTCATCTTGGGTCAGTGAACTGATTTTATTGTACGCACCGCGAATCTTGTAGCTTCGGACGCGATGTAAATCCTCCCGCTTTAAAAGGATATTGGCCCCATACTTTTTGGAATAGCGGATACTTTGCTGCAAAGGCGTTTCTTCAGCAACCTGCCGAATCGTCTTCGCCGCTTGATAAATATCCGCTATTTGTGGAAAATAGGTGTCCACCGTTTTGTTCATGGGGCCAATAGGTTTTATCCGATGGGTTTCATGGCGGTCATTGAAGCACGCAATCTAGCCCCAACGATTTCAACATCATGCTCACGGATGGCCTTGTTTACAGCGATAAGCTTAACGTTGTCCACACCAGTATCTTTTCCTTCGCCGTAGTGTTTTCCAATGACATCTGTTTCAATTTTCTTCATGAAATCGGTCAACAAAGGCTTACAAGCATGGTCAAACAAGTAGCAACCATACTCAGCGGTATCGGAAATCACTCGGTTCATCTCAAACAATTTCTTTCTTGCGATGGTATTGGCAATCAATGGTGTTTCATGAAGCGACTCATAATAAGCAGAATCACCAATAATTCCAGATTCGGTCATGGTTTCATAAGCCAATTCCACCCCAGATTTCACAAAAGCGACCATCAACACGCCATGGTCGTAGTATTCTTGTTCAGAAATGGGCATATCGCCTGCTGGAGTTTTTTCAAAATCAGTTTCTCCAGTGGCAGCACGCCAATCCAAAAGGTTTTTATCCCCATTGTTCCAATCTTCCATCATGGTTTTGGAGAAATGACCGCTCATGATGTCGTCCATGTGCTTTTGGAACAAGGGACGCATAATTTCCTTCAATTCTTCGGCCAAATCAAAAGCTTTGATCTTGGCAGGATTGGACAAACGGTCCATCATATTGGTGATACCCCCTTGTTTTAATCCTTCGGTGATGGTTTCCCATCCGTACTGAATCAATTTGGAAGCATACGCAGCATCCACTCCCTTTTCAATCATTTTGTTGAACGAAAGGATAGATCCTGTTTGCAACAAACCGCAAAGAATGGTCTGTTCTCCCATTAAATCCGACTTTACTTCAGCTACAAAGGAAGACTCCAAAACACCGGCCTTATCCCCTCCTGTCCCTGCGGCATAGGCTTTAGCTTGCTCCAGACCTTTTCCTTCGGGGTCATTTTCAGGGTGCACAGCGATCAAGGTTGGCACACCGAATCCTCTTTTGTACTCCTCACGCACTTCTGAACCTGGACTTTTGGGGGCCACCATGATTACGGTAAGGTCCTCACGTACCTGCATGCCTTCTTCAACAATGTTGAATCCATGGGAATAGGACAACGTAGCGCCTTTTTTCATCAAGGGCATTACCGTGCTTACCACATTGGTGTGCTGCTTGTCCGGCGTTAGGTTAATGACCAAATCGGCAGTAGGTATCAACTCCTCGTAAGTACCTACAGTAAAATTGTTCTCTTTGGCATTTTTATAGGATTGCCTCTGTTCTTTTATGGCGGCCGCACGTAGTGCATAGGAAATATCCAGTCCGGAATCCCTCATGTTCAAACCTTGGTTCAATCCTTGGGCTCCACAGCCCACAATTACAATTTTCTTGCCTTTTAGGGCGGTAACACCATCAGCAAACTCACTGGGGTCCATAAACCTACATTTTCCCAATTGGGTCAATTGCTCGCGAAGCGATAGTGTGTTGAAGTAATTTGTCATTTTTAGTATCTGATTTTGCTATTTATTGATTTTGAAATTCTGCCAATAGGTTGGTGATGGGCATGGCGGCCTTACTGACGGCTATTCTACCGGTACGCACAAATTGCATAATGCCATAGGGCTCCAGGGCCTCGTGCATTTCGTCAATCTCATGCCTGCGGCCTGTTTTGGCCAACACAAAAAATTCCCTGCTCACCGTGACAATTTGCGAATGATGTTCTTTGATGATGTTTTGGATTTGGCGCTCATCAAACAACAGATGGGAAGCAATCTTGAACAAGGCTGACTCTTGATAAATGGTTTCATCATCGGTATGGTAATAGGCCTTAATGACCTCTACTTGCTTCTCAATTTGGTTGACAATTTTTATGGCCCAATCTTCGGTGGAGTAAATTACAATAGTAAATTTTGAAACACCTTCAATCTCTGATTTTGAAACATTTAAACTTTCTATATTAATGTGTCGCTTTAAGAATATTCCTGATATTCTATTAAGCAATCCCACATGATTTTCGGAATACACCGAAATGGTATACCATTGATTTTCCATGCTTATTTTATTTTAACTGCAACTGCGTGCGAATCAATCCTTGTTATTTTAATCTGATGTCTGAAATGGAAGCCCCGGTGGGCACCATTGGGAATACATTATCTTCCTTTTCTACCCGGACCTCCAAGAAATAAGGGTCTTTGGAAGCCATCATTTCCTCCACGGCATCCTTTAATTCTGATCGCTCCACCACTCTTTTGGATTTAATATGGTAGCCTTCAGCAATTTTCACAAAATCTGGGTTGGTCATAACCGTTGAAGCGTATCTTCTTTCAAAGAACAATTCTTGCCATTGGCGTACCATACCCAAGTGATCGTTATTGAGCACCACAATTTTCACGGGTACATTATGTTGGAAGATAACCCCAAGCTCCTGAATGGTCATTTGGTAACCGCCATCTCCAATGATGGCGACCACTTCACGATCCATGGCCCCCATTTTGGCCCCTATGGCCGCAGGAAGGGCAAATCCCATGGTGCCGAGACCACCAGAGGTAATATTGCTCTTGGACTGTTTGAATTTTGCATACCGACAGGCCATCATTTGATGCTGGCCCACATCCGATACAATAACCGCCTTTTGCCCAGAAGCCATATTGATCTGTTCTATCACCTCACCCATGGTAAGCCCTGGCTTGGTAGGATGAATATCCTTTTCGATCACGGTTTCCAATTCTATTTGGTGCTTTTTCTCGAACTCGGCTCTCCACTCCTTGTGTTCATTCTTATTGACCAAAGGCAGCAACAAATCCAAGGTTTGTTTGGCATTGCCCAAAACAGCAACATCCACCTTTACATTTTTGTTGACTTCCGCAGGGTCTATCTCAAAATGAATGATCTTGGCCTGCTTGGCATAGGTTTCCAAATTTCCGGTCACCCGATCATCAAAACGCATACCGATGGCGATAAGGACATCGCACTCATTGGTAAGGACATTGGGCCCATAGTTTCCATGCATCCCTACCATACCTACGTTCAATGGGTGGTCTGTATCCATGGCGGAAAGTCCCAAAATGGTCCATGCTGCTGGGATTCCTGCTTTTTCCACCAAAGCTTTCAGTTGTTCCTCGGCTTCACCCAAAATAACCCCTTGCCCAAAAACGATATAGGGCTTTTTGGCATTGTTTATCAATTCTGCCGCCTTTTCAATGGCTTTCAAATCTGGATCTGGAGCGGCTTTATAACTTCTGACCCCAGTGCATTTTTCGTATTCGAAATCCAATTCATCAAACTGGGCATTTTTGGTGATGTCCACCAATACGGCCCCAGGACGCCCTGACTTGGCTATATAGAATGCCTTTGCCATGATTTCAGGGATTTCCTCAGCGCGGGTGATTTGGTAGTTCCATTTGGTTACCGGGGTTGAAATTCCCACAATATCCGTTTCTTGAAAAGCATCGGAACCCAATAAATGTCTTGCTACCTGTCCGGTGATGCAAACCAAGGGAGTTGAATCTATCTGGGCATCGGCCAAACCGGTCACCAAATTGGTGGCACCAGGACCCGATGTGGCCATGGCCACCCCCACTCTTCCACTTACCCTTGCATAGCCTTGGGCAGCATGGGTGGCTCCCTGCTCATGACGCGTAAGAATGTGGGTCAACTTGTCCTGAAACTTGTACAATTCATCATACACAGGCATGATGGCCCCTCCGGGATAACCATAGATCAAATCGACCCCTTCCGCCAACAAACAATGTATTATGGCCTCAGCACCGGTGATGCGAATCGAAGTGCTTTTCTTTTTGTCTTTTTTTTGTGCTTTCAATGTCTCCATAAGCATATTTTTTTAGGGAATATACCCTTGTTCCTTAGGTGGAACTTTACTTTTTTTATATCAAATCGGTAACACAGCCTTTGGATGCTGATGAAACTGTTTTTGCGTATTTATATAGACTTCCTGATTTTATCTTGAGTTCAGGCTGCTTCCATTCTTTTCTTCGTTGTTCCAGTTCTTCGTCTGAAATGTTGATGTTTATGGTGTTGTTCACTGCATCGATGGTAATCTCATCACCATCTTTTACCAGTGCTATTCCTCCACCAACTTGGGCCTCGGGTGAAACGTGGCCCACCACAAAACCGTGGGAACCTCCAGAGAACCGTCCATCTGTGATCAAGGCAACATCTTTCCCCAAACCAGCACCCATAATGGCGGATGTGGGTTTCAACATTTCTGGCATTCCCGGAGCACCTTTTGGTCCTTCATACCGAATGACCACCACATCTCCTTTTTGGACTTTTCCAGTGTGAATGCCTTCGTTCACTTCGGTCTCGCTATCAAAAACGCGGGCGGTCCCGGTAAATTCAAGTCCTTCCTTCCCAGTTATTTTTGCCACGGCACCTTCCGTGGCCAAGTTGCCATAAAGAATTCGGATATGTCCTGTTTCTTTGATAGGTTGGTCTTTCTTTCTGATAATGTCCTGACCTTCTGCCAAATCTGGGGCATCCAACAGGTTCTCGGCCAATGTTTTTCCGGTAACTGTGAGGCAATCGCCATGCAACATGCCTTCCTTCAACATATATTTTAAAACCGCTGGTACCCCACCTACTTTGTGAAGGTCTTCCATAAGATACTTCCCACTAGGTTTTAAATCGGCCAACAAAGGGGTGTTCTCACTAATCTGAATAATATCTTCCAAAGTAAAATCAACCTCCGCGGCATGGGCAATCGCCATAAAGTGCAGTACCGCATTGGTGGAACCTCCAAGAACAGTGACCAACCTAAATGCATTTTCCAATGCTTTTTTGGTGACAATGTCCCTCGGTTTGATGTCCTCTCGCAATAAATGCAGCATAGCCTCCCCAGCAGCCTCACAATCCGCTCCTTTTTTGGCATTCACCGCAGGGATGGACGAGTTAAACGGCAACGACATTCCCATAGCTTCAATGGCAGATGCCATGGTGTTGGCCGTATACATACCGCCGCAAGCTCCTGCTCCAGGGCATGCTTTGTGGATAACATTCCTGTACTCAGTTTCGTCTATGGTTCCAGCCACTTTGCTCCCCCATGCTTCAAAAGCTGAGACAACATCCAACTTTTTATTGTTATGGCAGCCTGGAGCAATAGTTCCGCCATATACCAGAATAGATGGGCGGTTTAACCTTAATTGCGCCATCAAAGCTCCTGGCATATTTTTATCGCAGCCCACAACGGTTACCAAACCATCATAATTCATGGCCTGTACCACTGTCTCAATTGAGTCAGCAATAATATCTCTTGAAGGTAGGGAATAACGCATACCCTGTGTTCCCATTGAAATACCGTCACTTACCCCGATGGTATTAAAAATAAGGCCGACCAAATTGGTCGATTGCACCCCTTTTTTCACTTCAAGTGCCAGATCATTCAGGTGCATATTACAAGGGTTTCCCTCATATCCTGTACTTGCTATTCCTACAAAAGGCTTCTTTAAATCTTCATCGGTTAATCCCAAGGCGTGCAACATTGCTTGTGCAGCAGGCTGGGTTGGGTCTTGGGTCACATTTTTGCTAAACTTGTTCAATTCCATTGTAAAATTTCATTCAAATACAGAATTCCGTTGAATTTAATCTGTCATTCAAAGATAAATGTTTAAAAAGGCCTATATTTTTAACAGTCTCGACCTGTT
>NZ_LXTT01000150.1 GCF_001683915.1 Allomuricauda sp. CP2A | reverse complement strand
ATACTAAAAGCACCAAAGTTTTTTCATCAATAGTTGATTCCGCTAAGAAAAGATTTTGCCGTTATGGCCTTAAAAAAACCACCATGACAGAGATTGCGGGAGATATAGGTCTATCGAAAGCATCGCTATACTATTACTTCCCCAATAAAGAAGAACTCTTTAAAGAAGTAGTAAGTCAAGGGCATAAAACACTTTTAAACGAGTTCGAAGGCCTCCTTTCTTCAGGTGTTCCCGCAGAAGACCTATTACATGGTTACCTAGAAAAAAGACTGATTTACTTTCGCGATTTTGCACACCTCAGTTCATTGAGCCTGGAATCCATAAACAGTTTGAAGCCCGTTTACGCCGAGCTATTCGAGAACTTTCGCAAAGAAGAAATACTGCTTGTAGGTAAAATATTGGCAAAAGGTATTGCCACTCGAGACTTTCAAAACCTTGATATCGACTATTTTTCTGAATTGTTCATTGCGATATTCCAAGGGTTACGGCACAATGTAATTATTAAAAAAGACATCATAAATCTTACGGGAGCTGAGTATTCTTTTTTGCAGAAACAATATGAAAGTGCATTGAACATGTTCGTGAAAGGAATCAAAAAATAAATGATAGGCCTTTAGAGAGAGGAAACTTATTATTCGTTGCCTGTGAAGTTATAATTTTTGGAAAATGAAAAACAAGATGCTGCCCAAAATCAGGTATTTGCCTTTTTATGCAATCTCGGCACTGCCGATGCCTGTTCTATACGTGTTATCCGACATCTTGTTTGTAGTGGTCTATTACCTCATGAGGTATAGAAGAAATGTAGTATCGGAGAATATCATAAAATCCTTTCCTCAAAAACCGCAGATTACGCGGAGAAAAATCGAAAAGAACTTTTATCGTCATTTCTGTGATATACTTGTCGAATCCATTAAGACATTGACCATCAGTAAAAGGTCGGCGATGAAACGTTTGCGTATAGAGAATCCGAATCTGGTAGAACGTTATTTAAGCGAGAAGAAGAATATTTTGCTTTATACCGCCCATCAGGGTAATTGGGAATGGCTGATATTCCTTCCCCTGTTTTTTCCATACCGATCAAACACCTTTTACAAACCACTTAAAAACCACTATTTCAATGGCCTATTTAAAACTATCAGGGAGCGATTTGGTGTCCATTGCATTGAATCCACCAAAGGGTATAAGACCATTATAGACCTTGAACGAAAGAATGTCGTTATGATGAACTGTATCATCGGTGATCAAAGCCCCGTTAGGATCAATGCCAAACATTGGTGCCATTTTTTGAATCGCAAAACGGCTTTTTTTGTTGGGGCCGAAAAGCTTGCCAAAAAAACCGGCGAAGTTGTTTTGTTCCCTTCTTTTAAAAAAGTAAAAAGAGGGTACTATTTACTACGTTTTAGTTTAATAACGGACAGTCCCGTTTCCATACAACCCAATAGGATTATAGAAGAATATGCAGGGGTGTTGGAAAAAGTGATCTTGAAATCGCCGGAACTTTGGCTATGGAGCCATAGAAGGTGGAAGTTAAGTGCCTGAACATGGAATTTTAAAGTTCTTGGCATTGTCCTGTCTATTCAAGAATTTACCTGCTGAAATTTAAGACCAATTATATTTGACTCTAAAGAACGGAAACAAAAGATTTAACGACCTAATACTATTTATTATTTTAGTGATCCTTATCATATTCGCTATCGTGATAAATTCATAAACTTTGTGTTGCCTTAGAAATTTAACCAAATGATCAGTAAATCCGAACTTGTCGCATGCTCCGCCTCAAACTTCACTCAATTTGGGAGCAAACGGTTCACACTCGATGAGTTGGCAAATCAGCTTGGCATATCAAAGAAAACTATCTACCACTATTTTAACAAAAAAGAAGAATTGGTTGAAGAGAGTACGGCCTATCTGCTTCAAAGATTTTCAAGGGAGATTCAAGAACCTGAGATTGCTTTCTGTACAGATCCTTTGGAAAGAATCATACTTATATACAAAAAGGGTTTCGAACATTTAATATATTTCAGTCCCACGTTCCTTTTTGGGCTAAAGAAATATTACCCTAAGGCCTATGACCTCTTTTATAGCTTTCGAAATGATCTGGTAAATAAAACCATTTACGAACTCTTTGTCGATGCACAAAAATCGGGTTTTGTTCAAAAAGAAGTGAACCTGAGATTGGTTTGTGAACTGTATTTTTTGAATTTGAACGCTATCGCTTTTGGTAAATCCAGTCTTTTTGATAAATATACCCAGCAAGAGATTCTACAACATCTCATAATCAACACCATAAAAGGTATTGTGACCAAAGATTACACCAATAAGTTTATCCAAAAATAGACTGACAAATGTCATTTGGTTAAAAAGTATTTCAAGGTAAATTTGGTTGAAGCGAAAACTACCAAATATAAATGCTTGCTGCAACGAAAAATATACTAATACCAACGGATTTTTCAAAGGATGTGTAACCCTCCCTAAAAATCGGACTGGTTTGAATTAGACAAAAAGTTTAATTTTAACAGTCAGATATTATGAAGAGAACCAAGTTTACCGAGAGCCAGATCGTATCCTGTATCAAGCAGTACGAATCAGGGGTCAAAGTGGACCAGATCTGTAGGGAGATGGGTGTCCACAAGGCCACATTTTACAATTGGAAGAAACGATATTCGGGGATGGACAGCCTCGAGCTCAAGCGCCTGAAGGAACTTGAGGAGGAGAACCGCAAGCTCAAGCAGATGTATGCGGACATGGCCCTTGACAACAAGATGCTCAAGGACGTGCTCTCAAAAAAGTGGTAGGCTCCGGTGAGAGGAAAAACATGGTGGCCTACCTGAGGGAATATTACAGGGTAAGCATCACCAGGGCCTGCAGGACATTGACGTTCCCAAAATCGATGTACTATTACCGCTCTGTGAAAGATGACAGTGAGGTAATCGACAAACTGTTGGAACTTTCCGTGGCAAAGCCAAGGGAAGGACAGGACAAATACTATCAGCGGATAAGACTGGAGGGCCATAAATGGAACAAGAAGCGGGTCAGGCGGG
>NZ_LXTT01000128.1 GCF_001683915.1 Allomuricauda sp. CP2A | reverse complement strand
ATGGAGAAGAATTTACTGATTTAACTCAAGTGGAAATTGACAATATCCATAAAAAAGCATCTCAATTTAGTAACGTAAGAAACGTAATCAAATATCTATTCAATTCAGAAAATCAAACAAAAGAAGAAGGCATACTTCATACAATGCTATTTGACTTTTTAGAAAAATACAATAATCTATCTTCATACGTTCACGGAGGAGTTTCAGCGGAAGTCGAATCATTTAATAAAGATGACTCAATAAAAAGGTTGGAAAAAATAGAAGAAAATAAAACGTGGGGAATATCACTAGAAGCGAATTTAAAGTTTTACTTTTTGTTCCTACTTTTTAAAGACAACCCTGACGAAGTACTAAAATTAAATGGGTTTTTAAAAAAATAACTTCCGCCAGCAAAGATGGCTATAAGTAATTGCATGCTCTCGTCTATTCCTGAAAATCCTCGCGGATTCTCAGTTTGGTGTGTACTAGCAAAGTTAATCCATAACCCACGCAACTAATCATAGCCGAGCTCGATGTGGCGCAATTTGACAACCGAACAGAAAAGAAAAAATGAAAGAATACTTAGAAAAACTTAAGTACGCAAAAACGGAATCCGAAGTCGATGGTATTTTGGACGAAATAGTACCAATTTTGAAAAGTCAGGGAGTTTCACCTACTGAAATTATGATGTATTTCAAAATGGGTGGAAATGATTTTGATTTTGTTCCAAAAACTCAAGACCACAGAATGACCAATTCGAATGCAGGTAAAGCTCAAATAATTTTACAAAAACTTATGGCTAAACTTAAAAATTAATGGATTCAACAACTGATTGGATTTCTGCTATTTCAAGTTCTATGACAATGCTAATTTCTGGTGGTGTTTTGTGGGTTGCTTATCATCAAATTAAACAAGTCAAAAAACAATTAAAAGGACTATCAGAAAATCAAAAAAATAGCACTTTAATGACTGTTCTTGAACTAGAAAGCGAATTAAACAAGCGGAAAGAAAATTTCGACAAATCAAACTTTGAATTAAGAGAATACAGTCTTGAAGTGGAAAACTCAAAGAAAAAATTGAGTAAAGAACTTTTGGAAATTTACAGAGACAAAATCGATGTCGCAAAAGAAAATTATTTGAATTCTCTCGACCGACTTTCGTATTGTATTTTACACGACTACCTATCTGACAGAGATTGGAGAACTGAGTATCGAGATACTATTTTTGATGCGGTTGATTCATATAAAGAAAACTTTGGAGTTAGTTCAAGATACAGAAATACCATTAAAATTTATGATAAGTGGAAAAATGAATAAAAACCATTGCCAGAATTGGCTAGTTGAAACCGCTTTTTCCCGAAGACTTCTGAAAATATTTGGTGCGTATTTCCAAAGTTAACCTCTAAACCATACTATTACTCATTGCTGAGACCGTTACCAACAAGCCTAAAAAAATGACCGTGATTGATTGATGAGGCTTGCAGGACAAATGTATAGGAAGATATGTTACTCAAGTAATTAACCAGCAGGTGTTTTAGGTAATTTTGTCATCAATCCGAAAACTATGGCCAAAAACGAGCTAGATTGGGAACACTATGAAGCCATCACAAAATACATCTATGCGTCCCTTGGGGTACAGTATGGGATTAAGGTAATAGGTTATGGACGGAAATTTAGAGTTAAAGGGAAATCGGGTGTGCACCATCAAGTAGACGTTCTAACTGAACAATCCAATTGCGAGGGTCAATTACTTACCGCGATCGAATGTAAATATTGGAATAGGAAGGTCAATAAAGATGTTGTCATGAAGCTTTCCAAGATAATGGAGGATTCAGATATAACTAGCGGAATAATTGTTTGTAAGGCAGGGTTTACCCCGGATTCACAAACCTTTGCTGAGCATGAAGGTATAAAACTTGTTGAACTAAGAGAAGCCGAGGAAAATGATGGAGAATTCCAAAAAACGATGGAGATTGGCACTTTGGACATTCATTTCAATATTGAGGTCTTACGCGGGAACGTTACGAGCATTGATCTGGGCAGCTCCATCATTGCTAGTGAAAGGGAAATAATGGCAATGTACTATGCCGAATTGTACGATTTGGAAGGAAGAAAAATACCTTTTGTCAATTATCTGAAGGAATTCTCGGAAGAAATGCAACGCAGAGGTAAACTATTGAGAACCGATACTATAGTTTATCCCGTTAGCTCCCCACTCTTCTTGAAATTGGCTGACAAGGAGGTTTCTGTTGAAAAAATAGCAATCACCGGATTTTTGATGAAAATTGATAGTCAATCCAAAAAATCATTTTCATTGACCGATCAGGTTTGGTTAATTATGAAAGAGTTGTTCAGTACAAGAAAACTAGCTCTTTCGAAGAGTGGGTTGATATGGAACCTACCCTCCACTTGAGGATTAAATGATAAAAAAAATCAAAACCTTAGAGCAATAAAACAATTAATTGCTCCAGCTGAATCAATACCTGATTTACCAAAACTTTGCAATTTTTTCAATAGAAATTAGCCCGGGCCTTAGCTTGGATTTCATCAAGAGAAATTAAAACAATTTTGATCATTGAAAAATCTTCCCAATATCATGGTGCACTTTTAGATAATGCTGCTCCAGTTCCGATTCTGAAATCCCCAAAGGCTTGGGTAATCCCCTTTCAATTCTTGGTTTCTGAAACTGCACCTTTCGGTCCTTCCCATCCGCAAACACTACAAACTCCCCCTGCTTCAACCGAAAAAAGACCTCAGCCCTTCGTTTGGACACCTCCTTCTCACCTTCCGTTATCCGTCGTTCCAGGTTCAACCCTGAACTCTTGCTCACACTCCGGGTCGGTATCTTGACCAACTCAAAAAAGCGTTCGTAATATCGGGCCGTGTCCGGGTCGTTAACCTTTCCAAAGAACTGATAGGATAGATTGGATAGTATCGCCTTGCTCGCCTTCTCCCCGTACATCATATCATTTTGGATCTTGTCCTGAAGCACATACACACTCACGATATCATAACTCCTCAGCGTGGCAGGTATCCGATGCATGTTCAACAGTCGCAGGGTCGAGGCTTCTTCCAACAGCATAAAGGAAGGTTTCCGGTTGCGTTGGCTCATCTGCTTGGAAATCGTATGGATGATGGTGGCAATCACCGGGGAAAGGGAAGCATCCTTTTGGGGGTTGTTCACCAAGGCAATGACGGATGGATGGTCTTCATTATTGATATCTAAGGAAATCTCATCAGCAGAAAGCACCATAAAGATCTTTCGGGTACTGATCTTTTTGAACCCATTCGCCAAGGTACTGAGCACCCCTGCTGTCTGTCGTTCCGACCCAATGCCACTGATAAAGGCATCCGCCATGGCCCGCGAAGTGATGTTCCCTTTTAAAAACTTGATCAAGCTCTTGGTGGCCAATTGCTGAAAAACGGCCATGAGATGCGGCAAAGTGCAATAGTGCGGATAATCGGTTTTCAACCGCCAAATCAATCCACTGATCAAACCTTCGGCAGCATCTTTAAAAAAACGGGAAGTACTGTTGTCATCTGAGTCCCGATGTTCCATCAAATTCTCCAATAGTACCCTTGACACCTCATGGACACTTTCCTCATCCCGCAAGTATCGGGGTGCGATGGGATTGACCCTATTATAAATGGGCCCAAAAGAAACAATCTTAAAGGGGATCTGCTCCCCATTCCACAAGGGATAGGCCATTTCGGTGATCTCAAAATCCTTGTAATCGTGGATGACCCCGGAGAAATGCTCCTTTTGAAAATGCTTTAAAAAATTATAGATGACACTCTCCGTCTTACCGCTTCCCGCAGAGGCCATTACCGACACGCCTCGCCGAATGTTCCCCAGCACCAAGGGCCTACCCTTGACCTTCATTTTCACTTCAAAAACTTTGGAAGGTTTCTTATCGTCTTTGTAGTGGTCCACCAAACCATAGATCACCACATGGACAAAAAACAGCGGCAACCAATGGACCAATGACCCCTTTATAAATTCATCCCACCCCCAAAGTAAACCATTGGCCAGAGCCAAAAGAACAATGCCCAAAAACCATATCACAAACCCATATTTAAGAAATCGATTTACTACAGCCGAGATTCCTGCCCCGATTACAATACCAAATACTATTTCAACCCATCCTATATTTTCCATATCACTACAATTTAAATTCCAATTGATCCTGATTCCAGGGCCTTTCCGATGCCTTTTTTGAGTTGCATCATCGCTTTATAGGCCAACTGAGCTTGGTTCGTGGGGATACTTGGCACTTTGATACCAGCTTTGAACAACAATTGTTTGGCGGCCTGTTTCTCATTGGTTGGCAATCCCAAAAGGGCCGAAAAGAACTGTTTGGGATCCTTATCCAGGAGGTTTCGGGCATGGTAGGTCTCCACAAAGTTCCTGCGGTACCCGAATTGTTTGTCAAAGGTCTTTTCAGCCGTCTTATAGAATTTGTCCCGGTCAAAGCCCTGTTTGACCTTTTCCCCATTGAGGGTGGTCTCCGAGGTGCGGAACTTGGATCCTGGGGAGAGGCTATGAGAATTCGTGATATCCTTTCGGCTCACAATGATATGGATATGGCTCTGGTGGCCCTCCTTGGCCATGCCTGGAACGATACGTTTCCCGTGTTGTTTATGGGGTGCCTCCATTTCCAGAGCCTTGATTTTCTCCTGAAGTTTGGCCATGTCCCCTTGCTCCCTACCCTCTTTGATGGCCCTGATCTGGTGTTGCAGTTCCAAGATCTTGCTGGCATAGGCTTGGTTCTCCTTGACCTTCTTATCCTTTTCGGAATAGGCACGTTCCCTTTCCAGTTTCGCGAAATACAACACATCCTTTACGGTAACCTCTTTGTCCCTATAAAAGGAGGCCGCATAGGTCTTCATGATTTCCCGGGTGTACTCTTTCAGCTTTTCGGGGTCGTTTCCGATATGTTTTAACTCTGCTTGGGATGGACTGACCATGATGGAATAGAACTTGGGATCCCGTTTGGACAACTTGGAAGTATTGGCATCGATCTCGGCAATGACCCTTTGGGCATCGATATCATTCTCTGTCTGATTGAAAAAAAGTTCTTGCTCTTCCAAGGCCTTTCCTTCGTTCTCCTTTTCCAGATAATTGATAAAATCACTGGCGCTGCCATGATAGTTATCTCTCAAGTGTTGTCTTGTAATGGCGATATACATGCTTATAGATTTTTGAGTTTTGTGCGGTACTGTTCAATGGCCCCGGGTTTGAGATTCACTCTGAGGTGGTCCTTTCCAAAACGGTTCTTGGCCACGGACACATGGTCCAGCACATGGCCAAAATCCTCCTTAAGTTCTTCCAACTGTTCCTTCAGCCGTTCATGGACGATCTTGGGCACTGTGGTCTCCCTATCCAACAACTCGGGATTGGTGGGCGTGTTGATCTCGGTGAGTTGCTTTTCAAAAAATTCAAAGTCTCCTTCCCATTCCTCGCCTTCTTCAGACTCCAGTTCCTGCTGAAAAAGGGCCTGTATCATACTGACCGTGGGCAGCGTCTGCTCTTTTTCGATACTGCGCATGATCGCCACCATGGCGTTGAATCGCCGTTTGATCAAATATTTAAGGCTTGCAATGGTCTCGTGCATCCGTTCATCGGGCGATATACCATTATGGTCAAAGAACTCTACCATGGCCAACAAGGTCATGGAATGGGACTTCCCTTGTCGTTTGGAAAAGCTCCGAAATTTCATGGCCACCGAGATTTTGATCCTCAGTCCCGCAAACATCTCTTTTTCGTATCCTCTATCCATTTTTTCAACAAAAATTCCTTGGTTCTACTGGGCTAGGCCCATTTTTTCAACAAAAACCGAATGCCCCAAGTTTTATAGAATGTCCAAGCCCCCTATAAACAGGGCCTTGCGGAGCAATCATGATCGGTAGCGCTGCGCCAGCACGCTATCCTCTTGCTTCTCCTTTTTGCGCCAAAGGCCCAAAAAGCATCGCACAAACCATCTTAAAAAGACAGCCGTCCCTTATCCTATTTTACCCTATGGAGCACGGACTTTTGGAAAGTCAGATCAAGTTGGGTTGCCGTGCAAACTTTGCTACGATGTAGCCTCTTAAATATACCCACATTCCATCAGGCACAAAAATGCGTTCTGCGGGCAAATGACATCATTTGCCCGCAACATAAATAAAACTGCCATTTTTGGGTTTCCACAACGTCAGGAGTTCCACGGGAACGCCAAAAAAAAGACCCTTTTTCAAGGGTCTTGTTCCCGTCAGTCCTCCGATGGAACAGTATTGGTCTGTTCCCTGTAATACTCATACCGAAATATCCAGAGATTGACCACCAGGGAGTAGGTTTTGTCCACCGTGGCATCCGCTGTCTTTTTGACAACGCTTTTCTTTGGATGTTTCTTTGCAGGGATTTCCAATGACTTTTTTACAATTGCTTTCATAATACATGATTTTAAATTATCGATTATTTGAGGGCATCCCCGCACTTCCCAAAAATTTCAGCTCAAAAGGAAACGGAATAAGGAGTGAGGTACGAACGGTTTATGCCGTAGTCTTTTGATGGGAACATTTTTGAAGGGCTAACTTGCGGTCAAATAAGGGATAGGTATTCTTTGGGGTTGCCCAATACTTTGCAAACAAGAATTTCCCAAATTGGTTTTTGGGTGTTCGACCCACCTAAAAACCAACCATGAACCCATAAAAAAAGCCCATCGTGATGGATGGGCTTGGATGGTGGGTTTAAGGGTTCACATATTGAATACGAAATCATAATGGTATAGGTTTCGCAAAGCTTCCCTTCGACTCCGCTCAGGGCAGGCATCTTCCAAGAGGATATCATAGTCCTTATCGTGGGTTTCTGCAAATTGGCGCAATTCTGTCCCGGAACGGCTTTCCACATCTTCTTTGGATACGGAAAGCAAACGTTCCTGGGTCTCGCTATCAAGGTTGGTAAAGTTCAAATAGACCATTATTCAAAACTTTGATAGTTCATTGCTCACAGATCATATAGGCTTGGATCGAACCCATCGGGGTAATACCTTGGGTCATATTGTTCTTCCAACCATTTTTCAAATTCCGTCATTTCTGTATTCGCTGTATTCGCTTCCATGACCATTGGATTAAAGAATTCCATTATCGGCAAAACTGTAATACCTACCATCGGGCGCTAGGATAAGATGATCCAAAATCTTAACGTCAAAAAGCTGTGCCGCCTCTTTGATCTTTTGGGTCAATTGTTTGTCCTGATAACTGGCCTTGAGTTGTCCAGAAGGATGGTTATGGGCGAGGATGATCCCCACGGAAAGGGTCTTTAGCGTAATGGCAAAAAGGATGCGCAGATCTACCAAGGTACCTGTGATGCCCCCATGGGATAGTGGATAGATACCCTTTACCTTGTTGGACTGGTTGAGCAGCACGATCTTAAAGGTCTCGTGCAGGCCTATGGTCTTGTTGTCCCAATTTTTGAACAATAGATTCGCCACCTCATTGGAGTTCGTCACGGACAGGGATTTCAGGGTACTGAGCTTTTCCCGATAACTGATCTGTATTTCATTGACACGGTGTTCCATTTCAAATGTGTTAAGGATGAAAAAAGAAAGGGATGCCCAAAGACTGGACACCCCCTATCCATTTTACTCGGTGCTATTGTTATCACCACCACCCAAGAGCAGGATCTCACTGGCCACCACTTCGGTCACATACTTTTTAGTACCCTCTTTGTCCTCATAGGATCGGGAGGTCAATTTCCCTTCGATGGCAACTTCCTTTCCTTTAGTCACGAAGCCTTCGATGATGTCGGCTAATTTCCCCCATGCGATGATGGTGTGCCATTCGGTATTGGTCACCCGTTCCCCTTCGGAGTTCTTGTAATGTTCGTTGGTGGCCATGGTGAACCGTGCCACACGTTTGCCTTTGTCAAGGTCTGTGATGGTAGGGTCTTGCCCCACGTTTCCAATAAGTTGCACTTTGTTTCTCAATGTACTCATGATAAAAAGTTTTAAAGGCCTGCTATCTTCCAGTATGGATAAATCAGCAAACAGGGTTAAAAATTTCCCCTTTATTTTTTTGGTTTTTGTTTCCCAAATTTTAAGGGGCGTTTGTTTGCTTCTTACGTGCGTAGCACAATAAAAGAAGGGGGTTCTGTCAAGGCTTTTGGACTGAAATCGGGAGGCTCCGCGACGTAGCAAAACCTTAAGGTTTTCAAGGAAGTGGAAACCCTATTTATGGACAAAACCTGCCTTGGCCTTGACAGGTTCGATAAGGGCCTTAGGAATTCCATCCGACCCATTGGCAAGGGAGCGTACGGGAAGTTAAGCGAGTGCAGGCGATGGTGTCCTGATAGGAAGTCCTTGGGCACTGCCCTGTTTTTCGATGCCCCGAAAAACAACGAGGGCTTCTTTTATTATGGACCCCTTAAAATTTGTTGGGCGGACGGACGGATTTGCGGCCTTTCCCGGCAAAGCCCCAAGAAGGGTTTGCTAAGGAAGGGCGCACCAAAGATCCGTTTGGACGGCTTCCGTTTTGACCAAATGAAGTTTCATCAAACATTACGACAATAAGGGAACAAACGTATTGGAGTTACCCTACGACCGGATTATTTTTCATCTACAGTGATAAGCATTTCGTAATTGTTCGGATACGGTTTTTTATGCCCGGAAGCTTTCATATTGTCTCATAAGTCCTGTCGCCGTTTCTCGAAGAATCAGACCCCTAACCTTCCTGAAGTCCCCTCCAATACACGGACAGTTGTTTGGGTGACACAACCTGCGAAGCCTCTCATGTACAATTTTATTGAAGGTCTTGGCGAACCATGGGGCTGCCAACAACGGCTGAAATATAAGTTAGCCCAAAAAATGGTTCCTCTTTGAAACTAAGTGTTCCACTTCATCCGCTGAAGTCGAACAGCATTCAATATTGCCAATAAGGCAACCCCCACATCAGCAAAAACTGCTTCCCACATCGTGGCTAGGCCTCCCGCTCCAAGGATGAGCACAAATGCCTTCACGCCAAAAGCGAGCCCAATATTTTGCCAAACTATCTTTCGGGTGGAGCGTCCTATTTTAATGGCTCGTGCCATCTTGCTCGGTTGGTCGGTCTGAATGATGACATCTGCTGTTTCAATGGCCACATCACTACCCAAGCCTCCCATGGCAATGCCCACATCGCTGATGGCCAGAACGGGCGCATCATTAATGCCATCGCCCATAAAGGCCACTTTGGTGTCTGATTGTTTTTTGAGTTCTTCGACTTCGCCGAGCTTATCTTCTGGCAACAGGCCGCCCTTTGCCCAATCAAAGTTCAACTTTTTCGAGACTTGTTGCGTTATGGAATCTTTGTCACCCGAAAGCATTATGATTTTCGAAATCCCGGCATCCCTGATTTGTTGGATGGCTTGATGGGCATCTTCCTTGAGTTCATCTGCAATGGTAACATAGCCTGCAAATTTTTCATCAATGGCCAACATTACAATAGAATCTACAATATCATCGGTTTCTGAAGGTACATCAATGTTGTTTGAGGCCATTAGGGCTTTATTGCCCACCAGCACTGTTTTCCCATTGACCGTTCCCCTTAATCCCTTTCCTGCAACTTCCGATACATCGGTTGCCTTTATATCCGTGCCTTCGGCTTTGTATTCCAAAATTGCTTTTGCTATGGGATGGGTAGATTGTTCCTCCATGGCCATCAGGTATTTCATAAACTTGGCTTCCTCAAATTGCGCGGTCTTGATCTCCTTGATTTTAAAAACCCCTTTGGTAACGGTTCCCGTTTTGTCCATCACTACCGTGTTCACTTTGGTGATTGCTTCCAAAAAAGATGCACCTTTGAAAAGAATCCCATTTCGGGATGCCGCTCCCAGACCACCAAAATAGCCGAGCGGAATGGAAATGACCAAGGCACAGGGACAGGAAACGACAAGGAATATTAAAGCGCGATAAAGCCAATCCTTAAATACATAGTCATTTAGAAAAAAGTAGGGCAAGAACGTTAATCCAATGGCAAGGAAAACTACAATGGGCGTATAAATTCTTGCAAATTTTCTGATGAACAGTTCTGTCTTTGATTTTCTGGCTGTAGCGTTTTGTACCATATCCAAGATTCGAGTGATGGAACTATCCTTGAATTCTTTGGAGGTTTCTACATCGATAACACCCTCGAGATTAATACTTCCGGCATAGACTTTTTCGTCTCTATTTATCGTATCGGGCTTACTTTCGCCAGTAATTGCCGCCGTATTGAGAGAAGCTCTTTCGGATAAGAGAATGCCGTCCAAGGGGATTTTCTCCCCCACACGTACTTGTATCCTTTCGCCAATCTCGACGGTTTGGGGATTTACGGTAACGAAATTCCCGTTACGAAGCACCAAAGCTTCGTCCGGTCGCGCATCCAAAAGGGCCTTAATATTTCCCTTTGCCCGATTGACTGCTGCATTTTGGAACAGTTCGCCCACGGCGTAAAACAACATTACGGCCACGCCCTCTGGGTATTCGCCTATGGCAAAGGCCCCTAGAGTGGCAATGGACATCAGGAAAAATTCAGTAAAGAAATCACCATGCTTTATACTGTTCCAACCTTCTCTGATGACAGGGAAACCAACAGGCAAATAGGCAAGGGTGTACCATATAATCCTTATCCAGCCCTTGAAAAACGGGAAAGCATCAAAATAGTCCACTGCAATGCCGATGATGAGCATTACAAAACTGAAAATGGCCGGTAAATAGGTCTTGAATTTAGATACACCTTCAGGACCACCATGGTTATGGCCACTTTCGCCCTGGCGTTCCTTTGAACCTAGATCACGTAGTTTTACTTTTTTCTTTTTCATAGACGGTAAGGTCGTAATTAGTTTCGTGCAACGGAAGTGCATTTATTGACCGCTGCATTTGTCGCAGATTCCCTTAATGACCAAATTGGCATTTTCTGCCACATACCCATCAGGTAGATTGATATGGGGAATCTTATGCTCAGTGAGACAGACCGTTTCATCACAGTTATCGCAATGAAAGTGCAGGTGCAGATCTTGTTCCATTTCACAATTGCAACCTGGTTCGCACAGGGCATACTTTGAAATATTGGTGCCATCATCTATTTGGTGCACAATGCGTTTTTCCTCAAAGGTCTTCAGGGTCCGGTACAATGTGGTTCTGTCCGCTTTTGAGAAAGCGTTCTCCATATCGGTCAGGGCAATGGCCACTTCCTTTTCAGCCAAATATTTATAGATCAAAATACGCATCGCCGTTGGGCGTACACCTTTGTTTTCCAATGTTTTTTCAATTTCTGTCATCATATTGTAATTTTATCAATGGCTATGTCCCGCATCCCCTTTTTTCATTTGGGCCATTAAATAGTAGGCATTGTTGTATGCAAATGTAGTATATGGCCCAACGGAATCTACAAAATCGATGGCGACCCAATCCCCGTCATTTGGGCCTGTGTTAATTTCGACAGGTTTGAAGCTCCAGTCATTGCCTTCACGCTCCGCTTTAAAAATATACTTCTTTCCTTCGTTTGAACTTATTGCACTTTCAGGCACCGCAACGGTCTCGGATTTTTGGATTTCAATCCGTCCTTCAACATACATCCCTGGAATCAGCTGCCCTTCCTTGTTCTCGATTTCAGCATGGACGTGTATCGCTTTGGGATTTTGCTCGAAAGTTTTCCCTACGGAATAAATTTTCGCAGTAAGTTCCTTTCCGGGAATGGATTGCACATTGAAGGATACTTGCTGGCCTACCTTTACTTTGTACACATCCTTTTCAAACACCATTAAATCGGCATGGACGTGATGGGTGTCAACGATTTCAAATAGGTCGGTCTGCGGTTCTACGTACTGCCCGGTTTTGACCGCTACTTTTTGGACAAATCCCTCAATGGGACTTCGCAATGCCACCCGTTGGTAAATCGTACCGTTTCTGACCCCGGATGCACTAATGTTCAATTGTTCCAACTGTGCTTCCAATCCTTTTGCTAGGCTTTGGGAGGCCCGGTATTCCGCTTCGGCCTTTTGAAAGTTGGCCCCGCTGCCCACCCCGGCATCATACAGGGTTTTTTGTCTTTCAAATTCCTTCTTAAGAAACTGGCTGTTACTGTAGGCGTTCAGGAAATCGGTCTGTTTCTGGATGATATTGGGGTGGGACAGATAGGCAACCGTTTGACCTTTGCTTACTTTGTCGCCTTCAATGACCTCTATGGACACCACATTGGCACCCACGACGGTAGTAATGGTCGCTTCGTTCTGTGGTGGGACCTCCAGTTGGCCATTGGCCTCCACATATTGCTTCATAACACGTGGGGCAACGGTATCGATTTTCATGTTAAGGTTGCGGAATTGCGTTTCCGTTAGCATGGCTTCTTTGGCTTCACCTTCTTTGTGCATTTCACCCACTTCAGGATTTTTTTGCTTTGCTTCCTCAGTATCGGCTTTGGAATTCCCACAGGAAGTAAGAACCAAGAGCATCGTCACGAGCCCGATAACGCTATATTTAAAAAGATTGTTCATTTGTCTATTGTTTAAAATATTGTAATTCAAATACTGATTCTAGATAGTTGTCAAGAGCGTCAAGTGCATCCATTTCCGTGTTTATGGCATCCCGAATAATCTGTGTGAACGCTGCATAGTCCACCGCACCCTCCACGTAGGCCAACAACGCTCCCCTGCGCTGCTCTTGGGCAAGCGGCAAGGCCTTGTCCCTATAAAATTGCCACGATGCGCTCCATTTCCGATAGGCTTGCACCGCCTGCCGATATTCGGATTGCAGCTGGCGTTTGGTATAATCTGCATTGGTCTTTGCGATTTCACTTTCAATTTTGGCGGCCTTGGCTTGACTACGCTGTCCACCTGAAAACAAAGGAACCGAAATGCCGGCTTGATAGGTGTAGAACCCGCTATTGCCATTGACCTGTTGCAGTCCGCCCTGAAGGTTGAACTTAGGCAGCAGGTCGGCACGTGCCGCATCGTATGTCGCCTCGGCCTCCTCGATGCTCCTTTGTGAAAGTTCCAGCGCTGGGTGTTTTCCCAAATCCCCGTCCCATCCCAAAACCGTTACCGAACTTTCATCAAGCTTTTCTGGAACGGAATAGTAGATGTCCGAAACCAACCAAAGATTGAGCTTTTGCAGGGCGATGGCATAATCACTTTCGGCCTGTTGCAGTTGATTGTTGATTTGTAAGGCCTGATTTGTGGCCGATGAATATTCCAGCCGGGAAATGGCCTCTACCTTGAAGTTGAGTTCTATTGCTTTTTTAAATTGTGAATAAATGGAATCCAGTTCACGGTACAGTTCAAATTTCTGTCGTTGTCGATAGGCTTCTGACCAAGCCTTTTTGACCTCCTGTTCCACTTGCAGTTCGGAAAGGTCAAGAGCTGTCTCGGCCAAAGCGATGCGTTGTCTCTGCAAACGCCTTTTTGCACTGATGCCCAACAGGTCGATATTCTGTTGTCCAACCCCAACCAAGGTATAAATTCCTTGTCCGTCCGCAATTTCTTCGCCACCTGTGAAGACTTGGGTATTGCCAAGGTCGTAAGCCATACCTTTTAGGGCGGTTTGTTTTTGGACCTCCCATTGTTTCGCTTTCAACAGCGGGTAGTTTTTCCTGGAAACTTCCACCGCCTCTTCCAATGAAATAGCGGGCAGTGAATCTTTAGGCTGGATCTGCCGTGCATTTTCAAAACCTTCTTGCGCATGCATTTTGGCAGGCAGTGCGGTGGCGAACAAAAGAAGGACCATGACCACAGGGGTAACCCATTTCGGGTCGGGTTTCCTCATCCGTTCCGAACGTCCCTCGACCCATTGGTAAAAGATGGGTAGGATAAAGAGGGTCAAGAGGGTCGAAGTTATCAAGCCACCAACGACCACGGTGGCCAAAGGTCGCTGTACCTCTGCCCCGGCCGAAGCCGAAACGGCCATGGGAAGAAACCCTAAAATATCCGTAAAGGCCGTGAGCATAATGGGACGAATCCGTCTTTTGGTGCCTTCTATAATTCTACCTTTAAGATTGGTCACGCCTTCTTCCTTCAGTTCATTGAGACCACTTATCATGACGAGTCCGTTCAGAACGGCCACGCCAAAAAGCACGATAAAGCCGACCCCCGCGGAAATACTAAAGGGCATATCCCTTAACCAGAGGGCGAACACACCGCCAATGGTGGCCATCGGGATGGCGAGGTAGATCATCAAGGTCTGTGGAAAGGACTTTAGCGCAAAATAAATCAATATGAAAATCAGGAACAAGGCAATAGGGACAACAGTTTGCAATCTATTGCTGGCGCGTTCCAGATTTTCGAAAGCACCACCATACCGAATGTAATATCCTGTGGGCAGGTCAAACTGGGCATCCAATTTTTCTTGGATATCCTCTACAACGGATTTTACATCACGGTCGCGAATATTGATGCCCACATAGGTCCGCCTATTGGTATTGTCACGGCTTATCTGCATCGGGCCGGGTTCATAACTTACCTCGGCAATTTCCCGTAATGGGATTTGCAAACCATTGGGCAGGTTGATGAACAGGTTCTGGATGTCCTCGATGCCTTGCCGGTTTTCCTTTTGAAGTCTTACGACCAGGTCAAACCGTTTTTCACCCTCGAAGATTACGCCCGCCTTTCCTCCTGCAAAGGCGGCCTGTACCACTTTATTGAGCTGTTCGATCTTTAGACCGTACTGTGCCAATTTATTGCGGTTATAGTCAATGGTGATTTGTGGCAGGCCGTCCGTGGCCTCAACTTTCATATCTGCCACACCGGGAACGGTGGCAATGATTTCCCCCATTTCCTCGGCCTTGCTTGCCAATATGCCGAGGTCTTCCCCGAACAATTTAATGGCCACATCCTCACGAACACCCGTAAGTAGTTCGTTGAAGCGCATTTCTATAGGTTGGGTAAACTCAAAATTCACACCGGGAACGATACTGATGGCCTCCTTCATTTTTTCCACCAATTCATCCTTGCTTTCTGCAGATGTCCATTCATCCGTTGGTTTGAGGATAACGAAGACATCGGCGATATCCATGGGCATCGGGTCCGTTGGTACATCGGCGACACCGATACGGCTGAGAACGGTTTCCGCTTCGGGAAATTCGGCCTTCACGATACGTTCAATCTTTGTCGTGGTTTCGATGGTTTCCGACAGGGAACTGCCGGGTTTCAAGATCGCGTGAAAGGCAATATCACCTTCGTCCAATTGCGGGATAAACTCACCGCCCATTCTCGTAAAGGCGAAAATGGCAATGGCAAAAAGGCCAAGGGCAATGCTTACGACCATTTTGGCCTTGGAAAGTGATTTGGTCAACAACGGTTCATATTTCTGCTCAATCCAATGCACGAACCTATCGCCATAGGATTGTTTTTTGGATTTTGGCGGCCGTAGGAACAATGCCGAAACCATGGGCACATAGGTAAGACACAATAGCATGGCCCCGATCATGGCGAAAATGAAGGTGAGGGCCATGGGCCGGAACATTTTCCCTTCGACGCCCTCCAAGGCTAAAATGGGCAGGAACACGATTAGAATGATCAGCTGGCCAAAGAAAGCGGCGTTCATCATTTTTTTGGAGGCCTTGGCGGCGATGTCATCCCGTGTTTCCGCACTAACGCCATTCTTTTTGACCACATAGGAGTACATTAAAAAAACGGTGCCCTCTACGATGATCACCGCACCATCCACAATGATTCCAAAATCGATTGCCCCCAAGCTCATCAAGTTTGCCCATACGTCAAAAACATTCATCAGAATAAAGGCAAACAATAGGGATAAGGGTATGGTCGAAGCCACAATGAGTCCGCCACGCCAATTTCCCAATAACAAGGCCAACACGAAGATCACGATAAGCCCACCTTCCAAAAGGTTCCCCGTTACCGTGCCTGTTGTCTCGGCGATCAATTCGCTGCGGTCAAGGAAAGGTTTGATGGACACTCCTTCAGGAAGGGACCGTTGTATCTGTTCCACACGTCGGGTCACGTTCTCGATCACCTCGTTGGAATTTGCCCCTTTGAGCATCAAGATCATTCCGCCCACAGCTTCACCCTTTCCATCTTTGGTAAGCGCACCATAGCGTACTGCACTTCCCATGCTTACCTTACCTATATCCTTCACTTTGATGGGAATGCCATTAACGGCCTTGACCACCATGTTTTCAATATCCGATATGGTCCTGGCCAGCCCTTCACCACGAATGAAGTTGGCTTGGTGGTTACGCTCGATGTAGGCCCCACCTGTATTCTGGTTGTTGTTCTCTAGGGCCGAGAACACTTCTGTAATGGTTATACCAATGGCGCGAAGTTCGTCCGGGTCAACCGCCACTTCGTATTGCTTTTTGTTTCCGCCAAAGGCGTTTACCTCGACCACGCCGGGTACCATGGCCATCTGTCTCCGTACAATCCAGTCCTGCATCGTTCGCAGTTCCGTTGCCGAATATTCACCTTGATGTTCATCATCTACTTCAAGGGTATATTGGTAGATTTCGCCCAATCCCGTTGAAATTGGCCCCATAACGGGTTTGCCAAAGCCAGAAGGGATCTGTTCCTGAACCTCGGGCAGTTTTTCGGCTACAAGTTGTCTGGGCAAATAAGTGCCCACCTCATCGTCAAATACAATGGTCACCACAGAAAGCCCAAAACGGGAAACAGAGCGGATTTCCTTGACATTGGGCAGGTTGCTCATCGCAACTTCCACGGGATAGGTCACGAATTGTTCAATATCCTCTGTTCCCAGATTAGGTGATTGGGTGATGACCTGTACTTGATTATTGGTGATATCCGGTACGGCATCGATGGGAACTTGGGTCATGCTATAAACGCCCGCACCAATCAATGCGAGGGTCAGCAGACCTATAATAAATTTGTTATTGATTGAAAAATCAATGATTCTGTTGATCATATAAAATGTGTTTTAATTCAGTTGAACCAATGCAATAGGGTTGCAAGTATGAGGGAACAGGTCTTTGAAAAGTTCAAAGTCCATAAACCTCATAATCGGATATAGCTATCCTGTAAAACTGAATTAAACCTGTGGAGGTTGAAATAGTGGGTCGGTAAATTCCTTGCCCAATCCTTCAAAATGGGTGAAATCATCTTCAAGGTAAGTCTCTTGAAGCGGCTGGAATCGAGCTATACCAAAATCCACCGTGTGCACATGGCAGCAATGGCAGTGGCAAAATGGTGAGCATAGTTCACAATTCTCGCTGTGTTCACCATCAAATTGAACCAGATAAACACCTTGGGAGTCTTCTGTTACGTTACCCGCATCACTGCAAGGAACCACATTGAGTGCCAATACGTAGATGGATAATATGACGGTAAAAAATTTCACTTTGCAAAGATAACAGAACTTTGGTGCAACTGCATTGCAAAATTCGGAAAGGACCTATTGAAGATTTAGTGTGTGGAACCAAGAGCATTCCATTTCAAATTTCAAGGGATGATCAAATGGGGCAATCCGGACCATCCAAAATTCAAGACAGGAAATTTCCAATCCATTCCAACGCCCCAAAAGGCTATGGCTTTACCAGAGCACGTCCCAATCCCAATTCGTCTGGAAAAAATCAAAGTATCCAAGAACGCTCATATAACCGAAAAAATAAATCACTTCTGGAACAAGCCTCTACAACTGCCATGCAACACGAAACAAAGTACAGTTGGCAAGTGGAACAAGCAAACGTTCCTTGTAATGGACAGGTGTCCAACTGACCGTAATAAACGGTCTTAATCATAGTACAAAATGGTGGCCTAAAAGATTCAATTTATGTAGCGGGCAGTACTAAAGGCCACGTCGGATGTATAAAAGTCCTATTCAAAAGGGGCAAGTTGACCTGTAATGGGATGCTTCCTTGAAGGATAAGCCAGTCGTTCCATAAACCGGTCATAAAAAAACACAATTTATTTAAGCATTTGCTTATATAATGATATAACCTTATCTTTAATAAAATTTTTATCATGGCCCTTGAATTAAGTTGCACCCGCGCCGAGGCGGACCAAAAGCAGTTGATGCGCTGTCGCGAGACACTACGGATGAGTTCGAATTCAATCAACACTATTGGTAAGGTACTGGCCCTAGCAGGAAATGAGACCAGATTGAAGATTCTTTTCCTGCTGAACAAGGAAGGTGAGCTCTGCCCTTGTGATTTTTCAGATATACTGGAAATGACCGTACCCGCAATTTCGCAGCATATCCGTAAGATGAAGGATGCTGGTCTAATTACCTCCAGACGGGAAGGTCAAACCTTGTATTACTCACTGGTAAAAGGCCAAAGCGAGGTGTTGGAAGGCATCTTCAGCAGGCTTCAGGAAAACAAAAAAGTTGCATAGAATGAACATAGAAAAATCATCATATTCAGCAATGTTCACTGGAGTTTTTACAGCGATCACAGCTTCATTATGCTGCATCACACCTGTGCTTGCATTGATTGCGGGCACCAGCGGAATGGCATCTACCTTTGCATGGCTGGAAGCTTTCAGACCATTTTTTATAGGCCTGACCGTATTGGTACTTGGATTTGCCTGGTACCAGAAGCTAAAGTCAAAATCGCAGCAAGAAATTGATTGTGCCTGTGAAAATGATGTAAAACCTTCCTTTCTACAATCAAAAAGGTTCCTGCTATTTGTTACCCTCTTTGCGGGACTGATGCTGGCATTTCCATATTTCTCAGGGCTTTTTTATGCCCAACCGACCAAGGAAATCATATATGTGCAGCAGGACAACATGGTAGATATAACCTTTACAGTGGAAGGAATGACCTGTTCCGGCTGCGAAAACCACATTGAGAGCGAGGTCAACAAATTGGACGGTATCGTTTCAGTAAAAGCAAGCTATGAAAAAAGCAATACTACAGTTAAATATGACCGTACCAAAGTTACGGAGCAACGAATCATAAAGGCCATCAACAATACGGGCTATAACGTTTCCGAATAATATGGATACAAAAATATTATCTACCATTACCTGTCCCAAATGTGGGTACCAAGAAGAGGAAGAAATGCCAACCGATGCTTGCCAGTACTTTTATGAATGTAAAAACTGTCACGAAGTAATTCGACCTAAAGAAGGCGATTGCTGTGTTTTTTGTTCCTATGGCTCTGTCGCCTGTCCACCCATACAGAATAAATCTTCCTGTTGTTGACGAGAATAGTGGTAGACCACCCTTTTCACAACCATATATTGCAGATAAAATATAAATTATGATACCAAAAGATTTAAGCCAGGACATCAAAACGAGACTTCAAAGCATCAATGGACAGGTAAACGGTTTGGTCAGGTTATTGGACGAAAGTTCCGACCCCGAGAAGATTTTGGTACAGTTCAAAGCAGTGAAGAACGCCTTGGACAAGGCACATCACCTGCTCCTCGATGAGACCTATCGAAAGACCCTCGCCATCAAGATATCCGAGACTGTCGAGGCCTGTCCAGGAAATTGCGGCAATGAAGAACGTATCGAATTTATACGAAAGCAATTTCCAGATTTGGAATTGGACAGCCTAACGGAAAAGATGAAGGAAATAGATGCGCTCAAGGCCAAACTCGAAAACTACAAAAATGCTTGACCTCCCCATAATCACTACCGATTGGATGGCCTGCACGATGCGGGCTTTTTTTTTTGAAATTTTATTTGGAGACCACCCTACCCACCATTCTACCTTTGATGCATTGTTTGAATTCCATGTCGCGTACAGGAAATTTTAAACTATTTAAAAAACAGAAACATGAAACGTCAAGTAGAAGTATTTACGGCCAATTGTCCGGTCTGTGACCCCGTGGTCAAAAAGATAAAGGAACTGGCCTGCGATACATGTGAGGTAACGACCTATGATCTGGTCAGGCTATGTGAGGACAAGACCTGTCTTGATAAGTTGGATGAATACGGCATCAAGAAAGTGCCTGCTGTGGTCGTGAACGGTGAGCTCTTGGAATGCTGTAAGGATTCGGCCATTACCGAAATGGAATTGGTGGAAGCAGGAATTGGGCAGTCATAATTGAAAAGTGTTTGCATATGATTTGCAGAATATCCCTGAACATTCGCTATGTCAAATTGATATTGCTATTGGCCATATCAGGATCGGTGATGGCCCAGGGCCACGGCCCCCTCTATGGGCTACAGACACCGACCCTTGCCAAAGGCGGTGTGGATTTGAACGTGGCCGGGATGAGCCTAGGCACAGAAACCGAAACCTCCTATATGTTGCGCTACCTATTTTCCTATGGCATTACAGAAGATCTACAGGTAAACCTTACCACGCCCACACTGATAGAACGGTTGGGCGAGACGCCAAGGACACGGGGCAATAGCAATATGCCCGCCAATGGGGATATCGAGGCTTCCCTTTGGTACCGTTTTTTCTCGAACGCCTTTGGTGTGGGAAAGCGGTTTGAGTCCACTGCCATCGTGGGTGTTTCCACTCCTACCGATAATGTCAGGGGACAGGTCAATGTCGGCAACGCTATACATGCAGCCATTTCCACGGGCTATGCCTCACGCACTTGGTATGCATGGATCGGTGGCGGTTACCAATATTATTTTGAAAGAGATGACGAACGATTGGGCGACCTGCCCTATGCGAGTGCCGTTGTGGGGTACCGGCCCAATATCTTTTTGGGTGATTACCCAAAACCCGATTGGCGCATCTTTATCGAATCATTGGCCGAATTCCCTGGAGTCAATAAAATTGATGGACAACTGGATTTGAGCGATACGCGCAGTACAAAGGTTTTGGTGGGACCTTCTTTCCTAGGACTTTACGGTGCTTGGGGCATATCCTTTGGTGCGATGGTTCCAGTAGTACAGGATTTGACACCCGGTTGGGTAAAAGAAAGGTATCGGATTGCCGTAAATTTAAGTTATTGGTTGTAAACACAGTATAAATTAAAAAGCACATATAATGAAAAACATCAAAATGATGGCCCTGATCGGTATTCTTGGAATAGGCACGATAAGCGGCCAAATCGCCAGGGTTGACCAAGAAGTCTATGGAATGGACTGCGCGCCCTGTGCCTATGGATTGGAACGCGGGTTGAAAAAGATGGACGGGCTTCAGGAGGTTCGCGTCAGCCTGAACGATGGAAAAGCGTATTTGGGATTGGCCGAAAAAAATGACCTTACCTTACGTAGCATTCAGGAAGAGGTCAAAAAGAACGGTTTTTCGGCAAAGAAAGCCGAAGTGGTTCTAATGGGTAACGCAACGAAAGAGGATGGCCAATGGTACATCGAGACCGATAACGAACGGTTTGCGGTATCGCAGGATACATCAATCGAATTGGTTCAAAAATTGGCGGTGGGCAGGACAACGCTAAGTGGCACGGTACAGGATGAAGATGATGATAATCTCTCGGACCAATGGGAGATCATACTGTCCAAAATAGAATAGGCCTTATGAAAGTAATTCTCAAAATGGTATTGGGCACCAGCTTGGTAGCGGCCCTTCTTCCGGTAATGTGCTGTTTGGCCCCGACCTTGTTGTCGGTCGTGGCGGGACTGGGTTTCTTGGGTGGGAATTTTGAATGGGTACATCCCGTGCAGCCCTATCTGACCACTATTTCGGCAGGAACGCTTGGGTTCGCCCATTTTAAAAACATCAAAAATGAAAGGAAATGTGGGAATGCAGGTCCTTGTCAAAACCATGGACAAAAGCACCACATTAATTCGTGGACGCTTTGGACCGTTACATTTCTGGTTTTAATACTTACGATAGTAAACTATGGATATGAATATTAGACCCGCACATATTATTCAGGTTGTTTTTTTACTGTCCCTTATGTCAAGTTGTGAGCAGCCCGAGAAACAATGGCAGTTCGAACGGAAGATCATGCTGCCCGAGAAAGCCCGACCCTTGGCTTTGGCCAAAGATGGTGATGCGATATGGTTTTCCGATCCTGATTATTTTAGGCTTTACAAGATCGACCGGGACGGAGAGCTGTTGGATTCGATTACTGGTATCCAGCGACCAATGAACATCCATACTGACAATGGCACCCTGTTTATTCCCGAATTTTTGACGGACACCATCTGGCAATATAGAGATGACAAAAGATGGCCTTTGAAACTATCCAAAAGACCACAGGCCCCAGCAGGGGTTTCCATTTACGGAGATACAGTTCTTGTAGCCGATTTTTATAACCACCGAATCATCGTACAGACACCGAATGAATGCTTCACTATTGGTAGGCAGGGGCACAAAGATGGGGAGCTGTACTATCCGATAGACGTAAAGATGAAGGATAACAGGATATATGTGGCCGATGCGTACAACAGCAGAATACAGGTCTTCGGGTTCGATGGAACACACCTAAAAACCATTGGTGGAAATGAAAAAATGAACGTCGCTTCCGGTATTGCAATGGGGGGAAGGGAGTTCGCAATTACCGACCAAGAAAATGGCCGGGTGTTGATTTACAACTTTGATGGATCATTGCGGCAAGTCTTGACCGAAAGCATCAAGTATCCAACGGATGTGCAATTCGACGGGGAATACCTATACAGCACGAATTTTAAGGAGAACGCAATTTTAATCTGGTCCAGAAAATAGTGGGGACATTGGACAATTCACTTGTTCCTTAAAAAGTTCGCTTTACAAAACGACCATCCTTTAAACTGAGCGGGAAACCGATTAAGCCATTACTGAAAACAAGATTCCCAGAATCATGTTTTTGTCCCAAATTTCAAGGTTCACTTTCCCGCTTGTTGTTTGAACAATCCAATCGAAAAACGTAAATGATCGAACCTTCATTGATTTAAAATATCAGAACCATTGTTCTACGTATACGGACCAGGACCCTTGACCTCTTTAATCAAAAAAATCCAATGTGTTTCTAAGTATGCCGTATCATCTGTGAGCCCTATCGTAGGGAGTCCGAACCATCATTCCATGAAGTCGGCATTGTATTGGGCCTGTTTGACCCAAGTAGGGTTTGACGTATGCCAATTGTTATATTACTGAAACAAATAATAAATCCTTAAATCTTAATTTTTATGAAGACCCTTTTGAAAAACTTGGGAATTATCTTTGGAACAATGCTTTTGATAGTATCCTGTAGTGACAACAATGAAAATGACAATGTAGAGAAGGAATCTTATCAAACAACCCTTAAAATGACCGATGCACCCATTGACAATGCGAACGTGGAAGCTGTGTTCATCACGGTCTCCGATGTAAAGGTGGACGGAAACTCCATTGAGGGGTTCTCCAAGACCACTTTTGACCTTTCGGCCTTGGTCAACGGGCAGACCAAAACTTTGGGCAATCTTGACATGGAAGCGGGAACCTATTCCAATTTGGAACTTGTACTGGACTATGATTCCGATATGGATGGCAATGCCCCGGGATGTTATGTGGAAATGGCCGATGGGACCAAGGACAAGATCGCGTCGACCTCACAGTCCATCAATATCACTGATAGTTTCGAGGTCTTTGCCACCAATACCAATGAGATCATCATCGATTTCGACCTGCGAAAGACCATAAAGGAAGAACAGGGGACCTTGGAATCAGACTTTGATTTCGTGACGCTTTCAGAGCTTTCCGCAGGTATTCGGACCGTAAACAAAGAAGCGACGGGAGAGATTTCGGGTACGGTCAACGATTCCCAAGATACTTCCGATAAAATTGTGGTGTATGCCTATGAAAAGGGCACATACAATGCCGAAGTGGAGACCCAGGGCCAGGGTGAGAGCAGTATCAGGTTCGCCAATGCCGTGACCAGTGCTGAAGTGGGCGGAATCAACAACTCCTATAGCCTTAACTTTTTGGCCGAAGGGGAGTATGAACTCATCTTTGCTTCCTATACCCAAGATGGTACTGAGTTTTATTTCAACTCACAATTGGAAGTGGAGTCCACCACAGGTCTCGACCTGGGGGCCATCAATATCACATCGGCCCTACAGTTGAGCGCCAATGTCACCGTGACCGGGACCGCTTCGCTATAGGCAATCCCATCGATTATAACAAGAAAAGCCCCAGAACGGGGCTTTTTTTATTGTCAAAGGTTTTATTTGCCACCATTGGCCTGTAAATCTGCCAAACAGGCGGCATCCAATCCTGGAATGGTGCCGCCACTGATCATATTGATGAGCCCCTCACCGGTTTCCGCTGTCCAATACATCAGACAATCCTCAGTGGTACAATGCTTTCCGTGTGGCTCATCCTGATGCGTACTTTGCAATGGGGTACCGGCATTTACCAATCCCAATAGATGTCCAAACTCATGGTCAAGGACCGTGGTCTCCAGAACCGCAGTGCTCGGGGCCAAGGGTTGTCCGCTAAATTCCCGGATGGTATCCGCAAAGATGACAAAGGAGGTGTTCCTGTAGGCTACCCCCAATACGGAACCGTTTTCCGTGTTCTCGGAATATTCCCCATCAATAAAAAGGCCAAAAACCTTTAGGATACCCTCTTGGTTATAGGCTGTACGTATATCATCCTCCAAGTTCCTGATATCCGTAATGGAATAAACGGCCTGCCCTGGGGATGAAATCTCTGTAAGCGCAATGGTAACCCCATCGGGTTTATGGAGCCGTTCCATCAAGAAGGACTCAAAATTGTCCAAGGTTGTTGCACTGGGCTTTAGACCTTCCACATAGAATATTTCAAGGTGCAGTGCTGGAAAACGGGAACCATCCAACAGATCTGCGGCCGAATCCCCGACGGACTTACGGTTCTGTGAAACATCCATTGTGTCGTTCAATCCATTTCCATCATCCGCTTGTCCCGAGTCGGCACTGCAGCCAAGACCCAAAATACCAAGCAATCCCATTAAACAAATGGAACAAAATCTCTTTCTTACATGTAATTCCATATTTACCCAACGGCAGATAAAAAAGGATAGTATGCTCTTGTCCCGTTTATTTTTAAACCAAATTCCCTCGACCTAACGTTTCGAAAGACCTTTTTGGACAATCGCCTGAGCACCACCTTGCGGTGGCAAAATATCAATCTTTTGCTTTTGGGCAGCAAAGAGTAGCTTTCACGACCTTTGGGGAAGGGGAATTTTTTACCACCATCAAATATATCATTGTGGTGGACATAATTATCCCAAGTCTATCCTATTCCTTCAGTAACGCTAAGAACAAATCGCGGTTCATTGATAGTGAGTTTGGCAAAAAAGAATTTTAAAAGTAATACCCTAGATAAAAAACATGTTCCCCACTCTTTTTTTGGTGTCCATGCCCATAATGGAACCATAGGTTTAATTAAGGGAAGGGATAAAGGAAGCTATCCCATTACCTTGGTCCATTCAGTAGAACCCTGGGAGCACAATAATCAGTTGGACATTATAGCTTACATAACGATGTAGATAAACAATGGATGTCCAAAAAAAAAAGAGGCCTGGTGACAGGCCCCTTCCATCAATCTTTGTTAATCCTCAATTGCCTTGGCCTGCCGTTCCAGAACTATAATCCTTTCCTTGATCCGTGCTTCACGCTTTTGACGACTTTCTGCATATGTTTCTTCAATGGCCGAGATCTTTTTTTTGTAAAAGGATAGCATCGCCACATAGAAGGATTGGTTGGTCAGGTCATTGGTATGGTTGCTTTCCCCAAGGTGTACCTGTCGGGTCAACAAAAACCGTATCAGTTTATAGAAGGTCTCTTTCTTGAAGTTTTGTTTGAACCGGGCCACCAGCTCCTCTCGGGACAATTTGGAATCCTCCCCAATGAACCCCTCAAAATGTTCCCTTTGACTATAATATCCAATGTTGTTCTCAAACAGTGAGATGGAGATGGCCACCATTTCATCCGTGGTCAAAGGTTTGTTCCTATTGATGTAATCCGTTTCCCGGATCATATCCACCACTTCCTTGAACTGGTGGTTGTTCTCGATCTGTTTTTTCCTAAGTTCCCGTGTATGAATCTTGATGATCTGTTCCTCTGGGGAACATTCAGCCATCTTCCGTTTCTCCAAGGACTTGGCACCTGAACTTCCATTATTGGTTTCTTCCCTGACCTTTACAAAAATGGACTGTGTCAAGTAGGTATCCGTTTCCAGTAGAATACCCTTTTCAAATCCATTTTCCACGGCCTTGTCCCATGCCTCCTTTTCCTCGGTGAAGGATTCCAAA
The DNA here is from genome assembly GCF_001683915.1 of Allomuricauda sp. CP2A. GTDB lineage: Bacteria > Bacteroidota > Bacteroidia > Flavobacteriales > Flavobacteriaceae > Flagellimonas. The sequence goes on along the minus strand of NZ_LXTT01000128.1, from coordinate 6,275 downwards.
GCTTCGTCAAGGAATTCAGCCAATTCTTCCTCGGTGTATTCATAGTGCCGGTGCTCTTCTTTAATGCTTTTCATGGTAGGCTCAACAGGCTCCTTTAAAATTTCGAATTCATTGGTCAAATGTACTTCTAGACCTTCTTTTTCCATTTGGGCCATGACCCACTGGTTGCGTTCCTCGTCCACCCAATATTTGTTGATGTTGGGCACCAGTTTCAATCCTTCCTTTTTTACTCTTTTCAGGAGTTGCAAAAAGGTCTTTGTCTTTTTGTTCTCAAAACAGGAGGTCCGGGTACAGACCATCTTCCCTTCCCCGAACAAGTTGCCTTGGTTGGCAGCGTTGAAAGGGCAGGCAACACATGCCCCTGCTTTGGGCAATAAGGTCTTATCTGTCACATCAAAGCCGGCCTTGGTCAGGTCAAAGGTTCGGCTCTCGATCATCCGTTTAATCCGATGTTCCTGAAATTTCCCTTCCAGGCTTTCCAATAACATCTGTTGTTCGCCGGGCTCAAAAAGTGCCACTGCGACTCCCAAGGACAAGGTCATTTCCCCATTTCGGACAAAGGCCTTGAATCCCTCGATCAAACCGGCCAATTTGATACGCTGGCGGACATAGTTCTCCGAACGCCCGAGACGTTTGGCAATCTCAACGGGTTCGTAACGGTCCAACAAAAATTGGATGGCCTCGGCCTCCTCAGTAGGTTCCACATCTTTCCTTTGGAGGTTTTCGATGATCTGGACTTCCAAAATTTCAGAGCCCGCATATTCCCTTATCATGGCTGGAATAGTAGGCAATCCTGCCAATTTACTGGCTCGAAATCGCCTTTCACCCATGATGATGATATAGCCGTCATCAGATTTTCTCACAGTGATGGGCTGCAATACACCATGCTCGGCAATACTCTGTGCCAAATGATTGAGACTTTGTTCATCCAAGGTTTTTCTGGGTTGTGTCGGATCTGGCGAAACCAAACCGATTTCCAACATCTGGATCTGTGGAACAGAGTTCCGTTCCTTCTGCGGTGTGGGTCGCTCTGCTTTTGATGATTGGTCCGCATTCCTTTTGCTTGTCGCTCTTTGTTTTGTTTGTGTTTCCATGATTTTTTGGATTTTTGGTTAAACAATATTTGAGCGGAAACCAAGCGGAAGACAAAATTTTGGAGCGGCAAGGAAACGGAATAAACAGTGACCATCGGAACGGTTTTATGCCGTCCCTTGTCCGAGAAAATAGTGCGAGCTTAACTTTCGGGAATATTGGTAAGAAAATAAAAGTTATAAGGCAAAATTCAAGCGTTGGTACCTGATGTGATTTATAATGGTTTCAAAAGCGCTCCTTGGGAACCCAATGGTTGCCCTTACCATGCATATAGACAAGTTTAAGAATTTTGGCCCAAGAGCACACTGTTCATTAATTTGTTTATAACACACCGTCGACAAAGCCCCTACCCCATTGACTTTCTTCCTGGAAAAAACTAACTTCACTACATGGTAAACATCGGTGTTCACAATTCACTTGAAATATCAAAATAGCTCATGAACACCGATGTTTACCATGTGGAAAATTTGCCTAGTGCTGTTGGTCAAGACCAACAGCACTAGGTTTACACCCTCCATCTTTTGTGATTTTCACTCTTGTCTCCCCAAAAATTTATTCGTCACATTTTTTTACTAAATTTGTGACGGAAAATAAGTGACAAAATGCCCATACCCACTGAAAAACTTATAAAAAATTCAATTTCGAACCATAAGCGTGGAAAAATTTTTTTCCCGAAAAACTTTTCCAAATTCGGTACATCTGAAGCGATAAGGCAAGCATTGAAAAGGTTAGAGGACAAAGGTTTTTTGATCCGATTGGCCCAAGGCATTTATCTATATCCCAAAGAACACAAGCTACTTGGGACGTTATATCCGTCTTTGGAAGAAATTGCCAAAGCAATCTCTAAAAGGGATAAGGCCAGAATTATTCCCACTGGGATTCAGGCACTCAACCAACTGGGGCTTTCCACACAGGTACCTTTGAATTTAGTTTACTTAACGGACGGAACTTCCCGTACCATATCCGTTGGGGAAAATACAATAAAGTTTAAAAAGGCTTCCCCTAAAATTCTAGCCGTCAAGAGTGAGACCAATATCCTTATCATGCAAGCCCTGCGCCAATTGGGCAAACACAATATAGATGACAAAACCTTGGAAAAAATAAATATGATACTCCAAAAGGTTGACAGAGAATCAATAGTTCATGATATGAAACTAGCTCCTGTTTGGATTTCTGAAATTATGCAAAATTCACTATCAAAAAGGGAACCGACATGAAGGAATGGTTTGATTTATCCGAACAGGACAGAAGAGAAGTGATTGTTCAAACAAGTATTTTAAAAGGCCTTTCACAGGCGGCCATAGAAAAGGATTGGTGGGTGGTCGCTGTCCTTCGCACCCTATTCGAAACCAAATATTCAAACCACCTGGTTTTCAAAGGAGGTACATCCTTGAGCAAAGCATGGAGACTTATTGAGCGCTTTTCGGAGGACATAGATCTGGGTATGGATAAATCCTTTTTTGAATTTGAGGGAGATCTTTCCCGAAAACAGGTTAAAAAACTTAGAAAGGCATCATGCAAGTTTGTGAGCGAGATACTGCCGCAAGATTTAGAGGATAAGCTTCATGAAATGGGCATCAAGGATTTTACCATCCATGTCCGCGATTTTGAAGAATCAGATACTGATCCCTTGGCCATTGAAATCCGCTATAAGTCATTGGTCGACAAGGTTCCCTATTTAGAACCAAGAATACTGGTTGAAATAAGCTCCAGGTCACTTCGGGGACCCTTTGAAAATAGAGAAGTTATATCGTTTATTGGGGAAATGTACAGAGGCCTATCCTTTGCTGATAAAGCCGTTAATATACCCACAGTTTTGCCTCAACGCACATTTTTGGAAAAACTGTTCCTATTGCATGAGGAATTTCAGAAACCAAAAGAACGGGGACCAATAAGAGGTCATCGAATGACAAGGCATTTATATGATGTATCCAGAATGATGGATACAGGATTTGGGGAATCGGCAATAAAGGACAAAGCATTGTACGACAAAATTGTGGCACACCGAGAAGTATATGCACGAATATCTTGGATCGATTATTCAAAGCATGGTTATGAAACTTTGAATTTCATTCCACCTGAAGAAGTTATGGCGGAATGGGAAGAAGATTATGCGGAGATGAAAGAGAGCATGTTCTATGGTAAAACGGAAAGCTTTAAAGATTTAATCAACAAGCTGACCGGCTTGAGAGATAGGTTTAATTCAGCCTAGTTCATTTTGATTCCAATTGTTCTCAAATAGCCCAGAAACAGGACTCAAATGTTAAAGTAGCGTTGAAGTAGAGTCCCTTTCCGCGACAGCTGACTTTTGACCCCTTGAAACTAAGTGTCCTGTCTTATATGTTGAAGTCGAACTGCATTCGATATTGCGCATAAAACAACCCGAAAATCAGCAAAAACTGCTTTCCTAAAAAGGTATTCTAAATAGAAATAACAATACCCCTACAGCTCTACCGTACAATTCTCAAATTGGGAACCCCACTGTTATCTTGAATTTTATGGCTGCTCTCATCCAATATGTTTTTCAATTGGGCCATGTCCTTACTGATTTTCTTTTCCACCACCCTTGCATACTTTTGGGTCGTGGAAAGCTTGGTATGCCCCAAGAGCTTGGAAACGGTCTCTATGGGTACGTCGTTCATAAGGGTGATTGTTGTTGCAAAGGTATGTCTGGCCACATGGAACGTTAGGTGCTTATCAATATTTGCCCTTTGTGCAATGATCTTTAGGTATTGGTTCACCTTTTGATTTGAGTACACAGGAAGAACAATATCTTCATTTTTGGGAAAATCCGCATACTTCTCCAAGATTTTCTTGGCTTTGGTCAATAGGGGGACCTTGACTTCGGTCTTGGTCTTTTGGCGCTTTACATCGATCCATAGTTCCCCATCGATGCCGGATACGATACCGTTGGGTTTGAGAAGTTTGATCTCAATGTAGCTCAGTCCAGTATAGCATGCAAAAAGGAAAATATCGCGGACCAGTTCCATCCCCTTTTCCTCGAATTTCAATTGGCCCAGTGCCAAGATTTCCTCCTCTTCCAGAAAAGCACTGTCATAATCCTCCATTTTCACTTTATAGAGGTTGAAGGGATTCTTGGGGATGCAATCAAATTTATAGGCCATGGTCACCAATTTCTTGAACCGTAGCATATGTTTCATGATGCCATTGTTGTTCAATGTTTGGAACGACTTGATGGGTTCGCAGTTCCGCAGGAAGTTTTCAAATTCAATCAAAAAGGCATAGTCAATGGAGGCCAACCCAATATCGGGCACCCGATATTTTTTGGCAATGAAACGTTTCAGGTAGGTCTCTGTAGAAGAATAGTTCTTGACTGTCCCTTTGGCCAGTTTGGGCAACTCATAGGTTCGGTTATACTCCAAAAGGTCCAATAGGGTGAGCATCACCTTGTCCTTCCCCAGATATCTAAGCTTGATGGATTGTGCCGTTATAAAGTTGCTCTCCGCACAGAGTTGTCGATGGCATTCCAGTAATTTTGCCCGGACGTCGTCCAAATATTTGTTGACAACAACGGATTCACTGGCCCTATGGTCCATTTTTCCCAAAATAGGACACCATCGTTCTTCAAAAGTTGATCGATGGACACTGAGATCTGCATTTTTTCCTTTACATCTGATTCGGACATAAATTGGAAAACGTCCATCTTTTTTTCTTCCTGATTTTTTCAGCCAAAAACTGATACTGAAGGCGTTAGAGGTATTCATGTGTTCTCGCTTTAAGTTAAACTTTGGATTAAGCGAAAGTCAAATCACACGAAAAATCAATTACGGAAGTACAATTTAGGGAATTTTTCCCGACAAAAATAGGACACTCTATAGGACATCCTCATCGATGGTTTCAGATGGAAATAAAAAAAACCAGAAAAAATTAATTTTCTGGTTTTCAATTAATTAAGGTTTTACTTAGTGTCATAAAACCATGGTTCGTCGGGATGACTGGATTCGAACCAGCGACCACGCGCACCCCATGCGCGTACGCTACCAGACTGCGCCACATCCCGAAATACTGAATATCAATTAGTTAAGTCGATTTTAACCTTAAATTTCTATTTTCAATTTGTGCAAAAAATGCCCAATTTCACCCGTTTTAGGTATATTTGTGTGCAAATCTTGTGCAAATTTCAAAAGCTATGCTACAAGCCGAAATTTTTATTGATACCAGAAGGAAAGCCAAAAAGGGCTATCCAATAAAGCTGCAAATATACTGTACTTTATCTCAACAACGCAAGTACATACACACCTATTTATACCAAAATAGTAAAACCAAAAAAACGCCTGAGGCACAAGAAGCTTTATCAAAGCTGCTTATGAGATTGGAACCTATTAAAGAACTTCCACTAAATGAAGCTTTCCCCCTACTTCAAGAAGAGGGCGATTTGGAAATTTTGGCCATAATGCAAAAAACGGGCATAGTATACCACCTTCGGCGGGTCAAACTGAGCCACCCGCGGCGGACCAAAGTGAGCATAGTGGGGCGGATGAAAGTGAGCCACTAAAAAGATCGATTCTATTTGAGTGTTGCGATGGTTTCTTTTGTAAAAAAGACCATGGCGAACAAACAGATAGATATGCGCAAGGCAAAAAGGATTTACAAATTGTACGGCGAGGGGGCCAGCAAGCGACGCATCAGCAAGGAACTTGGCATCTCCCGCAACACGGTGGCCAAGTACATCGAGTTCTTCAAGTGCTACAGGCTGACGCCCTACGAGGTCTCGGAGATGACCCTGGAGGAGATCCACAGGCTCTTCAAGGCGGACCAAAAGCCCAAGAGCGAACAGCTGAGGACCTTAGAGCGGTACTTCCCTTATTTTGACAAGGAACTCCGCAAAACGGGTGTCACGCGACAGTTGCTCTGGGAAGAGTATCATGCGAAGCACCCGGACGGGTTCAAGCTCTCCCAGTTCAGGTACTGGTACCGTGAATGGACAAAAGAGACATCGCCAGTGATGCACTTCACCCATAAGGCGGGCGACAAGCTCTTCATCGATTTTACGGGTAAAAAGCTCCATATAACGGACAAATATACGGGAGAGATCCAGGAACTCGAGGTATACCTGTGCGTGTTGGGCAGCAGCCATTATACCTACGTGGAGGCCTGTCGGAGCCAGAAACTTGAGGACTTCATGCGATGTACCGAGAACGCACTGTGGTTCTATGGCGGGG